>DAIUCN010000001.1:0-150447 GCA_036846165.1 Prosthecobacter sp.
GTGAATGTCGGCCGTAACTATAACGGTCCTAAGGTAGCGAAATTCCTTGTCGGGTAAGTTCCGACCTGCACGAATCGTGTAACGAGTTGGGCGCTGTCTCAACGAGGGGCTCAGTGAAATTGTAGTGGCGGTGAAGATGCCGCCTGCCCGCAGAAGGACGGAAAGACCCTATGCACCTTAACTGTAAGCTGTCACTGGTCGTTTGGTTTTCATGCTTAGCGTAAGTGGGAGGCTGTGAAGCGATACTTTCGGGTATCGCGGAGCCGACAATGAAACACCACCCTTGGGTATTGAACGATCTAACCGCGGTCCTTGAAACAGGACGTGGGACCATGTCAGCCGGTCAGTTTTACTGGGGCGGTATCCTCCCAAAGAGTAACGGAGGAGCGCGAAGGTTGGCTCAGCGTGGTTGGCAATCACGTGTTGAGTGCATTGGCATAAGCCAGCCTAACTGTGAGACTTACAGGTCGAACAGATGCGAAAGCAGGCCAAAGTGATCCGGCGGTTTAATGTGGAATTGCCGTCGCTTAACGGACAAAAGGTACGCTAGGGATAACAGGCTGATCTTGCCCAAGAGTTCATATCGACGGCAAGGTTTGGCACCTCGATGTCGGCTCATCGCATCCTGGGGCTGGAGAAGGTCCCAAGGGTCCGGCTGTTCGCCGGTTAAAGCGGTACGCGAGCTGGGTTCAGAACGTCGCGAGACAGTTCGGTCCTCTATCCTCTGTGGGCGCAGGAAAATTGAGGGGTTTAATTCCTAGTACGAGAGGACCGGAATTAACGCACCTCTGGTGTTCCAGTTGTCCTGTCAAGGGCATCGCTGGGCAGCTATGTGCGGAAGGGATAAGCGCTGAAAGCATCTAAGCGCCAAGCCCATCCCAAGATAAGTTTTCCCTGAAGGATCGTGGAAGACCACCACGTTGATAGGCCGCCGGTGCAAGTGTGGTAACATACTCAGCTGAGCGGTACTAATCATCCGTTTGTCTTATCTCGTCCCATTCCAAATATCAGGCTCCATGCCCGATGATCTTGTTTTCTTTTCCTCCTGTGTGCGGTTGTCAGGGTGCTTTACCCTCCCCAACACGGCCCCCAGACACGCCGGCCAGGCACCCTGCTCACGCAGCACCCCGCCGGAAGTCTGGTGGCCATGGCACAGTGGCACCACCCGTTCCCATCCCGAACACGGAAGTGAAACGCTGTTGCGCCGATGATAGTTGGACGAAAGGTCCCGCGAAAGTAGGACGCCGCCAGATTCAAAACCCACTCCAAACCCCGCCCCAAAAGGGCGGGGTTTGTTTTTTCAGGGAAGCTGCCTGGGATCCATGACAGCATGAACCTCATGCACAAAATGGACGAAGTCCGACAAGTCCGACAGGTCAGACAGGTCAGACAGGTCCGACAAGTCCGACAAGCCCGACGGGTCAGACAAGTCAGCCGGGTGAACTCGGCGGTGCGCTTGTGGCTGCCGGCATGACACGCCCGCCATACAACTCCAGAGCGCGGCGGGCCACGAGGTCGATGATGACCGGCTGCAGGGTGCGGGCCGCGACGTTGCTGACGGCCACGCCCGCCCAGACGAGGGGGGACTTGTACTTCACCGCCTGCCAGACGGGCAGCACGCGCTTCCACCAGCGGCCGGCGGTTTTCACCGCCTCATGGCCGGCGATTTTTTGGCTGACTTCCCAGGTGCGCCAGGCGGTGCCGGCGCTGACATCAACGAGGCGACCGACCGCATGTCCCCCGAGAAAGTTGGAGACATCGCCGGCAGCCAGTTCGACGGCGCGCGAAAACTGGCTGAGGCCCGGTGCCAGCAGGGGCTGCGGGTTGTCCGGATGGTAGATCCGGGCGATCTCGCGCACAAGGCGCGGGATTTCATCGACCAGCGGTGGCAGCCATTCCGGGTTCAGGCGTTTCTGCCAGCGCAACCGGCCCTTGCAGGCATCGATGGCGGCGCGTGCCTCGAGATCCTTGGGCGAAACGGCCTCGGCCTCCAGGTAGCTGGCGGCTTCCTGGCGTGCTGCGCGCATTTCTGCTGCGAAGCGCAGGGCCTGCCAGAGCAGCCAGGTGGCAGCCCCGCACAGGAATCCGGCGGCGAAGGTCAGCAGGTGCGACATGCTCCCGCAACTACGGCGTGGGCAGGGCAAAACTCAATGGGCAGAAACGAGGTGCCAGCGGCAAGTCCGGCACCTTCCACGCTGGGTGGAACCGGGGCAGCATGGAGCCCGCGGTCGATCACGGGGTTTGTCTGACAGTCGTCCAGGGCCGGATCAGCGCCTCGCAGGCACAAAAAAGGCGGCCGGGGGAACCGGCCGCCTTCGTGGGGAGGGATGCTTCAGCCGATGACCTCGGGCCAGTCGGTGTGGAAGAACTGGCCTTCGGGCTTGTCGACGCGCTCATAGGTGTGGGCGCCGAAGAAGTCGCGCTGGGCCTGCAGCAGGTTGGCCGGCAGGCGCTCGGCGCGGTAGCTGTCGTAGTAACCGAGCGAGGCCGAGAAGGCCGGCACCGGAATGCCGTTGAGGGTGGCGAGGGCGACGACCTCGCGCCAGTTCTGCTGGGTCTTGGCGAGCACGTCCTTGAAGAACGGGTCGAGCATCAGGTTGACCAGGCCGGGGTTGGCGCGGTAGGCGTCGGTGATGCGGTTGAGGAACTTGGCGCGGATGATGCAGCCGCCGCGCCAGATGGCGGCGATGCGGCCGAGGTCGAGGCCCCAGCCCTTCTTCTCGCCCATGGTCTTGATCAGGTCGAGGCCCTGGGCGTAGCTGATGATCTTCGAGGCGTAGAGGGCGTCGTGCACCTTCTTGACGAGGTCGGACTTGTCGACGCTGAGGCCGGCGCTGACGCTGCCGGAGCTCTTGCCAAAGCTGATCGAGAAGGTCAGGCTCTTCGCGGCGAGGTCGGGGACGGGGCCGGCGAGTTCCTTGCTGGCGGCGACGCGCTGCTTCTTCTGGCTGGACAGGATGCGTGCCTCGACGGCGGCGTTGATGGTGCTGATGACGACGGCGTTTTCGACGGCGTTCTGCAGGGTCCACTGGCCGGTGCCCTTCTGGCCGGCCTTGTCCATGATCAGTTCGACAACCGGGTGGCCGGTTTCGGCGTCCTTCTGTTCAAGGGCCTTGCCGGTGATCTGGATGAGGTAGCTGAGCAGGTCGCCCTCGTTCCACTCGTTGAAGATGGCGGCCATCTCGTCGGTGCTGAAGCCGGCATTCTTGAAGATGTTGTAGGCTTCGCAGATCAGCTGCATGTCGCCATACTCGATGCCGTTGTGGATCATCTTCACGTAGTGACCGGCGCCGCCGGGACCGATGTGAATGACACAGGGTTCGCCGTCGACCTTGGCGGCGATGCTTTCGAAGATCGGCTTCATCACCTCCCAGGTGCTGGCCGGGCCGCCGGGCATGATCGAGGGGCCCTTGCGCGCGCCTTCCTCACCGCCGGAGACGCCGGCGCCGATGAAGCGCAGGCCTTTTTCGGCGAGGTAAACGTCGCGGCGCTCGGTGGTCTTGTAGAAGCTGTTGCCGCCGTCAATAATGATGTCGTCCTTGTCGAGCAGGGGGATGAGCTGCTCGATGACGGCGTCGACGGCGTCGCGGTCGCTGTCGGCGACGGCGGTCGACTTGACCATGATGTGGATCTTGCGCGGCGTGGCGAGGCTCTGGACGAACTCCTCGAGGCTGTGGCAGCCGACCAGCTTTTTGCCGGGGTGCTTGGCGACGAATTCGTCGGTGACGCTGGTGGTGCGGTTGTAAACGGAAACCTGGAAGCCGCGGCTTTCCACGTTGAGGACGAGGTTCTGGCCCATCACGGCGAGGCCGATCAGTCCGAAGTCACTTTTTTGGCTCATGTGCAATTGGCAGGGGGTGGTTAGGCCGCCGGAGCGGGGGAGGCAGTCATACCCGCCCAGCCGGGCTTGGCAAAGGGGATTTTGTTCATGGCGACCATGAACGGCCTGACAGCAAGGGCCGGGCTTGACCGTTGAGGGAATGTCCCCTTACTGCCCGTCCATGAACCGCCGCGCCTTTCTTTCGCAAACCGTCCTCGCCACCGCCGCCCTGGCTGCCCCGCGCCTGCCGGCGGCCGCGCCGAAGCTGAAGCTCGGGCTCGACCACTTTGCCGTGCGCGCCACCGGCTGGAAGGCGGGCCAGTTCATCGATTATGCGGCCTCGCTCAAGCTTGACACCTGCTTCCTCTCCGAGCTGCATGTCTTTGAGAGTTTTGAGGACGCCTATTTGAAAGGCCTGCGCGACCAGGCCGAGCGCGCCGGCCTGCAGCTCTACGTCGGCACCGGCAGCGTCTGCCCGACCTCCAACACCTGGAAGGACACTTATGGCACGCCCGAGGAGCACCTGGCGCTGACGATCCGGCTGGCGAAGGCGCTCGGTTCGCCGGTGGCGCGCTGTTATCTGGGCAACTCCAAGGACCGCGTCGGCGACGGCGGCATCCAGCGCCACATCGAGCAGACCGTCAAGGTCATCCGCGCCAACCGCTCGCGCGCCGAGGCCGAGGGCATCAAAATCGCCATCGAGAACCACTCCGGCGACATGCAGTCGCACGAGCTGAAGGCCCTCATTGAGGCGGCCGGCAAGGAGTACGTGGGGGCCAACATCGACCCCGGCAACGCCGTCTGGGCGCTGGAGGAACCCCTGGCCCACCTGGAGGTGCTCGGGCCGCTCACCGTCTGCTCGAGTGTGCGCGACAGCATGGTCTGGGAGGACGAAAACGGCGCCGTCGTGCAGTGGACGGCGGTCGGCGAGGGCCTGGTCGACTTCAAGGCCTATGCCCGCCGTTTTGCCGAGCTGGCGCCCGGCGTGCCGCTGCAGGTCGAGACCATTTCCGGGTTTGCCCGGCCCTTCACCTGGAAAAAGGACGACTTCTGGTCGCCCTACCCGAACCACCGCGACAGCGCCGCCTTTGCCGCCTGGGTCGAGATGTCGAAGCGCGGCAAGGCCATCGCGAGCTTCAAGGCGCCGGAGGGCCCGGGCAAGAAGGACGCCGAGATCGCCTACCAGAAGGCCGAGTTCGAGCGCAGCATCGCCTGGCTGCGGGCCCAGGCAGTCTGATGGGGGATGGCGAGAGCCCATCCCGGACCCGGCCTCTGAAGCGCCTGCCGAATCCCGGTCCGGCGGGATGCAGAGCGCCCCCAACGCTTTTTTGCCGCGGCGCGTTGCACCCGCCGCAGGCTGTGCTAGGCTGGGACTCCCCCTGCGCCGGCCCCGCCGGCGGGCGCCGGGCACAACCCCCCGCACACCGCATCACATCATGGGCAAGACGCTTTTCGAAAAAGTCTGGGAATCGCATGCCGTCGGCAAACTCGCCAACGGCCAGACCCAGCTCCTCATCGACACCCACCTGGTCCATGAGGTGACCAGCCCGCAGGCCTTCGGCATGCTGCGCGACCTCGGCCTCAAGGTGGCCTACCCGCATCGAACCTTCGCGACGGTTGACCACATTGTGCCGACCGACAACCAGCAGTCGCCCTTCGCTGATCCGCTCGCAGAGGGCATGATCCAGGAGCTCAACAAGAATGCCCGCGAGTTCGGCATCACCTACTTCAGCCTGTCCAGCGGCAAGCAGGGCATCGTTCACGTCGTCGGTCCCGAGCAGGGCATCACCCAACCCGGCACGACGATCGCCTGCGGCGACAGCCACACGGCCACCCACGGTGCCTTCGGTGCGATCGCCTTCGGCATCGGCACCACCCAGGTGCGCGACATCCTAGCCACCCAGACCATGGCTCTGGGCAAGATGAAGGTGCGCCGCATCAACGTCGACGGCCAGCTGCGCCCCGGCGTCTATGCCAAGGACGTCATCCTGCACATCATCCGCCTGCTCGGCGCCAATGGCGGCATCGGCTACGCCTACGAGTACGGCGGCAGCGTCTTTGACGGCTTCTCCATGGAGGAGCGCATGACGGTCTGCAACATGAGCATCGAGGGCGGTGCCCGCTGCGGCTACGTCAATCCCGATGACAAGACCTTCGAGTACCTCAAGGGCCGCCCCTACTCGCCGACCGGCGAGGCTTGGGACGCCGCGGTGGCCAAGTGGCGCGCGGTCGCCTCGGATGCCGGCGCCGTCTATGACGACATCGTCAACATCCGCGCCGAGGACATCGCGCCGACGGTGACCTGGGGGGTCAGTCCCGACCAGGCGATCGCCGTCACCGAAACCGTGCCGACCCCGGAGAGCGCCGCCACCGAACCCGCGCGCGTGTCGATCCAGGAGGCGCTCGACTACATGAAGCTGCCGGCCGGTGCCCCGATCAAGGGCACGAAGATCGACGTCGCCTTCATCGGCTCGTGCACGAACGGCCGCCTGAGCGATTTCCGCGAGGTCGCCAAGTTCATCAAGGGCCGCAAGGTCGCCGCCGGTGTCAAGGCCATCGCCGTTCCCGGTTCGCAAATCGTCGATGTTCTGGCCCGCCAGGAAGGCCTGGACAAGGTCTTCAGTGAGGCCGGTTTTGAATGGCGCGGTGCCGGCTGCTCGATGTGCCTGGCGATGAATCCCGACAAGCTCGTCGGTGACCAGCTTTGTGCCTCGTCCTCGAACCGCAACTTCAAGGGTCGCCAGGGCAGCCCGACCGGCCGCACGGTGCTGATGTCGCCGGTCATGGTCGCTGCCGCTGCCCTCACCGGCTCGATCGCCGACGCCCGTGAAGTGTTTGCCATCGCCGGCTGAGTTCAGTCGCCAACGGCTTCCAGGGCCGCCCGTGCCGTGCGCAGGGCGGCATCGGGCACGCTGATGGGTTGCAGTCGCTCGCGCATCGCCGTGCCGAGCCGGCCGCCATCGGCCAGGATTTGACGCACGGCTGCGGCGGTTTCCGCCGGGCTGTGGCTGCGCAGGGCGCCGTCGCGCGAGAGCAGCATCTCGGCATTGCCCTCCTCCTGGCCGGGCACGACGTAGTCGATCACCGCCGGGATGCGTGCCGCGAGCACCTCGTGCAGGATGGCGCCGCCGGCCTTGCAGATGACGACGTCATGGCTGCGCAGCAGTTCGGGCATGCGGTCGGTCCAGCCGAGCACCTCCAGCGGGGCCTCCGGCCAGGCATCGGTGAAGGCGCGCAGGACGTGGTAGAGCCGCGCGCGGTGCTTGCCGACCGGCAGGGTTAGCCGCACGCCGCCGCGCAGCAGCGGCGTCAGCGCGCGCAGGGTGGCGGCGACGTGGCGGGCGGGGGTGGAGGGCAGGTAGAGAATGCGGTCCGGCCGATCGTCGGCGGCAGGCGGCGGAGGCTCGGCAAAACGCAGGCTGACCGGAAAGCCGGTGACGCGGATCTTTGCCTCCGGCACGCCATGGCGGGCGACCACGGCGCGGGTCTCCTCGTCGGCCACGCAGAAGAGGTCGCTGGGTTTGCGCGTCCAGACACGGTGGACGCTGATGGAGTCGGTGATGACGGTGACCAGGGGCGGCAGGGCCAGCCCCTGGCGGCGCAGCACTTCCAGCAGGTCGGCGTGCAGGGGATAGGTGCTGACGATGAGGCGCGGCCGGCCTGCGGCGAGGCGGTCCTGCAGGCCGTGTACGAGCGGCACCAGCCAGGGACTGCGGTCCGGGTCGAGCTCCGAGTGTTCCAGAAGTCGGTAGACCAGGCGCCAGGCGGTGGGGGCATGGGTGATGACCTGCTGGTAGAGGGCCTTCAGCACGCCGGAGAGGCGCGGCAGCACCTCGCTGATGAGATCGCAAACCCGCACCTCCTCACCCGGACAGAGGTGGCGAAAGGCTTCCGCAGTGGCGGCGGCAGCGCTGTTGTGGCCATCGCCGAATCCGGCTGTCAAAACGAGAATCACAGTCGGTCACCGCTTCGCCGGTTTCATCAAAAGACAAACAAAAAAATCCGTCACGCCGATTGGCAAAGCGCGGCAGCCGGCGCATAGTCGTTGCATGAAGCCAGCTTGGGCCGCCTTCACTCTTCCCGTCGCCCTGGCCGCCGTTGTCATCGGCGCGGCTTGCACGACCTCCGGTGGTGGCTTCAACCCTCGTGTCGCCCAATGGGAGGCGCGCTACCAGGATGCACGTCTCGGCCAGGTCACCCCGGCGCAACTGCTGCGCGAGGTGGGGCTGCAGGTCGACCTCATCCCGCCCGGCCGTTTTGGGCGCGGTCGCTTCCGGCCGATGCGGCCGACCTACATCACCATTCACAGCACCCAGAACTACACGGGCAACGCCTACAACCACGCCCTGGCGCTCAAGCGCGGCGCCCTGCGCGCGACCCGCCGGCCCGGCGGCAACCGCATCGGGTTCCTCACCTGGCATTTCACCGTACAAGACGATGTTGCCATTCAGCACCTGCCCTGCCGCGAGCAGGGCGAGCACGCCGACTTCGACGGCCCCGGCAACAACAAGAGCATCGGCATCGAGATGTGCGAGCACCGCGGCAATGACCTGGCGCTGACGATCGACAAAACCGCCCGCCTGACCGCCTACCTCATGCGAGCCTATGGCATCCCGCTCAGCCATGTCGTGCCGCACTATCACTGGCCGCGCATCAGCCCGGCGATCAAGGATCCGCACAAAAACTGCCCGCACTTCCTGCTCGACAACGGCCGGCCCGGGCCGACCTGGCAGTGGTTCCTGCGCCGCGTCCACTTCCACCACAACCGCCTGCTGCCCGAGGCGGCGCGCCCGCTCGGCTGATGCCATGATCCCGCGCCTGCTCACCCTCACCGGCGTGCTCTGGCTGGCGGCCGTTGCGGCGGCTGACGAGCCCGTCGCCATCCTCGCCGACCGACGCATCAACGAGGCCAGCGGCCTGGTGCGCAGCCTGCGTCATCCGGAGGTGTTCTGGACCCACAACGATTCCGGTGGCGAGCCCTGCCTGTTCGCCATCGATCCAAAGGGGCGCACCCGCGCCAAGGTGCGCCTGCCGGGAGCGGCGAATTTTGACTGGGAGGATCTCGCCGCCTGGAAGGATGCCGAGGGCCGCGCCTGGCTGTTCGTCGGCGACATCGGCGACAACTTCCGCCTGCGGCCGTCGATCCAGGTGTATCAGATTCCCGAGCCCGATCTGCCAGTCGATCCAGGGCACGAGGTGGAGAGTGAGCGGCCGCGGCTCTGGCGTGCCGCCTATCCGGACGGCCGGCACGATGCCGAAAGCCTGGCCATCGATCCGCGCGACGGTCGTCTGCACGTGGTCAGCAAGCGCGAGGACGGTCGCAGCGCGGTCTATGCCTTTCCGGTCGTGCTGGAGGAGGGCCGGGCTCTGACGCTGGAAAAGATTGCCGAACTGCGGTTCCCCCTGCTGGAGCACACTGGCAAGCGCCCGCGCGATGCCGCCATGGCCACCGCCGCCTGCTTTGCCCCCGACGGTCGACGCTTTCTGGTCGCCACCTACACGCATTTTTATGAGTGGCGGATTGGCGAGGGCGAGACTTTGGCGGTCGCCTTGCGGCGCGAGCCGGAATCGATCCGACCGCCGTTGCTGCGCCAGCTGGAGGGGGTCTGCTATGATGCCGACGGTCGCAGCCTGTGGTTCATCAGTGAGCAGTTGCCGACCCCGCTGTGGCTGCTGAAGCGTCCTTGACGCCGGCCTCGGATGGCTACCCCTCAAGGACTCGAACCTTGAACAACAGAGTCAGAATCTGTTATGTTACCATTACACCAAGGGGTAGTGCGGTGGGAGAAGCAGTTTGGTCGGGTTTTCGCCGAATGCAAGCGCTGTCTGTGGGGCTTTGCGGTTCAGGCGCGGCGTCGGGCCGTACTCAGGCTGAGGACAGCGAGACCGGCCAGCAGCAGGCCGGCGGCGATCCAGGGCCAGCGCCGGTTCGCGGCGGCGGGTTCCTGGAAATAGGCCTCGGCGGCGAAGCCGGTGACATGGCGGTAGCGGCGGGCGTTGACCGTGAAGGGCACGTGCAGCCGGAGGTCGTCCTGGGCGTACTCCGCCTCGACGCTGGCCAGCGGGCCGAGCGCCTCAAAGAGGTCGAAGGCGAGGCTGAAACTGGTGATGGCCGCAGCCCGGTCGGTGCGGAAGTGCAGGTCGATGCGCCGGCCCGGGTCGTCCGCCGGTGCCTGGCTGCCCTTCGGCCAGAGCGTGTCGATGCGGGTGACGGCGCCGAGTTCGGTCGGAGTGTCGTCGATCTCCAGCCGGACCTGGCGCTGCAGGGCCTGGGCCAGGGCCGGTCGCGCTGCTTCCAGTTCGGCCGGGGTGACACGGCCGTCATTGTCGGCATCGACCGCGGTCAGCCGGCTCAGGCAGGGCAGGTTGAGGGTGAAGCGCAGGTCGAGGGCCCGCCGTTCGATGCCGACGCGCAGCTGCACGACGTCGTCGGGATGGGCCTGCAGCAGGCTGGTGGCCACCCCGATGGCGGCGAGAATCCAGAGGGGCCGGGCCATGGCGCAGGGTCGCTGACGCGCGGCGGCCTGCAAGCCTCAGCCGAGCACCTTGCGGCGGACGATCTCGGTGACCATTTTGGGGTTGGCCTTGCCCTGGCTGGCCTTCATGGCCTGGCCGGTGAACCAGTTCATGGCCTTGTCGTTGCCGCCCTTGACCTCGGCGACCTTGTCCGGATTGGCGGCGAGGATCTGGTCGACGATGGCTTCCAGCGCGCCGCTGTCGCTGACCTGTTCAAAACCCTTGGCCTGGATGATGGCGGCCGGTTCGGCAGCGCTGGCCATCATTTCGGCAAACACTTCCTTGGCCTGGCTGTTGGAGATCTTGCCGGCCTCGACGGCGGCGGCGAGCGCCGCCAGCTGGGCGGGGCGCACCCGGCAGGCGGCGAGACCGCCCTCGGTGTCCTTCAGCGCGCCGAGCAGGTCGTTGATGACCCAGTTGGCGATTTTCTTCGCCGGCACGGCCGGATCGGCGGCGACCGCGGCCTCGTACCAGGCGGCGAGTTCCTTGTCGCTGGCGATCACGCCGGCGTCGTAGGCGCTGCAGCCGTACGCGCTCTCAAAGCGGGCGCGCTTTTCGTGCGGCAGCTCGGGCACCTGCGGGCGCACGCGCGCGACGATGTCCGGCGTGCGCAGCGGCAGCAGGTCGGGATCGGGGAAGTAGCGGTAGTCGTGCGCGTCCTCCTTGGTGCGCATGAGGGTGGTCTCGCCGCGGTCGTCGTCCCAGCGGCGGGTGCTCTGGATCAGCTTCTCGCCGCGCTCCAGGCAGTCGATCTGGCGCTCGGCCTCAAACTTGATGGCGCGGCGCACGGCCGACATCGAGTTGAGGTTCTTCAGTTCGATCTTCGCGCCCAGCTCGGCCTGGCCCTCGGGGCGGACCGAGATGTTGACGTCGCAGCGCATCTGGCCCTTCTCCATGTCGGCATCGCTGACGCCGCCGTAGACGAGGATCTGGCGCAGGCTGGTCAGGTAGGCGAAGGCCTCCTCGGCGCTGGCGAGGTCGGGCTCGCTGACGATCTCCATGAGCGGCGTGCCGGCGCGGTTGAAATCGATGGTCGTGAACTTGTCGTGGTGGGTGCTTTTGGCGACGTCCTCCTCAAGGTGGATGCGGGTCAGCTGGACCACCTTGCCGGGGTTGGCGATGCTCTTCTGCGCGTCCTTCGGGTAGGCCAGATCATAGAGCGGCACGCCGCCGCCGAGGCAGAGCGGCAGGTCGAACTGGGTGATCTGGTAGTTCTTCGGCATGTCCGGATAGAAGTAGTTCTTGCGGTCCCACTTCACGACCGGAGGGATCTCACAGCCAAGCATGAGGCCGGTGAGGATCGTCTTTTCGATGGCCGCCTGGTTGAGCACCGGCAGGGCGCCCGGCAGGCCGAGGCAGGTCGGGCAGGTCTGCGTGTTCGGCTCCTCGCCGTAGGCCACCGCGCAGCCGCAGAACATCTTGCTGCGGGTGGTGAGCTGGGCGTGGACCTCGAGGCCGATGGTGACGATGTACTTGGGCATGACGAAGCTCATTCGATGCGCCGTCCCGGGCCGGATGCAAGGGCGAAGGTGGCGTGCGGGTCGCTGCCCCGCGCTACAGGGGCGCGAGATGCGCGGCGAGCAGGGCGGCCAGGCCGGTGGTGTCGGGCAGGTGGTGCGTGGCGACCGCCGCGCAGGGCGGTTCGTCGCCGATGCGCACGGTGTGCGGCACACCGGCGTGATGGGCCATGAGGATGTCGCGGTCGGCATCGCCAACGAGCCAGCTGCGCGCCAGATCGAGGTTGAGATCGGCGGCGGCGTGCTGCAGCATCTCGGGACTGGGTTTGCGGCAGGTGCAGTCCGGGTCGCTGGCCAGGCAGGTGCAGGCGTACAGGCCATCGAAGGCGGCGCCGTCGCGCGCCAGCTGTTCCTGCATGCGCGCGTGGATGTCGTCGAGATCGGCCTGGCTCATCAGGCCCTTGCCGACCCCCTGCTGGCTGGTGGCGAGGACCAGGGCGTAGCCGGCCTGGCGACAAACCTGCAGGGCCTCGACGATGCCGGGGGCGAAGTGGAAGTCGGTCCAGCGCAGCACGTAGCCGGCGCCAGGCGAGACGTTGACGACGCCGTCGCGATCGAAGAACACGGCGGGACGGCTCATGGCGCGTCCTCCGCGGTGGCCGGCCAGACCGGGCGTGCGGTCAGGCAGAGGTTGTCGCCGAGCGGTTCGAAGCGCACATCGGTCAGAGCCACCGAGGCGGCCCAGGGGGCATCGCCAAGCGCCGGCACCGTGCCAGCGCCGCACAGGCGTGGAGCGAGGTACCAGTGCACCTCGTCGACCAGCTGCTGTTCGAAGGCTTGGCCGAGCACGCTGCCGCCGCCCTCGATGAGCACGGCGCTGATGCCGCGCGCGCCGAGGTCACGCAGGGCGGTGTGCAGGTCGGGTCCGGGCAGGACAAGGGTGCGCTCGCGGTGGGCGTCGGTGAACAGGCGGGCCTCGGCTGGCAGCTGGCCGCTGCGGCTGAGCACGACCCGCCAGGGCTGGGGCCGGTCCTCGTCGGCAGCGTCGCGGACCGTGAGTTGCGGGTCGTCCTGGCGCACGGTTTCGGCGCCGACCAGGATGGCATCGACGCGTCGGCGCAGGGCGCGGCCGTGGGCACGCGCCGCTTCGCAGGTCAGCCAGGGGCCCTCGCCGGCGGGGCGGGTCAGCCGGCCATCGAGGCTGGTGGCGGCCTTGGCGATGACCCAGGGCAGGCCGGTGGTGATCCACTTGGCGAAGGGTTGGATCAGGGCGTTGCACTCGGCCTCCAGCACCCCGGTGGTGACGGCGAGCCCGGCGGCGCGCAGCAGAGTTTCCGCGCGACCCGCATGCTGTGGATTCGGGTCGCGCGCCCCCCAGACCACCCGGCTCAGGCCGGCGGCGATCAGGGCTTCGGTACAGGGACCTGTGCGACCGTGGGTCGAGCAGGGTTCGAGGGTGACGTAGATCGTCGCGCCGCGCAGCCGCTGCGGGTGGCGGGCGGTGGCGTCGCGCAGGGCCTCGATCTCCGCGTGCGGTTCGCCGGCGCGGCGGTGCCAGCCCTGGCCAATGCGTTCGCCGTCGGCAACCACGACCGCGCCCACGGGCGGATTCGGACGGGTTCGGCCCACGCCCTGGCGGCCCTGCTCGAGCGCCAGGCGCATCCAGCGGGCGTCATCGGATTCGGCGGCGGCGGACATGCGGCTCGATACGACGGCCGGCGCGCCGGTGCAAGGGCCGGCGCAGGGGCGCATTCCGTGCTCGCCGTCGGCGCGGCTTTCTGGCAGCATGACGGCATGCGCCGCGCTGAAAAAGCCGAGTTGTTTCATGAACTGGCCAAGCTGGTGGGGTCGGACTTCCATCTCGACCGTGCCCTGCAATTGTTGCTGGGTCAGAAGGCCGGCCCTGGGCGGCGGGCCTGGCTGGCGGCCTTGCAGCGGGGTTTGTCGGAAGGCCTGGGCGTGGCCGAATCGCTGCGCGTTCACGGGGGTGGCGTGGCCGACGGCCTGGAGATTGCCATGCTGGCGGCCGGCGAGCGCAGTGGTCGCCTGGCGCCGGCCTTCGAGCATCTGGCGCGCTACCATGCCGGGGCGGCCGAGGCGGCGGCAAAGGCGCGAGGGGCTCTGATCTATCCCCTGCTGCTGCTGCATGTGGCGATCGTTTTGCCGGAAATTCCGGGGGCGCTGCAGGCTGAGACGGGGGTGGCTGGATTTGCCACCGGCGTGCTGTTGCGACTGGGCCTGCTGTGGGGCGCTCTGCTGCTGCTCGGCCTGCTCTGGCGGGCGGCGTCGCGCCGGGCGGCCGAACAGGCCGGCCTGGACCGGCTGCTCGGGCGCTTGCCGCTGCTGGGCGCGCCGCGCCGGCACTGGGCGCTGGCGCGTTTCTGCCAGGTGTTTCATGCCGGTCTGCTCGCGGCGCTGCGGCCCTCCGACTGCTGCCGGCTGGCGGGCGAGGCGGCGCAGTCCGGCACCCTGCGCGCCGGCGGGGAGGCCGCGGCGCGGCGGGCGGAAAGCGGCGAACCGCTGGCCGAGGCCCTGGCGGTGACGGCCGCCTTCGATCTGCTCTTCGTCAATGCCGTCGCCACGGCCGAGGTCGCCGGCGGGCTCGACGAGGAGATGCGCCGCTGGGCGCAGGCTGAAAGTCTGCGCGCCGCCGAGGCGGTGGAGCGGGCGGCGGTGTGGCTGCCGCGCATCGGCTACGTCCTGGTCGTCGTCTACGTGGTCTGGCGCATTTTCGGCCTGATGCTCGGCTACTTCGCCGAGTTCAGCCGCTTGCTGGAGGCTTGAGTCCCTGGGTGGGACGCCTTGTCCTGCAGGCGCGGTGCCCGGGACGGCCTGAGCCTCTCAGGGACGGGCCGCGCGCAGGGCTGGCAGGTCGACGAGGATGTTGGTGCTGCGCATCAGCGTTTCGCCGACGAGCAGGGCATCGGCGCCCGCTTCGGCCAGGCGTTCGGCGTCGGCCGGGGTTTTGATGCCGCTTTCGGCGACGAGCAGGATGTCGTCGGGCACCTCCTCGGCGAGGGCCTCGGTGGTGGCGAGATCGACGGTGAAGGTCTTCAGGTTGCGGTTGTTGACGCCAATGATGCGGGCGTCGGTGGCGAGGGCGCGCTCCAGTTCGGGCAGGTCGTGCACCTCGACGAGGGCGTCGAGCTGGTAGGTGTGGGCGACTTCGAGCAGGTGTTCGAGGGTCGGCTGGTCGAGGGCGGCGACGATGAGCAGGATGGCGTCGGCACCGGCGACCACCGCTTCAAAGATCTGCGCCTCATGGATGATGAAATCCTTGCGCAGGCAGGGGATGTCGACCTGGGAGCGGATGAGTGAGAGGTACTCGAGGCGGCCCTGGAAGTAGGTTTCGTCGGTGAGGATCGACAGCGCGTTGGCGCCGGCTTTTTCGTAGCCGCGGGCGATGGTGAGCGGATCGAAATCGGCGGCGATGGTGCCGGCCGAGGGCGAGGCGCGTTTGACCTCGGCGATCATCGCCAGGCGGGTCGGATCGGCGCGCAGGGCGTCGGCGAAGGAACGGACATCGTCGCGCAGGGCGGCGGCGGCGCGCAGCTTGTCGGCGCGCGGCAGCAGTTTTTCGACCTCGGTGCGCTTGTGCGCGATGATCTCGTCCAGCTTGTTCATGGGGCGCGGAAGATGGGGCGGAGTGGCGCGGACGCAAGCGGGGGTTGCGGTGCCGCTGTAGACGGGGGCAGTGACCCAGCGGTTTTGCGGGTCGCTGCCCCGCACTACAGAAGGTCGTTACGGCGCGGTGTCTTTGACAACCTTGCCACCGAGCGAGAGGATGCGGGCCTTGCCCTTGGCGTCCTCGGCTTCGGCGATCTGGCCAGCGCGCACGTACATCTGCGACAGGCCGGTCCAGGCGAGCAGGTCGTTGGGCCGCAGGGTGGTGGCCATGAGGCCGGCGCCGATCGCCTCCTTCACCTCGCCGATCTTGAGCAGGGCCATGCCGAGCGCGTGCCAGCCATCGAAAAACTGCGGGTCGAGGCCAACGCAGCGCCGGTACAGGACGACCGCCTCGTCGAGCTCGCCGAGGGCGAGGTGGCCGTTGGCCTCATCAAAGAGAGCATCGAGCTCGGTGGCGGAATCGCTCATGGCGGGGTGCCTCAGGCGCCTGCCCCGGTCTCCTTGATCAGGAGGCGAGGCTTGGCGGCGTCGCGCAGCTTGCCGAACCAGGTGTCGAACAGGCGGCGCTGGTCCATGTCGGCGCGCGCACGGGCGAGGTTGTCGCGCAGGGCGGCGGCATCCTCGCGCTTGCGCAGTTCCTTGGCCTCGACGTAGGCGAGCAGGGCGCCGGCTTCGGTGTCGATGCTGGCGCTGAGGCCACCGGCGGGCAGGTCGCGCACGGCGCTGGCGATCTCGTAGGCATTGGCCAGTTCGGCCGGCGGCTCGGAGATGGTGAGTTCGCTGACGGGCGACAGGGTCAGTTTCAGTTCCTTGGCGAGGTCGGCGATCATTTTGCCTTCGCCGAGGCCCTTGCTGAGGGCTTCGCGGGCGTCGTTGACCGCCTTCGTCAGGCCTTCCTGGGCCTTCTGGGCGACGAGGGCCTCGCGCACCTTGTCCTTCACCTCGGCGAGTTCCTGCTGCTTCGATTCCTCGATCTGGCTGACGGTGAAGATGTAGTAGCCGTTGGCGCCCTTGACCGGGTCGCTGATCGGGCGCGACTGCGGATTGAGGGCGAAGGCCAGCTCGAGCAGTTCGGCTTCGTTCTTGAGCGCTTCGGGGGCGGTGTCGCGGGCGAACAGTTCAGTCTTCTGTTCGGTTTCCTTGAGCTGTTTGACAATCTCGTCAAACTTGGCGCCGGGGGCGATGCTGGCGTCATTGAACTTGTTGACGCGCTCGACGACCTCACGCTGGCGCTTCTGGCGCTCTTCCAGTGGCACGTTTTCCTGCTCCTTCGGATTTTCAAAGAAGACGTAGCGCAGGGCGCGCTTTTCGGCGGTCTTGTAGGTCTCCTTGTTCTCCTCGTAGGACTTGGCGATCTCCTCGTCGGTCACCTTGGCGGTTTTCTTGGAGTCCTCAAGATGGAAGGCGATCGTCGCGACCTTGAGGGTCTGGTGCTCGCTGGCGTAGCTCTTTTCCACTTCGAGCGGACCGGCGACGTAGTTGCCACCGGCAAGCTCGCGCAGCTTGCCGAGGCCGACGCTGAGCTTGATGATTTCCAGCATGTCGGCTCCGTTGAAGCCGTAGGCGCCGAGCATCTGCTCGGCATTGTAGGCGCGCTGCGGGCTGAAGGCGCCGTTTTCCATGAGGGCCGGCAGCTTTTCCAGGGCCGCCTTGGCCTCGGCATCGCTCGGGGTCACGCCCAGGCGGTCCATCTCGCGCTGCAGGATGACCTGGTTGATCGCCACATCCGCGCCACCGCCGCTGCGCGAGAGACCGGACATGAGGTCGAACAGCTGCAGCATGTAGATGATCTGCATGCGCCGGCCGAGGCGCTCGGCCTCGGCGACCGTGTAGGTGCGGCCGTAGACCTCGAAGGCCGGGTCGGTCGGCTGGGCCTGCAGGCTGTCGCGGCCGGATTTCCAGCCGCCCCAGACGGAGAAGCTGATGATGATGATCACGGTGACCGTGATCAGGAAGGCACCTCGGTGGCGGCGGAAAAATTCGAGCATGGCGGGCAGTCGGTTCGGTGGGCGCGCAAGTAAGCCGCCCTCCCCGGCGGGGCAACCGGAAAATCGGTCAGCGCCGGACGATGATTTCGTCGACCTCAATGACCCGGGCCTCGCCCGGCGGGGCCGGTTCGGCGGGCGGCGGGGGTTCCGGAGGCCGGGAACTGGGCAGGCGCGAGCGCACGGCGTAGACGACGGCGGCGACCGCCGAGACGATGAGGCCGAGGGCGGCGACGAAGGCGCCGAGGAAGACCAGGAGCGAGATCAGGACGGAGGCCAACAGCAGGGCGGCACCGAGGCGCAGCACGCTGCGCCAGCCGGCGCGGCGCGGGGTGGCGGACCCATGCAGGACGTAAATCGGCATGCCGGAAGATGCCCCGAATCGGCCCGGACACAAGGGGCGGGCGCTTCCAAAATCCGCCGATTCTTCCACGTGCCGGCGGCCCGGTGGGCGCCGGATTTTCCTTTGACCCCGCTCCGGCGCGCGGCTACAACGCCTGCGCCCATGTCTGCTTCCGACCGCCAACACACCCTCGCCAAGGCCGCCTCGATCACCGGCACCTCACTGCACACCGGCGAGCAGGTGACCCTGACCCTGCAGCCGGCACCGGAGAACTTCGGCTTCAAGTTCCGGCGCATCGATCTGGAGGACAAACCCTTCATCCCGGCCCTGGTCGAGAAGGTGCAGAAGGTCGAGCGCGCCACCACCATCGCCGAGGGCGGCGTCAATGTGCACACCGTCGAGCACGTCATTTCGGCCCTCACCGGCATGGGCGTCGACAATGCCATCATTGAGATGGACGCCAACGAGCCGCCGATTGTCGACGGCAGCTCGCAGCCCTTCGTCGAATTGATCAAGAAGGCCGGTCTGCAGGAGCAGTCGGAGCCGCGCAAGATCTTCGAGATCCGCGAGCCGATTTACCAGGAGACCCGCGACGGCACGATCCTGACCATCGTGCCCGACAAAAAATTTCGGGTCAGCTGCACCAATGTCGGCCCCGGCGGCCGCTTCACCCAGTATCTGTCGCTGGAAATCACCCCGGAGACCTACGAGAAGGCGATCGCCCCGGCGCGCACCTTTGTTTATTACGAGGACATCGCCCCGCTCATGGAAAAGGGCCTGATCAAGGGCGGAACCCTCGAGGCCGCCGTGGTCGTGCGCGGCGAAACCCTGCTGTCGAAGCAGCCGCTGCGCTTCAGCGACGAGTTTGTCCGCCACAAGATCCTCGACATCGTCGGCGACCTCATGCTCTCCGGCAAGCGCATCCGCGGCCACGTCATCGCCGTGCGCCCGGGCCACGGCCCGAACACCGAGATGGCCCGCGCGGTGGTCGCCCAGTACAATGCCATGCGCGCCATGGTGCCGCCGGCGGTGAACATCCCCAGCGGCGAGGCCGTGCTCGACATCAACGAGGTGATGCGCATTCTGCCGCATCGCTACCCCTTCCTGCTGGTCGACCGCATCGTCGGCTTTGAGGGCGAGAACAAGTGCACCGGCGTCAAGAACGTCACCATCAACGAGCCCTTCTTCCAGGGCCATTTCCCGGGCCACCCGATCATGCCCGGCGTGCTCCAGCTTGAGGCCATGGCCCAGGTCGCCAGCATCGTGCTGTTGCGCATGCCCGGCAACCAGGGCAAGATCGGCTACTTTATGAGCGCCAACAACGTCAAGTGGCGCAAACCGGTCCTGCCTGGTGACACCCTCATCATCGAGACCGAGATGCTTAAGGTGAAGCGCAGCATTGCCCAGGCCGTCGGTCGCTGCATCGTCAACGGCCAGGTGGTCTCCGAGGCCGACCTCATGTTCAGCGTCGTCGACCGCTGAAGCCCTTTCCGTCCCGCCCGTGAATTCGATCCACCCCACCGCCCTCATCGATCCCTCGGCCCGTCTTGGCGACGGCGTCACGGTCGGTCCCTACTGCATCGTCGGGCCGCAGGTCGAGCTCGGCGACGGCTGCCAGCTTCAGCATCACGTGACGATCCTGGGCCCCTCCAGGATCGGCCGCGACAACCAGTTCTACGCCTACACCTCGATCGGCCAGCAGACCCAGGACCTCAAGTACCGGGGTGAGCCGACCTGGCTGGAAGTGGGCGACGGCAACACCTTCCGGGAGTTCTGCACCGTTCATCGCGCCACCAGCCCGGGCGACAGGACGATCATCGGCAGCCACAACCACTTCCTCTCCTACGTCCACATTGCCCACGACTGCATTGTCGGCAATCACGTCATCTTCTCCAACAACGGCACCCTTGCCGGCCACGTGACCGTCGAGGATCATGTCATCCTGGGCGGCCTGAGCGCCGTCCACCAGTTCTGCCGCATTGGCACGCGCGCCATCATCGGTGGCTGCTCGAAGATCGTTCAGGACGTGCCGCCGTTCTGCACCGCCGATGGCAATCCGGCGCGCGCCCGCGGCCTCAACCTGGTCGGCCTGCAGCGCGCCGGCTTCAGTCGCGAGCAGATCCGCGCCCTGCGCCAGGCCTTCCGCAAGGTCTACCGCAGCGGTCTCAACAACGCCCAGGCGGTCGAGGAATTGCGCGCCGGTGAATTGACGCCCGAGGCGGCGGCTTTCACCGAATTCGTCGCCACGACGAAACGCGGCATCATTGTGGGTGGCAAAAACGTCGCGGATGGGGAAGACTGAGCGTCGATCTGCGGAATCAGCTGGTCGGTTTTTTGCCGACATGGTTGCCGAGCGGGGCCGACATTCGTAACCCATTCACCGTCATGAAGCTCTCCTGTGCCTGCCTGCTGGTGTCGAGTCTCCTCATGCAGGTTTCCTGCGTGGTCGGTCCGCAATACCGTGAGGTGCGCCGCCAGGCGCCCGGCGGCGGCTGGTATGTCGAGCGCGTGCCCATTGCCCCCGGTGAAGGGGTCAACGCTCCGCCCCGTCCTCTCTTCCGCGACGACTCCTGGTGGAAGGGCGATCACCTCTCCGGCAGCCCGTCGATGACGATCAACCTGAGCGAGCAGCGGATCTATTACTACAAGGGTGGGCAGCTCGCGGGCGTGTCGACGATTTCGTCCGGTCGCGAGGGTTACTCCACACCGATTGGCAACTTCAAAATCACGCAGAAAAGCCGCGACCACAAGTCGTCGCTCTACGGCAACTATGTCGATGCCCATGGCAACATCCTGCAGAAGGAGGTCGATGTGCGCAAGGATCCCAAGCCGCCGGGTGCGCGCTTCGATGGTGCCGACATGCGCTACTTCATGCGCGTCACCGGTGCGGTGGGCATGCACGAGGGCTACCTGCCGGGGTTCCCGGCCTCGCACGGCTGCATCCGCCTGCCGCCGCACATGGCCCACGTCTTCTTCCGCGAGACGCCGCTGGGCACGCCGGTGAAGATCGTGGGTCGAACCCCGCCGCGGCCGACCTCCTGGGCGGTGCAGGCGCCACCGCCCCCGCCGCAGCGCTCGCTGCCCGGGCGGCTTCTTGACACGGTGATGCCGCCGCCTTCGACCCGGCCGCCCTGGCCGCCGATGCAGCGGCCGACGCGGCTGACACCGGCCCCGCGTGGGTCGACTTATTACCTCGAGTGATGCCTGGGATGCGCGGGAATCTCAGCGACCACCCCCGATCCGGTACAGCGCCGCCTCGGTGCGCAGGTAGAGCGCGCCATCAAGGGCAACCGGACTGGCCATGAGCGCGCCGTCGAGCGTGTTCTGCGCTTCAATGCGGAAGGTTTTTTCCGCCGGCACCACCGAGACAACCCCCTCGCGGCTGCAAAAGTAGAGTTTGCCATTGGCGGCGATGGGCGAGGCGCTGAATTTGCCACCCAGGCGCTCGCGGTAATGCACCTCGCCGGTGGCGGGGTCGAGGCAGCTGAGGATGCCGCCGTCGTCGACGTAGAACAGCAGGCCGTTGGCGAGCACCGGCGAGGCCATCTTGGGCGCGTTCTTCGGGTTGCGCCAGGCGACCTCCGGCGTTTTCACGCCCGCGTACTTCAGCGCCACCACCTGCGACTTGCCGTAGCTGGTGCCGACATAGAAGCGTTCGGCGTCGGCCACGGGCCGCACCGGCATCGAGAAACCGAGGCCGTCGTAGGCGACCTTCCACAGCTCGCGACCGGTCGCCGGTTCGTAGCCGTAGACCCAGTTCGCCGCCGGGCTGACCACGACCGGCGCGCCGTTCATCTCGACGATGAGCGGCGTGCCGTAGGCCTTGCGTTGCTGGGGCCGCGGATCCATCTCGCCGCTGCGTGCGGTTTTCCAGGCGACCTTGCCGGTGGCCTTGTCGAAGGCGGCGATGAACTGGGCGTCGCTGCCGTCAAAGTGGACAATGAGGTGGTCCTGCCAGAGCACCGGCGAAGACCCCGGACCGTTTTCGTGCATCACCTGCAGCTCGCGGTTTGTCCACAGCACCTGCAGGCTCTGCGTGTCGAGGCAGGCGGTGCCAAGGCTGCCGAAGTGGGTGTACAGCCGGCCGTTTTCGATGACCGGGCTGGGCGAGGCATAACTGTTGAGCTGGTGCGACCACTGCGGTTCGGCGACGTTGAGCAGTTCGAGGTCGTGCAGCAGCTTGCCGGTGGTGCGGTCGACGCAGAGGGCGCGCAGGCTGACCGAGGCGAGCACAGTGACCGGTTGGTCGCCGGTGTTGGCCTTCAGGCGGCGTTCGGCCTCGGCCGGGTCGGCGGGCTTTTCGATGGCCGTGGTCATCCACAGGCGGTCGCCCAGCACCACCGGCGTCGAGTGCCCGCGTCCGGGCAGCGGCGTTTTCCAGGCGATGCCGGAGGTTTCGCTGAAAGTGAGTGGCAGCTCGCCGGCGGCATCGGCCCGGCCCTGCCCCCCTGAGCCACGCCATTCAGGCCAGTCGGCAGCGGAGAGCAGGGAGACGGCGGCGAGTGGAAAGACGAGGTGGCGAATCATGCGCCACTTCAACGCCGCGAGCCGCGCGGCCCTGTCAAAAGCGCGCAGGTAAGCGGGTTCCTGGCCTTCATGGTCAGGCCGGTACCAGCCTCTTGGAGCAGCGCTCTGCGGCTCAGCGTCGATTGGAGCGCCGAAGATGCCATTCTTGCACCAGGGTGACGACCAGCGTCAGCGCGGTGAGCGGCAGGACGAAGATCCACATCATGCGCGAGTAGGTCGGCAGCGCCGCGTGATGGGTGGCGTCGAAGAACAGGTAAAGCGTGTAGGCGCCGTAGTAGGCGAGGAAGACCAGGCCCTCCCAGCGGCGGATCGTGCCGCCGGCAGTGAAGAAGACCGGCAGGCAGGCGACCGCCACCGCCAGCACGACCCAGAGGTCGAAGTCGCGCGCGCCTTCCGACACCGGCAGGCCGGCGGGTGCCACGACGGCGCTGAGGCCGAGCACGCAGAGGATGTTGAAGATGTTGCTGCCGACGACATTGCCGACGGCGATGTCGCGTTCGCCCTTGAGGGCGGCGATGACCGAGGTGGCGACCTCGGGCAGGGAGGTGCCGGCGGCGACGATGGTGAGGCCGATGACGAGTTCATTGACGCCCATGGCGCGTGCCATCATCACCGCGCCATCGACCAGCCAGCGCGAGCCGAGCACGAGCAGGACCAGGCCGCCGAAGACCAGGCCTAGGTTAAGCGCAACGGCCTTGGCACCGCGGGCCGGAGCCCCGTATTCTTCGGCATATTCACCCTCTTGGCCGGCTGCGGGTTCGCGGCGCGCCAGCCGGATCTGGAAAACGATGTAGCCGACGAGAGCGAGTGCCAGCAGACTGCCGTCGAGGCGGCTGATGACGCCGTCGCGGGCGAGTGGCACGAGGGCGGCCGAGATGACAATCATGATCGGCACGTCGAGGCGCACGAGTTGGCGCGACACGACCAGGGGGGTGATCACGGCCGACAGGCCGAGGATGAGCAGGACATTGAAAATGTTGCTGCCGAGCACGTTGCCGACCGCCAGATCGGGCTGGCCGGCCCAGGCGGACTGCACGCTCACCGCCAGTTCCGGTGAGCTGGTGCCGAAGGCGACCACGGTCAGACCGATGACCAGCGGCGGAATGCCGAAGGCGGCGGCCAGGCGCGCCGCGCCGCGCACGAGGATTTCCGCGCCGACAACGAGCAGGACGAGGCCGAGAACGAAGAGAACGAGGGTGAGGGCATCCATGGGATGGCCGCTCTTACGCGCCGCCTCCTTCGGCGTCAAGCGCGCCTCAGCGCGCCGCCTGCCTGCAGGCCTTGATGGTGTTGGCCATGAGCATGGCGATGGTCATCGGGCCGACCCCGCCCGGCACGGGCGTGATGGCGCGGCATTTCGGCGCCACCTCGTCAAAGGCAACGTCGCCGACCAGCTTGTAGCCCTTGTCCGTGCCCGGGGCCTCGACGCGGTTGATGCCGACGTCGATGACCACCGCGCCCTCCTTGACGTGCTCGGCACGCACGAACTCGGGACGGCCAATGGCGGCGATGAGGATGTCGGCGCGCCGGGTGATGGCGGCGAGGTCGCGGGTGCGCGAGTGGGCGACGGTCACCGTCGCATCGCCGCCCGGGCCCTTGGCCATGAGCAGCAGGGCCATCGGCTTGCCGACGATCATGCTGCGCCCGAGCACGACGACCTCGGCGCCCTTGGTCTCGATGCCGGCGTCGATCAGCAGGCGCTGGCAGCCGAGCGGCGTGCAGGGCACAAAGCCGCTCGGGTCCTCGAGCGCCAGCTTGGCGACGTTGACCGGGTGGAAGCCGTCGACGTCCTTGGCCGGGTCGATGGCGCGCACGATGGCGGCTTCATCGATGTGCGCCGGCGGCGGGCTCTGGACGAGGATGCCGTGGATGTTCGGATCCTCGTTGAGGGCGCGCACATGGGCGAGCAGCTCGTCCTGGCTCGTTGTCGCCGGCAGCTCGAGTTTCACCGAGTGCAGGCCGAGCTCTCGGCACTTCTTGTCCTTGGAACGCACGTAGGCGCGCGAGGCGGGGTCGTCGCCGACCAGCACGACCGCCAGGCCCGGGCGACGGCCGGCGGCCGCCAGCTCGGCGATGTCACGGCGGCATTCCTCAAGGACTTTTTCGGCGACGGCGGTTCCGGAGATGAGTTGCATGTCCTCTCTTGAATCAGGCCGCCGCGCGAGTCAAGGCGCGGGCTGGGGGCGCGGCCGGGGCGCCTTTTTTTGCGCGCGCGACCGCTCCTCCGCCTCGGCGCTGAGCCGCTCGTCCTGCGCCTTCAGCCAGAGGTTCCAGTTTTTCGAGGGATTGGCGCCAACGTACTCGTAGGTGTCGAAGATCGCGCCGTTGCCGAGCGCGCGCGGGTCGCCCTCGGCCTTGAGCAGGCCGATCATGCGCTCGCGCAGTCCGGTCATGACGTCGGCAAAGGCCGGGTCGTTGGCGAGATTGCGCACGCCGTGCGGGTCGTCGCTGAGGCGGTACAGCTCGTCGGCCGGCCGGAAGTTGAAGCTGAGGTCGAAGAAGTGGCCGCCGAGCAGCTTGATGACCTCCTTGGTCGGGCTGTCGTCGCAGTTGCCGAAGCCCGTCTCCGGGTTGCAGGCCGGCCAGCGCTCAGGGTGGTAGTTGCGCACATACAAAAACTCCGGTGTGCGGATCGCCCGCACCGGGTACCCGAGGTTGTTGGGCCGGCCCAGGTCATGCCGCTCCTTGCCGGCGAGCATGACGTCGCGGCCCTCGAGCATGCCCGACTTGTCCGAGCGCAGCAGGTTGGCCAGGCTGCGGCCGGTCATCTGGGGATGTGCCGGCAGGCCGGCCAGTTCGAGGTAGGTCGGCGCCAGATCGCGGACATTGATGAAGTCGTCGACGACCCGGCCCGGCTTGACGACCTTGCCCCAGCGGGCGATCAGCGGCAGGCGGAAGCCGTCCTCATGGATCTGCCCCTTCACGTAGGGGAAGGGCATGCCGTGATCGGAGGTGGCGATGATGAGCGTGTTGTCGAGTTCACCCGCCGCCTCGAGCGCGGCCAAGGCCCGGCCGATGTGGGCGTCAGCCCATTCAACCTCGATGGCGTAGTCGGCCAGGTCGCTGCGCACGGCGCGCACATCGGGCAGGTAGGGCGGCACGATCACGTCCTCGAGTTTTTTGCCCAGGCGCACGCCGGAGTGCAGTTCATAGGCGCGGTGCGGTTCCTGGAAGCCCATCCAGAAACTGAACGGCGCGTCCTTGGGGCGCTGCGCCAGGAAGGCCTCGAAGTTGCGCGCGTAGTCGAGCTTGCCGATGCCGTTCGCCGGCGGCTCGGTCTTGTGCTCGTCGAACGACGGCCCCGCAGGATTGCGGGTGCGACCGTGGTTCTTGAAGTCGCCCGGCCCCCAGCCCTTGCCGGTGAGACCGACCGCGTAACCCGCCGCCTCCAGCAGGTCGGGATAGACCTCGAACTTGCGCGGGAAGATGCTGTTGTGGACCGACAGCTCCTCCAGTTGCCAGGTGTTGCGCCCGGTCAGGATGCTGGCCCGGCAGGGACTGCACTTGGGGTTCGAGGTGAAGGCGTGGCGGAACAGCACGCCCTCCTTCGCCAGGCGGTCGAGGTTCGGCGTTTTGATCCAGGGGTTGCCGTAGGCGCCGACACTGTCCCAGCTCATGTCATCGAAGATGAGGAAAAGGAAATTTGGCCGTGGCTCCGCCGCAGGGGCGCAGGGCGACAGCACAACGAACAGCAACAGGGCCAACAGCAGCGTTTTCATCGCCGTGAAAACGTTGCCCTAGCGCCGGTCTGTCAGGGGGAGCACGGAGCGGAGAGGTCTGAGTGTCTGGCAAAGTACTCCCGGGCTCTTCGCCCTACGCTCCATGCTCTCCGCCGCAACCCAGGGCTGTTTCTTGCCAAGGTCGGGGATGCGGGCAGGCGGGGATGGGTGCAGACTGGCGCGCGCATGGCCGACCTCTCCTCCTGCAAGCATTGTGGTGCGCCCGTCCCGGCGGGACGGGACGACGGCTTTTGCTGTGCGGGCTGCGCCTATGTGGCGGAACTGCTGCACGCGCAGGGGCTCGACCACTTTTACGACCTCAAGGGCGGCAAGTCGTTGCCGCCGGTGTCACCGCAGGCGCTGCGCGAGCGCGACTACGAATGGCTGGAACAGCTCGCCGCCCTTGAGGCCGGGCGCGCGGGCGAGGGCCGGCCGGCCGAGCTGCGTCTGGCCCTGCAGGGGGTGTCCTGCGTCGGCTGCGTCTGGCTGATCGAAAAACTCTTTGCCCGCCAGCCGGGCGGGCTGCGCGTCCACATCGATGTCGTGCACGGCACGCTGGTACTCATCGTTGAAGCGGGTGTGTTCGACGCCGCCGGTTTTGCCCGCGAGCTGCAGCGCTTTGGCTACCTGGTGGGGCCGCCGCGCGAGGAGGACGAGGCGGGCGGTCGCAAGCAGGCCTCGGGTCTGGAGCGGCGCATGGGGGTGTGCGGGGCCTTTGCGATGAATGCCATGGCCTTCTCGCTGCCGGCCTACTTTGGCATGCCGGCCGACTTCGCCTTCGCCTCCTGGTTTGATTTGATCGCCGCGGCCTCGGCGACGCTGGCGATGCTGGTCGGCGGTTCTTACTTCATCGAGCGCGCCTGGCGCAGCCTGCAGGCCGGCACGCTGCACATCGACACGCCGATCGCGCTCGGCATCCTCGCCGCCTACGCGGGCTCGGTTGGTGGCTGGCTGGCCGGGGTCGAAGGCCTGAAGTACTTTGATTTTGTCGCCATCTTCATCTTCCTCATGCTGGCGGGTCGCTGGGCGCAGCAGGCGGCGGTGGAGCGCAACCGGCGCAAGCTGATGCGCGACACCTCGATCCCGGAGCGGGTGAGCTGGCTCGACGACGGCAAGGCGCGGCCGCTGGCGGCCCTGCAAGCGGGGGTGCGCTACGCGGTCAAGCCGGGCCAGTCGGTGCCGGTGGCGTCGAAGCTGCTGCAGGTGGCCGGCTCGGTGAGCCTGGAATGGATCAACGGCGAAAGCGAGGCGCAGCGGCGGGAGCCGGGCCAGCTGCTGCCCTCGGGCGCCCTCAACATCGGTCTGGCGCCGCTGGAGGCGGAGGCGCTGGAGGCCTGGTCGGACAGCACCCTGCGGCGACTGCTGGAGGCGCGCAAACCGGGCGAGTTCCGTGATCGCGGTCTGGAGCGACTGCTGCGCTGGTACCTGGGCATCGTCATCGTGGTTGGCCTGGCCGGCGCGGTTGGCTGGTGGTGGCGTGGCGAAGGCGTGGCGCAGGCGCTGCAGGTGATGATCTCGATCTACGTCGTTTCCTGTCCCTGCGCGCTCGGCGTGGCGGTGCCGCTGGCCGAGGAGTTGGCGGCCGCGCGTGCCGAGCGCCGCGGTGTCTTCGTGCGCACGCTGGCGCTGTGGAAGCGGCTGCGGCGCGTGCGTCGCGTGGTGTTCGACAAGACCGGCACGCTGACGCTGGAGAACCCGGTGCTGGAGAATCCCGAGGCCTTGATGGCGCTCACGACCGATGCGCGTGCGGCCCTGCGCGCGCTTGTCACCGGCAACCTGCATCCGGTCAGTCGCAGCCTGTTCGATGCCCTCGGCCCGGCCGATGACGCGGGTTTCGCAGGCGCGGTCGAGGAAGCCGTGGGGCAGGGCTTGGTCTGCACCGATGCCGCGGGCCGGCGCTGGACGCTGGGGCGGTCGCCGGTGGCCGACGCGCGCTTCGCCTGCGAGGGCGAGGCGCTCGCCGATTTCCGCTTTCGCGATGAGCTGCGCGGGGAGTCGGTCGAGGAGGTTCACGGCCTGCGCCGGCGCGGTCTGCAGGTGCACATCCTCAGTGGCGATCGTGAGGCGAAGGTGGCTGACATCGCCGCGCAGTTGGGCTTGGGCGGGAGCGACTGGCAGGCGCGGCTGACGCCCGAGGAAAAAGCGGCGTGGGTGGCGCAGCACAACCGCGATGACACCCTGTACATCGGCGACGGTGCCAACGACAGCCTGGCCTTTGACGCGGCCCTGTGCGCCGGCAGTCCGGTGGGTGGGCGCAGCTTTTTGGAGCAGAAGGCCGACTTCTTTTTCCTCGGCCACAGCCTGCGTTTTGTCAGCAGCCTGCTCGACCTTGCAGCGGTGCACCAGCGGGCGACGCGGCGGGTGTTTGGTTTCTCCGTCTGTTACAACATCGCGACCGTCATTGCCGGCCTGATGGGCCATCTCAGTCCGCTGGCCGCGGCGGTGCTGATGCCGCTGAGTTCGGTGGCGACGCTCAGTCTGGTGGCCCTGACCTTTGGCCGGGCGGGGCAGGCAAAAGTTTGAACCGCCTGCATCCCGGAGCCGTTTTGGCGGTTGTAGGTGGAACTCTCATGAACGTGCTCCTGACCCTGTTGATGACCGTGTTGTCGGCGGTCGCCTACGACCCTTTGATCGTGCCCGCCGGCCCGCTGCCGACACCCCTGGACTTGGCCTGTCGTGATGCAGCGCGGAATCGCGAGATTCCCCTGTGCGTGTATTTGCCGACCGCGACGAAGCCGGCCGCCGTGGTGCTGTTCAGCCATGGCCTCGGTGGCAGTCGCGAGGGCAGCGCCTTTCTCGGTCGGCACTGGGCGGCGCGTGGCTACGTCGCCGTGTTTCTGCAGCATCCCGGCAGCGATGAAGCGATCTGGAAGGACGTGCCGCCAGCGCGCCGCACCCTGGCCATGCAGGCGGCGGCCAGCCCGGCCAACTTCCTGGCGCGGGTGCAGGATGTGCCGGCGGTGCTGAACCAGCTTGAAGTCTGGCAGCGCACGCCGGAGCATGCGCTGGCCGGCCGACTCGATTTGCAGCGCGTGGGCATGAGCGGGCACTCCTTCGGCGCGGTGACCACCCAGGCCGTATGCGGCCAGGCAGTGCCGCGCGGTGGCGCGCGCTTCACCGATCCCCGGCTCAAGGCCGCGGTCATCTTCAGTCCGAGCACGCCGGCGCGCGCGCAGCCGACGGCGGCGTTCGGTCAGGTGCGCCTGCCCTGGCTGCTGATGACCGGCACGAACGACATTGCCCACATTGGCGGGGCGACGATTGGCACGGGTGACATGGCGTCGCGGCTGGCCGTCTATCCGGCCCTGCCGCCCGGCGGCAAGTATGAACTGGTGCTGCATGAGGCGAGCCATTTTGCCTTCACCGACCGACCCGATTTTGGCGGTGAGACGCCGCGGAACCCGAACCATCACCGGGTAATTTTGGCGCTCAGCACGGCGTTTTGGGATGCCTGGCTCAAGGAGGATGCGGGTGCGCGTGCCTGGCTTGAGGGCGAGGCGCCGCGGGCGCTGATGGAGCCGGAGGACCGCTGGCAGCGCAAGTGAGCCGCCGTCAGATCATGTACTCCATCATCACCGGTGCCGGTGACGTGGCGGGTGTCTGGCCGAGCAGGGTCTGGGCGACGCGCAGGGCCTGGCCGCGCAGTTCGGGTACGGCGATGGTTTCCCAGTAGGTGCCGCGCAGCAGGGGGCCGAGCGCGAGCAGGTGCGGCGAGCGCCGGCCCCCGGCGTCAATGGCAACATGATCCGCGTCGATGCTCAGGCCGAGGTCGAGTTCATCCGGGGTGATCCGGCCGCGGTGCAGCAGGTTCTGTAGCAGCGGCGAACGGGTGGCACTGAAGCGGGTTTGCGGACCGGTGGCGTTGAGGACGAGGTCGCCCTCCAGGTGGCGGCCGCCGGCCAGCTCGACACGGACGCGGTTGCCGGCGGCGGTGACCTGCTCGATCAGCGCCGCGTGTACCTGCAACTGGCCGGTGAGCTGGGCGCTGGCGAGCTGGGCATGGATTTCCGGTGCGATGCGATGGCGCAGGATGTTCCAGCGCGCCGCGTGGTCGCGCACGAAGCGGCGTTTCTCATCGGCGCTGAAGGCCTGCCAGAGGCGCTGGGTGTGCGGGCGCAGCTTGTCGACAATGATGGCCGGGTTGGCACCGAGCTCACGCAAGCGCGCGCAGTGCGACTCCATCAGAGCCACCAGACGGTCGAGCCCGAGCGCAGCGAGGTCGGTGCCGGGCGGCGGGAAGGCGTCGTATTCAATCCCGCGGAAGTGCGCCTGCGGCAGCCAGCCGTGACGGGATACCGCGTGGATGCGACCGAGCCAGCCGAGCGCACGCAGGGTGATGACCGCATCGACCGTGGTCAGGCCGGTGCCGAGCAGGACGATCGTGCCGGTGTCCGGCGGCAGTTTTTCATGCCAGGCCAGCCACGGGTTGCCGACCCAGGCCGGGTGCATCGCCAGACCGGCGGCACCGGGCAGCTCCGCAGGCGCCTCGTTGCCGGTGGCGAGCACGATCCGCTCGGCCTGCAGGCGGCTGCCGTCGGCGAGATGCACGGTGCCGTCGGCCTCCACATCGACGGCCTCCACCTCCAGGTGCTGCGCGCCGGCGAGGTGATGATGACGCAGCGCGCGCAGGTAGTCGCCATAGACCAGGCGCGGGATGAAGCGCTCGCGCAGTTCATTATCGGGCACGAGGTCGAACTCGGCGCGGGTGCGCAGCCAGCCGAGCAGGTCGTCGGGCCGGTCGGGGAAGGCCGACATGTTGCGGGCGGCGACATTGAGCAGGTGCTCGGGCCGGCGGGTGCCGTAGGCGACCCCGCGGGCGGCGGGGCGGCCGGCATTGACAAGGGTCAAGCGGGTCGGATCGGCGCCGAGACGGACGAGGTTGACGGCGGTCAGAACACCACTGAAGCCGCTGCCCAGGATGGCGACGCGCGGGGTGGGAGCGGAGGCGGGCATAAAAAGCGCGGCTGCAGCGGATTTTAAGCTTGCCAGCACCTGCCTGGCAATTACTTAATTTGCTTTTGAAATAAATAAATCATGCCTGCTCTGCATCGTCGCCGTGTTCTGCAAGCCGCCTGCGGCCTTTTTGTCGCCCCGCTGCGCGCGGGCGAGGGCGACTGGCAATCGCTGTTTGACGGGCGCAGCCTGGCCGGCTGGAAGCCCTCGGCCTTGAGTCCGCACAGTCGGGCCAGCGGCCACCGCGCGGCCGGGCGCTGGCGGGTCGAGGACGGTGTCATTGCCGGCGATCAGGACAGCCCGGGCAACGGCGGTCTGCTGCTGACCGAGGCGGTGTTTGGCGATGTCGAGGTTGTGCTGGAGACGCGCAACGATTTTGGACCGGACAGCGGACTTTTCCTGCGCTGCACGCCGGACGGCAGGGCCTACCAGTGTCTGATCGACTACCACCCTGGCGGCACGATTGGAGGCATCCTTGGCGAGGGTATTTGGAAGCGTCGCGGCGTGCGCAATTACACCTTCGGCGAAACCCCGGAGGTCATCACCCTCAACGGGCATGAAACCCAGCCCTGTCCGGTGTTGCCGGAGGCGTGGCGGCATTTCTGGCGGGCCGGCGACTGGAATGAGGTGCGTGCGCGCATCACCGGCGATCCGCCGACGATCACCACTTGGGTGAACGGCGTGCAGATCCTGCAGCATCGCGAGCCGGCGAGTGTGCATCCCGCCACCGGCCACCTCGGCCTGCAGCTGCACGGCGGTGAGAAATACGCCGGCACCGTGCGTTACCGCCACCTGCGCGTGCGCCGGCTTTGAAGCCCCGATCCCTCTTTTATCATGCTCCCCATCCGCACTCCCGACCGTCAATGTGAAGTCGCCTGGTTCTCGGCGCTCTGTTCCGACGACTATGAATTTCTCGGTGTGCCCGATGGCGTTCTGCGCTCGAGTTACGAGCACTGTGGCGACATTGTGCGCAAGGCCGATGCGCACGGCTTTCAAAACATCCTGCTGCCCTCCGGCTGGATCGCCGGTCAGGATGCCCTGACCTTTGCCGCCGCGCTGGCGCCGCAGACGCAGCAGATCAACCAGCTGGTGGCCCTGCGCATGGGCGAGGTCTGGCCGCCGATGCTGGCGCGCGCGATCGCCACGGTCGATCACATCGCCAAGGGGCGCCTCTGCATCAACATCATCTCCTCGGACATGCCCGGGCTGAAGGAGAGCAACGAGACGCGCTATGCCCGCGCCAGCGAGATCATCCAGATCCTGCAGGGGCTGTGGCGCACCGACGGGCCGTTTGAATGGAAGGGCGACTTTTACCAGATCAGCCTGCCCAACACCGAGCCGGCCAAGCCCTACCAGCAGAACGGCGGGCCGCTGCTTTACTTTGGCGGCATCTCGCCGGCGGCTCAGGAGCTCTGCGCCAAGCACTGCGACGTCTTCCTCATGTGGCCGGAGACCGAGGATCGCCTCGCGGCGACGATGCAGGGCATGGCGGAAAAGGCTGCCGCTCAGGGTCGCACCATCGACTTCGGCTTCCGCGGCCACGTCATCGTGCGCGAGACCGAGGCCGAGGCGCGTGCGGCGGCGGACCGGCTCATCTCGCGGCTGACCCCGGAGAAGGGCGCCGAGATCAAGGCGCGCTCGCAGGACAGCCAGAGCTACGGTGTGCAGCGCCAGGACGAACTGCGCGCGCAGGCCCGGGATCTTTACATCGAGGACCACCTGTGGAGCGGCGTCGGTCTGGCGCGCAGCGGCTGCGGCAGCGCCATCGTCGGTGATCCCGACCAGGTGCTGGCCAAGCTGAACCGTTACATGGACCTCGGCATCCGCGCCTTCATCCTCAGCGGTTATCCGCACCTCGACGAGTGCGATCTTTTCGCCAAGTACGTCCTGCCGAAACTGCCCACCTGCCGGTTGAACGAAGTGCAGAACCGGCGCGTTGCCAATCCGGTGACGCCGTTGACCACGGCGGAGAGGCGGTGACAAACTCCCTCTCATTTTCGCTAAAATTCGATGCAGCGCCTTGCACAACCTTGCCAATCAACCCTGACGGCGGCCACCTCATCCTTCGTCATTCCGCATTCTCCATTCGACCCTTATGAATCCCGTTCGCTTCGCTCTCGCCGGTTTCGGCGCCTGGGGCAAATTCCATGCCCAGTCCATTGCCGGCCATCCCGACGCCCAGCTGGTCGCCATCAGCGCACCCACCGAGGCGACCCGTGCCGAGGCACGCCAGCTTTACCCGGAGGCGCAGATCTTTGCCGACAGCCTGGAGATGGTCGCGCAGGCCGAGTTCGACCTGATCGACATCGCCACGCCAAGCCACACGCATCGCGAGATCGCCCTGGCGGCGATGGCGAGAGGCAAACATGTGCTGCTGGAAAAGCCCATGGCGATCACCCTCGACGACTGCAAGGCCATCGTCGCCGGCGCGCGCGAGCACGGTGTGCACCTTGCGGTCGGCCATGAACTGCGCCTGTCCAGCCAGTGGGGCCGCATCAAGGAGATCCTCGACGCGGGCACGATCGGTGAGCCGCAGTACGTGCTCGTTGAGCTGTCGCGCAAGCCCTACCGCACCGGCGCCAGCGGCTGGCGCTACGACCTCAGCCGCGTTGGCAGCTGGGTGCTGGAGGAGCCCATTCATTTCTTCGACCTCGCCCGCTGGTACCTGCAGGGCAGCGGGGATCCGGTGGAGCTCTATGCCTATGGCAACTCGCGCGATCCGCAGCGGCCGAGCCTGTTCGACAACTTCAGTGCCATGTTCAAGTACCCGAACGGCAGCTACGCGGTCGTGTCGCAGACGTTGGCCGCCTTCGAGCACCATCAGACCGTCAAGGTGAGTGGCACCAAGGGTGCGCTCTGGGCCGGCTGGAGCGGCGCGCTCGATCGCACCCTCGAGCCCAGCTACTTCCTCAAGGTCTTCGACGGCGAGACCCTGGAAAACGTCCAGCTCGAGAAGCACAGCGGTGAGGTGTTTGAGCTGCGCGAGGAGATTGCCCGCTGCGTCGAGATGGTGCGCACCGGTCGCCCGCCTGCCGCCAGCGGCCTCGACGGCCTGTGGTCGGCCGGTCTCTGCCTCGTTGCCGAAGAATCCATCCGCCAGGGCCGGCCGCTGCCGGTTGGCGAGCTGCTGAAGTTTTGAAGGCGGAGCCTTTTTGGGTGGAAAAATGAAGGTCAAAAAATCTTTCTACCCCTCATTTTTTACCGAAATCCACACACCCTCATGACCGACCGCCGAACCTTCCTGGCCGCCACTTCCGCTGCTGCGGTGTCGGCGGCGACGCATGCCTTTGCCGACGGTGGTGAGGGCGACATCAAGATCGCCCTGATCGGTTGCGGCGGACGTGGCACGGGCGCCTGCAGCCAGGCGCTGAGCGCCGGATCGACGGTGAAGCTGGTGGCCGTGGTGGATCCGCTGGAAGGCAAGGCGCAGGCGGCGCTCGACATCCTCCAGCAGAAGCACGCGGGCCAGGTGAGCGTGCCGCCGGACCAGGTGTTCACCGAGTTCGGCGACTGGCGCAAGGCCTTCGCGCTGGCCGATGTCGTGCTCATCACCACCCCGCCCGGGCCACGGCCGTTTTTGTTCGAACAGGCGGTCAAGGCCGGCAAACACGTCTTCATGGAGAAGCCGGTGGCCGTGGATGCGACCGGGGTGCGCCGCGTGCTGGCGGCAGCCGGGGAGGCGAAGCGCAAGCGGCTCAATGTCTGCGTCGGTTTCCAGCGCCGCTACGATCCGGCCTACCGGGAGGTGATGGGCCGCCTGCAAGCCGGCGAGATTGGCGACCTCATGTACGGCCGGGTGTATTGGAACGGCACCTCGCGCCCGGGTTATCCCCGCGAGCCGGGCGAGAGCGAACTGCACTACCAGATTCGCAACTGGTACTTCTTCACCTGGATGAGCGGCGACCACATCCTCGAGCAGCATTGCCACAACCTCGACGTGGCGAACTGGGCGTTGCAGGGGCGCATGCCGGTGCGCGCCATGGGGCAGGGCGGCCGACAGGTGCGCCGGGCGCGCGAGAATGGCACCATCTTCGATCATCACACCGTCGAGTTCGAGTATGCCGACGGCTTCCGCCTGCTCAGTCAGTGCTGCCAGATCGGCGGCAAGTGCGTGCGCGATGTCAGCGAGCATTTCCACGGCCTCAAGGGCAGCGCCAACCTCGCTGCCAACGGTCGCTTCCTGCTCAACGGCAAGCCGCCTGGTGGCGAGCGCCGGCGCAACCGCGCCGATGCCTATCAGCTCGAGCACGACGCCTTCTTCGAAAATGTACGCACCGGCGGTTATCGCAACGATGCCGAGTACGCGGCCTACAGCACGCTGATGGCGGTGATGGGGCGCATGGCGACCTACACCGGCCAGGCCATCACCTGGGAGCAGGTGCTGGCCAGTCAGGAGAACCTGGTGCCCGAGGATCTCTCCTGGGACACCCCGCCGCCGGTGCAGCCCGATGCCGACGGCGGGTATCCGGTGGCCGTGCCCGGAACGACCCTGCCACTGTGATGTGCCTAACTGATCAACAGCAGCCGTTTTTCGCCCGGTACCGGATCCGGGGCGCGATGAATGCAGGGCGGCACCGGGCAGCCCGGCCAGAGCGTGGCGATGCGCCACAGATGGCCCGTGCCGAAGGCGTAGGGCTGCGCGCCCGGCAGCGGCGCATAATGCAGGTCGTAAAACTGCTCCTCCAGCCACTCATGAAACGCCTCGTCATCGGCGCCGCCGTACGCCTGCAACAGCGCCGCACGGGTGTCGGGCTGGTTGATCCTGCGCACGGCCTGCTCGTTGGGCAGGCCCCAGGACGAGGTGCCGTGGTAGGTGCACAGGTAGGTGTCGGCCTCCACCGTCGCGCTGTCGACATGGAACGAACAGACGTCCGTGCGCAACGGTCCCGGCTGCGGGGCGTGCGTGTAGCCATGGATGCAGTCGAGCGAGGGCTGCAGGCCGTGGGCATCGAGCCGTTCCAGATCTTCCAGCAGGCAGGCCACGGCTTGACGGCCTTCAGGACTCAAATTCAGACCGCGCAAGATCGGCGCGTTCAGCGAGGTGATGCCTGCGCCGACGTCCAGTGCCGCCACCACCTCGGCGAAGTCGCCCGCCAGTTCGCGCCGCCAGCACAGGGCGTTGATGTCGCCGATCATCGGCGTGCCCACCAAGGCGTCGAAGCTGTCGACGAGTTGGACCCGCTTGGCAGGGAAGTTGGGAAGGCTGGAAAGCATTGTCATGCCGACCTGCCTATAGCTGCAGGCGTTGCCTCTGCCAAAACGAACTGGCTGCCGTGCCGGAAAAACGCCGTTTGGCGTTCGTTGTCCCTTGTCCACCCAATCCGTTGCGCCATCCCGCCGGTCCAGCCCTCTGCTCCCCGCTGCTCATGACTTCCTCCTCCAAATGGTACTCCGGTGTCACCCGCTATCAGTGGCTGGTCCTGCTCGTCGCCTCGCTCGGCTGGGTCTTCGATGCCTTTGAAGGCCAGCTCTTCAACCTGACCCGCGGTGCCATGCTGGCGGAGATTCTCGGCGTGGGGCCGGGGGATCCGGAGGCGAAAAAATGGGGTGACATCTTCCTCGGCATCTTCCTGGCCGGCGGCACCTTTGGCGGCCTGTTGTTTGGGTCGCTCGGCGACAAGTGGGGCCGCAAACCCGTGATGGTGCTGACCATCCTGTTTTATTCGATCTTCTCCGGCCTGACCTACTTTGCCACCGAGCTCTGGCATGTCGGCGTGCTGCGGTTCCTGGTGGCGATGGGCGTGGGCGGTGAGTGGGCGGTGGCGGCGGCCCTGGTCGCCGAGGTTTTTCCCAAGCACGCGCGCACCCATGCCGGCGGCATCTTCCATGCCACCGGCGTGCTAGGCACCTGGCTGGCGGCGCTGACCGCCATGCAGGTGGAGAACGAGTGGCGCATCGCCTACCTGATCGGCATCCTGCCGGCCCTGCTCACCCTCTGGGTGCGCGCCTCGGTGCGCGAGCCGGAGCAGTGGCAGGAGGCGAAGGACGAGGGCAAGCGCATGGGCAGTTATGCCGAGCTGTTCGGCGACCGTCGCTGGCGCGTGCGCGCCCTGCTCGGCATGACCCTGGCGGCCGTGGGTCTCGGCACCTTCTGGGGCGTCTGTGTCGCCACCCAGGACCTGACCCGCGAGCTGCTGCTGCGTCTCGGCGTCGAGGCGGCGACCGCGGAGCGCGAGGCGAAGTTTGCCTACGGCATCATCCAGGTCATCGGTGCCGGCCTCGGCCAGCTCAGCTTCGGGCCGCTGTGCGCGCGGTTCGGTCGCCGGCGCACGTTTGCCGTCATGCACATCCTCAGTTTTGTCATGGTGCTGGTGGTCTGTTACCTGCCGCAAAGCCATCTGCAGATGCTGCTGCTGCTGCCGCTCTTTGGCTTTGTCACCCTCAGCATCCACTCCGGGTATGCCATCTATTTTCCCGAGCTGTTCCCGAGTCACCTGCGCTCCACCGGTGCCAGTTTCTGCTTCAACGCCGGCCGCCTGCTGGCGGCGCCGGTGCTGATCCTCTCGGGGCTGGTGAAAACGCAGTATCCGCTGACCGACGCCATCGCGTTGATGGGCGGGCTCTTCCTGCTCGGACTGGTGGTGCTCGCCTTCCTGCCTGAGACACGCGGTCAGGATCTGCCGGAGTGATTTCGATCAAAGCGCGCGGCGCAGGATGGCTTCCAGCACCTGTGGGCTGAGCGGCAGCGGATTGCCCTTCATGCTGCTCGCCGCCGCGGCCTGACGGACGACCTCGGCGAGGTCGCTTTCCTGCAGTCCATGCGCGGCCAGGCCGGGAATGCGCAGGCGTACGGTCAGTTCGCCGAGGCATTCGGTGCCCCTTTCAGGCGTTGCCGCCGGATCGCCGGTGAGCAGGACCGCGGCTTCGTGGAACTTGGCGAGCCTTGAGGCATCGCCCGCGGCACGCACGGCGGCGAGGTTGGCTTCCCAGACCGGCGCCAGCAGGGCGGCGCAGACGGCGCCGTGCGGGGCGTGGTGGCGACCGCCGAGGGGTGCGGCGAAGCCGTGCACGGCACCGAGGCCGGCATTGGCCAGGGCGAGCCCGCTGAAAAGGGCGGCTAGGGCGAGGTCGGTGCGCGCGCCGAGATCGCCACCCTCCGCCACCGCCCGTTCGAGCGAACCGGCGGCGCGGCGGATGCCCTCGCGGCAGAGGGCGTCGGTGAGCGGTTGCGCGCGGCAGGAAACGAAGGCTTCCAGGCACTGCGTCAACGCGTCCATGCCGCTGGCGGCGGTGACAGCGGGCGGACAGGGGATCGCGAGTTCCGGATCGACCAGGGCCAGCGCGGGCAGCATGGAGGCGTGGCGCAGGCTGGCCTTGAGGCGATGGGCCGGCGAGGCAAGCACGGCGTTGCGGGTGACCTCGGCGCCGGTGCCGGCGGTGGTGGGCACGGCGAGGAAGGGCAGGGGAGGGGCGTCGAGGGCCCGGCCCCGGCCGATGACCTCCAGGTACTCCATCAGTCCGGCCGGCTGGCGGGCGAGGGCGGCGATGGCCTTGCCGGCATCGAGGACGCTGCCGCCGCCGAGGCCGAGCACGAGTTCGGCACCGCAGGCGCGCGCCAGTTCGGCGCCCGCGGTGGCCTCATCGGTGGTCGGTTCACCGGCGATGAGGAAACGGGTCAGCTGCAAACCCGCGGCGGCGAGTGCGTCGAGCAGCGCGGCATGGCGGTCCACGCCGGCACCGGTGACGACCAGCACACGGCGCCCGAAGGGGGCGGCGAGTTCCGGCAGACGACGGGCGGTGCCCGGGCCGAAGACGATGCGCGTGGCGGTGGCGAACTCAAAGACCATGGCCGACGATGGCGCGCGCGGCGGACATGGTCAAAGCCGCAGATAAGCTCGGCGCGGTTGGCCGTATCCTCCGTCATCATGCCGCGTTTTCTGCTCCCCGTTGTTGCGCTGTCGTTCCCCCTGCACGCCGCCGATCTGCCGCCGCCGGTGCCGCGCATCCAGGCCGTGCCGCTGCCGCACCACGTCACCTCGTTCCAGCTCGACGGCCGCGAGTTGACCGCCTGCCACTACGATCCCGCCGATCCGCGGCCGTTTTGGTATCCGCTGCGCGCCTCGGCCGAGCCGAGCCTGACGCGCATGGGCCATCCGCATGATCCGCACGGCCACAGCCATCACAACAGCGTGTGGATTTCGCACAACGACCTGAACGGCCTGGATTTCTGGGGCGACCGCCCCGCCAAGCGCGGCCGCATCGTCACCGTCGAGATCCCGCCCGAGGGGTATGCCGAGGGCGATGAGGCCGCCTCCATGCGCCAGGTCAACCACTGGCTCAAGGCTGAGGACGACAGTGTGCAGCTCATCGAACTGCGCCGCACCGAGGTGCGGCCGCTCGACGGCGCGCGCAGCTGGTTCCTCGTGGTCGATCTTGAACTCAGTCCGCCGAAGGGGCGGACGGCGCGCTTCGGTGCCACCGGCTTCGGCTTGCTGGCCGTGCGCGTGGCGCGCAGCCTCGGCGTGCATGACGGCGGGGGACGAATCCTCAATTCCGAGGGGCAGGTCAACGAAAAGGCCATGTTCCGTCTGCCGGCGCGCTGGTGCGATTATTCGGGTCGGCTGACGAATGCGGCGAACGGCCTGGCCGGGGTGACGCTGATGAATCACCCGCTGAATCCCCGGCATCCGACCGCCTTTCACGTCCGCGACGACGGCTGGATGGGGGCCTGCCTGAGCTTGGACGCGCCGCTGGAACTCGCCGAGGGCCAGAAGCTGCGACTGCGCTACGGCCTGTGGGTGCATGATGGCCGGCCGGAACAGGCGGAAATCGAACAGCACTGGCAGCGTTTTCGCGACCTGCCGGTGGCCGATCTCGCGCGCGGCAAACCCTGACGGGGGGGGGGCTTGTGTGACGAAACCGTCCCTCGGCAAGCGTCGCCAAGGGGCGGGCACGCCGCACCTGTGACAGGTGGATCAACTACTGCTCATTGACGCCATCGGCCCGTTCTTTCGCGGGCTGGACCGGCGCGTCATCAACTGGTCGAAGATCCCCTGGGATCACGCCGGCCGCCAGGGCGCGGCCTGGTGGGAGAGGGTCGGCGAGGAACTCGGCGTGCTGGCGCGACAGGCGGCGGCCTGGGGTTTCAATGCCGCGTCGATCGACGACGTCGCGCACCTCGCCGACCACGAGTGGCTGGAGCCCGAGGTGCGCCGGCGGGTGGGGCGCTACCGCACCGAGTTGCGCCGCTGCTTTGGCGTGCTCGGCCAGGCCGGTCTGGCGGTGCATGTGACCATGGATGTCTTTTCCGCCACACCCGGCCTGCTGCAGCGGCTGGCGGTCGAACGCGTCGAGGTAAACGACTATTTGGTGGGGTTGCTCGATCGTTTTTTGGCGGACTTTCCCGAGGTGGCGGGGGTGATTGTCCGCATTGGCGAGGCCGACGGCAAGGACGTGCACGACGACTTCCGCAGTCAACTCGTGCTGAAGACCCCGGAGCAGGCGCGCGCCTTTCTGGAGGCGGTGCTGCCGGTGTTTGAAAGGCACGGCCGCCGGCTCATCTTCCGCACCTGGACGGTCGGCGCCTACCCGGTGGGCGACCTCATGTGGCATCGCGGCACCTTTGCCAGGGTGTTCGGCGGTTTGACCAGTCCGGCGCTGGTGGTGTCGATGAAGTACGGCGAGTCCGACTTCTTCCGCTACCTGCCGCTGAATCGGAACTTCTTTCGCACGCCGCTGGCGAAGATCGTCGAGCTGCAGACGCGGCGCGAGTATGAGGGCTGCGGCGAGTACCCGAATTTCACCGGTTGGCTGCATGAACGTTTCGCCCGTGAGCTGCGCCAGGCGGACAATGTCATCGGCTGCATGGTCTGGTGCCAGACGGGCGGCTGGGTGCCGTTCCGCCGGCTCAGCTTTCTCGATCCCGAGGCGCTGTGGAACGACCTCAACACCTTTGTCACCGTGCGTGTCGTCAAGGACGGCTGGCTGGCCGAGGACGCCGTGCGCGTCTTTGCCGCCGAGCGCGGGCTGGGTGATGCCGATGCCCTGCTGGAGCTGCTGCGCCTGGCGGATGAGTGCGTGCGCGAGCTGCTCTACGTGGAGGAGTTTGCCCGGCAAAAACTGTTCTTCCGGCGCGTGCGCATCCCGCCCATGCTGACTGTGTACTGGGGCAATCTCTTCATCAGCCATGGCCTGCGCCGGCTGCTGCGCTTCTTCGTGCGCGATGCCGATGCCGCCCTGCGCAGCGCGGCGCGCTGCCTGGACAACCTCGAGCGCATGGGGCCGCTGGCCGAGCGCGCCGGCGTGCCGGTGGCGGACATCGAGTACATGCGCGACACCTTTCAACTGCTGGCGCTGGCGCGGGAGTACTACTTTGCGGAAGAGGCGCCGGACATCGAGGAACGCATTCGCGCGGCGAAACGCGCCTACAAGGAAAAGTATCCGAAGCGCGGCCTGCGCGCGCGCTACCGGGTGAAGACCGACTTCAAGCCGCTGCTACTCAACCCACGCCATCTCGGCTGGGCCCTGCGCTTCCTGATGCGCCGACAGCGCGGCTACCGCATGGTTGACCGGCTGGTCATCCTCAACGGCTTGTCGCTCATTTACCGCGTCATCGCCGCGCGCCGGCCGCACTGGATCCCGGGCTTTGCGTCAAAGAGTGCGATGGGGGTCGATGTGGTGTTCCGCTGATCCCTTTTTCGAGGTCGCGCTTCTGCGGTGCAGAGGTGCCAGCAAGCGGCAAGGCGTTGCAGAAACCCCTCACTCGATGGCGCCCGACCACGTGCGCGGCTTGCGGTTTTCCAGTGTTTCCAGATCGAGCGGCGCCGGACCCTTGACGGTGGCCTGCGCGCCGCGGATGTCGAGGGTGAGTGGCCCGGCGAGGTGCTTTTTCTCCAACCAAAAGCGCAGGCTGGCGTCGCCACTGGCACGCGCGGGAATCTGTGGCACAGGCGTGGCGGGCAGGACAAACAGCGGCACTTCGGCACCGTCGGCGGCCAGCAGGCGCACGTCGGGCGCCGCCAGCAGCAGCGGCCGCGGCGCGGGGTTGGCGTAGCGCAGCTCAAGGTCGAGGCGGGCGTTGCCAAAGTCGCGTTCCAGGGTGCAGCGCAGGATGCGCAGGGCCGGTTCGGCCGGCGTCGCGGCGGCGGTGGGGTCGGCGACGGCGCTGTCGTCGCCGGTGGGTTCGGGCAGCAGCACCCAGAGGGTGGCGGCCAGGCCGACGGCGAGCAGCAGCCAGACTTCCAGGCGTTTGAAAAAGGGCATGGCGGTGGCCTGACCCGAAAGCCGCCGCTTTGCAAACTGAAAATTGCCAAGCCGGTCGGTCGGTGCCTTGTTGAGGGTCCATGGCCCGCATCGTTCTCGGCATCACCGGCTCCATCGCCGCCCACAAGGCGGCCGACCTCGCCAGCCAGCTGGTCAAGGCCGGCCACGAGGTGACCTGCGTGCCAACGCGTTCAGCCCTGGAGTTCGTCACCCCCCTGACGCTGGCGACGCTGTCGCGCCGGCCGGTGATCACCGACCTGTTCGCCGAGAAGGACGGCTGGCAGCCGGGGCACATCCAGCTCGCCGATGAGGCGGATTTGCTGCTCATCGCTCCGGCCACCGCCAACGTTCTGGCCGCCCTGGCCCATGGCTTCGCCAACGACGCGCTGACCGCCATCGCCCTGGCGACGCGCGCGCCGCTGCTGATCGCGCCGGCGATGAACGGTCACATGTGGGAGCATCCGGCAACGGTCGCGAATGTGCAGGTCCTGTGTGACCGTGGGGCGGTTTTCGTGGGGCCGGACAGCGGCCTGCTGGCCTGCGGTTACGAGGGTTGCGGCCGACTGGCCCCGGTCGAGGCCATCGTCGAGGCGGCGCAGGCCGTGCTCGCCGGTCGCTGAGGGGTCAGGGAATCGCCGGCCGCAGTTCCAGGCGACCGCCGCCGCGGAAGGCGGTCAGGAGCGCGGCGCCGTCGCGGAAGTCGATGCCGACGCTGCCGGTGGCCTCCAACTCCCAGAGCGCGATGCCGTGCGCGGCGCAGAAGGTGCGCAGGCGCTCGTTTGGGCCGGCGTCTGTGGCGGTCCCGGTGGCGCCGAGCAGGACGATGCGCGGCGCGGCCGCGGCAAGCAGATCGCTCAGCCCCTCCGGATCGCTGCCGTGGCGACTGAGAATGACGATGTCGCAAACCAGGGAGGCGTGCCGCTCCATCAATCGGCGGCTGGTCAAGTAACCGGCATCAGCCAGCCAGAGCAGGCGCAGGCCGGCGTGTTCCAAGCGCAGCACCAGGCCGCGGTCGTCGGCCTTTTCGTGGCGGTCGCCATGGCCCGGGTGCAGGACGGTGGCGCGGGCACCCCCGAGGTCGGTGACCGCTTCGAGATCGAGTCGCTGCCAGACCGGCCCGTCGGGCGCGGTCAGACGGGTCAACCGGCGCAGGCTGGAGTTGGCGGGGTCGTAGCGCCAGGGTTCGAGCCGGCTTGTCAGCAGGCGTCCGACCCCCGGGCGTTGCAGGGCCAGAGCCGCGGCACCGGCGTGAGCGCTGTCGGCATGGCTGAGCACGAGTCCGTCGAGGTGGTTGACGCCCTGGCTGCGCAGCCAGGGTTCGACGATGCGCCGCCAGGCGGTCTCGCTGCCGGTGTCGAACAGCCAGTGCTGGTCGCCGGCGCGCCAGTGGGCGGCCTGGCCGCCACCGGGCAGGTGGAAAACACGCAGGCTGGTCGAGTTGACGGGTGGGCGCAGATCGGCGTGCAGTGTGGCGCCGGGCAGGCTGGCGAAGGTGGCCGCGCAGGTCGCCATCAGGCCGGCCAGTCCGGCGTTGGCCTGATTGAGCAGAAGGCTGACGCCAGCCCAGGGCAGCGGGGCGGCGAGTAGACTGGCGCAGGCCAGGGTCAGGCACCAGCCGGCCATGGGCACCAACACCAGGTTGGCGATGAGGGCGACCGGTGTGAAGCTGTGGAAGTGACCGAGCAGGAGTGGTAGGCTGCCGAGCCAGGCGGCGAAGGAGACGCAGGCGAGCGAGGCGGTTTGCCGGCGCAGCCAGGCGCTCAGGCGTCGGCCGGGGCTGGCGAGGTGGGGCGGCAGAAAGGGGTCGAGTTCGCACCAGGGCCGCAGGCGTTCGAGCAGGGGTGAGGCGACCAGCAGCAGGCTGAGCAGCACGCCGAAGGAGAGTTGGAAGCCGGTGAGGAAGAGTTGCTGGGTGTCGGCCAGCAGCAGGAGCAGGGCGGCCGCCCCCAGGGAATTGGCCAGGCGGCTGCGGCGGTTGAAAAGCGGAGCAGCCAGCAGTGCCGCCGCCATCAACGCCGCGCGCGCGGCTGAGGGTCGCCAGCCGGTGACGAAGGCGTAGGCGAAGACGAGCAGGATGACTGCCAGCACGCAGCGCTGGTAGCCGAGCCAGCGCAGCGCACCGAGGGCGATGCCGGCGAGCAGGACAACGTGCAGGCCGCTGATGGCGAAGACATGCAGGGTGCCGCTGGCACGGAAGGCATCCTCGATCTCCTCGCCGGCGGCGTCGGCGATGCCGAGCGTCATCGCCAGTACGATGGGCGCGGCCGGGTCGGCGGGATCGACGCCGAGCGACAGCTGGCTGGCAATCCATTCGCGGCAGGAGGCGGCCGCACGCAGAAAGGCGAAGCGCGGTGCGAAGGCGGCCGGAGCCGTTAGCCGCACCTCGTCGGCAAAAAGGTGGGCGGCAAGGCCGAGGCGCAGACTGTGAAGGGCGAAATCGAATTGTGCCGGATTCATGGGTTCGGCCGGCAGTTGCAGTCGTCCCGTCAGTTGATACCTGCCCGCCTGTCCGAGATGGAAGCCGGAGGGCAGCAGCACCGACACCCAGCCCCGTTCGGCTCGAAACGCCGTTTCGCCCTCAAACCGCACGGCGGTCAGTCGGCAGAGAACCTGGCGTGGGTCCCGGCTTTCGTTCAGCGGCAGCAGTTCGCCATGCAATTCAGCGTGCCGTCGTTGCTCGGGCGCCTGGAGCAGTTGCTGCCGCAGTGGGTGACCGAAACTCTGCCGCAGGTTCCAGCCGTGCAGACCGGCGAAAAGCAGGGCCGCGGCAAGCAGGCGCGCACTCACGCGGGGATGCAGCGGCAGCAGGAACAGGGCGAGGACCGCACATGGCAGGGCAGGCAGGGTCAGGGCGTCGGCCGTGAGGATGCCGGCCACGGCGGCAAAGGCGAGCAGCAGGAGCGGGTGGCCGTGCGCCCAAAGTTGCAGTCGCCGCCTCATGCCGGGGGTCCTCGGCTTCAGGAGGCGGCGCCGGCGCGGCGGGCCAGGGTTTCCTTGAACTCCAGCTGCTCGAGTTCGTTGAGCCGGTGGTGCGCGTTGGCGCGATGACGGCTGTCGGGGTAATCGAGCACGATTTTTTCGAGCAGGGCGCGGGCGGCGGCGTAGTCATGACGCTGCTGGATCTCGATGTCGACCATGCGGAAGCGCAGGAAGGCGGCGTCATCCTCAGGCCAGTCGCGCGCCTGCAGATGGCTGCTCAGCACGTGCAGGGCGCGCACCGGATCGTGCAGCTTGTCGGCACAGATTTTGGCGATCTCGCCGATCGGGAATACCTGGCTGGGGTCGTGGGCGAGGTTCTTTTCGTGCTCGGCGATGGCGCCCTCGTAGTCGCCCTGCGCCAGCTTCGCCGCGGCTTTGAGGGTGGGATCATCGCCGACCTGTTCGCCGGAGGAAAACAGCGCCGTGCCGACGGCGTCGCCCAGCCAGGGGATGAAGTACTTCACCGCCAGAAAACCGCCGGCCGCACCGAGGGCGATGAAGTAGACGAAGGTCATGCCAACGTCGTCGCGCACCTGCCGCCAGCCGAAGAGGACGAGCAGGATCACCGCCAGGAGCAGGCCGAGCCGGAGCAGCAGGACACGCATCATGCCAGCATTTTAGCCGGCACCCGCAGTGACTGGCAAGCACGGAAGGACCGCGGTCAGGGCTTTTTCACCTCGACCCCGGCTTCCTTGGCAACGTCGGCCTTCTTCTTTTCGACCTCGGCCGAGTCGAGTTCGAGCAGTGGCGGCGCCTTGCCGCCCTTGGGCACGTAGTGCAGGGCGACGCCATTGATGCAGAAGCGGCGCTTGGTCGGCGTTGCGGCGGAGACGGACTCGCCTTCAAAAACGTGGCCGAGGTGGGCGCCGCAGCGCTTGCAGAGGGTTTCGACGCGCACCATGCCGTGCGAGTTGTCGGGGCGCTCCAGCACGTTCTTGGCGGTGGAGGCGTCGTAGAAGGACGGCCAGCCGCAGCCGGAGTGGAATTTCTCCCTGGAAGTGAACAGCTCGACGCCGCAGCAGACGCAGTAATAGGTGCCCTCGCCCTGCTTCTCGAACTCCTCGTAGATCGCGCCAAAGGGCCGCTCCGTTCCAGCCAGGCGGGTGACGCGGTACTGTTCATCAGTCAGGCGCTTTTTCCATTCGTCTTCACTGAGGGTGACGGCGGGCTTGGGCATGGGTTTGTCGGGTGTGGTTTTGTCCTCGGCGCAGGCCGGGTGCAAAAGGACGGCGGTGAGCAGAAGGGGCAGGCGGAAGTTCATGGTGTGTCAGGAAGGGAAACGTCGTTGGCGGCGCGGTGTTTGCGTTTTCTATGCCGGCTCAGCGTTCGCGCAGGTCGTAGCAGAACAGGGCGGGACCGCCGCTGCCGTCGAGGGCGGTCGCCTGCTGTCGCACATACAGCAGGCCGCGGCTGAGGGCGGGCAGGCTCCAGGTGTTGAGCGCGTAAAACAGCTGGGCGCGGTCGCCTTCCTCCAATCCGGCGGGACTGAGCTTGAGCCAGTGCAGGCTGCCAACCTCGCCCAGGCAGAGGAAGTCGCTGCCGCAGCGCAGCAGGCTGGCGCGCAGGGCGCTCAACCGCACCGGCTTGCTGCGGCCCTGCGCCTGCCCGAAGGCGGCGTCCTCCCACTCGAGGGTGCGGCCCCAGACCTCGGCGCCGGTCTCGGCGTTCACGCAGACGAAGCGACTGTTGTTTTCGCGTTCACCGTCGACGGCGTAGAGGTGGCCCTCGTGATAAACCGGCGTCATCCAGTGCACGCCGATTTTCGCCGAGCGCCAGACCTCGCGCGCCTGGAAGGCGGCATCGAACTCGACCATGACCCCGCCGAGGGGCCGGCCCTTGGGATAGCAGGTGGTGAGGAAAACACGGTTTTTGCCGGGGATGACGACCGGGTTGGAGGCGGTCGCCGAGATGTAGTCGTCGGCGCGCCAGGGAAAGCGGTGGTGCACCTTGCCGCTGGCCGGGTCCAGGCAGAGCAGGCCGCCGGTGGGCGGGTCGCTCTCGCCGCCGGCGAAGACCAGCAGCTTGCTTTGGCCGTGCAGTTCGGTGAGCACCGGCGAGGCGTAGCTGGCGCCCCACTCGTCCTCGGCTTGCCAGAGCACGGCGCCGGTCTTCAGGTCGAAGGCGGCGACGCTGACGCCGCGGGTGGCGAGTTTGCGGGCGCGCTCGCGGCGGTCCTCAAAGCCGTCGAAGGGCTCGGCCTTGCCGCCGACCTGGACGAAGACACGGCCGTCGGCGATGAGCGGGCTGGAGCCGTGGCCGAAGAAATCCTGTGGCACGTGGTACTCGGCGCGCAGGTCGCGGTGCCAGAGCAGCTTGCCGGTGGTCACGTCGAGGCCGTGCAGCATCGAGGTGACACCGAGGGTCACGACGACGCCGTCGGCCACCACGGGGCTGCCGCGCGGGCCGTTGCCAAATCCGTAGCGGTCCTGGTACTGGATCGGGTAATCGAAGCTCCAGTAGCGCCGGCCGGTCTCGGGGTGCAGGCATTCGATTGTCTCGCGACCGTCGAGGGCATGGAACAGCAGCAGTCGGTCACCGACAATGACCGGGCTGGTGTAGCCCTCGCCGGTGGCCACCTTCCAGAGCAGGCGCGGGCCGTCCGCGGGGAAGGTTTTCAGCAGGGGGGATTCCGGCGAACTCGCATTGTTATTCGGCCCGAGAAAACCTGGCCAGTCGGTGACCACCGCGGTCTTGGCCAGTGGTTCGGGGGCGGTGTGGAAGCTCAGGCGGTCGAAGGGTTCCTGGGCTTGGGCGAACAGGAGCGGCAGCAGGAGACAGGGCAGGGAACGGCGCATGGCGGGCGCACGCTGGAACGGAAGCGGATGACTGCCAAGCTCGGATTGCGCGAGCCTTTTGACTCGACGCGGGGTTTGATTCCGACGCATGCTGACGTCTGTGAAATTCCCCGCCAGTTTTCGGGTCCGCTTGATCCTGGCCCTGTTTCCGGCTGTTGCCGGAGTCGCCACCGGCGCCCTTGTGCTGGCGGAGTGGAAATTTGCCGCGACCTACCAGCGGTTGTTTGAGGAACAGTTTGAAAGCCAGATCGCCGCCGTGACCGAGGCCAAGAATCGGCGTTTTGAAGCCCTGTCCAGCGTGCTGGCGAAACTGGCGCAGCAGCCGCAGGTGCTGGCAGCCATGGCGGCGGGCGATGCGGCGGCGGCGGCGCGGATTCTCACGCCCTCGCTCGAGGCGCTGGCGGCGAGCCGTTTGCAGAGCGAGTTCAGTCTGCCGTCGCGCACGGAGGTGCGCCGGCCCGAGCGGGGCCCGCCAACGGGTGGCCCCGGAGCGCCGTTCATCGCCCTGATCGATCGCGACGGGGCCTTTGTCACCGGTGTTCGCGGACCGGCGCAGGCGGTTGGCAGGATGGAGGAGGAGGTGCGCCGCGGCACCCGCAAGATTCCCTGGCTCGAAGACCGGCAGTTCTCTGAAACGCTCAAGGATCAGGAGGTCGGCTACCTGATCGTTGAGGCCGGCGGCCGTGAGCAGGTGCGCGAAGTCTTTGTGGTGCCTCTGCGCGAGGAGGCGGGGGGCGGCTTCCTTGGCGCCCTGGCCTTTGGCCTGCCGCTGCCCGCCGTGTCGGAGCGCGCCCTGTTCGCGCGCTCGGGCCAGCGTGCGGATGGTCAGATTGAGAGCGGGATTTATGTCGAGGGACGGCTCGTTTCGAACACCGTACCCGCCTCCCAGCGCGAGCTCGTCGAACAAACCCTGGCTGCCGCCCTGGTGTCTTCGCAGGAGAGCCGGCGCGAGATCATTCTGCCCATCGCCGGGGTGAATCACCGTCTCATTTACCGGGTGCTGAATCCCGACAGTCCTTTTCCCCGGGCCATCCAGGTCAACTTTTATTCGCTGGCGGCCCTTGATGCCGAGATTGCCGATCTGCGCCGCGGCACGGCCGGTCTGGTTCTGGTGGTGCTGTTGACGGCGTGGTTGCTGGTGGTGGTCATTTCCCGCGGTCTGTCCGAACCGGTGAGCCGTCTGGTTGTCGCCGCGCATGCCATCGAGCAGGGCGATTACGAAGTGCGTGTGCCGGTGACGCGCGACGAGGTCGGGCGTCTGGCCCAGGCCTTCAACGACATGGCTGCCGGTCTGGCCCTGCAGGAAAAGTACCGCAGTGTCCTGAATGCCGTGGCCGACCGCCATGTGGCTGAGCGCCTCATCGAAAATCGCGAAGCGCTGAGCGGCGAACTGCGCAATGTCTCCATCCTGTTTTGCGACATCCGCGGATTCACCCGGCTTAGCGAGGGCCTGTCACCGCAGGAACTCATTGTCCTGCTCAACGCCCACATGACCGCCCTCACCCACATCGCCTATGAACATGGCGGTATGGTCGACAAGTTCGTCGGCGACCTCATCATGGTGCTGTTTGGTGCGCCGGTCAGCACCGGCCGGGATGCGGAACGCGCGGTGGAGTGCGCCCTTGCCATGCTGGCCGAGCGAAGGCGCATGAACGAAGGGGCCGCCCACCCTCTTGAGGTGGGCATCGGCATTGCCACGGGAGATGTGGTTGCCGGCTGCATGGGCTCCGACCAGCGTCTCAGCTACACCGTGCTCGGGCACCGGGTCAACCTTGCTTCGCGCCTCTGCAGCGTTGCAGGACCGGGCGAAATCATGACGGATGTGCCAACGGCACGCGCCGTGCCGGCGCACGTGCCGGTGACAGAGGTCGAGCCGATGCGGCTGAAGGGCCTGTCGGAGCCTGTCGAGGTTTGTCGCGTCGGATGAGGCGGAGCCTCACTCGGCCGTCGCACCCTTGTGGCCGAGCTGTTTGAGCGTCCTGTCCAGCAGATCGTACTTCAGCGGCTTCTGCAGCACGGTGACCGGGCCATGGGCGAGGATGCGACTGAGAATCTCGCTGTCCGGGTAGCCGGTGACGACAATGATCGGCAGGTGCGGATGCAGGGCCTTGAGACGGGTGTACACCTCATCACCCGGAATGTCTGGCAGCTTCAGGTCGAGGAAGACAATCTCAAAGCTCTGCTTTTCGGCGAGCTTGACCGCCTCCTCGCCGCAGCCGACAACCAGACGGTTGAAACCGGCCTTCTTGAGGAACTGCTTGAACAGCGTCTGCATGGCCGGATCGTCGTCTACAACCAGGACGGTTGGCTGGCCGGTCTCCTTCTCCTTGCGCAGGACATCGCGGTCGAGCAGGCTGCGCTTGATGCGCCAGCGGCCGCCAATCTGCACGGCAGGCAGTTGGCCACGCTGCACCAAATAGTAGACTGTTGGCAGAGGAATCCGCAGATACTCGGCGGTTTCTTTGACCGTCATCAACTCAGGTGCGGTTGGGTCTGCCATAATTTCAATAATCGTACAACATGGCGCCTGCAGCAGGCATTGCAAGTTAAGGAGTAAGTTGGAAATCAAAGAAATCAAACGAAAAAACACACTGCTTTTTCGCTAATCCATTCAAATTCAATTTTATAATGATTTTTGATAAAACGTCTCAGGTCAAGGAAACCCAACGGCCAGAGCCTCAAATCCAATTGGATTGACTACGCTGGCATGCCAGTGGGACGACGCATGAATTCAAGCTCAGCGACGTTTGCAGGAATGCTTGCAGCCGTACGATTTGGCATCGGCAGGTCTTGGGGCTGGCGGGTGCGTCTCAGGCTTTTGCGAATTCGACTCGTCCGGCCTTGAGCGCAGCGCTGACGCGGTCGCCTTCCTTGAAGCCGCCTTCGAGCACGCTCAGGCTGAGCGGATCGAGCAGGTGCTTTTGGATGGCGCGCTTGAGCGGCCGGGCGCCATAGACGGGATCAAACCCGGCATCGGCGAGGTGGCGGGTAACTTCGTCGCTCACCGTCAGGTGGATGTTCTGGCGGGCGAGCCGGTCGATGACGCGCTGAAGCTGGATCTTGACGATTTGGTCGAGCTGGGCGGCGTCGAGACGGTCGAAGATGACGATCTCGTCGATGCGATTGAGGAACTCCGGCCGGAAGAACTGCTTCAGGCTGTCGCGCACCAGGGCGTCGCGCTGTTCGGGATTGCTGACGTCCTGGATGGCGCTGCTGCCGATGTTGCTGGTCATGATGATGACCGTGTTCTTGAAGTCGACCGTGCGGCCCTGGCCATCGGTGATGCGACCATCGTCGAGCACCTGCAGCAGGGTGTTGAAGACGTCGGGATGGGCTTTCTCCACCTCGTCGAAAAGCACAACGCTGTAGGGCCGGCGGCGCACCGCCTCGGTGAGCTGGCCACCCTCGTCGTAGCCGACGTAACCGGGAGGCGCACCGATCAGGCGGCTGACGGTGTGCTTCTCCATGTACTCGCTCATGTCGAGGCGGGTCATGGCGTTTTCGTCATCGAACAGGAACTCGGCGAGCGCCTTGCACAGCTCGGTCTTGCCGACACCGGTCGGACCGAGGAAGAGGAAGCTGCCGATCGGGCGGTTCTCATCCTGGATGCCGGCGCGGGCGCGGCGCACGGCGTTGCTGACCGCGGTGATGGCGTCGCGCTGGCCGATGACGCGGGCGCCGAGGCGCTCTTCCATCTTCACCAGCTTCGAGCGCTCGCCCTCCTGCAGGCGCGAGACCGGGATGCCGGTCCAGTTGGCGACAACGCGGGCGATGTCCTCCTCGGTGACCTCCTCGCGCAGCAGGGTGTTCGCGGTTCTCGATTCACGGTTCTCGGTTGACGAGTCGGCGAGCTTTTTCTCCAGTTCCGGGATCAAGCCGTACTGGATCTCCCCGGCGCGGGCGAAGTCGCCACGGCGCTGGGCCTGCTCGAGCTCGGTGCGCAGGCGGTCGATCTCCTCCTTGACCTTGCGACCGGCCTGCACGGCCTCCTTTTCCTTGAGCCACTGGGCCTTGAGCGCGGAGGCTTTTTCCTTGAGGTCGGCGATCTCCTTTTCGAGCTTTTCCAGCCGCGCCTTGGAGGCGGCATCGGTCTCCTTCTTGAGCACCTGCCGCTCCATCTCGTGCTGCATGATCTCGCGCTCAATGACGTCGATCTCGGTCGGCATCGAGTCGAGCTCGATCTTGATGCGGCTGGCCGCCTCATCGACCAGGTCGATGGCCTTGTCAGGCAGGAAGCGGTCGGTGATGTAGCGGTTGGACAGCGTTGCCGCGGCGATGATGGCGTTGTCCTGGATGCGCACGCCGTGGTGCACCTCGTACCGCTCCTTGAGGCCGCGCAGGATGGCGATGGTGTCCTCGACGCTCGGCTCGCCGACCATGACCGGCTGGAAGCGGCGCTCCAGGGCGGGATCCTTTTCGATGTACTTGCGATACTCGTCGAGCGTGGTGGCGCCGATGCAGCGCAGTTCGCCGCGCGCGAGCTGCGGCTTGAGCAGGTTGCCGGCATCCATCGCGCCCTCGGCCTTGCCGGCGCCGACGATGGTGTGCAGTTCGTCGATGAACAGGATGATCTCGCCCTCGCTGCTGGTCACCTCCTTGAGGAAGGCCTTCAGGCGCTCCTCGAACTCGCCGCGGAATTTCGCACCGGCCATCATGCCGCCGAGGTCCATGCTGATGAGACGCTTGCCCTTGAGTGAATCCGGCACGTCGCCGGCGACGATGCGCCGGGCCAGGCCCTCGGCGATGGCGGTTTTGCCGACACCGGGTTCGCCGATCAGCACCGGGTTGTTCTTGCTGCGCCGGCTGAGCACCTGCATGACCCGGCGGATCTCCTCATCGCGGCCGATCACCGGATCGATCTTGCCTTGGCGGGCGCGGGCGGTGAGGTCGGTGCCGTATTTTTCCAGGGTCTGATACTTGCCCTCGGGATCCTGGTCGGTGACGCGCTGACTGCCGCGCACGGCGGCCAGCGCCTTGACCAGGCCGTCATGAGTCAGTCCGGCCTGGCGCAACAGGTCGGAGACCTCGGTCTTCACCTTGCCCAGGGCCAGCAGGACATGTTCGACGCTCAGGTAGTCGTCCTTGAGCTTCTTCTGCTCGTCCTCAGCCCGCGTCATCAGCTCGCGCAGCTCGTTCGACAGATACAGGCCGCCGGCCGCGCCCGACACCTTCGGCTGGCGGCTGAGCAACTGGGCGAGCTGGGTTTTCAGAGTCGCCACGGCACCCGGGTTGACGGCGGCCTTTTCGAGCAGCGGCAGGGCCATGCCACCCTCCTGCTCAAGCAGAGCCAGCAGCAGGTGCGCGGGGCGCAGCTCCTGATGACCGTGGCGGGTGGCGATGGATTGGCAGGCATTGAACGCTTCCTGCAGCTTGAGAGTGAATTTTTCTGGAGACATGGTTGATGAAGTGTTGATGTTGCCTCTCGCGGGGATCATGCCAGAGTCAGCAGGGTGTTGCCATCCCTTGATTGACAATCGTTCAGCCAAATTTGAGGCGTCTTGTTGGATGTGCCAAATGAGCAAAAATGGCAGAAAGGGTGTCGCTCAGAAATAGTCAAAATGTAAAATTGGCACAATGGTGGCCATGACTTTTGTTTGTCGACTTCCCCCGTCAGCCGTATCAAGAGGGATGCCACACGTTGAGTCTCAACCGCCGGAGCCCCCCCCGACCTATCCCCAGGCGTCCGCCGTTACCGAGGAGCAGCGCCGCGAGCAGGTGCGCTTCTGTGGTCGGCTGGTCGATCGCACCCTGCTGCAGGGGCCAAATCGCCGCCTGAAGGAGCTCTTCCTGCTGTTCGCCGTCCTGCGCGATTTCCTGCGCGGTTTTCGCGCCCTGCACTTCGTGGGTCCCTGCATCACGGTCTTCGGCTCGGCGCGTTTCCGCGAGGATCATCCCTACTACCAGATGGCGCGCGAGTTGGGCGCGGCGATCATCCGCACCGGCTTCACAGTGATGACCGGCGGCGGTCCTGGCATCATGGAGGCGGCCAATCGCGGTGCGCACGAGGCCGGCGGACGCAGCGTTGGCTGCAACATCGAATTGCCCTTTGAGCAGAAGCCGAACCCCTGGCTCGATCGCTGGGTGACGATGCGGTACTTCTTTGTGCGCAAGGTGCTGCTCACCAAGTACAGCTACGGCTTTGTCATCATGCCCGGCGGCTTTGGTACGCTCGATGAGATGTTCGAGGCGCTGACCCTGATCCAGACCGGCAAGGTGCGCAATTTCCCGGTGGTGGTCATGGGCAGCCAGTACTGGGGCAAGCTGCGCGAGTTGGTCGATGACATGGCCCGCAACGGCACCATTGGTCCCGAGGACTTGAAGCTGCTGCTCTGGACCGATGATGTCCATGAGGCGGCGGCCCACCTGAGCCACATCGCCACGACCCAGTTCGGCCTCACCTGCGCGGTGCCGCCGCACAGTCACAAGTGGCTGGGTGAAAAAGGCCTCTGAAACGCGGGGCCGCGTTGTGGGTTTCAAGATCCTTCCCACATGACCGATCACTGTTTCCACCTGCGCAACGGTCGGCAGCTTGGCTACGCGGAATGCGGTGATCCGAACGGCACCGTGCTGTTTTATCACCACGGCTGGCCGAGCAGTCGTCTCCAGGGCGAACTCATGGACCGCCTTGGCTGCCGCTACGGCCTGCGCATCGTTGCGCCCGACCGACCCGGCATCGGGCTGTCGGATTTTCAGCCGGATCGACGTCTGCGCGACTGGCCGGAGACGCTGACTGAACTGGCGGAACAGGTGGGTGCCGGGCGCTTCCACCTGCTCGGCTGGTCGGGCGGTGGTCCCTATGTGCTTGCCGCCTGCGCCGCCCTGCCAGAGCGGGTGCTCAGTGCCACGGTTGTCTGCAGCGCGCCGCCCTTGGCGGAGCTGGGCGATACCCGCCTGTTCTGGATCTACCGCCTGCTCATTCGGCTGCGCCGTCGACTGCCGTTGCTGCTCGGGCCAGTGTTGGCGCTCGGCGCCGGACTGGCGGAGTGGGTCGAGCCGAACCGGCCGCCGTTGTCCTGGCTGCTGCGGCTGCTGCGCGAGGCCGACCGGCGTGTGCTGGCCGATCCGGAGGTGTTTCGCATCGTGCGCGCGGCCATGCTGGAAAGCCTGAAGCGCGGGGCGGTTGCGGTGACCACGGATGCCGAGGCCTACCTGCAGCCCTGGGGTTTCGATCCCGCCTCCATTGATTTGCCGGTGCACTTCTGGCATGGCAAGGCCGACCGCAACATCGAGTGGACCTACAGCGAGGAACTGGCGCAACGGCTGCCGCGGGCGCACACCCACTGGCTGGACGATGAGGGGCATTACTCGCTGCCGATCGTGCACAACGAGGCCATCCTGCGCAGGGTACTGGGCTTGGATTGAGGGCCGCGGCCTTCGTGTTGTGGACAAAGACCGCGTCAGCGTTTAGCGCCACCCATGTCCGGTTGTGGACACCCCGTTTCTTCTCCCGCCATGCACGCCACGTCTCCCGCCACGGCCAACTTCCATGTCATGGCCAAGCCCATCGGGCCGATCTGCAATCTGGACTGCACCTATTGCTATTATCTTGAAAAGGAGAGCCTGTTTCCCAAGGGCGAAAATTTCCGCATGTCCCCCGCGGTGCTGGAAACCTACATCCGCGACTACATTGCCTCCCAGAAGACCCCCGAGGTGACGTTCGCCTGGCAGGGCGGCGAGCCGACCCTGCTCGGGATCGACTACTTCCGGCGCATCGTTGAACTGCAGCGCAAGCACGCCGGCGGCCGCAAAATCAACAACACCCTGCAAACGAACGGCACGCGTCTCAACGCGGAGTGGTGCCGCTTTTTCCGTGAGCAGGGTTTCCTGATTGGCCTGAGCATTGACGGCCCGCGCGAGCTGCACGATGCCCACCGCAGGGACAAGGGGGGCAGGCCGACCTTTGACCAGGTCCTGCGCGGCATGCAGTTGCTCAAGGACTATGGCGTGGAGTTCAACACCCTCACCGTGGTGAACAGGCTCAACGTGGCCCGACCGCTCGAAGTCTATGATTTTCTGCGCGAGGCGGGTTCGGGTTACCTGCAGTTCATTCCGCTGGTCGAACGGCTGCCAACGGCGGCTACGGCGGAGGGCTTGGATTTTGCCGAACCACCGGAGCCCGGCCAGCCTGCATCTGCCGTCACCGACTGGAGCGTGCCCGCCGAAGCCTACGGCGACTTTCTGATCACCATTTTCGATGCCTGGGTGCGCCGGGATGTCGGCCGGGTCTTCGTGCAGATGTTTGACGTGTCGCTCGGCATCTGGTCGGGGCACGGTCCCGGGCTGTGCCTGTTCCTGCCGGACTGTGGCGAGGCTCTCGCGGTGGAGCACAATGGCGACATCTATTCCTGCGACCATTTTGTCTATCCCAAGTACAAGCTCGGCAACGTCATGAACGAGTCGCTGTCAGCCCTGGTCAATTCCGCGCAGCAGCGCGCTTTTGGTGGCGCCAAGTCGGAGAGGTTGCCGAAATTCTGCCGCGAATGCGAGGTGAGGTTTGCCTGCCATGGAGAGTGTCCGAAGCATCGCTTCTTGACCACGCCGGATGGTGAACCCGGCTTGAACTACCTGTGTGCCGGCTACAAAAAATTCTTTCGCCATGTCGATCCCTTCATGCGTCGGATGAGTGATCTGCTACAGGCGCGGCGTGCGCCGGCGGGCATCATGGAGCAGTTGGCAGCGGAAGCTCAGGAGGCCAACTGAAGTCCGTGGAATGAACCCGGCATCGGAGTATTTCTTGGATTATCTATAATTACTTTGCAGATTTTTCGCATTCAGTCTAAGCCAGTGGCATGGCTGATAATTCCAAGAAGGTGGCGGATCGGGAAAACGCATTTCACCCCAGTCGCCGTCGAGATTTCCTAAAAATGGTGGGCGGGGCGGGTGCGCTTGCCGCTGTCGAGGGGGCGGTGCATTTTTGGCCCGCGGCAGCTCAGGCCCAGGCCATTCAGCAGCGCCGCAATTTCATCCTGTTCACCACCGACCAGCAGCAGCACCTGCGCTGGTTTCCCGAGGGTTGGGAGGAGGCCAATCTGCCGGGCCTGAGCCGGCTGAAAAACACCGGGGTCACCTTCACCCGCGCCTACACGAACACGGCCATGTGCACACCGTCGCGCACGACGATGTTCACCGGCCTGTACCCTGAACAGCACCGCAATTTCGACACGCTCTCCGAGGGCATGACGCAGTCCGAGAAGGAGCATCAGCTGGATCCCTCGCTGCCCAACATCGCCACGGTCTTGCAGGCGGCCGGCTACGACGTGGTTTGGAAGGGCAAGTGGCACTTGAGCAAGGGCATTGAGCAGCCGGATGGCGGTCATGTGGATGACGACATCAGCCGCTACGGCATGCAGCAGTGGAACTCGCCCGATGCCGGCGGCGATGCCAAGCTGAAGAACTACGGCGGCGGCACGATCGACAACGACGGCCGCTACTTCGACGGCAGCACCTGGCAGGCACCGGTCGGTGACGAAGTGGATCCGGACTTCATCTTCACCCAGGCGGACGGACCGGTGAATGCCGACTTCGAGCGCGAAAGCGTCATGGCCTTCCTGCGCCGGAAGATCGAAAACCCCGGCGGCAATCCCTTCTGCCTGATCATCTGCCTGATCAACCCGCACGATGTGCTCGGCTGTCCTGGTTTGTCGGTCGACAATGGGGGCAACGGCACCTACATCGAAGGCGGTTACCACGCGAGACCCGACGACAGTTCGCCCTGGTCGGAGCAGACCGGTCCCCTCGCCATCGGCTTGCCACCGACGGTGCATGAGAACCTGCTGACCAATGACAAACCGGACTGCCAGCTGAGCTTCCTGCTCACCTCGGCTGGTCTCGGGCCGGTGCCGACGGATGCCCTCAAGCTCAAGTACCTGAACTTCTACGGCAACTTGATGAAGCTCAACGACCGGTATTTGAGCAAGATGCTCGATTTGCTCGACGGTCTTGATGGCACGGTCGATGCCGCCGCCGCTCAGGCGTTGCGCAACCATTCCTGGATCATCTTCACCTCCGACCACGGCGACATGGCCATGGCCCATGGCGGCCTGCGCCAGAAGTCCTTCGAATTCTACGAGGAGATGGCCAATGTGCCGCTCATCTGGTCGAACCCCGTCGATTACCCCGAGGGCCGGGTCTGCGAGGAACTGGTCTCGCATATCGACTTGATGCCCACGCTGTGCGCGATCGCGGGCGGCAATCCGCGGGCCTATCCGTTCAAGGGGGTCAACTACAGCGCGTTGCTGCGCAATCCGGCCGGCCGGCCGGTCCAGGATGCCATCCTCTTCACCTTTGACGACATCTGGAGCGGTCAGGAGGCCGCCGGCAGTCCCAACGGCATTGTCAAAGCGCCCAACCGGATCCGCGCGCTGGTCACCAAGGAATACAAGTACGCCTACTATTTTGACGGCGAAGGCGCGGAAAAGCCGCAGGATGAGTTCTACGACCTGCGCAGCAAGGCCCAGGGTGGCACCGACACGGATCTCGACAACGACCTTGGCGGCATGACCGGCAAGGCTGTGGAATACACCAACTACTCGCTCTGGGCCGAGCGCCGTCGCCTGGTCAAGCGCGCCACGCCGGAACTCGCCGCCAAGCGCCGGCAGATGATGGTCAAACTGCACCGCGCTGTCAGAAACAAGCTGACCCCGCTGGCACCGCGCCCCGCCGTGCCGCCGCAGGATTTTCGCGTCGAACTGTTCAACTGGACCAACGAGTTCAACCAGCTGGAAAGTGAGCTGTTGATTTCCTGGCTGTCGCGCTCGACCAGCCAGTACCAACTGCAGTTTTCGCGCGACCAGAAAACCTGGGGCAATGTCGGTGAGCCCATGCCCGGCACCAACGGCCCCTTGTGGGTCACCCAGCCGGTCACAGGCTTCAAGGTCTTCTACCGTCTGACCTGGGCGCCTCTGCGCCGGCCGAAATCCGTGCAGCCGGTTTCCACGGTCAACATCTGACGCGCATGGCCGCTCCTGCCGAATCACTGGACGATGAGATCGCGCCATGCCCCTGGCCGCGGCGCGACTTCCTCAAGCTCGCGGCCGGTGCGGGTTCGGTGCTGCCGATGCAGGGAGCCCTCGGCGTCTGGCCCCCCCCTGAGCCGCCGGGGGGGGGCAGGCGCAATCTCATTGTTTTTCTCACGGACCAAGAGCGTTCGACCCAGTGGTTTCCCGAAGGCTGGGAGGCCGCCAACCGTCCCGCCCTGACCGAACTGAAGAACACGGGCGTGACCTTCACCAACGCCTTCTCCAACACGTCGATGTGTACGCCGGCGCGCAACACCTTGTTCACCGGCCTTTATCCCGCGCAGCACCTCTGTCCCGACGTCGTGCAGCAGGTCAACATCGGCACGGTTGCCGACAATCAGCTCGATCCGACCCTGCCCAATCTCGGCACGGTCCTGAAGGCCGCCGGTTACGAGGTGGTGTACAAGGGCAAATGGCATCTCACCGAGGGCACCGTTTTGCCCGACGGCAGCAAGGTGGATGACCGGCCGGCACGCTGTGGCTTCGATGGCTGGTATGGGCCGGACATTGGTTCGGATGCGAATCCAGCGCGGTTGTATGGCGGCGGTGCGAACCATCAGGACGCCCGTGTCGTGGAGGGTTACGATCCGACCTTCGATGGCGGCAACGGCGGCATCCATCCGGAACTCGAAGCGCAGAGCGCGCTGGCCTACCTGCGCGACAAGCTGGAAAACCCCGGCGACCGGCCCTTCTGCCTGGTCGTCTCCCTGGTCAATCCGCATGACGTCATCGGTTATCCGACATACAGCGGCGATTATCCGGCGGTGACGGCCGTGCCGACCTGGGGCTATGAGCGCAGCATTCTGTCCGGAGACATCAGCCGCGATCCGCCCACCCTGCGGGAGAACCTGCTCGACAATTTCAAGCCGACGACGCAGGCCAAGTACCGGGTCGTCGGTGACCTCGTGCTCGGGCCGCTGCCGGATGTTGCCGATGAGAGCGGCAGCGGCAGCCTCAACTACCTGAACTTTTACGCCAACTGCCTGAAGCTCGTCGACGCCGAGTTCAAAAAGATCCTCGACCTGATTCGTGGCACGGCCCTGCGCGACAATTCCTGGATTGTCTACACCTCCGACCACGGCGAACTCGGCCTGTCCCACGGCGGACTGCGCCAGAAGGGCTTCTGCGTCTATGAGGAAACGGTCAAGGTGCCGATGGTCTGGTCCAATCCGCTGGCTTTCCCGGCCGGTGGCGCCGTCTGCCCTGAGCTGGTTTCCCATGTCGACTTCCTGCCCACGGTCTGTTCGATGCTTGGCATCAATCCCCGGCGCTATGCGTTCAGCGGGGTCGATTACAGTTCCCTCATCCACCATCCCGCCGGACCGCCGGTGCAGGACAGCATCCTGTTCACCTACGATGACATCTACGCCGGGCAGAGCGTCGAGCAGTTCCCCGACGGCATCGTGCCGCCGCCCAACCGGGTGCGGGCGATCCGCGACAAGGAAGCGAAGTACGCCTACTATTTCGATGCCGACGGCGTCGAACTGCCCCAGGCCGAGTTCTATGATCTCCGGCGCAAGGCCGATGGCGGTACGGACACGGACATGGATCACGGCTTCGGCGGCAGCAGCGGCGAGCCGGTGGAGTATCGCAATCTCTCGCTGTGGGCGGAACAACTGCGCCGCCTCAGGGGGCAGCCGGCCCTGGCCACACCCGACCTCGAGAAAAAGCGCCGGCAACTGCAGCAGAAACTGCAGCGGGCGGTCGCCACCAAGCTGCGCCCCCGGCGCGCGCGCGCCGCGCTGCCACCCCAGGATCTCCGGGTCGAGGTGCTGAACTGGACCAATGACTACGGCCAGCTCGAAAGCGAATTGCTCATCACCTGGCTGTCTCGCGAAACCACCCAGTATCAATTGCAGTCGTCACGCGATCAGAAGACCTGGGTCAACGTGGGTGAACCGATCACCGGCAACAACGGGCCCATGCTGCTCACCCAGCCGGCAACCGGCTTCAAGCTGTTCTACCGCCTGACCTGGCGGGCCAACCCCGCGCCGACCCGGATTCCGGAGCCGAAAAAATTCCTCAACGTCTGACAACTGCCTGCCGCACCCCGCCCCTCTCATGAAGCAAGCCCTCCTCACCCTCCTGCTCGCCGCGGCCCTCGTCCCGAACGTGGCCGCACAACAGTTTCGTGTCGCACAACCCGCTGTGGGCAGTCAGTATGTGATCGCCCCCGCCGGTCGCACGGTCATTGTCGCCCCGCAGTTTCAACGGCCCAGTGTCGGCACCTTCCGGGTCACCGGCGTGACCCCCGGCGGCGAGACGGCGACCCTGGCCCTGGCGGGGCAACCACCGCTCGACAGCTATGGCGCCCCCCTGCTGGACGATCAGTACAAGCCCGCCGCCGATACCTACTATGCCCTTGTCACCGCGGGTGACTGGACCGGTCTCTTTTTCACCGTCACCGCCAACACGGCGACGACCCTGGAAATTCACACGGGTGGCCTGCCCGGCGGTCGCGCCACCAGCGTGCGCTCGATCGAAGTGCGGCCTTATTGGAGCATCGAAACCCTCTTCCCAACCTCGGTTGCCGAAGTATCCTTCATTCCCACCACGAATCCGGATGAGGTGAAAACCCGGTTGGTGCTGGCGCCGCTCATGCTTTCCGGCAATGAACAACCGCAGCAGGTTGGCGAAGCTTATTACTACAGCAGTGCCGTCTCCGGCTGGGTCAGTGCCGCCGATCCGGACATGGCGGCGGGCAAGGTGCTGGTCGCTCCCGGCCGGTATTTCTACATGCAAAACACCAGCACCGGCAGTTACCCGCTAGATGTCGTCATCGCCGGCAGCGTGTTGACAGCGCCGCTGCGTCAGAACCTGTACGCTTCTGCAGAGGAGGTCACCGCCACCTGTTTCGCCCTGGCGCGCTCCTCCGACTACAAGCTTTCGCAGATCGGGTTCACCGATGCCAATTTCACACCCAGCCTGAACCAGTCACCGCTCGGCCGCAACGATCTGCTTCTTGTCGATGACGGCTTCGGCGGCGTCGGTGCCGTCTATTACCGGTACAAAAGCAAATGGTACACGACGGGGAGTGCCCTGCCGGTCGATCCTGTACTGCCGGCCGGCACCGCCTTTGGCGTGCTGAAAAAAGCCGGCCCGGGTCCAGTCAAGGTGTTGGTCAATCGCAACAACCTCTGAAACTGGTGGAGCCAAGGGGATTCGAACCCCTGACCTTCTCATTGCGAACGAGACGCTCTACCAACTGAGCTATGGCCCCAGAACCGCGAACCGATCGCGGATGAGCCGTCAATATGCGGTCGGCAGGCGCGCCGGCAAGTGCTTTCTGGCGAGTCTTGGTGCCCGCCAGGCCTGTCGGAGCCGAACGCTTCAGCGCTTGCGGCGACGCGTCTTGGCGGCGGCCTTGGCCGGCTCGGCGTTCGCCAGCGGGCAGTGGTGGATCTCAAAGGGCGCGCCGGTGGCGCTGTCGAATTCGGCGGCCGCCTGCAGGCCGATGCGGACGACTTCCTCGGCGGTCGCACAACGGTCGTAGGCGGCGCTCATGGCGCCGAGCGCGTAGTCGCGCCCCGAACCGGCGGCCCAGAACTTGTGGAACTGCTGGGCGCTGCGGTAGGAGTAGAGCGCGAAAATGCCCTGCGGATTGGCGAGCAGGCCGTAGAACTGGGTCGTTTCGTACTCCTCGTCCTTGTCGGCGGCGGTGGCCATGAAGTACTCGCTGCGCAGCCAGTGGTGGGCGTGGCGGAAGGTTTCAAAAATGGCGTCGGTCGAGCTGAAGTCGCGCGGCCGTTCCGGGTTGGCGAAATAGCTTTTCAGCACCACCAGGCTGGCCGAGGTGCCGGTCAGGCCGATCCAGGTGTCGCCGATGCGGGCGATCTTGGTTTTGTTGACGACGTGATCGGCGCGCTGGCGCAACGAGCCGAGGCAGCTCAAGGTGTCGGCGCCGATGCAGACGGCGCCGTTTTTCTGGGCGACAACGAGGGTGGACATGCGGGCGCCAGTCTCGGTCGGGCGGCCGTCGACGCCAGCGATTTTTGGCATCCAGCATGCCGATCTTGGCCGCGGCAGGAAAGTTGCACGACCCATGCAACAATGCGCGTTGGCTGGACATGCACCTGCTGCGTCCGCTTTTTCTGCTTCTGCTCTGCCTGCCCGCCGCGGCCCAGGAGGGCGCGACCCTGTTCCAGAATGTCTGTGCCCAGTGCCACGGCGCCCGGGGCGAGGGCCGGGAGGACCTGAAAACGCCGTCGATCGCGGCCCTGCCGTCCTGGTATGTGACCACGCAGCTGAAGAATTTTCATGATGGCCGGCGCGGGGGCGACACGGCGGTGGATCCGCAGGGGGCGATGATGGCGGCGATTGCCAAGGCGCTGAAGGAACCGCAGGTTGTGGCGCTGGCGAAGCACGTCGAGCAGCTGCCGCTGGTGCCGCCAAAGGAGCGTGGTCTCGAGGGTGCCGACATCACCGCCGGCCAGGAGCTGTTTTACGAGCGCTGCATGGAGTGCCACCGCTACAATGCCTCCGGGGAAATGGCCTTCGGCAGCCCGCCGCTGGTGGGTCGCCAGGGCTGGTACCTGCTGGCCCAGCTGAAGAAGTTCAAGAACCTGCACCGCGGCGCCGCCAAGGGCGATGAAAAGGGCGCGAAGATGGTCGAGATGGCGACCAAGTTCATCGACGACGAGCAGGCCATGCGCAACGTGGTCGGCTACATTTTGACCCTCAACCCCCCGTGACAGCGCGCGGCGGCGGTGTAGGCTGATCCCATGCGCATCCTCGACTGCGATCCCCGCCACCTGGAGGCGATCCGCACCATCTTCAACGAGGCCATCGTCGAGACGACGGCCCTGTACGAGTATCAGCCGCGTTCGGTGGAGACCGTGGCGGCTTGGCACGCGGCGAAGCGCGCGGCCGGGTTGCCGCTGCTCGTGGCCGAGGACGATGACGGCACCCTGCTCGGTTTTGCCACCTACGGCCCCTTCCGCTCCTTCCCGGCCTACAAGTACACGGTCGAGCACTCGGTCTACGTCGATTCCCGCCAGCGTGGGCACGGCGTCGGCCGGCAGCTGCTCGCGGCCCTGATCGAAGCGGCGCAGGCGCAGGGCTGCCACTGCCTGGTCGGGGTCATCGACGCGCAGAACGCCGGCAGCATCGCCCTGCATGAAAAACTCGGCTTCACCCACGGCGGTGGCCTGCGCCAGGCGGGCTTCAAGTTCGGTCGCTGGCTGGATCTGGTGTTTTACCAGCTCCTGCTGCCGACGCCGGCGCAACCGGTCGACGGTTGAGCGGGCGGTTGGACAGGCTTGACGCCGCGGCGTTTTCCTTGCGCCCGGCCGGGGCTCATGGCATGGGCCGTGCTGGGCACACTCGCCCCAAGCCCTGCAAGAAGCCCTGCAGGCCCGTCGTTGCCTCTCCTGAACATGAACCGCCGTCGTTTTCTCCTTCGTTCCCTGGGCGCCACCCTGGCCTTGCCCGGCCTGTCCTCGCTCACCGCCAAGACCGTCGGCGGCAATGCCGCCCTGCAGGCGGCCAAGGGCGCCGGCATGGGCGCCCGTCGCTTTGTGGCGATCGGCAACCTGCTCGGCTTCCAGACCAAGCAGCTGTTCCCGACGACCGCTGGTCGCGCGTACGAAAAGACGACGCTGCTGGAGCCGCTGTGGGAGAATCGCGAGCGGCTGACCGTTTTCCGCGGCCTCGACCACGGCGTCAAGGGCGGCCACTTTGCGGTGCATTCCTTTCTCTCCGGCGTGCTCAACTCCGAGGCGCAGAACCGCCCCGATGGCAATGTCTCGCTCGACCAGTTCCTCGCCGAGGAGATCGGCCATCAGACCCGGTTCTCCTCGCTCACCGTCGGTTCCGAGGGCGGCATCCACGGCGGCTGCCAGCTCGCCTGGACGAAGTCCGGCGTGCGCGTGCCGCCGATCACCAACCCGGCCGAGCTGTTTGAAAAACTCTTCATTGGCGACTCCGAGGAGCGGCGGGTGCGTCGCGAGCAGGAAAACCGCGTGCAGGCCTCCATCCTCGATTCGGTGCGCGAGGAGGCGAAGCGCCTCTCCCGCCAGGTCAATCAGGAGGACAAGGACAAGCTCGACGAGTACTTCACCTCGGTGCGCGACGTCGAAAAGCGCCTCGAACTGCGCCAGCGCTGGACCCACCACCCGAAGCCGGCGGCGCCCTTCGACAAGCCGGCCAACCGCAACGCGGTCGACGACCTGCCGCTCATGTACGAGCTGATCGCGCTCGCCCTGCAGACCGACAGCACCCGCATCGCCACGCTGGAGGTGGGCGGCGATTTCCTGCCGCAGCACCTCGGCATCAAGAAGGATTACCACGGCCTCTCCCACCACGGCAATGACGCCGAGTCCATCGCCCACCTGGTCACCCTTGAGCGCTATCAGATCGAGCAGTACAGCAAGTTCGTCGGCCGCCTCGCGCAGATGAACGACGGCGAGGGGTCGCTGCTCGACTCCACCACCGTGCTGTTTGGCAGCGGCATGGGCGACGCCAATTCGCACAAGAACTCCGACCTGCCGATCTTCCTCGCGGGCGGCGGCTACAAGCATGGCGAGTTCCGCGAAGTCACGCGCGAGGTCAATCACAAGGTGCCGCTTTGCAACCTCTTCGTCGACATCGCCCAGAAGATGGGTGTTGAGACGGAGGCGTTTGGCAGCAGCACGGGGCGTTTCGCGTGAGTTGCATGACCACGTCTGTTTCGCACGCCAGGGCGCCAAGGCGCGAAGGACTCAGAGGGCAGTTGTCGGACTCGGGCTTCGCGCCCTGGCGCCTTGGCGTGAGTTCGGTCGCCCTGACCTGGACGCTGCTCGCGGCGGTTGTCCCGACCCACGCCGCCGAGACACCGGCCAAGGTCGTGGAGCAGTTCCTCGGTCGCTATTGCCTGGAATGCCATGACACCGACGTGCAGAAGGGCGATCGTGCCTTTGACAAGTTTTCACTGCCGCTGAAGACCCTGCCCGAGGTGATCGAGGCGCGCGACATCATCGATCAGCTGACGCTGCGCGAGATGCCGCCGAAGAAGTCCGACCAGCCCTCGGATGAGGAACGCCTCGCGGTGATTCGCGCCCTGCGCGACGGCACCGCGGCCGCGCAGGCCTCGCTGCAGAGTTCCGGGTCGCGCACGGTCCTGCGCCGGCTCTCCAACCGCGAGTACGAAAACACCCTCGCCACCCTGTTCGGTCGCCGCGTCGACACCCTCGGGCTGACCGCCGATTTCCCCAAGGAAAAGACCGCCCGCCACCTCGACACGATTGGCCAGTCGCTGGTGACTTCCGGTTTCCTGGTCGACCAGTACTTCCAGGCCGCGAATCGTCTCGTCGAAACCCGCCTGGGCAAGCCGGCCACCGAGCCGCAGACCTGGCGGTTCAACAGTCACTTTGTCCAGTATGAGGAACTGCAGGGCTCGCACAAGAGCGCCTTCAACTATCGCTATCTCAATCTCTACGAACAGCCGAACACCGACACCCGCCAGGGCGGCTACGGCCACATCGAGGACTTCAAGCAGGGCGTGCCGGTCTCCGGCCTGTACGACATCGAGGTCGAGGCGGCGGCCCTGCATCGCGACACCCACTATGATCCTGCCATCTTCGGCATCGACTTCTCCGAGCCCTTCATTCTCGGCGTCGTGCCCGGCGATGTCACCAAGGGGCACATTCACTATCCACAGGCGATCGAGCCGCTGCTTGCCAGCAGCGTCGTGCCCGACAACGAACCGGCCCGGCTGAAGTTCCGCGTCTGGCTCGAGGCCGGCCAGACCCCGCGCTTCATTTTCCCGAACGGTCCCTATGAATCGCGCGCCTCGGTGGTGACGATCAACAAGCGCTACAAGGACGAGTTCAAGAACCCAATCGGCACCTCCGGCGTCGGCCGCGCCCACATCCTCAAGGAAGGCAAGCTGCCGCACATCCGCATCAGCGAGATTGTCATCCAGGGCCCGGTGGTCGAGCCGGCCGGCGGTGCCGAGGAAGTCGCCGTCTTCGGCAAGGACGGTTTCCAGCCGGAGCGCGCGCTCGATCAGCTTTTTGCCTTCGCGGCAAAAGCCTACCGTCGCCCGCTCATCGAGACCGATCGTGAACCGATCCGCGCATTGTACGAGAAGCGGCTCGCCGAAAAGTCCAGCCCACGCCAGGCAGCGCTCGACGCGGTGAAGCTCGTCCTTTGCTCGCCCTCCTTTTTGTACTTGAGCGAGATCACCGAAGAGAAGGACCAGCGCCTGAAGTCCCACGACCTTGCCACCCGTCTGGCTTATGCGCTCTGGGCCGCGCCGCCCGACGAGGCCCTGTTCGCCTCTGCGGCGTCGGGCAAACTGACGGGCGATGCCGAACTGAAAAAGCAGATCGACCGCCTGCTCGCCGACACACGCGTCAGCGGTTTCATCCACGGTTTCCTCGACAGCTGGCTCAACCTGCGTGAGCTCGGCGGCATGCCGCCCCCGCGCGAGGTGAACCGCGCCTACTACGCCGAGGATCTGCCAACGTCGATGAAGACCGAGGTGCGCCTGTTCTTCCACGACCTGCTCAAGACCAATGGCTCGGTGACCCAGTTCCTGCATGCCGAGCACAGCTTCATCGACAAGAAGCTCGCCAAGCTGTACGACCTGCCCGAGCAGAAGACCCTGCGCCTGGCCGACGGCTTTCAGAAGGTCAGCCTCAAGGACAACAAGCGCCGCGGTGGCCTGCTCGGCATGGCGGCCGTGCTCACCGTCAGCGCCAACGGCGTCGAGACCTCGCCCGTCACCCGCGGGGTCTGGGTCAGCGAGAACATCCTCGGCGTCGAGCCGCCGCCGCCGCCGGATGTCGTGCCCGCCATCGAGCCTGATGTCAGCGGCACCACCACCATCCGTGAGCGTCTCGCCAAGCACAGCACCGACCGCGCCTGCGCCGAGTGCCATCGCAAGATCGACCCGCTCGGCTTCAGTCTCGAGGCCTTTGATCCGGTCGGCCGCTGGCGCAGCACCTATCCGAAGCCGAAGAAGGGCGAGGCGCCGAAGATCGACACCACCGGCGAATTTCCCTCGGGCGAGACCTACCGGGACTTCGCCGGCTTCCGCGACATCCTGCACGGCACCCGCGAGGAACTGTTTACCCGCCACCTCATCCGCCAGTTGCTTGCCTACAGCACCGGTCGCCTCATGGAACCGGCCGACGAGTTTGCCATCGACCGCATCCACGAGAAGGTGAAGCAGCAGGGCCGCGGTCTGCGTACCCTCGTCGTCGAGTGCCTGACCAGCGACCTCTTCCGCTCGCGCTGAGGCAGCGAAGAAGGAGGGAGTTGCCGGGTTTGGTGGGGCTCTTGGTTCCAGAGAGCCGTGCTTGCGGAGGTTGCCACGTGCAGGCGCCGCGGCTTCTTGCGCCAGAGCGAGGTTGCGCAGTGTGATGCGGCCTGTCGCAAGCGCATGCCGGCGCTGACGCGCGGCCTTGCCGAAGGCGGAAACCGGAGACAGGTTGCAGACGTAACCCGACTGTTTTGCCATGTCTCGTTGTCTGCTTCTGCTGCTTGTTCCCCTGCTGTTGAATGCGTGTGCTCAAACCCGCCGGAGTCCCTATGCCGGGGATGGCGCGCCGCCGCCACCGACGGTGCGGATGCCGGCGGAGTTGTCGGCCCGGGAGCGACAGTATGTGGGCGAAGTCGAAGCCAGCCTGCGCGCGGCCGGCATGGTGCCGGTATACCGGGGGCGTGGCGATCGAGAGCTGGAGTTCCGCATCCTGGAAGGGCCGGTGAACACGGATACCCGGCTGCGTTTGGAGGAGGACGGCCGCGAGATGGCGCGCGGCGAGGGTCGCGGCTCCGGGCCACCCCTGATCCGGCGCGAGCAGGTGGCGGAGGAGTCTTTCCGCGCGGCACTGCAAACCTTTGAGGCGGCGCTGCGTCCCTGGCAGGGAGTGGCCCGGGCCGTGCCGGAGCCTTGGGAATGACGAAGGTGGTCGGCATCTTCCGGTTGGAAAATCTGGGGATCGCGACACCTTGGTCGCATGATTCGCTCAGCCTGCACTGCCCTGGTCGTTTGCTTCGCCCATGCCACCTTGTTGACGGCCGAGGAGGAACAGTGGCTCCCGCTGTTCAATGGCAGGGACCTGACCGGCTGGACGGTGAAAATCGCCAAGCGGCCGCTTGGCGAGAACTTCGCCAACACCTTCCGTGTTGAGGATGGCATCCTCAAGGTCAGCTACGACGGTTACGAGACCTTTGATGAGCAGTTCGGGCACCTCTTCACGAACCTTGCCTACTCGCACTACCGCCTGCGCCTGGAGTATCGCTTCACCGGCACGCGCATGGCGGATGCTCCGAAGTATGTGAACCTCAACAGCGGCGTCATGCTGCACGCGCAGCCGCCGCAGAGCATGCGCTTCGACCAGGGTTTCCCGGCGAGCCTGGAGATGCAGTTTCTCGCCGATGAAGGCAAGGGTCCGCGCCCCACGGGCAACCTGTGCACGCCGGGCACGCATGTGGAGAGGGCGGGGCAGTTGTTCACCAAACACATCGCCCAGTCGAGTTCGCCGACCTTTCCCGCGAGTGAGTGGGTGCGTGCCGAGATGGAGGTGCGCGGGCACGAGGAGATCATCCACCGCATCAACGGGGTCGAAGTGCTGCGCTACCAACGGCCCGTGCTCGATCCGGCCTGCACCATTGCCCCGGCTGCCGACCTGACCGCCGCCGGCGCTGGGCTGAAGCTGGGTTTCGGTCACATCGCCCTGCAGGCCGAGGGCCAGCCGGTGTGGTTCCGCAAGATCGAGCTGCTGCCGCTGGAGAAGTGAGCTGTCCCGGATTCTCCATGCCTGGGTGATTGATGCCGGCCTCGCGCTTCGTTTGGGTAGGCCTGCCTATGATTCGCTCCCTCCTGCTCAGCCTGCTCGCCCTCGGTTCCGCCGCCGGCGAGGTCGCCTATGAATTCGTGCCGAACTTCATCCAGCCGCCGCCCGGCCGGGAAACGATCGGCAACGGCCACGGTGAGATCGCCTGCGACCGTGCCGGCAACTTTTACGTCAGCGTCCAGGGCCCCGACGCCAAGGACGGCGGCGTGCAGGTCTACGGAGCGGACGGCAAGTTCATCAAGGCGCTGCCGCTGCCGGCGACCCTGCACGGCTTCGTCATCCGCGAGGATCAGGGCGAGGAGTTTCTTTTTGCCGCCGTGCTCGGCGAGAAGCGCGTCATCAAGGCCAAGCTCGATGGCACGGTTGTGCTGGAAATTCCGACCCGCGCCTTTCCCGCCGGCAAGGCCGGCCCGAAAGGGCTGGCGCTGACGAACTGCGACGTTGCGCCGAATGGCGACATCTACGTGGTCGACGGCTACGGCCAGAGCTGGATTTTCGTCTTCGACCGCGCCGGCCAGTTCAAGAAGGTCTTTGGTGGCCCGGTGGAGCCGCTCAAGCTGGCCAACACCCACAAGATCTTCATCGACCGCCGCTTCGAGCCGGCGCGCGTGCTCGCCTGTGACCGCGGCAACAACCGCCTGCTGCACCTCGACCTCGACGGCAACCTGATCCAGGTCATCGCCAGCGAGGGCCTGCGCCGCCCGAGCAGCGCCTCCTTCCATGGCGACCTCATGTGCGTGGCCGAGATCGCCGGCCGGGTCAGCGTCTGGGACAAGGCCGGCAAGCTCGTCGCCGAACTCGGTGCCAACGACACGCCCGGCCAGACCAACACGCCGAAGGTCGAACCCAAGGACTGGCGCCAGGGCACCGTCACCTCGCCGCACGGCATCACCTTCGACAACCAGGGCAACATCCTGGAGACCGAGTGGAATGTGTTCGGCCGCGTGCTGCGCTGGAACCGCAAGGGATGATCCGTCGCCTTCTCCAGATCACGATTCTCGCAGGGGGCGCCGTTCTGGGCCCCCTGCCTGCGTTGGGCCATGGCTGCGAGTTTTTGCTGGCCCGCGTCGAGACCCGAGAAGGGATCGTGCGACTCGAGATCACCGCCGATCCGGTGGGCAATCCGCTGCTCGCGGATGAAGCTGCCGCCGTCGCGGCGGTGCGCGGCAGCCTGCAGGTGCACACGGACGCGGGGTTGCGATCGCTGGTGGAGCTGGCGCCGGTGCGGGTGGAAACGCGCGACCGCTGGGATCCCGAGGCGCCGTCATTCCAATCACCGCCCGTGGAGGCAGAGCCGCACCGCCTGCTGACCGCAGTCTGGGAGTGGCGTCCACCAGCGCAGCAAGTGGCCTTCGCCGTGCCGCGCGGCAACCTGCACGACGTCCTGCTTTGGCGACCGGCCAGGGACGAGCCGGCGCAGTGGCGACTGCTCATTGAGGGCGAGACCGGCCCGGTCATCGTCGTGCCGCGCGCGGCGGGATTGCCTCTTGCCTGGCTGCTGGTGGGCGTGCTCTGCACCGGTCTCGCCGGCGGCCTGCTCAGGTGCCGCGGCGGTTGCCGAACAGTTCCAGATGCAGGCGCGGACTGAAGCGCCAGCCGTGCGTCTTACAGGCCTCGACCAGCAGATTGTAACGACGGCGCATCGTTTCGACACTGGTACCCTCGGGCATGAGCAGGATTTTTTCCGGCGGCACCGGCACGCCGATGGAGGCGACCACGGCCTGCATTTCCACGAGGTCGGCGGCGTTGGCGATGACAAACTTCAGCTGGTAGTCTTCGGCCTGTTCGAGCCACTCGCGCAGCACGTTCGGCTGCAGACGCGTGCGCTCATGGCGCTCGACCCAGGCCGCGCCGGCGCGTTCGGCGTTGGGGGTGGAGTTGGCCAGCTTGGGGCTGAGCGAGACCAGATCGACTGGAGCGCCCTCGGGAGCCACCGTGCCGGCGGTTTCCAGGGTCACGTGCAAGCCTGCCTCACGCAGCAGGATCAGCAGTCCGTGAATGTCTCTGGCCAGCATCGGCTCGCCGCCGGTGACGACGACGTGGCGGGCCGGGTGTTGGCCCACGGCGGCGAGGATGTCCTCCGGTCGCATCTCTGTGCCCTCCGGCTTCCAGGAGGCATAGGGGGTGTCGCACCAGGAGCAGCGCAGGTTGCAGCCGGAGGTGCGCACAAAAACCGAGGGCATGCCAATCAGGCCGCCCTCGCCCTGCAGGGAATAAAACAGTTCGGCAATGCGCACCATTTAGCATAGCCCGAGACCGCGACGGCTCAATGGCGGCTTGCCAAGGGCATGAATTTTGTTAATTTATCTTAATGAATGTGATTCGGGCAAGCTTTGCGCTGCTGGCCGTCCTGCTGCTCGCTGCCTGCGCGAGTCGCCCGAAGATGTGGAACTACGTGTATCGTCCCGGCAAAACGGCCGTGCTGGTCCATGGCAAGGCGGTGCCCCCGGCGGGCCTGCCACCGGAAGTGATGCGGGCCATCAGTGCCGGCAACCGGCTCGCCGGGCTGCCCTACAAGTATGGCGGTGGCCATCGCAGCTTTGTCGACAACGGCTACGACTGCTCCGGGGCGGCCTCCTACGTCCTCGCGGCGGCGGGAGCGCTGAACAGGCCCGGCACTTCGACCAGCCTGCGCCAGTTCGGCAGCAAGGGGGAAGGGCGCCACATCACCCTGTACACTCGCAAGGGCCACCACTGCTTCCTGATTGTTGCCGGCATGCGCTTTGACACCGGTTACAATGGCGAGGGCACGGGACCGCGCTGGTCGACGAAGAGTCGGCCGATCTCCGGTTATGTCGCCCGGCATCCGCCGGGGTTGTGACAGCAGCCTGCGGGCTCAGGCCTCAGGGTGCGGTTTTGGGCCAGGCAAGACGGAGGTCGTAGCGGTAGACGCGTTCGGGTGGCAGGGTCGGTGCGGTGGCGTTGTCGATCTTGTCGTACACGTTGGCCGGCGGCGTCAACACGGCATCCTTGCCGTAAATGAAATCCTGGTCCTCGACGATGACGCGATAGGCCTTGTTGAGGGCGAGCGCGCGTTCCGGCGAGGGCGTGATCAGGTCGTAGACATCGCGCGCCCGGGCGAATTTCTCCGGGTCGAGCGTGCCATCGGGGCGGAACCAACGCGCGGCCATCTCGTCGTTGTTGCGGAATTCACTGCCGCCGGCAACGCGCTCGAAGTAGGTCTCGATCTCGCCGCGCGTCTCCCCCATGCTGGGCGCGTCGGGCATGCCGCGCAGCTGAATGTAGCCCCAGCCTTCGGCTCCGTCGATCTTGCGTGGGAAACCAAAGGTTTTGTCGATTGTCGAACCGACGGCGTTGTGGCAGCCCATGCAGGAGAAGTTCTCCTCGTAGGTCAAGGCCCGCAGGCGGCCGTGGCGGTTTTCGATGAAGCCCTGCACGGCCCAGCCATTGCCGTTGTCGAGGCCGTGGTGACCGATGTCCACATAGCCAGGCAGGTTGCCCAGCTCCTTCTCATGTCCCTCGGTCTGGTACTTGCGGGCATACATCAGCTTTGAATAGGCCTTCACCTTGCGCATGTAGCGCAGCTCCTTGAGGCGGGCGGAGACGCCGATGGTGCCGTCGGCGCCGATGCCGACATAGCGGACGCTGTGCAGGAATTCGGTGCCCTCGGGATAGAGATGGGTTTCAAAGTACAGTCCCTCCGCAGCACCGGCCCATGACTGGGGATCGACGATGCGACGGGCGGTGCCGAAGCGGCCATCGCCGTCGAGATCGCGGCCAAGGGTGGCTTCGTCGACCGGCAGGCAGCCGATTTCCCTCAGGCCCTTGATGCGGGCTTCAAGGATGGCGAGATTCGCCTTGTACACCTCGCGGGAGGGGCGGCCCCCGGCATCGCTGCGGTAGGGCGCGGGCAGGCGGATCAGGATGTCATCGGTCGAGCCGTTGGTCGGCCAGAAGGTGCTGGGCAGGGGTTTGTAGTGGAAGGCAACCCAGTGGCTGCCGTCGCGGGCGAAGCCCTGCTCGTCAAAGGCGGCGGCGCCGAGTTGAAGGTTTTGCAAATCGGGTACATAACCCTGGAAACCGGCCTCGCGCAGGCGGCCGGGCAGTTCCGAGTAGTTGTCGCCGGCGATGTAGGCGAGGATCTCGGCATCGCTGATGCGGGCGGCGCGCGCGGAGCGGTCCTCGAAGAGGTTGCGCCAGTGGTTGGTCATGCCGACGTCGCTGAAGCTGTAGGCCTGCTGGAGGTCGGCATCGTTCATGACGTTCTCGCGGCCCTCGATGGCGTCCTGATGGCAGACGTAGCAGGGGTTCGAGCGTGCTTCGGTGCGGGTGTAGCACTGGGAGGGCACGACGGCTTCGGCATTGTACATGACCGTCGCGGGATGCCCCTTCGGGGTGGGTGGCAGCACAGCGTCGGAGGCACGCAAGGCTTCCAGCAGGGCTTCGTGGGGCGGGGGCGCCTCAGCCGCTGTCAGTGTGGCAGTCAAAAACCACGGTGTAAGCAGGGCGGCGGTGCGGAGGGAGGCGGTAACGGACGGATGCATGGTGTTCCAGAGGTGGGGAAGGGCGGCCCCCGGCAGGGCCGCCCTTCCGTGGGTGGAGATCGTCAGCCGATGTCCGTTGGAGTTACTGGTTGGTGATGAAGCGGAAGCGGCCGCGGTTGAGCGCCTTGACGAATTCCGTGTTGGGCACGCCGGAGAGGTCGAAGGACCAGACCGCGTCGCCAAGGCCGTTGGGCACGTTGGCGAGGTCCGTGCTGTTCGGGTGCTGAACAGCGACGATGAATTCGGTCGGAATGCGCGGATTGAAGATCATGCCGGTGGCTTCCGAGCCAGGGACTCCCAGGCTGAGGAAGTGGTCGCAAGACTCGGCCACGCCGTCGTTGTCGGTGTCGCGGGCGAACCAGATGTCGCCGCCGATGGAACCGCCGTTGGGCGAGTCTTCGATGACGTAGATGTTGCCGGCGGCATCGAGGGCGAGGTTGTCCGGAGCGTCGATTTCACCGGTGGTGCCATCGTAGCCGACGTTTTTCGGCGTGCTGCGTGAGACCAGGGTGCGGACGAAGGCCTTGCCGTTGGTCTTGCTGTTGCCGGCGCTGAGAATTTCGATCGAGATCACCCGGTTTTCCGAAGTGATGGCGACGTAGAGCACCTCGTTGCCATTGGCGAGTCGGCTGACGCAGGCGTCCTCAGGCCGCCCGAACGGCGTGCCACCGGCGGCATCGGCCGCGGCGCGGCCGCCGAGGCTGGCGCTGCTGACCGGGCCGTCTTGGAAGGGGTTGGGAATGCCGTCCAGCGGCACGCCGACGGCATTGGTCAGCGGGATCCAGGTGGCCGCACCCTCGCGGGTGGCAGCCTGGTTGGCCGTGCTGTTCCAGTTCTGGGAAGCGATCCCACCGGTCGAGGCGAAGGCATCGACGCTGAGCACAAAGGTCTGGCCGACGGTGTAGTCACCGGTCTTCTTCATGACGAACTTGTAGATCGAGCCGGAGTTGTTCTCGTCGATGAAGTAGATCGTGTTGCGGTAGCGATTGCTGAAGTTGATGCCCTCGTGCGAGACGTTGGCGATGCTGTCCAGAACGCGGTACTGAATCTCGTTGGCGGGAGCCATCGGATTGAGAATTTCGACCAGGCGGCCGAGACCTGCCCATTCCTCGCCAAGGAAGAGGGTGCCGTTCGGCGTCCAGCGGCAGGGATCGAAGGCGCCGAAGTCGTTGTTCCAATTGCCAACCGCGCCCTGCTGGTCGCCGGCCATGAGGATTTCCGCCTTGTTGGCGGCGATGTCATAACGTGTGACGCCAGCGCCGATCGGCGTCTCATGCGGGATGAACAGGTGGGCGCCGGCCGGGTGCCAGGCGAGCATGTCGAACATCGAGGCGCTGGTGCCCTGACCAGGCACGCGGACGATCGACTGGCCCGGGCTGAGCACGGGATCTTCGACCTCGCGCAGGCTGACCCAGTTGTTCTGGCGGATGCCTTCCGGCGCCGTCCAGGGAGCGCTGAGTTCTGGCAGCGAGTTGGGGGCGACGATCGGGGCGGACTGGGTCAGCGGTGTGAACCAGATGTCGGTTCCGGCTTGCGCCACGGGGGTGGTGAGCAGGGCCGCGGCGATGGCGGTCTTGAGGCAGGGATGGTGTTTCATGGGAGGCGGTGGGGTGGTGTCGGCGCCGTGTGGCGCACGCGACTTTCTAAGTCGATCCTCCCCTGGCTTTCACCGGACTTATTCTGACAGGTTTGCCATGTGACGGAAGCGCCGCCAAAGAAGCCTCGCGATGGCGCGCGCCCTGCTGGTCTGCCACCCTGATCGGTGTTCAAGCAACCCGGTCAAGTTGCAGCAAAAATGGTTAGTCCGCTCGCTTATCCGTCATGGCGAGTCGTCGTCAGCAGGCGGATCACCTCCGCCGCAAGCGCGAAGCCGAAGGCGCCGGTGACATGGGTCGCGGCACCAAAGCCGGAGGCGCAGTCGAGGCGAAGTCCGGCGTCGCCGGCGCGTTCGGTCGAGCAGGAGCCGTCGGTCTGCGGATAGACCGCCCTTTCGCTGGAGAACACGCAGGGAACGTTCCAGTGCATGGGCCGGCCATCGGGGCTTTTCGGAAAGCCGTGGTCGGCGCGCAGGCTGCGGCGCACCTGCTGGAGCAGGGGGTCGGCACCGGCCTCGCCAAGATCGGCGGTGCGGATTCGCGTGGGGTCGCGGCGGCCGCCGGCGGAACCGGAGACCACCACCGGCAGGCCAAGGGCGCGGCAGCGGGCGATGATGAGTGACTTGGCGGCGGTGGCATCGACGGCGTCGACCACGGCCGTGAGGCCGGCAGTCAGCAGCCGCCCGGCGTTGCCGGCGAGCAGGAACTCGGTCACGGCACGGACGCGGCATTCCGGGTTGATGGCGAGCACGCGCTCGGCGAGCACGTCGACCTTGGGGCGGCCGATCGTGGCGGCGAGCGCGGGCAGCTGGCGGTTCGTGTTGGTGATGCAGACGTCGTCCATGTCGATCAGAGTCAGGGCACCAACGCCGCTGCGGGCGAGGGCTTCGACCGTCCAAGAACCGACACCGCCGGTGCCGATGACGGCGACATGGGCGGCGTGCAGGCGCGGCAGGGCGTCGCGGCCGTAGAGGCGCGCGATGCCACCGAAGCGCTGGAGCCAGGATTCCGTCACCCGTCTTTCATAGCCGCAAATCCGGCTCGCGCCAGCGCCCGCGCTTGTCGGCGCACGGCTTTGTGGTAGCAGGTAGGCACCTGCGCACCATGACCGGCCTCCAGCTTACCTTCCTCGGCACCGGCACCTCGGTCGGCATCCCGATGATCGGCTGCGACTGCGAGACCTGCCACAGTGTCGATCCGCGCGACCAGCGTCTGCGGTCTTCGGTCTGGCTGCGCACGCCGGAGCTGGCCTGGGTGGTCGACACCGGGCCGGACTTCCGCACGCAGTGCCTGCGCGCCGGCATTCGCCATCTCGATGCCGCCCTGTTCACGCATCCGCACATGGATCACGTCACCGGCTTTGATGAATTGCGGCGGTTCACCATCCCGGCTGAGGTTTTTTTACCCGTATATGCGCTGCCGTCCTGCCTGGCGGTGCTCGAGCGCATGTTTGACTACGCCTTCAACGGCGAGAACCGCTACCGCGGCTACCTGAAGCCCTTTCCCAAGCCGGTGCACGGCCCCTTTCATCTCGGTCAGACGCTGGTGACGCCGCTGCCGGTGAGGCACGGCAAGGTCGAGACGATCGGTTACCTGTTCAGCCGCGGCAGTCGCAAGCTCTGCGCCTACTTGCCCGATGCCAAGGAACTGCTGCCGGAAACCTGGGCCGAGCTGGAGGGCGTGGACACGCTCATTGTCGACGCCCTGCGCCACACCGAGCATCCGACGCACATGAATTTTGACGAGGCCCTGGCCGTGCAGGCGCGTCTGCGACCGCGCCAGACCTGGTTCACGCATTTGCAGTGCGAGGTGCTGCACGCGCGCGACCAGCTGCTGCTGCCGCCCGGGGTGAAGATCGCCCATGACGGCCTGGAGCTGGCCTGGCCTGACGCCTGAGCCGGCCTACTCGTGGCGCAGGGCTTCGACCGGATTCATGCGCGCCGCCCGGCGGGCCGGGTAGATGCCGAAGGCAATGCCGGTGATGACCGAGATCAGGAAGGCAAGGGCCGGGGACCAGACTTTCACCACGGTGGTGACGCCGGCAAAGTGCTCGACGGCGACCGGTATGGACACGCCGAGGATGACGCCGATGATGCCGCCGGCCCCGGAAAGCAGAACGGTTTCGACCAGGAACTGCAGGACGATGTCGGCCTGGCGTGCGCCCATGGCGCGGCGGATGCCGATCTCGCGGGTGCGCTCGGTGACGCTGGCGAGCATGATGTTCATGATGCCGATGCCGCCGACCACGAGCGAAATCGCGGCGATGCTGCCGAGCACGATGCTGAAGATCTGCTTGGTGCGTTCGGCCTGGCGCAGCAGTTCCACCGGCACGATGATGCGCCAGTCCTCCTTCTTGTGGTTTTTGGCGAGCAGGTGACGGATGGCGTTGGCACGGCTTTCGACCTCGCCGACATCATGGACGCGGATGACCGCCTCGTGGAACTCGACCTTTTCCGCCTCAAAGCTGCCGCTGCGGAAACGGAAGAAGGTCTCGCCATACTGGTCCATCAGTGTTGAGTAGGGGATCATCAACTGGGCCCCGCCAGTGTTCGAGCGGCCGCCGTCGGTACCGACTCGCTGTCCCTCGTCCTCAAGGATGCCGACGATCTTGTAGTAGTAGCCCTTGACCCGCACTGACTTGCCGGTGGGGGTGGAGAGCGGAAAGAGCCTTGCTGCCGCGGTCTGGTTAAGCACGCAGACTGGCAGTTTTTCATTGAGCTCAAGGTCGGTGAAAAAGCGGCCCTGAACGACGCGGCGATTGCGCATTTCGGGGTAAATGGGCAGCACGCCCATGATCTGCCCATCGACGCTGCGGTCGAGGTTCCAGATGTTTTCGCTCAGGATGCGGCTCGGTACGACGACACTGATGCCGGGAACGGTCTGGCGGATTTGCTGGATGTCACGGGTGGTCAGGCCGTACTCGATGATCATGCTGCGGCTTTCGCCGGCGGTTGACCCCTGGCCGTCCGGGGGTTTGACGCTCTCCAGAATGATGTTCTGACTGCCGAGCTTGCGGATCTGCTCCTGCGCCTCGTGGCTGGCCCCCTCGCCGATCGCGAGCATGGCCACCACCGAGGCAACCCCGAAGATGACGCCGAGGGCGGTCAGGAAGGAGCGCAGCTTGTTGAGCCAGATGCTCTTCAACCCGAGCGACACCGTCCGCCAGAGATGCTGGGGCGAGGCGAAGAGGCGAAGGATGGGATGACTGGCGAACACGGACATGGGGGATGAATGAACACGTTCCACGCGTGGGATTTCCTTCACGGGGGATGCTGAAAGAGGTTGGGCTCGACCGGCGTGCCCTTCCCACCATGCGACTCCTGCTCGCCCTTCTGCTGTCTGCGGTCACAGCCGTCGCACAGCCCGTCTTCCATGCCGGCGTCGCCGCCGTCGATGTCTCGCCCCGGACCTTCCCGCGCATCATTGCCGGCGGTTTTTTGGAGGGCCGCGGCGAGCGGTTGGCCGACCGCCTGTTTGTGCGCAGTTTCGTGCTTGATGATGGGCAGATGAAGATCGCCTTTGCCATCGTCGACACCTGCATGATGGAGCAGTCGCTCATCGACGAGGCCAAGGCGCTCGCCTCCAAGCAGTGCGGCATCCCGGTGGAGCGCATGATGGTCAGCGCCACGCACACGCATTCCGCTCCGGCGGCGATGGGCTGTTTGGGCACGAGGAAGGACACCGAGTATGCGAAGTTTCTCACGCCGAAGATCGCCGAGGCCATCGTGGCGGCGGACAAGGCGCTGCAACCGGCCCGCATCGGCTGGGGCAGCTACGACGACTGGGAGCACACGCACAACCGCCGCTGGATTCGCCTGCCGGGCAAGGAGGTCGTCGATCCCTTCGGCCAGCCCACGGGCCGTGCGAACATGCACCCCGGCTACCTCAGCAAGGACGTCGTCGGCCCCAGTGGCCCGGTGGACCCGCAGCTCAGCGTCATCGCGCTGCAAACGCCCGATGGCAAACCGCTCGGCGTCCTCGCGAACTACTCGCAGCACTACTTTGGCACCGCACCGGTCTCCGCCGACTACTTCGGCCTCTTCTGCAAGCACCTCGCCGCCAAAATGGGCCAGCAGGGCGAGGGCAACGGCCCCTTCGTCTGCGCCATGAGCCAGGGCACCAGCGGCGACCAGATGTGGATGGACTACGGCGCGGAGAAAAAGACGATCACCATCGACACCTACGCCTCCGAGGTCGCCGACAGCGCCATCAAAGCTCTGCAAACCGTGAAGCATGTCGATCACGCCCCGCTCGGCATGGTCGAGAAGACACTCGAGCTCAACTACCGCGTCCCCGACGAAAAACGCCTCGCCTGGGCCCGCCCCATCGCCGCGAAAATCGAAAACGACGTGCCGAAGAGCAAAGAGGAAGTCTATGCGAGAGAAGCGTTGATCCTGCATGAGCGCCAAAAGACGAGCGTGAAGCTGCAAGCCATCCGCATCGGCGATCTGAGTATCGCGACGCTGCCGAACGAGGTGTATGCGATCACGGGGTTGAAGTTGAGGGCGAAATCGCCGTTCGAGATGCACTTCAATATTGAGCTCGCGAATGGAGCCGAAGGCTACATCCCGCCACTGGAGCAGCACAAGCTTGGTGGCTACACGACTTGGCCTGCACGAACGGCGGGTTTGGAGGAACTAGCAGAGCATGAAATGGTCAAATATTTAGCGGATATGACCCGTGGTTTCTCCCACCACAAAGAAAACAAAGATCAACAAGATGGTCCTTATTCCATGGAAGTATGGAAATCGAAACCTCTGGCTTTTTTTGAGTGCAATGAGCTTCAAGAAAGCATTCAGCAGTATCCTGTGGACGGTTATCACATTTACCTTTCTGAGATGAATCGTTGCGCTCGCGCGTTGCCGGGCGTTGGAGCAGGGCTTGGCTATGGAGATGAAAGCAGACTTCGTGCTTCCGCATTTTCGAAACAGGGTGTTATCAACAGGTCGCTCCAAATGGCCGGAGGTTGGCTATTGTCGAATTGGACTGTGTTAAGGCGTCTTCAGCTTCCTCCAAGCCGAACTCATCCCTCTTCTCTAGAAGCTCAAAAGCATTCCTCCATCGCCCTCTGGTTCTGGCTCGGCCACGAAAGCGGCGCGAGTGATCGCACGGGCGAGTTGATCAACGCGCTGGGCGTCAGCTTGAAGGCGCATCAGTTCCCGGATCACACGGTGAAGCTCGAATGGGGAGATAAAGTGGCTTCGGCTTCTGCCGAAGGATCGGATTCGGCTGAAGCCGAAACCACTTTCTTCGCCGATGACTGGCATTTCGCCGTGCTCATTCGCGATGGCGAAAACGTGCGCGTGCATCTCGATGGCTCCGAAAAACCCGTTTTGACCGGAAAGGCCGGGAAGGCGGCCAACGAAGTGCTTTTCGGCCAGGGACTCGAAGGCCGGCTCGACGAGATCACGATCTGGGATCGCGTCATCGAGCCTTCGCTCATCGCGAAGCTTTGGAACATCTCGAAAGTGGGCGAGGAGAATGCGAAGCGGGCCGTTTCGCGGGCGGAGCGGAAGAAGCGGGCGCAGGTGCAGAGCTCGGCCTTGCTGAAGGCGCATGAAAACTGGTCCGCGTCGATGCGCTTCATGAACACGAAGGCCAACAACGTCAGCGCCGTGACCGCCTACCTCATCTCACGCGGGCCAAAGGGCGATCCTCAAGCACCGGGCGATCACCTCGGCATCGGCGGGAGCTACAAGGACTCGTCGCCGGGCCGGTTGTTCGTCTTCAATGGCAACGCGGCCTCGCAAATCGTGCGCGGCACCACGGTCATCGAGCCGGGCACATGGAATGACGTGAAGCTGGAGCGAATCGGCTCACGCGTGAAGGTCACGCTCAACGGCAAGGTGGAGATCGACGCCGAACTGCCCGTCACCGCGCCCGACGCGAAGGAATTGTTCTTCGGCAAGCGCTGCGATGACTTCGCGCCGCTGGAAGGTGCGTTTGAAAAGGTGGAGGTCGCCGGTTTGGGAAAACCCGCCATACCTGCGCCCGCGCCGAAGGTCGAACTGGCCTCTCAGCCCCTCTCCCCCGAAGAATCCGCGAAGAAGTGGCATGTGCGCGACGGTTACCGCATCGAACTCGTCGCGGCGGAGCCGGTGGTGCTGGATCCGGTCGCGTTTGATTGGGATGAGCAGGGCCGCCTGTGGGTCATCGAGATGGCGGACTACCCGCTCGGCATGGATGGCAATGGCAAGGCCGGCGGACGTGTCGTGCGGCTGGAGGACACGGACCACGACGGCCGCTACGACAAGCGCCACGTCATCGTCAGCGACTTGAGCTATCCCACCGGCATCTTGACCTGGCGTGAAGGCGTCATCGTCACCGCCGCGCCGGACATCTTTTTCATTTCGCCGGATGGCACGAAGAAGCTGCTCTACACCGGCTTCAGCACCGGCAATCAGCAGCTCCGCGTGAACGGCCTGCGCTGGGGCATGGACGGCTGGGTGTATTGCGCCGCGGGCGCGCATCACGGCGGCTACAACAAAGGCACGCAAATCGAGTGCAAGCTCACCGGCGAGAAGATCGACCTCGGCAGCCGCGATTTCCGCTTCAAACCGGACACCGGCGAATTTGACCCACAGACCGGCCCCTCGCAGTTCGGCCGTGCCCGCGATGACTGGGGGCACTGGTTCGGCGTGCAGAACAGTTTCCCGCTCTGGCACTACGTCCTGCAGGATCACGACCTGCGCCGCAACCCGCACGTCATCCCACCGGATCCGCTGCATCAACTTTTCCCGCGCAATCCGCCGGTGTATCCGGCCAGCAGCATGGAGAAGCGCTTTCACAGCTTTGATCAGGCTGGGCGGTTCACCAGTGCGTGCGGGATCGAGATCTATCGCGATCGCGTGCTGTTTGCGGATGCCAAGACGCATGCGTTCAGCTGCGAGCCCTTTCACAACGTCGTGCAGCACATCGTGCTCGAGGACGATGGCGTCACTTTCAAGGCCGCGCGCGATCCTGCCGAGTCGAAGACGGACTTCCTTGCCAGCGAGGACCGCTGGTGCCGGCCGGTCATGGTGCGCACCGGCCCCGACGGCGCGCTGTGGGTGGCCGACATGTACCGCTACATGATTGAGCACCCGCAGTGGTTGCCACAGCAGGGCCGGGATGAGCTGCTGCCACACTACAGGGAAGGGGACGACAAGGGGAGGATTTGGAAAGTGGTTCGAGCTTCAGCTCGATCTGGGGCGAAGGATTCGGCCGAAGCCACTTTGGCCAGCGCCAACGGCTGGCTGCGCGACAAGGCGCAGATGCGGGCGCTGTGGGAGGGGCGCGTGCCGCCACCGACGCACCCGGCGACGCCCGAGGCCCAGGCCCAGCTCGCCTGGACGCGTCTTTTGCTGGGTGCCGCCCGTGCCGGCGAATGCCTGGAACTGCTGGCTGCCCCATCACCGCGTGTACGTGAGCAGGCGCTGCAGATGGCGGCCCGGCTGAAGTGGCCAGTCGACCTGGAGACTGACTTGCAGAAGGTTCTGGCTGTGTGTGCGAACGATGCGGATGACAAGGTGCGGCTGCAACTCGCCTGCACGCTGGGAGATTTCGACATGCCCTGGGCGGGCGACTTGCTGGCGGAGTTGCTCGACGCAGCCCCTGCGGGTTCACCCCTGCAGGGCGCGGCCATGAGTTCGGTGCTGCCGCATCTGGAGCGGGTTTGCGCCCAGTTTCCGGAAGGGGGTGAACCCGAAAACAACCGGGTCATCGGTCAGTTGTTTCGCTGCACGTTGGCGACCCGGAATGACAAGGCCGTGGCGGCACTGGTCGCGCAGGTGGAGGCTCGCGTGCACATGGAGGAACTGCTCGCCGCACTCGATGAAAACCGGCTCTCCCTGGCGGAGTTCACCGCGCAGGTCAGCGATGCGTCGGCGCGGACGGCGCTCGACCGCCTGAGCGCGCGGCTGGAACAGGCGGCTGCGGCGGTGGCCTCGGCCGAGGCGGCGCCACCGGCGTCCGACCTGGCCCTGCTGGCGGCGGATCGCGGCCATCGCGAGCCGGTGAAGCGCCTGCTGCCGGCGCTGTGGGCGAAGACGGGTGACCCGGAACTGCTGCGCCTGATCGCGCGTTTGCGACCCGCAGGCGCAGAGACCTTTTTGCTGGCGGGTTGGGACGGACGCACGCCGGCCCTGCGCGCGCAGATCCTGGAGACCCTGCTGGCCGATGAGGCCTGGACCCTGGCGCTGCTGAAGCGGCCGGAGGCGAAGGCCTGCGATGCCGCCACACGGGCGCGGCTGGCGCAGCATCCGAAGAAGCCGGTGGCGCAGGCGGCGGCATTGGCCTTCCAGGGCAGTGCCATGCGCGCGGCGGTGCTGGAAAAGTTCCGGCCGGCGCTGCAGCTCACCGGCGATGCGGCGCGCGGCAAGGTCGTCTTCGCCCAGGCCTGCATGAGCTGCCACAAGCTCGATGGCGTCGGCCTCGAGCTCGGGCCCGACCTGCGCAGTGTCGCCCAGCACGACGCGGAAAAGCTGTTCAATTCCATCCTCGATCCCAGTGCCATCATCGAGCCCGGCTTCATGGCCTATCACTGCACGCTGAACAACGGCGAGCAGATCTACGGGGTCATTGCCACCGAGACCAGTGCCAGCCTGACCTTCAAGCTGGCCGGCAATCTGACGAAGTCCGTTTTGCGCAGCGAGATTGCCAGCCTCAAGAGCACCGGCGCCTCGCTCATGCCCGACGGCCTGGAGGCGGTGCTGACTCCGCAGTCGCTGGCCGACCTCATTGCCTACCTGCGGCAGCCACGGTGACCGGATTCGTTTGCGGGAGCCGGCGGCGTTTGCTAGAGGCGGCAACCCATGCGCCTGCTCCTGCTGCTCTGCCTGCTGCTGACCGCCGCCTGCTCCCCGTGGGCCGGCCACGGACCCGTGTCGGCCAAACTGCGCCGGCAGCTCGAGCGGCAGGCGCTGGGGCGAGCCGACTTTGAGGCGGCTTTGAGCGGTCGTTCGGTCGCGGCGGACAACCGCATCGTGCTGCCCTTCCGAATGGAGGACGACGCCGTGCCGGTCCTCGAGGCCGAGATCAATGGGGTTGCTAACGTGCCGCTCATCCTCGACTCCGGTGCCTCAGCCTCTCTGCTGCATGCCGCCACCGCCGCCCGCACCGACGTGCGTCTGCTCGCCGCCGAGGAGGGCAGCGTGCCCATGCAGGGGGTCATCGGTGTCGAGCAGGCGCGCATCGGTCTGGTGCGAAGCCTGCGACTCGGCGGCTGGACCACCGAGGGCTTCCCCTGCCTGGTGCGCCTGCACGAGAATCGCATCGGCCTGACGGGTGCCAGCTTCCGCCACAACCTGCTCGGTTTCGACCTGCTGCGCCGGCACTGCAGTCAGGTCACCCTCGATTTTCCGAAGCGCACGGTCGAATTCGCCTTCACCGCTCGGTTTCAGCCGCAGCCCGGCCGCCACGTCGCCTGGGCGCCCTTCACGGTGCGTCAGGGGGCGCCGTTCATCACCCTTGGCTCCGGTGACCAGCGCTGGCAGGCGGTGGTCGACACCGGCTCGTTCAACGGCGTCGAAATCAGCCGCGAGGTGGCCGAACAACTGGGTGTGGCCGATCAGGGCCAGCCAGTGGAGGGCCTGATCCTGCTGTCGGTGGGGGGCACGATGACTTCCGATCGTGCCGGCCTGCGCACCGTGCGCCTGGCCGACCTCAGCCTGTTCGGGGAAACCTGGCGCAATGCGCCGGTCGACATCTCGCCCGGTCCGCCGCGGGTCGGCAGCTACTTTTTGCGCGATTACCGGGTCACCTTCGACTTCCGCAGCGGGCGGATTTGGCTGGAACGCTAGGCCGGGTTTTTGTCGGGCTGACCTGGCGTTCAAAAATTTTATTTCCAAGGTTGCAAAGCCCGGCCAAACTTTTATTCTGGCCCTCGCTTGTGAAATTTTTCACAAGCGCAGAAACCGACATCTTATGGGTAACTTCTTTCCGCGCTGGACCAATTGGCTGCCTTTGAAGCTCGCCATTGGCGTCGCATTCATTGCTTTCGGAGTCAGTGTGGGCGTGGCCTACTACTTCACGCCCAAGTACACGCGGGTGGGCTATGAGCCGACGCAACCCGTGCCGTTTTCCCATGAGATCCACGCCGGCCAACTGGGTCTGGACTGCCGCTACTGCCATTCCTTCGTTGAGCAGTCGGGCCATGCCAACGTGCCGACCAACCAGACCTGCTTCAACTGCCACGGTCCGGGCAAGGGCAACATCAAGGCGGACAGCCCCAAGCTGGAACTGGTGCGCAAGGCCCAGGAAACCGGTGAACCGATCCCGTGGGTGAAGGTGCACAAGGCGCCCGACTACGTCTATTTCAACCACAGCGCCCACCTCAACCGCGGCATTTCCTGCCAGTCCTGCCATGGTCAGGTCAATGAGATGGAGGTCGTCAAGCATGCCGAACCGCATTCGATGGGCTGGTGCCTCGATTGTCACCGCAATCCCGAGCAGAAACTGCGTCCGCTCGATCAGATCACCAACCTGAACTATCAGCCCGCCGACCTCGACCGTGCGGCCTTCTACGGGGGCCTGCTCGGCAAGGGCGTGAAGGCCGATGAAATCGCCGGTACCATCCGTCCCGGCGGCAAGGCTGCCGGCCTCGATGACATCCTCTCGCTCGCTTCCGCCACCTACGGCAAGCAGGTCACCCAGCTCGAAGTGGGCAGCCAGCTGAAGAAGCACTGGCAGGTGCAGCCGCCCGAGTCCTGCACCGCCTGCCACCGCTAACCCCTGCGACCCCTTTCCGCCCTCATGAAACGCATTTGGAACCACCCCGCAGAGCCTCAGACCGGCAAGCGCTACTGGCGCAGCACCGCCGAACTTGAGCGCCGCTCGGAGTTTCTGGACAAGCTTGGTGTCGAATTCCCCGCCGGCGACACCCTCACCGAGGACGAGCGCGAGAACTCGCGCCGCGATTTCCTGAAGCTCATGGGCGCCTCGACGGCCTTGATGGGCCTGGCCGCCTGCCGCCGGCCGCTAACGAACATCCTGCCTTACACCGATCACGTGGAGTGGGTCGTGCCCGGTCGGCCACTGCTGTACGCGACCGCCATGCCGACCGCGACCGGCGCGACACCGGTGGTCGCCGTCACCCACGAGGGTCGGCCGACCCATCTGCAGGGCAATCCGTTGCATCCACTGAGCGGCGGCCTCGATGCCTTTGCCCAAGCCTCGGTGCTTGACCTGTACGATCCGCAGCGTTCGCAGTCGCCCCTCATTCAGGGCAAGACGGCGACCTGGGAGCAGGCCAACAAGGCGCTGGCCGCTCTCGTGGAAGCCGCCAAGAAGGACGCCGGTGCCAGCCTCGCCATTGCCGTCGGCAAGACCACTTCCCCGACCCTGCATCGCCTGCTCGGCGAACTGAAAACCGCCCTGCCGCAGGCGCGCCTGTTTGGCTATGAAGCGATTGGCAGCGAAGGCCTCGACGCCGCTCAGGCCGCCATCCTCGGCGCCGGCACCAAGACCTTTGTCCGCTACAGCAAGGCCCTGCGCGTGCTCGCGCTCGACTGCGACTTCCTCGGTCTCGATCCGGTGGCCGGCGAGGCGATCAAGCACTTCACCAAGCAGCGCGCCAAAAACAAGCCGGGTGGCGAAATGAACCGCCTGTACTCCCTGGAAAACCGCTACACGGTGACCGGCGGCATGGCCGATCACCGCAAACCGCTCGCTGCCAGCCTGATCCCGGCTGCCGCAGCGGTCATCGCTGAAGCCCTTGGCGACACCTCGGCCAAGGCTCTTGCTGACAGTGCCCCCGCCGCCCTCAAGGAGTGGCTGGCTCCGGCGATCCGCGATCTCATCGACCACAAGGGCAAGGCTGTCGTGCTTGCCGGTTCGCGTTACGGTGCCGAAGTCCACGCCCTCGTCGCTTCGATCAATCAGGCCCTTGGTGCATTTGGCAGCACCATTGAGCTGCGACAGGCGGCCGGCGAAGCCCCGCTCGGCAGCAGCGCCGAATTGACTGCCGCCCTTGCTTCTGGTTCGGTCAAGACCCTCGTCTCCCTGACTCACTCCAATCTGCTCTTTGACGCCCCCGCCGCGCTCGCCGCCGCTGTGGAAGACAAGGGCGTGCAGGTCGTGCACCTCGGTCACCTGGCCAACACGACGGCCCGCCAGGCCGCTCTGCATCTGCCGGCCGCCCACTATCTGGAGTCCTGGGGTGACGTGCGTGCCGCCGATGGCACCTATTCGGTTGTCCAGCCGATGATCCAGCCGCTCTATGACGGTGCCAGCGCGATCGAGGTTGTGCTTGCCCTGCTGGGTCGCAAGACGCTGGGTCCGGTGACGCCTGCCGCCGACGCTCCTGCGCCGGAAGACGCGGCCCATCAGGCCGTGCGCGACACCTTTGCCCTGGTGGCAAAGCAGCTCGACGAGGAGAAGTGGAATCACACCCTCCGCGACGGTTTCCTCAAGGGTTCGGCGTATCCGAAGGCCGCGGCCGAGGTCAATGTCGCCGCTGCCGCCGCCCTGGTCGCCAAGGCCAAGCCTGCCGAAGCACCGAGCGCCGAGGCGTTGGAGGTCGTGCTGGTGCCGGATGCCGGCGTTCAGGATGGACGCTACATCAGCAATGCCTGGCTGCAGGAAGCTCCGGACCCGGTCACGAAGCTGAGCTGGGACAACGCCGCCTGGATCGGCTCGGCCACCTTCCGTGCCCTCAATCTCAAGGAAGGCCAGATGATCAAAATCAGCGTTGGTGGCGCGGAAATCAAACTGCCCGCCATCGAAGCCCCCGGCCACGTTTCCCACTCGATCACCCTGCCTCTCGGTTACGGTGAGAAGGGCCTGGGTTTTGTCGGCTCCGACGCGAACAACAAGGGCCGCGGCTTCAATGTCTACCCGCTGCGCCAGGCCGCCGACGCCTTTGTCCTGACCGGCGCCAAGGTCGAGGTCACCGGTGAGTTCTACGAACTGGCCGTTACCCAGGAGCACAACAGCATGGAGGGCCGCGCCCTCTATCGCGAGGCGACTCTGGAAACCTTCACCAAAACCCCCGATTTTGTCGAGAAGTCGGGCATGGACAGTCACATCCCGCAGAACATTTCGTTCTACAAGGGTCAGCTCGGCCGCAAGTCCGAAACCAACCCCGAGGGCTTCGACTACGAGACGAAGCACCAGTGGGGCATGACGATCGATCTCAGCAAGTGCATCGGCTGCACCGCCTGCGTCATCGCCTGCCAGAGCGAAAACAACATCCCGGTCGTCGGCAAGGACCAGGTGCGCAAGGGCCGCCTCATGCAGTGGATCCGCATGGACCGCTACTTCGCCAGCGCCACCTGGGGCGAGCAGAACGCCAAGCGCGACGACGTCATGATCGAGCCGACCGTCGAGCAGCTCGAGAACGCCGAGATGGTCCAGCAGCCGGTGGCCTGCCAGCAGTGCGAGTCCGCCCCGTGCGAAACCGTCTGCCCGGTCAACGCCACCGTCCACACCGACGACGGCCTCAACGCCATGGCCTACAACCGCTGCATCGGCACCCGCTACTGCGCGAACAACTGCCCCTACACGGCGCGCCGCTTCAACTGGTTCGACTACAACAAGCGTCCGCTCGACGAGCTCTACCTCGGCCCGCTTTCCTCCAAGGACAAGACCGGCGTGCGCGAGTCCGTGCAGTTGCAGAAGAATCCGAACGTCACCGTGCGCATGCGCGGCGTCATCGAGAAGTGCACCTACTGCGTGCAGCGCCTCGAGGCCGCCAAGATCCTGCAGAAGCAGAAGCAGCGCGACTCCAAGGACTTCCGCGTGCCGACCGACACCATCAAGGTCGCCTGCCAGGCCGCCTGCCCGGCCGAGGCCATCGTTTTCGGCGACCTCGCCGATGACAAGTCGGCGGTCAACAAGGCCAAGGCCTCGCCGCGCAACTACACCCTGCTCAAGTACATCGGCACGCAGCCGCGCACCAGCTACCTGGCGCGCCTGCGCAATCCGAATCCGGCGATGCCCGGCGCCGAGAACATCGCCGCCTGGAGCGCACATCAGATCTAACAGGCCTTTTTCCCTCCCCCGCTGACATGTCGAAAGCAGCCGCCACCGATCACCCCGCCGCCGCTCCTCACACCGGTGCCCCGCGCATTCTGGACCGTGAGCCGCTGGTGCTCAACAACCGCTCCTACTCCTGGATCACCAACCGCATCTGCGGCATCGTGGAGAACAAGCAGCCCGCCCTCTGGTGGCTGCTGTTCGTGCCCTCGGTGCTGCTCACCGGCCTGACGGTGTTCTGCTTCGCCTACCTGATCTCCACCGGGGTCGGCGTCTGGGGCCAGAAGCAGCCGGTTGCCTGGGCCTGGGACATCACCAACTTCGTGTTCTGGATCGGCATCGGCCACGCCGGCACCCTCATTTCGGCGATTCTGTTCCTGACCCGCCAGAAGTGGCGCACGTCGGTCAACCGCGCTGCCGAGGCGATGACGCTGTTCGCCGTCATGTGCGCCGGCCTGTTCCCGGCCTTCCACGTCGGCCGCGTCTGGATGGTCTGGTTTCTCGCCCCGATCCCGAACGCCAACGCCATCTGGCAGAACTTCAAGTCGCCCCTGCTCTGGGACGTCTTCGCGGTGTCGACCTACTTCACCGTCTCGGTCATCTTCTGGTACATCGGCCTCATCCCCGACCTCGCCACCCTGCGCGACCGCTGCAAGCCCGGCCTGAAGAAGGTGCTCTACGGCATCTTCGCCCTCGGCTGGCGCGGCGCCAACCGCCACTGGAGTCACTATGAGACGGCCTACATGCTGCTGGCCGCCCTCTCGACCCCGCTTGTGCTCTCCGTGCACTCCGTCGTGTCCTTCGACTTCGCCACGTCCATTGTGCCCGGCTGGCACACCACCATCTTCCCGCCCTACTTCGTCGCGGGCGCCATCTTCGGCGGTTTCGCCATGGTGCTGACCCTGATGATCCCGGTGTCAAAGATCTACGGCCTCGGCGATCTGATCACGCCGAAGCACATCGACAACATGGCGAAGATCATCCTGCTCACCGGCACGATCGTCGGCTACGCCTACTGCATGGAGTTCTTCATGGCCTACTACAGCGCCAACAAGCTGGAACTGCAGACCTTCCAGCTGCGCGGCCTCTATGGCCCGTCGACCTGGGCCTACTACTTCATGTTCGGCTTCAACGTCTTTGCGCCGCAGCTCTTCTGGTATCGCCCGTTCCGCCACAACCTCTGGGTCGTCATGTTCGTCTGCATGTGCGTCAACGCCGGCATGTGGTTTGAGCGCTACGTCATCATCGCCACCACCCTGGAGCGCCACCTGGTGCCGGGTTCCTGGCGCGTCTATGAGGCCACCTGGGTCGACAAGTACACCTTCCTCGGCACCTTCGGCCTGTTCATGATGCTGTTCCTGCTGTTCCTGCGTTTCCTGCCGGTCATCGCCATCGGCGAGGTCAAGGGCGTGCTGCCGCAGTCGAACCCGCATCATGAGGACCACGGCAAGGACGCCGTCCAGGAGGAGGACCTCATGGGCTATCCCGACCGCCACGTTCCTCGTGAGGCCGTCGCCTGAGCGCGCCGCGATCTGAAATCTGAAATCTGAAATCTGACATTCCAGTGAGCACCACCCTCAAACGAGTTCACGGCTACCTTGCCGAGTTTGACAGCGTGAAGGATCTCTATCACGCCGCCGAGCATGTCCGTGACGCCGGTTACCAGCGTTGGGACGTCCACTCGCCCTTCCCGATCCACGGCATGGACCACGCCATGGGCGTCAAGCGCTCCAAACTGCCCTGGTTCGTCTTCTTCGGCGGCCTCACCGGCATCTGCATCGCCTTTGTCCTGCAGACCCTCACCCAGACCACCTTCTGGTCCGACATCGGCCTCGGTTTCCTGCAGTCCTTCGCGGAAACCTATCCCACGGTGGTGCAGGCCAAGCCGACCCACATCTGGACCCTGCCGGCCTTTTTCCCGGTGATGTTTGAGCTGACCATCCTGTTCTCCGCCTTCACCACCCTGTTCGGCCTGCTCGGCCTGATCGGCCTGCCGCGCCTGAACCATCCGCTCTTTGTCTCCAAGCGCTTCGCCAAGTTCTCCGATGACGGTTTCTTCGTCTGCATCGAGGCGCGCGATCCGAAGTTCTCCCAGGAGGGCACCCGCTCCTTTTTGGAAAAGATCGGTGGCAAGAACCTTGAGCTCGTCGAAGACGAAATCTGAGCTCGCATCCAGCCGCGTGAATGCGCGTCGCGCGGGTGCCGTCCAACCCATGAATCTCATGAAGGCCCGCATCCCACTGCTCTGTCTGGCCGCCAGCCTCGGCCTGAGTTCCTGTTACATGGCAACGCTGCCGCCCGGTCCCGGGTTTCGGCCGCCAGGTCATCTCTACCCGCCGCCCGGGCATGGCCACGCTCCGCCGCACTGGCCCGGCTACAGCTCCGGTGGTGTCCGCCAGACCGGTTACGATTTTGGCCGCTCCGACCGCTACGCCGGCCTCGACTCCCGCCCGGACCGCCATCGCAACCGGGTCAGTTCGAAGCACTGGAACACCTTTGTCGCCGGCTATCGCGACGGTTACGCCTCCGTGCACGGGGGGCGTCCGCCGCGGCCGACTCAGCCCGTCTACAATGACGCAGTTTGGCGCAGCGGTGTCAGCCTCGGCCAGCTCGACCGCCGCCGTGGTTTATCGAGCGACTACCGCCGCTACCGCAGCCGGTACACGGCACGCACCGAGGTGAGCTTTCGCGACGGCTATCTGCATGGCTGGCACGGCCGCTGAGCCGGCTCACTGCGACCCCATGCGCTTCATCGTGAAGACGCCGCGGTCCTTGCCGCTGCTGTAGCAGGCCTCGAAATGATCGCCGTGGATGCGGCCTTCGTAGCGGTACAGACCACCGGCCCAATCGGGCATGCGGTGCTGGCCTTCCAGGCTCAGGCCATGCTTTGAGGAGGTGATTCGGTGGCCGGCGCGGTAGCTGCCGCTGAGGATTTTCGCCCAGGTTGCGTGATAATGGAAGTCGTGGTCGCCCGCGGAGTTCTTGGGCGGCGAGACGACTGCGCGCAGGCGGCCGTGATGACCGTTGACGTGGCTGCGCCATTCGCCCTCCCAGGCGCCGGCGGCACCGGGTTGCGGACCGGCGGCGAGAGCCTGGCGCCATTCGCGGCGGAAGCCGGTGCTACAGGAGGCGAGCAGGAGGCTGAGAAGCAGGGTGGTGAAGACGTGTTTCATGCTGCTGCAAAAACGCCGCAGGGCAGCGGTTTTCAGCAGGAAAAACGCATCAGGCGTCGGCACTGCGGCTCACGACCGGCGGCTTCGGCGAGCTCTCGGGCGGTGCGGTCTTCTGGGCGGCGGGCGGCAGGCTGTCCTGTCCATCGATGCGTGGCTGCACGCGTGCGCCATCGGCGGGGAAGGGGATGGGGGTCAGGCAGAGGACGTCGCCCTCCTTCAGGGCGCCGGGCGTGCCGGCGCGAACAACGAGGTGGCGCTCGTTGCTGACCAGAGGTTCGACTGTCAGGCGTCGCAGGGTGTTTTGCGGCCGATCGATGAGGATGATTTCGTTGCCGGCACGGACCGCGCCGCGCGGGATGACGAAGACGTCCTGCAGCGGTTCGCCGTGGATCTCCGCCTCGACAAAGGCGCCGATCGTCAGCGGCGGGGCGCCATCGTCGCGGCGGCCGTAGGGGTCGTCGACCTGCACCACGGCCGTGATCTGGCGGGTGGTGGCGTCGAGTGCGCTCTCGACCCGCACGACCCGCCCCTCCCAGGGCACCGTGCGGCCGGCGGTGGTTGTTTTCAGCACCGCCTTGCTGGGCGGTTGGCCGGCGGCGTCGCGAAACGGCTGCGGCAGGCTGAGGAACTGGCTTTCGCGCTCGGGCAGGGGCAGTCGCACCTCGACATAGTCGACGGCGAAGACCTGGCCCAGAGTGGTGCCGGGACCGACCACCTGGCCGACATCGACGGACTGCTCAAGAACCTGGCCGTCGTAGGGCGCGCGGATGAAGGTACGTTCCAGGTCACGTTCCGCCTTGACCACCTGGGCGCTGGCGGAGGCGACATCGGCCCGGGCTTTGGCGAGCTGGGGGGTGCGTGCCACCATCGGCCCGGGTTCGCCGTTGCGGCCCAGAGCTTTCCAGTTCTCCAGAGCCTGGTCGGCTCGCGCCTGTTCCTCAATGAGGAGGGCTTCGGCCTGGGCCAGGGTGGCGCGGGCGATGACGAGCGCGGTTTCGTAGTCGAGTGGATCGAGGCGCAGCAGCACGTCATCCTTGCGGAAGAAGCCTCCCGGGCGGAAGGCCGGACCAATCTCAAGCACCTTGCCGCCGACCTCGGGCAGCAGGGTGCTGCGCGTGCGTGGCTGCACGGTGCCCTGGGCGCGCACGCGCAAATCGTAGGTCGTTTTGCGCAGGGCCGTGCCATCAACCCGCACGAGGCTGGGTGGAACGGACAGCTTGGACTGTTCCGGGGGGTGGGCGAGCAGCCACCAGGCCGCGTAGGCACAACCGCCCAGGATGAACAGGGGCAGGCAGAAGCGCAGCGCGGTGCGGAAGTAATTCATGGGCAGAAGGTGAAACGCTCGCAGCGGCTCCCGGATTCAGATTTCCTGAATTTAGCCGGCGTTCTGGTACTGGAGTTGGTAGAGCTTTTGGTAGAGCGGGCTGGTCGCCAGCAGCTGGGCATGGCTGCCGACCGCCTCGACGCGGCCCTCGCGCATGACAATGATCTGGTCGGCCTCGAGAATGGTCGACAGTCGGTGGGCGATGGCGATGACGGTGCGGCCCCGCGCCAGGCCCTCAATGGCCTCCTGGATGATCTTCTCGGTCTCGGTGTCGAGGGCGGAGGTGGCCTCGTCGAGCAGCAGGATGGGCGCGTCGCGCAGGATGGCACGGGCGATCGACAGCCGCTGCTTCTGGCCGCCGGACAGGTTGCAGCCGGCGTCTCCGACGATGGCGTCGTAGCCACCCTGAATCTGCTCGATGAACTCATGGGCGTGAGCCTGGCGGGCGGCGGCGAGGATCTCTTCCTCGGTCGCATCCAGCCGGCCGTAGCGGATGTTTTCCCGGATGGTGTCGTGGAAGAGGAAGGTGTCCTGGTTGACCAGGCCGATGTTGGCGCGAAGGCTCGACTGGCTGACGCTGCGCACGTCCGTGCCGTCGACGAGTACGCGCCCGGAATCCGGGTCGTAAAAGCGCAGCAACAGGGAGAACAGCGTGCTCTTGCCGGCACCGCTGGGGCCGACCAGGGCGTAAAACTTGCCTGGAGCAAGGTCGAGATCGACACCGCGCACGGCAGCCTTGTCGAGCTTGCTGCCGTCGGGCGCATGGTAGGCGAAGGAGACGTCCTCGAAGCGGATGGCGCCGCGCACGCGCGGCAGTTTCGGCGCCTCCGGCGCGTCCTGGATGTCCGGCTGGCGGTCGAGCACGCGGAAGATGTTGGTGATGGCGTACACCGTCTTCTGCATGAGCAGGCTGACCCTGCTCAATTCCTTGGCGGGAGGGTAAATTTTGGTCAGGGCCATGACCAGAACGATGAAATCGTGGGCGGGCCGCTGCTTCCACCAGAAGTAGACGAGGCCGGCGGCGATGCCGACTGAGGCGACCGATTCGACGATGGGGCCGACCAGTTCCATGGCGCGGGTCCAGCGCATCGTGTTGCGGGTCATTTCCAGGTTGGCACGATCGAAGCGGCGGCGCTCGTAGTCCTCGCGGGCATAGGCCTTGACCAGGCGGATGCCGGTGAAGGACTCATGCATGGCGGTCATCATCGCGCCGACCTGCTTCTCCTCACGGGCACCGACCTTGCGCACGCGGCGGCCGATGATCAGAATCGGTGCGATGCAGAGCGGGAAGACCACCAGGGACATGAGGGTGAAAAACCAGTCCATGGCAAACAGCGTGACCAGGATGACAAGGATGGTCAGCGGGCGGTTGGTGACCAGTTGCACGACTTGCAGGGCGTGGGTCTGCGCCACGCGCGACTGGTTGGACACCACCTGCATCAGTTCGCCGGCCTTGGTCGTGCTGAAGAAGGCGGGCGACTGGCGCATGATGGCGCCGAAGACATCACTGCGGATGTGGAAGAGCATTTTGTTGCCCACCCAAGCCAGGCAGTACTTGTTCAGGTATTCCAGGAAACCGCTCAGGAAGATGAGCAGCGGGATGCCCGCGCAGGCGAGGATGACGCCCCACAAACCCACGGGGGTGCCGGGCTGCAGGCCGAGCAGTTCGGCCAGGTTGATCTCGCCAATGAAGGCCAGTTTGACCGGTTGTGACAGATCCTTCCCGGTGCCGTCGAGCACCACCTGAAAAATGAGCTGAAGGCCGAGAATCATCACGGCATTGAAGCCGGCTGCGACAAACCCCAGGCCGACGCCGAGAAAGAACCGTCCCAGCCACGGCCGCAGGTAGGGCAGCAGGCGCCGGTAGGGCATCTTGAGGTTCTTGAGCTCGGCCTCGCTGATCTGGGCCAGGCTGTTGGAAGGCGACGCGGCGGACATGGAAAAAACAGGGCGGCGGGCGCAGGGCCCGCCGGCCGACCCCTAGCATGCACCCGCCCCCGCGTCGAGTTGAAGTTGGCCGGTGTCCGGCGGCCACGCCGGCACTTGACCCGCGGCCGTGCCTTCTGAAAGTCACCTTGGTGCCGCTCTTCATCGCCATCGCTGCCTATCTGGTCCTGCTCGCCGTGCTGGCGCTTGTCTCCGCCGTTGAGACGGCCATCCACATGGCGCGTGATTTCGAGCAGCGCAGTGAGGCGGCGGGCGGAGGCGTGGCACAGAAGCTGCGCAGCATTGCCGCCAACCCCTTCCTGCACTTGCATCGCGCCCTGCTGCTCTCCGCCACGCTGAACCTGGCCCTGGCCGCGCTCGGCCTGCATCTGGTCGCGGGACCGCTGCGGCAGTTGGGCTGGAATCCCTGGGCAACCGCGGTCCTGCTGTTCCTGACCACGGTGCTGGTCGGCGATGTCCTGCCCAAGTTCCTCGCCGCGCGCGCGCCCTCGGCCGTGCTGCAGGGCAGCCTGCGCCTGCTTGAACCGCTGCGGCCCCTGCTGGATCCCTTTGCCGCCTGGACTGACCGTGCCACCGAGGCCCTGCTGCTGCGCCTGGTGCCACGCCGGATCAAGACCCAGCCGCCGGTCACCCGCAACGAGTTCGAGACCCTGGTCGAAATGCGCGAGGAGCAGGGCCTGCTCGACGCCGCCGAGGCCGACATGCTGCGCGAGGCGCTGGACATTGAAAATCTCACCGTGCGCGACTGCATGGTGCCGCGCGTCGATCTGACCCTGGTCAGCGCCGAGGACAAGCCGGAGCGAGTCGCGGCGGCGCTTGAGCAGTCCGCCGGTCGCTACGTCATCCTGTATGGCGAAACCCCTGACATGGTTGAGGGTGTCGTCGACAGCCTCGCCTGGCGCCTCGCCGGCCGGCCACCATGGCGGATGCTGCAAGCGGAGGCGCCCTTTGTGCCGGAGACGATGCCGGTGCTCGACCTGCTCGACGGTCCCCTGCGCTCGGGTGCCGGACCGGTGCTCATCGTCGATGAGTACGGCGGCCTTGAGGGGCTGATCAGCCAGGAGGAGATTGCCGACTGGTTGCTGCATGAGGCGGCGCCCTGGCTCGGCGAGGCCAGCGAAATCCGCGAGCTCGGGGGCGGTCGCTACATTCTCGATGGCGGCACGCGGATTGACGACGTCAATCGCGAACTCGGCACGCAGATGGATCCTGGCGGACTCGACACCATTGGCGGCCTTGTTTTTAACCAGCTTGCCCATGTTCCGAAAGCTGGCGAGAGGCTGGTTTTGCAAGGCGTTGAATTGAAGGTGCGCCGGGTCGTTCGCGCCCGCGTGCTTGAGGTTGAACTGCGGTTGCCCGTCCGATCGGAAGCGGAAACGGAGGTGGCGGGATGATTGCCCTGACGGCCCTGATCTTCATCGTGGCGTTGTCGTTTGCCCTGTCCGGTCTGGAAAGTGCGGTGCTCACCGTCAGCCGCGTGCGCATGCGCCACGCCGCCGGCTCTGGCGACCGCCGTGCGGTCCGCCTGCTGCCCCTGGTCGAGGACCGTGACGCCCTGCTTGGTGCCATCACGGTCTCCAATCATGTCAGCAATCTCGCCGCCTTCCTGCTCATCGTCTGGCACCTGCCGCCACAGGCCGGTCCATGGGGTGTGTTGGTGGCCTTTCTCATCGCCCTGCCGCTTTTCCTGGTCGGACTTGAGGTGTTGCCCAAAAAGCTGTTCCGCCGCTATCCCTTCCGCAGCCTGCGCGCGCTGGCGCCCCTGGTCCTGTTTGCCGGCCTGTTTCGGCCGGTGTTTCGTGCGCTCGCCGTGACGGCGGTGACGCCTCAGGATGTGCCGGTGCAATCCTCCGGCCGCGACGATCTCGGGCACCATGCCGACCAGCTCAGCCGCCAGGGCCTGCTCAGCCCGGGAGCGGCGCGACTGATCCGCCGCATTCTTGACTATCGCCAGTGTCGCGCCGGCATGCTGATGCGGCCGCTGGCACGCGCGGTCGCTTTGCCGAGCGAGCAGCCGCTTGAGTCCGCCCTCATCTTTGCGCGTCAGCACGAGCTCGCCACCCTGCCGGTCATGGGCGACGACGGACGTTTCATCGGCGTGCTCGACCTCGCGCGCCTGCCGCCCAGCCTGCCGCCCGGCCGGAGGGTGCGCCACCACATGCGCACGCTGGAGACGGTGCATGCCGATGACGCCGCCCTCGCCACCCTGCAACTCCTGCGCCGGCGCGGCCAGACGCTTGCCTTGGTGCGCGACGACAGCGGCGACGCCGTCGGCCTGCTACGCGAGGAGGACCTGCTGGCGCGACTGCTCGGCACTGCAGCCTGAATTGTCTCGCGGCTTGCGCCAAGGCCGTGCTGGAGCGACACATGCAGCATGGCCCTTTTCTCCACCGAAGCCGCCCGGCTCGAAGCCTTTCCCGTTGCTTGCGACAGCATTTTTCTGGCCCATGCCGGCGTCACCATCCTGCCGCGTGTGGTGGCTCGCACGATGCAGGAGTACCTGGAGCAGAGCTGCCTGCGCATGCAGGAGTATCCCGAGGCCTGGCGTGCGGTGAATGAGACCCGCGTCGTCGCCGCCCGCCTGCTTGGCGCGCAGGCCCAGGAGATCGCCCTGCTCGGACCAACCTCGCTCGGCCTCAGCCTGGTGGCGAACGGCCTCGACTGGCGTCCCGGCGACGAGGTGGTCTGCTACCCCGATGACTACCCGGCCAACGTTTATCCCTGGACCGATCTTGAGCGGCACGGCGTCGTCGTCCGCCGTCTGCAGCCGACCGAACCCGGCGCCATCACGCCCGAACTGGTCGAGGCGGCGCTGACATCGAAGACCCGCCTCGTCGCCCTTGCCTCCTGTCATTACCTGAGCGGTTTCCGTCTTGAGGTCGACACGATCGGCCGGCTGTTGCGCGGGCGCGGCGTGCTGTTCTGCCTCGATGCGATTCAGACCCTCGGCGCCTTTGAGACGCGGGTGGAGCACGTTGATTTCCTCGCCGCCGATTCCCACAAGTGGCTGCTTGGGCCGATGAGTGCCGGGGTGTTTTATGTGCGCGAGGAACTGCAGGAGCGGCTGCGGCCGAGCCTGCTGGGCTCGTGGAACGTGCGCAGTCCGAACTTCATTGCCCAGCCCGGGATCGAGTTTGAAAAGGGCGGCCGCCGCTACGAACCGGGCGCGCTCAACATTGCCGGCATCCTTGGCATGAAAGCCGGCATGGAGCTGCTGCTGGAAACCGGCATTCCGGCCGTGAGCGCGCAACTGCTCGATCTCAAGGCGCGTCTGGTCGAGGGGTTGCGCACGCTCGGGTTCCGCTTTCTTGGACCGACCGAAGGACGGAATGCCTCCGGCATCACCACCGTCTGGCGCGAGCCGGGTACAGGCCCGGGCCTGGAGCAAATCTTCGAGCATCTGGTCGCCAGGCGCATGCATCCCTCGCTGCGGCACACGCGCGATGGCCGCGCCCACCTGCGCTTCAGTCCGCATTACTACAACACGCTGGAGGAAATGGATCAGGTGGTCGCTGCGGTGAGCGAAGCCTGAATGCGCAGAAGTCCATTGCAGGTTCGCCGTCGTTTGACTATTGGAGCACCGGCATGTCGCGCTGTCTTCGTTTCCACCCTGGAGCCGCATTGCGGCCGGGGAGGGCACTGCTCGGACTGGTCGCTGGGCTGCTGGTTTCCTGCCAGTCCGGGGCGCCCCTGCAGCCCGAGCCGAAACCACCGCAGGTGCTCGCCCGCCACGTTGCCGATCGGTTCAGTGTGCTGATCTGTCTGCCGCCGGAACAGGCGACCACCCTGCTGCAGAAGCGCAGGGTCGTCTCGGAAGGCGGCTTCAGCCTGTCGAGCGCAACACCGGTCAGTGCGGATGGATTTTTTCTGACCAGTGCGCACAGTGTCAAGTCGATGCGCCAGGGCGATGCCTGCCTGCTTTTTTATTCGCTGGGGGGCGCCGCCCGCAACGGACTCGCCAGCCTCTGCTGGCTCGATGAGCGGTCGGATCTGGCATTGGTGAAGGTGCCTTTTGACACGCCACATTTTTATCGTTGGACACCTCGCGACCGACCGCTGCCGAAGGAGTTGCCGGTGGTGCATGGCGGTCTGGCCACGGGACCGCGCGGCGAGCAGGGCCGGCTTTTGCAAAACGTGCCGGGCTGGGGCAGGAACCGGCGGCCTCTCCTGCACAGTCTGCGTCTGGAACCGGGCGACAGCGGCGGGCCGCTCATGACCCTTGACGGCGACCTCGTTGGCATCAACCAGGCGGTTGGCTACGTGGGCGTCATGGACACCCGCTTTTTCACCGAGTCCCGTGCCGTGCGCCCGGATCCCACGGCGCTGGCCCGGCGAATGCGCACAATGACTGCCCCCAGTTCCGCCCCCTGATGTCATGAACGCTGTTTTCCGTTGCTGCACCCTCGTCGTCCTCGTCGCCATGCTGGCGTCCTGCCAGTTGTACAAGAGCCAGGCCTACCTGGGGTGGACCCAGGCCGAGGCGGGAGGCATCCAGATCGTGCGTGAGAACCCTCCCTCGCTGGCGTGGAAACGCCTCCGGGCGCATGCCGACGTCAATGCCGCGGTGAAGCTTTTCCTGCAGGACAAGGGCATGCCAGATTACGTGCTGGAAAGCCACGGGCTGATCGAGGTGCGGATCTGCTGCTTTTACGAGAAGAAGAACGAGGCCTGGCTCATTTTGGCCAAGGGCTATCAGGCCGCGGGCACGCGCCTTCTCGGCCCCGAACCGATCGGCGAGAAGGATCGGCGCCTGTTCAAGGCCATCGATGAACTCCAGCAGGCCGCCTCCGCCTATGGTGGCGAGTCTTGAGTCTGCGCATCTTCGCCTTGCCGGTCGCGACAGCGCACGCCACCATGGTGGCGTGACTCCCTCCGATCAGGCCGCCTGGTATGTCGTCCACAGCAAACCGAAGTGCGAGCATCTGGCGGCGCTGGCGGCGGCGGAATTGCCGGGGGTGGAAACGTACTGCCCGCGCATTCGCTTCCAGCGCGCCACCCGCCGCGGACCGGTGTGGTTCGTCGAGGCGCTGTTTCCCGGTTACTTCTTTGCCCGTTTCGTGCCGGGTGTCTCGCTGCGTGCGGTGCGCCATGCCCGCCAAGTGATACGTGTCATCGAGTTTGGCGACTGCCCGGTGCCGGTGCCGGATGCGGTGCTGGCCGCGCTGCGCGAGGAAATGCAGGGACTCGACATCCGCGAGGTGCACGCAGGAATGCGCCCGGGTGACGAGGTTGAGCTGGCCACCGGGCCCATGCGCGGTTTGCGCGGCATCGTTGACAGCGTCCGCGATGGCGCGCGGCGCGTGCGCATCCTGATGGAGTTCCTCGGGCGTGACAATCTGGTCGAGGTCGATGCGGGGAAGCTCGTGGGCGGCCAGCGTCCGCGGGATCAACTGCGTCGAAATCAATCGAACAGTTCCGGGTAGCTGGCGTGCGCCTTGGCGCGGCAGAGTTCCATGACCGCCTTGGCGGAGCCGAGCCGGCGCGCGCTTTTGGCGAGTTCGCGGCACTCACCGGCGTGCAGCTTGCGTACCGCGTGTTTGACGCGGGCCACCTGGCCGGAGGCGACGCTCAGCTCGTTGAGGCCGAGGCCGATGAGCAGGGGCGTCAGTTCGACGTCCGAGGCCATCTCGCCGCAGATGCAGGAGCGGATGCCAGCCTGGCGGGCGGCTTCGACGGTGACCGCGATCAGGCGCAGGATGGCGGGATGCGCGGGCTGGTAGAGCCGGGCAACGCGTTCGTTGAGGCGGTCGACGGCGAGCGTGTACTGGACGAGGTCGTTGGTGCCGAGGCTGAGGAAATCGACTTCCGCGGCGATGAGGTCGGCGGAGAGGGCGGCACTGGGGATCTCGATCATGGCGCCGATCTCGACTCCAGGCGGATCGATGCCCTGAGCCTTGAGTTCTTCGGCGCATTCGGCGAGCAGGGCCTTTGCCTCGCGCACCTCTTCGACACCACTGACCATGGGAAACATGATGCCCACCTCGCCGTGCACCGCGGCGCGCAGCAGGGCGCGCAGCTGGCGCTTGAAAAGATCGGGCCGGCCGAGCGAGACGCGGATGCCGCGCCAGCCGAGGAAGGGGTTGGGCTCCGCGTCGGCAATCATCTCGGCGTCGAGCTTGTCGCCACCGATGTCGAGCGTGCGGAAGACCACCTGACCGGGCTGCATGGCCTGGACGGCACGGGTGTAGGCGTCGGCCAGCCAGTCCTCCGAGCCGGAGGGGTCCTCCAGATAGAGGAACTCGGTGCGGAACAGTCCGACATGTTTGGCGCCGCAGTCGTGGATGGTGCGCATCTCCTCGACGAATTCGGCATTGGCGCAGACCTCGACCGTGTGGCCGTCCACCGTGGTGGCGGGCTGGTGCCGCTCCAGATGCAGGGCGTCCTCGATCTGCTCGGCCTCCTCCTCGCGACTGCGGTAGCTGGCCAGCGTCGCGGCATCCGGGTTGAGGATCAGCAGACCCTCCTCGCCATCGAGCAGGACGACGTCGCCCGAGTGCAATTCTTCGCAGATGTTGTGCAGACGCACGACAGCGGGCAGGCCGAGCGAGCGGGCGATGATGGCGGCATGCGAGTTGGCGCTGCCGGTCTCGACAGCAAAGCCAAGCACCTTGCTGCGGTCGAGTTGGACGGTGTCCGACGGCGTCAGGTCGCGGGCAACGATGATGACCGGATCGTCGAACATCGGGTGCGTCATCAACTCGCCGCGCAGGTGGCGCATGACGCGCTGGGTGACGTCCTTGATGTCGACAAAGCGCTCGCGCAGGTAGGAATCCGCCAGGCCGCGCAGGGCGTCCATGTGCTTGCACATGAGCCGGTAGTAGACGGCGTCGACGCAGATCCGCTTCTCGCGCACCGTCTTTTCCACCTGCTTGAGGATGGAGTTGTCCTGCAGGATGAGCAGGTGGGTTTCGAAAATGTCCGCCTCGTCGTTGCCCTGCTCCTCGCGCACCTGGTTCTGCAGCGCCTCGATCTCCTGATGGGTCAGATCGAGCGCCTTGTGCCAGCGTTCGAGCTCGGCTTCGACATCCTCGGCGCGGATCGGGTCGGCGTCCGGTTCGTCAAAATGATCCTTGAGGACATGCACCGGTGCATGCGCGACTCCGGCGGACACGGGAGTGCCCTGCCAGATCCTCATGTCGGCGGCGGCCTCGGGACTCATGCGCGGCCAGTTTCAGCCGGCCGCCCCGGCGGCGCAATCAAAGAAACAGCCTCTTCCTCCCGGCCGCTGAGGGCGACGGTGCCGGCGGCCAGCAGGGTGCCGTCCTCCAGTCGCAGGTCGCCGGCCACCTGCACGAGCCCGGGCAGCGCCGCCTCCAGCCGCGCACTGACGCGCAGACTGGTGCCCGGGGTGATGCTGCCGAGGATCTTGAACCGCTGCACGGCGGTGAGCCGCAGGTCCTGCAGCGGCCGCTCCAGTCGCGCGCTCTGCGCCAGCACGCCGCCAAGCTGGGCCAGGGCTTCGATCATGATCACCCCTGGCAGCAGCGGTTGACCCGGGAAATGGCCGGCCAGGAAGGCTTCATCGCCCTTCAGCGTCCAGCGGGCGCTCGCCGAAACCCCCGGGTCAAGCTCCAGCAGCTCGTCGAGAAATCGGAAGGCCGGACCGTGGGGCAGGGCGGAAAGGGCTTGAACAGGATGGGGCGGCTGCGGCATGGTAATGACCCCCTTTTTACGTGCCGCACCCCGCCATGACAATGTCCAATGCTCCCGTCCCGCGCCTGGTCGCAGTGCGGGCTCGGGAGGCGCTGCCATGAAGCCGCTGCTCCTCGTTCCCACCTACAACACCGGCCGCATTCTGCCGCGCACGGTGGCGGAGCTGCTGGCACGCTGGCCGCAGGTCTGGGTCGTGGTCGACGGCAGCCGCGATGGCAGCGAAGCGCTGCTGGCACCGCTTGTCGCCGATCATTCAGGCCTGCGTGTGCTGAGCCTGCCGGAAAACCGCGGCAAGGGCGCTGCCCTGCTGTTCGGTGTCGAGGCCGCCGCCGCCGAGGGGTTCACCCATGTGCTCACCGTCGATGCCGACGGCCAGCATCCAGCCGATCTCGTGCCGCACTTTCTCGAACTTGCAGCCCGGCATCCGCAGGCAGCGCTCATGGGCCGGCCGGTGTTCGGTCCTGAAGCACCGCAGGTGCGCGTGCAGGGTCGCAAGCTCTCCAATTTCATGACCCATGTCGAGACTCTCGCCTGGGGTATTCCCGATTCGCTTTTCGGCATGCGCTTGTATCCGGTCGATGTCTTCCTGCACGCTTTCCGCGGCACGCACTGGGCCCGGCGCTTCGATTACGACGCCGAGATCGCCGTCCGCCTCGCCTGGCAGGGGGTGCCCATGCTCACGGTGCCCGTGTCCGTGCGTTACCTCACCATGGCCGAGGGTGGCGTCTCGCAGTTTCGCTACCTGCGCGACAACGCCCTGCTCACCTGGATGCATGCGCGCCTGCTCACCGGGGCCATCCTGCGCCTGCCCAAGCTGCTCCTGCAGCGCTTGCGCGGCGGCAACCCGCTGCGCGGTCAGCGCATCACCATGGAGGGTGCGTCATGACGCCGAACCCGCCCGGTCCCGCCGATTTTGACCGCATCGCCGCGCTTTGCGACCGGCGTTGGGATTGCCACTACACACGCTGCAAGCTGCGCACCGATCCGGTCTATGCCGCCGTGGCCGATGAACTGGCTGGCACGGACCTGCCCGTGCTCGACATCGGCTGCGGCCTCGGCCTGCTCGGGCACTACCTGCACGCCAGCGGCCTGAACCTGCCGGTGACCGGCTTTGATTATGACGATCGCAAGATCCGCGCGGCGACGGCCATGGCCGCGCGCGCAGGTCGAAGCGGCCTGCGGTTTCGTGCCGGCGATGCCCGCACGGGCCTGCCGGAGTTCGCCGGGCAGGTCGTCATCCTCGACATCCTGCAGTTTTTTCGTCGCGAGGAGCAAGAGACCCTGCTCGCCGCCGCCGCCGCGCGTGTGGCACCCGGCGGGCGACTGATCATCCGCAGCGGCCTGCGCGCGCCCGGCTGGCGCTACCGCGTCACCGTGCTGGCCGACTTCTTCGCGCGTGCCACTCTCTGGATGAAGGCGGCGCCGGTGTGTTATCCCGATGCCGATCAATTCCGCCGCGTGCTCGGCGCCGCCGGCCTTGAGGTGACGATCCGTCCACTCTGGGGACGCACGCCCTTCCACAACCACCTCATTGTCGGTCGCCGGCCCTGATCAGGGCGCCGACTTGCCGCGCTCTTCCTTGGGCAGCCAGCCGATCTCCTCCTTGACGTCGCCGGCCTTGCCGCGGTTCAGGAAGAGGTCGCCGGCATCCTTGAGGGTGACGAACAGGATGAAGCCGAACAGCGCCAGGGCGCAGGCGGTCTGGATGATTTCCAGGAAGCGCGACTCCAGCGGCTTGCGCCGGATCGCCTCGCCGATGGCCAGGGTGATGTGGCCGCCATCGAGCACGGGGAAGGGCAGCAGGTTGAGGATGGCCAGGTTGATGTTGAGCACGACGCTGAACCACAGCACCTGCAGCAGGCCGGCCGGATCCTGGAGAAGATTGTAATAAACGCGGCCAATGCCCACCGGTCCGCTCATGTGGCCGGGGCTGATGTCGGAGGTCCCCGTCAACAGCTTGCTCAGCATGCCATACATGGCGCGCGAGGCGTCGGAGATCTGTTCCGCCACACCCGGGTGCGCCAGCTTGCGCTCGCCGGTGGCATGCCAGACAATGCCGATCATGGGGCGCGGATCGTCCTTCGACTGCCATTTGTCGGGCACGCGCGGGGTCATTTCGACCGAGATCTTGGCGTTCTTGCGCAGCACCGTCAGGCGCACGGGACGGTCCTTCTTGTCCTCCAGATAGTCCGAAAGCTGGACGCGGTGGAAGAGGGTTTGTCCGTCGACCTCAAGAATCTGGTCGAGCGGCTGCAGGCCCGCTTCGGCAGCCGGGCTGTGCGGCTGCAGGGCGCCGACCATCGGCGTTTCCTTACCCATGATGCCGACCTCGCGCAGGGGCGGCCGCTTGAAGGGCTGCTGCCACCAGGAAATCTTGTCGGCCTCGGGATCGGGCCATTTCGAGGCGACGGCGATTTCCTGCACGCCCGTGCCAGGGCGCTCGACCTCGAAGCGAATGGTCTCGCCCTCACTGGCAATGACGCCCCAGCGGATGCTGTCGACCATGCCCTCGAAGCGCAGCACCGGCACACCGTCGATCTTGCGCACGACATCGCCCGGCTTCAGGCCGGCCTTGGCCGCCGGGCTGTCGTCGACGACATAGCCGATGGTCGTGGTGACAAAGGGTTCCGACTGCGGTTTGCCCAGCCAGGAGACGAGCAGGGCGAACAGGCAGGCCAGGCCAAAGCTGAACAGCGGGCCGGCAAAGGCGACGATGATCTTGTCGAGCGGCTTCACCGGTGGCAGGGGCTCGCCGCCGGTCGATTCGCCCTCAATGGCGTCCATCGGCGCCATCTGTGGCAGCTTGACGAAGCCGCCCGCCGGGATGCTGCCGAGGCCGTATTCGACGCCGTTGATCGTCTTTTTCCACAGCGGCTTGCCAAACCAGATGTAAAAGGCCTCGACCTTCAGTCCGCGCCAGCGCGCCGCGAGGAAGTGACCCCACTCATGAACGAGGATCATCAGGTTGAAGACCATCAGCACTTCGAAGACCAGGATGACAAAGCGGAGTGCCTCACCGACGAAGCCGAGTTGGGAAAGCCATTGCATAGGGGTTGGAACGATACGCCGCGCGGCGCTGCGCGGCCGGCACGCTACCACCCCGGGGACGGAGGGCAATCGCCGAGTTCGGACGAAAATGCCGCTACTTTTCCAGGAACACGCACAGCACCCGGGCGGCCTGGTCGTGCGGATTGACCAGCCGGTGCGGGGTGTCGGCGTCGAAATACAGGCTGTCACCCGTCTCCAGCGCAAAGCTTTCGGCGCCGTACTCCAGCGTCACCCGCCCCTCCAGAACGATGAGGAATTCCTCGCCTTCGTGGGGGCGCGACACGCTGCGGCCGCCGCCGGCCGGCACCTGCAGCAGGAACGGATCCATGCGCCGGTTCGCCCGGCCCTGGATCAGGGTCTCGTAGACGATGTCGGAATTCTGCGGGTCGCGCCGGATGACTCGGCGGTCCTGCTGGCGCGTCAGCACGATCTGCGGCTTGGCGTCGAGCCCCTCCAGCAGCGTGGCCAGCGGCACCCGCAGGGCTTCGGCCACCCGCGCCAGGGCGGGCAGCGAGGGCGTGATGCGGAAGTTCTCCACCTTCGACAGCCAACTGCGCGTCTGCCCGGCGGCGGCGGCGACCTCCTCCAGACTCAGGCTGAGGTCGAGGCGGCGCTGCTTGATGCGCTGGGACAGTTCGACAAGGTTCATGGGGCTGTGTTGCTTAAAAATCACATAAATTTCTTTTCAGGCAACAAGGTTCTCACTAGCATGACCGTTTGCTTCGTCGCACCGCCATGATGACTGAGACCCCATCCACTTGCCTGCCACGCCGTGAGTTCCTGGCCGGGGCCCTGGCTTTCGGCGTCGTCCCGGCCATCGCGTCGACCGACTCGTCGGCCGGCAGCCTTTTGGGCCCGCTGCTTGGCCACGCGGATGCCACTTCCGCCCTCGTCTGGCTGCGTGCCGGGCAGGCGGGCGAGTTTACGCTCGAAGTGATGCCGGTGGCGGGGGGCGAGTCCCGGCGCTGGGTGCAGCTGGCACGCAGCGAGCACGATTTTTGCCTGCACTGGCGGGCCGACGGTCTGCAGCCCGCCACGACCTACCGCTATCGCATCCTGCAGGACGGTCGCGAAATCGCGGCGGCGGAGTCGCAGCAGTTCACCACCGCCCCGGTCCCCGACCAGCCCGCGCGGGTACGACTGGCCATCAGTTCCTGCGCCAAGGAGGACGAGGGCAGTCGCGCGGTCTGGCGGCGCATGGCTGCGGAGGACGTCGATGGCGTCGTGCTGCTGGGCGACACTCCCTACATCGACAGCACGGAGCTGGAAAAGCAGACCCGCCGGCACCGCGAGTTTGCCGCCGTGCCCGAGTACCAGGAACTGCTGCGTTCGCGCCCGTGCGGGTGGACCTGGGACGACCACGACTTCGCCGGCAACGACGCCAGCGGCCAGGCGGCGGGCAAGGAGAACACCCGTCTGGTTTTCACCCGCTACCGGCCGCAGCAGAGTTATGGCGACGACAAGGGCGGCATCTACACGAGCTTCCGGCGCGGGCCGGTTGAGGTCTTCCTGCTCGACACCCGCTGGTATTCGATGACCGAACCCTCCTTTGCCGGCAGCCATCGACCGAGCCTGCTCGGCGCCAGGCAGTGGCAGTGGCTGCAAAAGGGCCTGCTGGCCTCGACCGCGCCCTTCAAGGTGCTGGCCTGCGGGATCATCTGGGACGACAAGGAAAACGCCGAGTCGGATGACTGGGGCACCTACAAGCATGAGCTGACGGCGATCCAGAAGTTCATCGGTGAACACAAGATCCCCGGCGTTGTGCTCATGGGCGGCGACATCCACGCCAGCCGCGTGCTGCGCTACAAGACGGCTCCAGTGGTTGGCTATGAGCTTGTCCAGTTCATCGCCTCGCCCATCCACGCCAGCACGATCCCCTCGCTCAATGTCTACCATCCCGACCTGCTGCGCAGCGCGGTCGAGCCGAATGTCTTCCTGCGCGTCGATGCCGACAGCACCGTCACGCCCGCCGTGCTCGACGCCGCCCTGATCAACAAAAACGGTGAAACCGTCTTCAGCTACCGCCTCACCGCGGCTGAGTTGAAACCCTCCCGGTAAATCTTGCCCAAGCCCACCATGCACCACGCCCCGTCGCTCGTTTTGTTCTTCCTCACGTTGCTCTCCCTTCCAACTTTGCAGAGCGCCGAGGAGCCGCGAAAAAAGCCCTTCCATTTCGCCCATCGCGGCGGCGCCCATGAGTTCGAGGAAAACACGCTGTTTGCCTTCAAGAGCAGCTACGACAAGGGCATCCGCGGTTTTGAACTGGATGTGCGCATGACCCTGGACGGCGAACTGGTGGTCCTGCATGACGACAGCCTCGACCGCACCCACGAGGGCAGCGGACCGGTTGAACACCTCGCGGCCGCCGAAGCCAAAAAGATCGTTTCCAGAAAGCAGAAGGAGCCGCTGCTGTTTCTCGACACCCTGCTGGACTATCTGAACGACAAGCCGGGCCTGTATGTGGAGTTCGAGATGAAAACCAGCAACAAGGAGCTGTATCCCGACAGCCGCATTGAACCCTATGCCCGGACCCTCCTGGACAAGGTCACCCGGCATGTGCCGCAGGGATCGACCTACCTGTTCACGTCCTTCGATGCGCGCCCGCTTCAGGCGATCAAAAAACTCAAGCCCGATGCCGACATCATGTTCATCCGCGGCGGCCCGCTGACGCCGGAGGTTCTCGAAAGTGCCCGGGCCATCGGCTCCAACCGCGTCGGCGTGAAAATGGAGGGCACCACCCGGCTCGCCGTGAAGGACGCCCAGCGGCAGGGCTTCATTGTCACCGGCTGGCCCGGCCACAGCCTCAACGACTACTTCCTCGGCCTGGGCCTCGGTGTCGATGCCATCTGCACCGACATTCCCGTGCAGGTGCAGGAGTACATCGACCGCAAATAATAACCCAACCCGCACTCCGGTCGCCGCGCTTCGAGGCCGCTCGCCTGCGCTTGTCCAAGTGCACCCCTCCCCGCCTGTCATGTTCACCGTCAATCAACGCACCTACCAGCCGCCCGCCCGTCCCGTTGTCGTCATCTGCCTCGACGGTTCGGCCGATGAATACCTCGATTGCGCCCTCGCCCTCGGCCGCATGCCGAACCTGGCGAAGATGAGCGTGCAGGGCTGGCGCGGCTTTGCCCGTGCGGCCATGCCGACCTTCACCAACGTCAACAACAGCAGCATCGTCACCGGCGTGCCGCCGCGCGTGCATGGCATCGGCGGCAACTTCTTCTTCGACACCCTCAGCGGCGAGGAGGTGATGATGAACTCCTCGAAGTTCCTGCGCGCCGAGACGATCTTCCCGCACGCCCAGCGCGCCGGCCGCAAGGTCGCCGTGGTCACGGCGAAGGAAAAGTTGCGCGACATCTTCGCCAGCGGCCTGATCCAGGAGGGCGGCATCGCGTTTTCCTCGGAGAAGGCGAAGCAGGCGGTCGTGCAAACGCACGGCATCGGCGATGTCGAATCGCTTGTCGGTCCCACCCCGGAGATCTACAGCGGCGACGCCAGTCTGTATGTGCTCAAGGCCGGCGTGGCCCTGCTGGAGAGCGGTCGCGCCGATTTCCTGTACCTGAGCACGACCGATTACATGCAGCACAAGCACGCCCCGGAGGAGCCGGAGGCCTTGGACTTTTATGCGGCGATCGATGTCGAACTGGGGCGGTTGCTCGCGCTCGGCGCGGTGCTCGGTGTCACGGCCGACCACGGCATGTGCGCCAAGCAAAAGCCGGACGGCAGTCCCAATGTGATTTATCTGGAGAGCGAGCTGGTGGCGCAGTTTGGCGAGGGGTTCCGCGTCATCCTGCCGATCACCGATCCCTATGTGGCGCATCACGGCGCGCTCGGTTCCTTTGCCCAGGTGCATCTGCCCGACGGCTTGCAGGCGGGGGTGGTGCGCGACTGGCTGCTGCGGCGCGACGGCATCACCGAGTGCCATGAGCGCGCCGTCGCCGCGCGGCTGATGGAATTGCCCGAGGATCGCATGGGCGACCTCGTCGTGGCCAGCGGTCGCGATGTCGTGCTAGGGCGCACGCCCGCCTACCACGACCTCAGCGCGCTCGCCGGCGCCCTGCGCAGCCACGGCGGCCGCTACGAGGAAATGGTGCCGCTGGTGTTCAGCGAGCCGTTGAACGCCGCCTATGCCGCGCGTGCCGCCGGCGATGTGCGCAACTTCGACATCTTCGAGTTCACCTGCAACGGCATGCAAATGTAAGTCATCACTGTCCGGGTGATGAAATCCCTATGGAGCTTGCCAGACCCCATCCCCCCCCGGCCTTCCTGCGCGCCCGGCGCTGGTCGCTGGGGGCGGTGATGTTCTGCTACCTGTTTTACTACACCGGCCGGCAGACCTTTGGCTTTGCCATCCCGGGCATTCAGGCGGAGCTGGGCTTGGACAAGCAGACGCTCGGCTGGATCAGCGCCGCCATGCTCTGGGCCTATGCGGTCGGGCAGATGATCAATGGCAACTTCGGCGACACGTTTGGGGGTCGCCGCATGATGTGCCTCGGCGCATTGACCTCCTTTGCCCTCAACTGGCTGACCAGCTTCGGCCTTGGTTTCAAATCGCTGGCCACCGCCTGGGGCTTGAACGGCCTGGCGCAAAGCATGGGCTGGGCGCCCGGCAGCCGACTGGTGTCGAACTGGTTCGGCGCCCACGAGCGTGGCCGCGCCTTCGGGCTTTATGTGCTGGCGGCGGGCCTGTCCTCGGTGCTGTCGTTCGCCACCTCGTTGCTCGTGCTCGACGTGCTGCAACTCGACTGGCGCTGGATCTTCCGTCTGCCCGTCATCCTCATGCTGCTCGGTGGGCTGGTGGTCTGGTTCATCGCCCGTGATCGGCCCAGCGATGCCGGCTTTTCCGACAGCCATGAGGATGAGAAGGTGCGGGTGACCGAGGGGCCCCAAGAAACCGCGTGGCAGCGCTACGGCATCGCCCTGAAAAACGGGCGCCTGTTGCTGGCGGGTCTCGCCATCGGCTTTCAAAATACGGTGCGCTACGGCCTGCTCATCTGGGTGCCGGTGTATTTCCTTGGCGAGGATTTTAAAGCGGATCCCCTGGGCAAATGGATCAGCATCGCCCTGCCGATCGGCATGGCACTGGGCGCCCTGACCAGCGGCTGGATCTCCGACCGCTTTTGCGACTCGCGCCGCAGCGGCGTCATCGCCAGCTTCATGCTGCTCGCCGCGGCCGCCGCCCTGGCGATGTATCTGCTGCCGGCGGGACATCGCCTGGGGGTGCCGGTGTTGTTTCTCGCCGGTTTCTTCGCCTACGGCCCGCAATCCGCCTTCTGGGCGCTCGCCCCTGATTTGCTCGGCCGCGAACGCGCCGGTACCGCGGTCGGGGTGATGAATTTTTTCGCCTACTCCATGGCCGGTCTGGGCGAGCCCTTCATTGGCTGGATGATCCAGCACAACCCCTTCGCCAGCACCCCCGGCGTGGAAAGCGTCGCGCTGGTCTTCCCCCTCGTCGCCGTCGCCGCCCTGTGCAGCGCACTGCTGGCCCTGCTGATCCGGAGATGATTTCAACCATGACTGCCCGTGTCCAACTTTTTCAAGGTGCCCATCAGCCGTTTCAGCTGGGCTCGGCGCCACTGCCCGACGAACTTCACCCCGGAGAAGTGCTGGTGGCCATTTCGCTGGCCACGATCTGCGGCTCCGACCTGCACACGACCGAGGGACGGCGCTCGGCGCCAACGCCCTGCGTGCTCGGTCATGAAGCCGTCGGGCGGGTGGTGGCCAGCGCACGCTCGGACGTCGCCACAGGCCAGCGCGTGACGTGGACGCTGGCGGATTCCTGCGGCCATTGCGCCCCCTGCACGCAATGGCATCTGCCGCAGAAGTGCGAGCAGCTTTTCAAGTATGGTCACGCCGCGCTGCGCGATGGCAGCGGCCTGAACGGCTGTTACGCCAGCCACATCGTGCTGCGCCCCGGCACCGGGATTCTGCAGGTGCCGGAGACCCTGCCGGATGCCATCGTCGCGCCGGCGAACTGCGCGCTCGCCACCATCGTCAACGCGCTGGCCACCCTGCCGGATCCCTGTGAGCGCGCCCTCGTCCAGGGCGGCGGTTTGCTCGGCATCTACGCCTGCGCCTGGCTGCGCCATCGCGGCGTGCGCGAGGTTTTCTGCACCGACCTCAGTCCGCAACGACTGGAACTCGTCGCCGCATTCGGTGGCACGCCGCTGCCGCCGGGCAGGGAAGTCCCGCCGGTGGACCTCGTGCTCGAAGTCACCGGCAGTTCCGCCGTCATCCCCGAGGGTGTTCGTGCCCTGCGGCCCGGCGGTCACTACGTCTGGGCCGGCATGGTGCATCCCGAGACCCAGCTTGATCTCACGGGTGAGGCCGTGCTGCGCAAGTGCCTGACCCTGCGTGGCGTCCACAACTACGCGCCGCAGCATCTGGCCGAGGCGCTCGACTTCCTCGCGCAAACACACAGCCGCCTGCCCTTCGAAGAACTCACCAGCCCGCCGCTGCCGCTCGAGCAGCTCAACGAGGGTTTTGATCTCACCCGCCGCCGCCAGTGGCAGCGCGTCGCTGTAAGGCCCTGAATGCTGACACAATCATGACGGGTAAAATCATTTCCAATGCCTGAGTCTGTGTGCTCCGGCATGATTTTGTCGTCGTCTCAACCCATCGCCATGCTCTCCCTCCCCAGTTATCTCGCCGGCAAAGCCGTCACCACGGACGCTTGGATCGACGTCTTCAATCCCTGGAACCAGGAACAAGTTGGCCGGGTGGCGGCGGTCGGACGCGCCCAGGTGGAACAGGCCATCGCGGCCCATCTGGCGCCGGCCGAACCGCTCACCCGCTTTCAGCGCAGCCAGATCCTGAATCGAACCCGCGACCTGCTGGAGGCCCGCCGCGAGGAACTGGCCCGGCTCATCACCGCCGAAGCCGGGCTGAGCCTGCGCGAGACGCGTTACGAGGTCGGCCGCGCCTGCGATGTCTTCGCCTTCGCCGCCATGGAGGCCCTGCGCGACGACGGCCGGATTTTCTCCTGCGACATCTCGCCCACCGGCAAGGCGCGGAAAATCTACACCCTGCGCGAGCCGCTGCCGCTGGTCTTCGCCATCACGCCCTTCAATCACCCGCTCAACCAGGTCGCCCACAAGCTGGCGCCCGCCATCGCCGCCGGTGCGCCGATCCTTCTCAAGCCTTCGGAAAAGACCCCGCTCACCGCCGTGCGCCTGGTCGAACTGCTCTACGAGGCCGGCCTGCCCGGCCCCCTGCTGAGCTGCCTGCATGGCGCTCTCGACGAGGTGACGCGGCCGCTGATCCGCGACGAGCGCGTGGCCCTGGTCAGTTTCACCGGCAGCGCCAAGGTGGGCAGGGAAATCGCCGCCACCGCCGGCTACAAAAAGACCTGCCTGGAGCTCGGCGGGCATTCGCCGCTCATCGTGCTCGACGACGCGGATCTTGATCTCGCCGCCAAACTCGCCTGCGAGGGCTGCTTCCGCAACAGCGGCCAGCGTTGCACCGCCGTGCGCCGCCTCCTCGTGCAGGAGGGCGTGCTTGCCGACTTCACCGAGCGCTTTCTCCGGCTCGCGCCAACCTACACCTGCGGCGATCCCGCCGATGAAGCCACGGTGGTCGGCACCGTCATCGATGAGGCCGCCGCCCAATCCCTCGAAGCCGCCATTGACGATGCCACCGCGCGCGGCGCCAGGCTGCTCCATGGCGGCCACCGGCGCGGCGCGCTGATCGAGCCGACGATCCTCACCGCAGTGCCGCGCGATTCCGTGCTGGGCAGTCGCGAGTGCTTTGGTCCGATCGCGCCGATCTTCCCGGTGCGCGACCTCGACGACGCCATCGAGTACGCGAATGCCACGCCCTACGGCTTGAGCAGCGGTGTCGTCACCCGCTCGATGGAAGCCGCCATCACCGCCGTCAAGGGCATCAAGGCCGGCACCGTCAACGTCAACGAAATCCCCGGTTACCGCCTCGAACTCAGCCCGTTCGGCGGCGTCAAGGACAGCGGCCTTGGCATCAAGGAGGGCGTCATCGAAGCGATCCAGTTCATGACCACGGTGAAGACGTACTCACTGCCGTGGTGAGAGGGAAGTGGGATGAAGTCGTGGGCGCAGCCGCCCTTCTGCCTAAGTTTTTTCTTGTCAAGCTGACGCTTGTCCGGCCAAATGCCGGACATTGATGAGTGCCTCCCGTCAGCGTTGGCTGTTGGAACAGATCCCGGACTGGGAGCGCGAGGGCTTGCTGACCGCGGAGGCGGCGGGGCGTTTGCGCGAACGTTATGCGCTGGATGGCAGTCGACCTGGCCTCGGTCAAATCCTGCTGGGTGCGCTCGGTGCCCTGCTGATCGGCTCGGGTCTGATCGCCATCCTCGGCCACAACTGGGACGACTTCTCCCGGCCGGTGCGATTGCTCTGCGCCTTTCTACCCCTGCTGGCTACCCAGATCTTCACCTGGCAGGTGCTGCGCCGCGGTGCGGCGGCCTGGGTGCGCGAAACCGCCGGTCTGCTGCAGGCTTTGGCCGCCGGTGCCTGCATCGCCCTGGTCTCGCAGATCTACCATCTCGGCGGCGACTGGCCGGATTTCCTGCGGGCCTGGTTCCTGCTCGCCCTGCCGCTGGCCTGGGTGCTGCGTTCCGAGGCCGTGACCCTGTTTTATCTGGTGGCGATCACGGTCTGGACCCTGAGCCGCTATGAGTCCGGCCAGGCCTGGCAGGACAGCGCCAGGCTCTATCCGCTGCTGCTGGCGGCCCTGCTGCCACGCTGGTGGCGACAGCCGGCGCCCGGCACCGTGATGCGCTGGCTGATCGTCACCAGCGCGGCGCTCGGTTTTGGCGCGGCGGCGCTTGAGGCGGCGATGCAGGGCGATGGGTCCGGGTCGAAGTTCCGTGCGGTGCCGCTGCTGTGGTCCTTCCTGGCGGCCGGTTTCGTGCTGCTGCCGCTGACAGTGCGCGGCATGGCCGAACCTTTGGCCCGCAAGCCGCAGGTCGTGCTCGGTGGCCTCTGGCTTTTTGGGTTCGGCCTTTCCGCCACCTTTGTCGACTTCGGTCGGCAATTGCTCAGGGGCGTGGGCATCGCCTTGAGCACGTCCTGGGGGCCGGGGTTGCTCGTCCTACTGGCGGTTTTTGCTGTCCTGGCCGTGCAGCGACAGCGCTGGGCCCTGTTGGCCGTTGCCTCGGTGGTGCTGCTGCCCCTGCTCGTACATGTCGTCTCTCCCGCCGAGCCGCGAGGCACGCTGTTGGCGGGACTCTTCACCGCCCACCTGTCGCTGGTCGGTCTGACCCTCATCCTGCTCGACTTCGCCGGTCGCCCGGCCGCGCCCCGCCTGGGCGCCGCGGTGCTCAGCCTGCTGGTGATCGCGCGCATGGCCGACAGCGACCTCTCCCTGCTCGCCAAGGGCCTCACCTTCATCCTCGTCGGCAGCGCCTTCCTCGCCTTCAACTTTTTCATGAGCCGTCGCCGGCGGGAGGTGAGCGCATGAAATCGCTGCCGCTCGTGCTCTTCGCCCTCACCGTGCTCGCCCAGTGGGCGGTACCGCTCGCTGCCGTGCGTCAGCACGAACGGGTGCTCGCCGAGGGCGAGCTGATCCGCTTGAAATGCACCGCGCCGGATCCTTACGACCCGCTGCGCGGCCGCTACCTGGCGGTGCGACCCGAGATCACCGAGGCGCCGGCGGACAAGGAGCTGGTGCCCCATCGAGGATCGGCTTACGCGCTGCTGGAGGTCGGTGCCGATGGCATCGCGAGCGTGACCCGGCTCGAGCGCAAGCGGCCCGCTTCTGGTCGGTTTGTGCGCGTCCGCGTGCACTGGGCTTACGAGGACAAGGCGCACTTCGAGTGGCCCTTCGATCGTTATTTTCTGAATGAAAAACTCGCCCCCGAGGCCGACCGCTGGCTGGCCGAATCCCTGCGCAGCGCCAAGGGCGTGCTCGCCGAGGTGCGCGTGCTCGATGGCCGTGCCGTGCTCGCCGACCTGACGCTCGACGGCAAGTCCTTTCGCGCCCACCTGCAGGAACGGCTGAAGACAGCGCCGGAACCTTGAAATGTTGGGTGCGCGGGCGACGTGAACTCTCCGTCATGCCGCCCGTCTCCCGCCGCCGTTTTCTCCATGCCGCCCTTGCCGGTGGCGCTGTCAGTCAGACCTCCGCCGTGCAGGCTGCGGAAGCCGGTGATTTCACCGAGCCGGCGCGCGCGCTCGCGCTGGCGGATGATGCCGATGTGATTGTCTGCGGTGCCGGGCCGGCCGGGGTGGCGGCGGCGATCACGGCGGCACGGGCCGGCGCCAGGGTGCGGCTGTTTGAATGGCGCGGCTGCCTGGGCGGCATCTGGACCGCCGGCCTGCTCGGCTACTTCCTCGACTTCGACAAGCCGGGCTTTGCCAAGGAACTGCGCGACAAGCTTGATGCGCGCGGTGCCCGCGCCGATTCGACCAGTGCCAGCCGCTTCTGCTACGACCCCGAGGCCCTGAAGTTGCTGCTCGAGGAACTCTGCCTGGAGGCCGGCGTGAAGTTTCAGTATCACACCAAGGTCTCCGCCGCCTTCCGCGAGGGCAATCGTTTGACGACCATCGTCACCGAATCGAAGTCGGGTCGCCAGGCCTGGCGCGCGCCGGTGTTCATCGACACCACCGGCGATGGCGATCTCGGTTTCCAGGCCGGCTGCGCCTTCGAGATCGGCATGGCCGAGGATTGCCCCTGCCAGCCTATGTCGCTCAACGCCCTGCTCATGGTCAAGGACGCCGAACAACTGCGTGAGTTCATCCGCTTCGGCCAGCGCCAGCCGGGCGAGAACACCGACAGCGAGAAGAAGCAGCGCATCAAGGACGTGCTGGTCGGCAGCGGCCACTTCCCGTCCTATGCCGGACCGACCATGTGGCATGTCAGCGGCAACCTCGTGTTCGCCATGATGAATCATGAATACGGCGTCAAGCCCTGGGATGCCGCCGAGGTGACCGCCGCCACCGTGCGCGCCCGCGCTGAGATGAACAAGATGGTCGCCGGCCTGCGCGCCCTTGGCGGCCCCTGGCAGGGCATTCAAATCGTCGCCACCGCCGAGCAGATCGGCGTGCGCGACGGCCGTCGCATCCGCGGTCGCTACACGGTGCTGCAGGACGACCTCGCCCAGGGCATCCGCCATGAGGACGCGGTGGCACGCGTGACCTTTGGCATCGACGTCCATGCGCTGAGCGCCGACGACAACAAGAAGCACGCGATCATGCCCAAGCCGATCAAGGCCAAGCCTTACGACATCCCGCTGCGCGCGCTCATCGCCCGCGATGTCGACGGTTTGATGATGGCGGGCCGCTGCATCAGCGGCGACTTCATCGCCCACTCCAGCTATCGCGTCACCGGCAATGCCGTCGCCATGGGCGAGGCGGCCGGTGTCACCGCCGCGCTGGCGGCGTTGTCGAAGCGCCTGCCCCAGGACGTGGCCTGGAGCGAGGGCGAGGCGAAGTTGAAGGCGCTGGGCCAGCGGGTGTGAACCCGCGGGCCCTGGCAGGCGGTCAGCCCTTGCTGGGCAGGTCGACGAGCATCTGGGCGTTGCTCGGGTAGCGTTCCATGAGCGTCAGCACGCGCTGGATGGCGTCGATCGGCTTGTGGCCGGCGAGGCCGCGGCGCAGCATGTGGATCTTGTCGAGCTGGAAGGCCTGCAGCAGCAGCTCCTCGCGGCGGGTGCCGGACTTGAAGATGTTGACGGCGGGATAATAAAACTGCTCGGCGATCTTGCGGTCGAGCACGAGCTCCATGTTGCCGGTGCCCTTGAACTCCTGGAAGATCAGGTCGTCCATGCGGCTGCCGGTCTCAATGAGGGCGGTGGCGAGGACGGTCAGGCTGCCGGCCTCGCGGGTGTTGCGCGCGGCGGCGAAGAGCCGGCGCGGGATTTCCATGGCACCGACGCCCATGCCGCCGCTCATCGTTGCACCGCCGGACTTGGCGTTGTTGAAGGCGCGTGCCAGGCGGGTGATCGAGTCCATGAGCATGAACACGTGCTCACCGCACTCGACGAGGCGCTTGGCGCGCTCAATCGCCAGGGTGGCGATGCGGGTGTGACTCTTGACGTCCTGGTCGTTCGAGCTGGCGTAGATCTCCGCCCTGGGCAGGATGCGCTTGAATTCCGTCACCTCCTCCGGTCGCTCGTCGACGAGCAAGATCATGAGGTGCATGGCCGGATGGTTTTCGACCACCGCCTCGGCGATGTGCTGGAGCAGGGTGGTTTTGCCGGCGCGCGGCGGGGCGACAATCAGGCCGCGCTGGCCGCGGCCCACCGGTGTGAACATGTCCATCACACGGGTGGTCAGCCGGTCCTTGGCGGTTTCGAGCTGGATCTTCTTGCAGGGATTGATCGCCTTGAGTTCCTCAAACAGCGGCAGGTCGCGCATGGCTTCGGGAGCCCGCTCGTTGACTTCGCTGACCTGGGTGATCTGCGGACCGCGCGGTCCCTTCTGGGCGATGCCCTTGACCTGCATGCCTTCGCGCAGGCCGTACTGGCGGATGAAATCGCCGGAGATGAAGGCGTCCTGCGGATGCTGCGCGTACATCGTCTCGCGTCGGCGCAGGAAGCCGTAGCCCTTCGGGGTCAGTTCCAGAATGCCGTCGGCGGGTTCCGGCGGGCCGAGCACGATTTCCGGTGTGCGGTTGCGCTCGTCCTCGCCGTTGGCAGGTGTGGGTTCGGCGTTGTCACCGCCCTGGCCGTGTTGACCCTGCTGTCCCTGTCTGCGCGCGAGTTTTTCCTGGCGGAAGCGCTCGCGGCGTTCCTTCCAGCGCTCGAACTTCGATTTTTTGCGCTCGGGCTGTTGCCCTTCGCCGGAGGGGGCAGGCGTCTCGGCGACCGCGGGCGCAACGGCCGCGGCAGGTGAGGGTTCGGTGACCGCAGGTGCGGGTTCTGGGCTGGCGGCGACTGGCGGCGCACTGGCGGCGACCGGCGCGGCAGCTGGTGCCGGCTCGGCGACGACGGCAGCCGGGGGCGGAGCGGCCACGGGGGGTTCAGGCTTGGGTTCCGCAGCCGGAGCGGTCGACTCTTGCTCCTGCAGGGCGGCAAGCATGGCAGCGGCCTTTTTCACGGCGGCGGAACGGCGGGGTGCCTTCGGCTTGGCGGTGCTGGATATTTCAGGAGCGGGTTCGCTGGCGACCGCCGCCTCGACCGGTGGTTCGGCATCGGCGCTGGCCTTGGCTTTCCTGCCGGCGGCTTTTTTCGCGGGAGCCTTCTTGGCCGCGGCCGTCTTTTTCGCCGCGGTCTTGCGCGCGGCGGTTTTTTTGGCGGGCGCGGTTTCCGCGGGCTGCAGATCGAGCAGGAGTTCTTCGTCGCTCATGGTGGGGGAAGGGGGATCAGGCAAGGTCGTCGGCGATGTCGTCGGCGATCTCGAAATTGGCGTGGACGTTTTGGGTGTCGTCGTAGTCGTCGAGCAGGTCGTGGAGTTTGATCACCGCACGGGCCTGCTCGAGGTCGGTGAGAAGAACGGGCGTCGTTGGCTGGTAGATCAGTTTCTGCGAGGTGCTTTGCACACCCCTGTCGCGCAGCGCGCCGACCACCTGAAAGAGTTGGTCGGTGGCGGTGTACAGGATCCATTCGTCGTCGGCGTCCTCGACATCTTCGGCACCGGTTTCGAGCGCGAGTTCCATGGCCGTGTCCTCGTTGAGGACGCCCTTCGGGATGCGCACCTCGCCGCGGCGGGTGAACTGGTAGGCGACGCTGCCGGCGTCGGCGAAAGTACCGCCGTTTTTCGACAGCAGCACGCGCAGGTCGTTGGCGGCGCGGTTGCGGTTGTCAGTGACGACCTCGATCATGAAGGCGACCCCGCCCGGGCCGTAGCCCTCATAGGTGATCTCCTCGATGGCGTCGCCGCCGAGCTCGCCGGCGCCCTTCTTGACCGCGCGCTCAATGTTGTCGTTCGGCATGTTGGCGGCGCGGGCGGCGAGGATGGCGGAGCGCAGGCGGGCATTCAGGTCGGGGTTCGAGCCGCCATGCTTGGCGGCGACGGTGAGCTCCTTGGAGAGCTTGCTGAAGACCTTGCCGCGTTTGACGTCCACGACGGCCTTGATGTGCTTCACCTTGGACCATTTGTTGTGTCCGGCCATGTTGCGATGCGGAAATGAGGAAGGGTTGGCGGACGGCCAGCGCAGGGGGCGCGGCGTCCGTGGGGGCTGGGTGGCGGATGAAAAGAGGGGGAAAGCGGCCTTGCCGCGGTCTCCGCTCGATACAAGCCGGGGCTCGTCGCGGGAACGGGTTTCGAGGAGGGGTCGCCTGAGAAACCACGGCTCCCTGCATGGGAGCGGACACCAGTGTTCACCTGGTTGAGAGAACCAGGAACAGCGGAAGTGTGCGGGAGAGTCGGCGGGCTTGCAAGATGTTTTTTTCCTCGATGCCGGGCCGCGGATGCGTGTTATGCTGCGGGATGTCCTCCCCGGGCCGCCCCCCCGTTGAACGCGAAGCGCATGGCTTCGTGCGTGCCGCCGTTGTCTCTCCGGAGTTGGTGCTTGGCGACGTCGCGCGCAACGAGTCCGTCCTTCTCGACACGCTGCGCCGGCTGGCCGTAGAGGGCTGCCGGGTGGTGGTGTTTCCCGAGCTTTGCCTGACCGGTTACTCCTGCGCCGACCTCTTTCACCTGCCCGCGCTGCAGCAGCAGGCGCTGGCGGCGCTGCGGCGCCTGGCCGAGGCCACGGCCGGCTTGGGCGCGCTGGCCGTAGTGGGTCTGCCGCTGGCGGCGGATGGCCGGCTCTACAACATGGCCGCCGTGCTCGCTGCGGGTCGCATTCTCGGTTATGTGCCGAAGTCCTTCCTGCCCAACTCGGGGGAGTTTTACGAGCGGCGCTGGTTCTCGCCGGCCCACACACTGGCGGCCACGGAGATCGACGGTGTGCCTGCCGGCACCGATCTGCTGTTTGAGGTCCGCGACCTGCCCGGCCTGGTGCTCGGGGTCGAAATCTGCGAGGACCTGTGGACCGTGCAGCCCCCCTCCGGTCGCGCCGCGCTCGCCGGGGCGACCGTGCTGGCGAATCCGTCGGCCAGCAATGAATGGTTGGGCAAGGCGCCCTATCGCCGCGGTCTGGTGCAGCAGCAGAGTGCCCGCTGCCTGGCCGCGTACCTCTATGCCAGCGCCGGCGCCGGCGAATCTTCGACCGACACCGTTTACTCCGGCCACTGCCTGATCGCGGAGAATGGCGCGCTGCTCGCCGAATCCGAGCGCTTCGCCTTCGAAACGCGCGCGGTCAGCGCTGATCTCGATCTGCAACGGCTCGCGCACGAACGCCAGCGCAGCGCCGCCTTCCGCGACGAGGCGCCGGACAAGGTGTTCCGGCGCCTCAGCTGCGAACTGGGGGCTGCCGCCGGCGCCGCCGATGGCCTGCAGCGACCGCTTTCGCCCCAGCCCTTCGTGCCGCCGCCGGGGGCGGATCGCACCGCCACCTGCCGTGAAATCTTCTCCCTTCAAGCCACAGGGTTGGCGCGCCGCTTGCGCCAAACGAGAAGTGCGACCGCCGTGGTTGGCCTCTCGGGTGGACTCGATTCGACGCTCGCCCTGCTGGTCGTGCTCGACGCGCTGGAGCGCGCCGGCCTGCCGCGTTCGGCGGCGCTGGCGGTGACGATGCCCGGCCTGGGCACGACCGCGCGCACCCGCGGCAACGCGGAGAAACTCGCCGAGGCGCTGGGCGTGCCGCTCCGCGTCATTCCGATCGGACCGGCCGTTGAACAGCACTTCCGCGACATCGGTCATCCGCCCGACCGCCACGATGTCACCTTTGAAAATGCCCAGGCGCGCGAGCGCACGCAGATCCTCATGGACGTCGCCAACCAAACCGGCGGCCTGGTTGTCGGCACCGGCGACCTCTCCGAGGCGGCTCTCGGCTGGTGCACCTTCAATGGCGATCACATGTCGATGTACCACGTCAATGCCGGCGTGCCGAAGACGCTGGTGAAGTACCTCATCGAGTGGTGCGCCGCCGAGCGGCATGCCAACGAGGCGGGCGACATCCTGCGCGACATCGTCGCCACGCCGATCTCGCCCGAGCTGCTGCCGGCTGGGGCCGATGGCGGCATCGAGCAGCGCACCGAGGACCTGGTGGGCCCCTACGAGCTGCACGATTTCTTTCTCTATCACTTTGTCCGCCACGGCTGCGGGCGCGCCAAGCTGCGCTACCTCGCCGGCCTGGCCTTCGCCGGCACGCATGAATCGTCGGTGATGGAGAAGTGGCTCGATGTGTTCCTGCGCCGCTTTGCGCAGAACCAGTTCAAGCGCTCGTCGATGCCGGATGGTCCCAAGGTGGGCACGGTGGCGCTGTCGCCACGCGCCGACTGGCGCATGCCGAGCGACTGGGCGGGCCCGCTTGGCTGAGGCCGTTCAGCGTGCCGCCTGGGCGCGCACCTTCTGGTGTTCGAGGATGGCCTGGCGCGCCTCGGTTTCGCGGCCGGCTTTGCGCTGGGCGTGCGCAAGGTTGAGCCAGGCCTGCGGATGGCGCGGCTGCAGGCGCACGGTGCGCTGCCAGGATTTGGCCGCCTCGGCGTGTTCGCCACGGTACTGGTGCAGCAGGCCCTGGTAATACCAGGCATCGGCCTGGTCCGGGGCGAGTGACAGGCTGCGCCGCACGGCGGTCTGCGCGCCGTCGTGGTCGCCGAGCTTGCCGCGCACGCAGGCGAGCAGGTAATGGGCGCGGGCGTTGTCAGGTGCCAGCAGCGTTGTCCGCCGCAGGGCGTCGTCGGCGCTGGTAAGGTCGCCCTCGCGGGCGAGATGACCCGCCAGCAGCAGCCAGGCCTGGGCGTCATCCGGCCGCTGGTCGACCGCCAACTGCAGCGCCTCGCGGTCCTCGTCGGCGGCCGGGGCCGTCCCGGCACGCAGGCGGGCGACGGCGAGCTGATGCCAGTAGAGGCCGGCCTTGGGGTCGAGGGCGACCGCCTTGCGCTGGCAGTTCAACGCTTCCGGGCCGGCGTTCAAATGCAGGGCATTGAGGCCGAGCAGCGCCCAGCATTCGGCACTGCGTGGGTAGCGGCGCGCCAGCGGCAGCAGCTTGCGCAGGGCGGCGGCGAAGCGTTTCTGTTCGAGCAGCCGAAAGGCCTCGATGAAGGCGGGATCGTTCGTCACCTCGCGCAGGCCGGGCCGGCGTGGCAGTTCGGTGAGCGGTCGCAGGGGGGCGCGCGCCTTGCGCAGCAGCAGCGCGGCGGCATCGGCGGGCAGGGCGAAGTTTTTCCAGCTTTTCAACGGCACGGCCAGGGCGACGAGGGCGATCACGCGACCTTCGGCATCGAGCACCGGCGAGCCGGCGGCGCCAGGCGAGTCGTCGCCACGCACATTCAGCCAGCCGAGGCCGGTGACGGCGGTGTCGGCTTGCACACGGGCGCCGGCCAGCACCAGGCCACGCTTTTCCGAGACGGCGAGCACATGCGCGTCCTGTTCGGAGCGGAAGTCGTTGCCCGGCGCGAGTTCGATGGGCTGTGTGTCGGTCTCCTCGGCCTGCAGCAGGGCGATACCGGTGACAAGATCGACATGATAAAAGCCGCGCACGCGGCTGCTCGTGCCATCGGCGTGCTGCAGCGTGACATAATCGACGCGTTCGGCGATCTCCGGATGCAGCAGGCCGGCGTCGGTGAGCAGAACGCCATCGGGACTGACGTAGGAGCCAACGCCGGTGGCGAGTGGCGCGCCAAGCTTGTCCCAGACCCGCACCGCGGCCACGGAAGCGGCGACACGCGCGCCGAGGCGCAGCAGGCGCCGTTCTTCAAGGCTGGGTTCGGGAGGTGCTTCCGGCGCGTCGACGGGCGCGGGCAGCAGGGGGGGCAGCAAGTCGGTGTTCCAATCGGGAACGGTCGCTGGCGCACCCGCGCCCTCGAAGAGAAGCAGTGGGTTTTCGTACGAGTCGAGGTCGATCGGCGGGCCGGGCGCGGGCAGGGCAGGGGCGTCCGGGCGCGGCGCCAGCGGATTGAGCACGGCCTCGGGCAGAGGCGGCTTTTCGGCGCTGGCCGCCAGTGCCAGCAGCAGGGCGGGCAACAGCACCAGCAGTGCGCGGAAGAGTGTGTGCGAAGTCATCTGCGGCAGGCGTGTCATGTCAGTCAAAGTTAGGCGCCGCCCGTGCCCGTGCCCCGGCGGCATTGTGACAAATTCTTCACAGCGAACTCATTTCACCGCGCGCCTGGGTGCTTTAAGGGCTGCGCCAAGCGCATGATCCCGTTCTCCCTGTCCCGCACCGCCGCCTGCCTGCTCGCGGCTCTCAGCCTGCCTGCCCTCTCTGCTGCCGCGGAACTCGAGCTGAAGTCTCTCGGGGCCCTGGCCGAAGGTGCCAAGCCCAAGCGCAAAATGGGTCCTTATGTCAGTGTCATGGCGGGTGAAACGCTCGGTCAGACCGGCACCGCCCGCGTCGGTTCGCGAGCTTTCCCGGTCGAAGACATCGATGGCAGCGCCGTGTTCAGCGTCGAGGTCGGTCGCACCTGGGACATGCGCCGGGTGCCGGTGGAATTCTCGCTGGCCGCGGAGGCAACCTTCACCTCCACGACCCTGCAAGGCTCAGTGTCGCCGGCGCCGCTCGCCAATGACCAGATTGCCGAGTACCAGGCCGACATGAACTCGCTGATCTTCAGCCTGAACAGCACCTTTGCTCTTGACCTGCACCGCTACCGCGCGCGCCTGGGCAACTTCTGGGGTGGCTTCAAGCCCTATCTGGGCGGCGGCCTCGGTGGTGGCCAGGTCTGGTTCCGCAACGCCACGGCGAAATCCGCCGACCAAGTGCAGGGTGGCACCACCCTGCCTGGCGAGGCCGCTCCTTTTACCATCGATGAGTTCATCAATGTCTGGAACTGGCGCGCCGGCCTCGAATGGACCTGGCAGGAGCGCTACTCGGTGTTCGCCGAATACCGCAAGACCTACTTTGGCGACCTCGACAACCTGCGCAACTTCCGCACGGATGGCTACCTGGTCGGCTTCCGCTACCGCTACTGATCCCCCCATGCCCCGCTCCATCCTTGCCACACTGACCGCCGGTCTGTTCGCCGCTGCGCTCCTCACCTCCTGCAAAACCGTCTCCAGCCGGCCGGTTGTCATCGGTGACTCGCCTGTCGCCTACCAACTCGTCAGCGAGATCGTCGACGAGGAAAACCTCGAGCACACGGTCAAGTTCCGCAACATCGGCCAGCAGGTCGTCAGTTTCGATTACACGATTGTCGATGATCCCAACGTCCCGCATGTCGACTGCCTGGGGCCGAATTCGGGCCTTGTCGAAAACCTCTATCCAGGTGCCGAGGCCGTGGTGAAGAACCCGCTTGCCAGCAAACGCGTGACCGTCAACCTCGGCCGATTCACCGTGGGCAAAAAAACCTCGGAGGAACTGGCGCGCGTCTACAAGCCGGGCAGCCTGACGGCCCCGCTTGCCCCGGGTGGCGATCTGCTTCCCACGCTTGAAGGTGTCAGTCCGCCCAGCGAGTGAAGCCTCTGCCGGCCATCGCTTCTGCCTGCAGCCCCGCCCGTGCGGGGCTGCTTGGTTTGTTGCTGCTGACGTCGCTGGTCGCGGCGGCCGAGGTGGAGGATCCGGCGGAGCGGCGTTTGCAGCAGGCCCGCCACATCCTGGATCGCGAGGGACCCGAGGCCGCGGCCGAGCGTCTGCAGGCCCTGGCGGATCGTTACCCCGGCAGTGAGCCCGCCGCCGCCGCGCTCTGGGAATTGTTTCGCTTGCACGAGGCCACGGGCCGCCATCGCGCGGCTTTCGATGCTCTGGACGACCTCGTTACCCGTCAGCCGGGCCACTTCGCGCGCGCTCACGCGCAGCAGTTGTTGCTGGTGCGGCGGCAGCTCGCCGTGGCTGAGCGCCGCACCCTTCCTGCCAAACGCAGCGACGCCGCTCCCGTGGCTGCCCACGAGGTGGTGGCCATGCTGGCCAGGATCGTCCTCAACGGCCCGCATGCGGAGACTGGAATTCAGGCGCGTTATTGGCTGGGCCTGGCGCTGGAGCGCGCCGGACGCGCCGACGAGGCGCGCGCGCAGTACGAGGAATTCACCGAGTTGCACGCGGGTCATGAACTGGCCGACGACGCCGGTTTTCAGGCCGCCTCCATCGCCTACCGGAAGTGGCGTTCCATGCAGGGGGGGGCGCCGCGTGACCGCGAGCGTGCGGCAGTGTTGCTGAGTTGGTTCCTTGCCCGCTATCCCGGGAGCGACAAGGCGGCCCAGGCACGTGCCATGCAGGCGGAATTGAACCTCGCCGAGCAGCGAGAGCTTGCATCCCTGGCCGGGTTTTACGAGCAGCGCGGCGACGACCGTGCGGCCGCGGTGTACTACCGTCAATTGGCCTTGAAGTTCCCGGGGCTGGCCATGGAGGGCAGTCCACTGCGCGAGCGCATTGCCGGCGCGCTGGAGGCGCAGGCCGACGTGCGGACGCCCGCCGCCGAGGTCGTGGGTCCCCGGCGTGCCGATGCCGGCGAACCGTGACGCAATCGTGACACGATTCGGCTTGAATGACCGGTGGTTTTTGAACCCCGCAGGGAGCTCGGTTGAGCGCCGCAGTGAGAGGTGACGAAACTGTTGCCAGCGAGGTTTTGGCGAAAGGCGGCAGGTGGGTTCCAGTCAGCACGTAGGCGCGAACTGTGTTGCGCCGCAGCCAGCCCTTCAATCCCCATGATCCGCATCCGATCCACCGAACTCGCGCTGTTCGCGCTCCTCGCCCTCGCTGTTCCGCAGGTGCAGGCCCAGGCCGACAAGCTGCCCATGAGCCGCACTGCCGGCACTGTCACCCTCAACCTGCCGGCAGGCAAGACCACGCTCGTCGGCCTCGCCAACGTCCGCATCGTCGCTTCCGGTACCGTGCAGGCCGTTGAAGGTGCGGGCCTCACGCTGAGCTCCAGTCCTGCCAGCCTGCCGGACCTGCTGACCGCGCCACATGCATTGAAGATTGTCAGCCGGGCCAACCCGACCGCCAACAACGCCTACGGTCACAGCGCACGCATCACGGCACAATCCGGTCAGGAAGTGGCCGCCGCCCTGGCGGTCGCACCGAATGTCGGCGATGAGTTTGTGGTTTATGAACTGAGCCGGATCGCCACGGTGCTCGGTGCGGCCAATGAGGTGGGCCTGACCGGCGCCGCCACCGCGAGCGCCGCCGACAAGGTTTATCTGACCGAAAACGGTGTGCTGGTCGGTTACTTTTACCGCACGGATGTCAGCCAGTGGCGCCGCATCGACGATGCCGACGGTGCCAATCAGGGCGGTACCGTCATTGCACCGGGCAGCGGTCTGATGATCGTCCGACTCGCCGGCAGCGACCGTTCCCTGCGCCTCAGCGGGGATGCCCTGCCGGCCCGACACGTGGCCGGCGTGGCCAGCGGGCAGAACATCGTCAACAACCCCTTCCTGGTGCCCACCAGCCTCTCGGCGAGTGACATCCAGTCGAACATCACCGGCGGCACCGGCCCGGGCGTGGCTGACATCGTTTACCTTGAGCAAAATGGCCTGCTCACCGGCTACTACTTCAAGACGGGTGGTCCCGGCGGCACAGGCTGGCGCGCCCTGGGTGACAGCGTCACCGATGCCGGCGCCGCGCTGCTGATGCCGGCCAAGGCCATCCTGTTCAAGGAGCAGGCCGGCAGCGCCGGTTTCGCCCTGCCTGAGCCCTTCGCCGACTGAACCTCCCTTTGCTTCAAACCTCGCCTCCACTCATGAAACCCCTCTTCCTCACCGCCGCGCTGATGCTCGGTCTGTCCGGAGCCGCCGCGGCGGCTCCGGCCAAGCTCTTCGCCAGCAACCTCGGCAACGGTCTCGCTCCGAGCAATGGTCTCGTCGGCATCAGCACGGCCACCGTGCGCTTTGGCATCTTCCCGGACGGCTTTGAATTCAACGGCAAGAGCTTTGCTCAACTGGATGCGGCCTTCACCCAGGTCGCTCAGTCGAACGCGCCGCTGAACGTCGGCGGTCGTCGCGGTTTCTTCGACCTCGCCCTCGATTACGAAACCAGTGCCGGCGTGGATGGCAAGACGATCTATGTCTGGATCCTCAGCGGCACCACGCCGGCGACGGCGCCGCAGCAGGCGATTTTCTCGACCGCCCAGAGCTTCGTCACGCCGGATGGCTTGTTTCCGAACCACAGCTTTGTCAGCCCCGACACCGGCGCCCTCGAACTGGTCGCCCACCTTGGTGGCCTGACTGGCGGCGCCAACATCGGTGGCACGGCGGCGGCGCACGTCACCGAGGGCGAGAATTACCGGGTCACCGACGTTGGCGCCTCGCGCACACCGGCGGATGGCATCGTGTTTCAGGGAGCGGCGGTGACCTTCACCGCCGTCGCCGACACTTCCTTCCTGCCAACCTACCAGTGGCGTATCAACGGCAAGCCCATCGCCAAAGCCAATGCGGCAACGCTGGTGCTCGCATCAGTGACGCCGAACAACAGTGGTGTTTATGACTGTGTCGTGACCGACGGTCCCGTCACCATTACCAGCAACGAGGTGGCGCTGCAGGTCTTCACGGCCCGGCCGACCTTCACCCAGCAGCCCGCCGGCGACGTCGTGGCTCTCGGCTCGGCCATCACCCTGAATGCCGAGGCTGTGGCGCCCCAGGGCGTTGTTTATCAGTGGAGGAAGGGAGCGAACCTGCCAGGCGCCACCGACCCGCAGCTCGAAATCAGCATTGCCCGTCCGGAGGACGCCGGGGCCTACCTTTGCGTCGCCAGCAACGCACCTGCCCAACCGCCGGTGCCTGGCGCCGGTGCGACGACCAGTCTGGTGGCTGAAGTTGTCGTGATCGACACGGAAGCGCGCACCGTTGGTGGCGTGCTTGGCGGTGCCGTGAAACTCAACGCCAGCTTTTTTGGCAAGCCCGCCCGCTTTCAATGGAAGCGCAACGGTGTCGATCTCGCCAATGGCGGCCAGTTCGCCGGTGTCACCACCCGGACCCTTGCCATCAAGGGGCTGACCAACAGCAACGACGACGACGTTTACACCTGCCAAATTTTCGCCGGCAACGCTGTTGCGGGCTTTGACTCGCTGGAGTCTGGATCCTTCACACTCTCTGTCTACGAGGGCGCGCCAAGCTTTGCCACGGGCGACAATCCGATTGTCCTGCCTGCCGCGACGCTTGGCGCGGAATATCCGCCCTTCCAGATCCCGGCCAACGGCGCCTCGCTGTTCGCCGTCGCCGGCCTGCCCAAGGGCCTGGTGGTGGATCCCGCCACGGGCATCATCCGCGGTCGTCCGGTCGCCCTCAACAAAAACCCTGCCGCGCCCTTCAATCTTGTCATCACGCTCGCCAATGGCAGCAGCAGGGTGCAGCGTCCTGCGACCCTCCTGGTCAATGACATTCTGCCCAGCCTGGACGGTCTTTACACCGCCTGGATCGCGCGTTCCACCTTCAGCGGCGGCTACTCGCACACCAACAATCTGGGGGGGCGCATCGACATGACCATCACCAAGCTCGGTTCCATCTCCGGAAACCTGATCCTGGGGGATGCCAAGCCCATCAAGTTCATCGGCTTCCTTGACAATCCTGCGGCGGCATCTCCGACCGCGACCCTCCTCATCCGCCGCCCCGGCCTGAGCTTCGTGCCGCTGGAGTTTGTCTTCACGATTCAGACTCCGGATGGGGCCGACACCACCCGCAAAGTGCTGTCTTCCGCGGTCCTGCGCGACGCCTTCCTTGTCCCTGGACAGACGGGCATCCGCTCCACCACCGTCACTGGCTGGCGTCGCAAGTTCGACGGCCGGAATCCCTCGACGGTTTATCCGGGCATCTACAACGTTGCCGTCACGGCGAGCGGTGACTCCGCCACGCGGCCGAAGGGCGCCACCCTTGTCAGCCTTGCCATCAAGGCCGACGGCAGTGTCAGTCTTGCCGGCACCACTGCTGACGGCGAGAAACTGACGGGCGCCACCTTTGTGGGTCCCACCGGTCAGGTGCTTGTCTTCAGTTCGCTCTACACGCCCGCCAAGGGTTCGCTGCTCGGCAATCTGCAGCTCAACAATGGCACCCCGGCCGAAGGCGTGAATCCCGCGAACAACGACACCGTTGGCGGCACGCTAAGCTGGCTGCGACCCCTGAACACCAGCACGAACAGTCGCGCCTATGCCGGCGGTTTCAGCCTCAGTGCCGGCAATCTGACGATTGCCGGGGGGCGTTACGCGAGGACCGGCAGCACGCGCACGATCCTCGACGTGCAGGCCGGCACCACGGCTTTGCTCGAATTCAGCGACGCCGGGTTGAGCGCGGCTGAACCGGCGGATCCGGCGCGCCCCGACCTCAGCTTGACTCTGCAGGCCGGCAACAAGTTCGACATCAACGGCAACAATCCGCGCCTGACCAAGCTCAAGGTGGATGCCGCCAAGGGCCTTTTCAGCGGCACCTTCAGCTATGACGGGTTGCTCAACAAGACCGTCAAGTTCCAGGGCCATGTCCTTCGCAATGGCGGCGCCGCCGGTCAGTGGCAGGGCTTTGGCTGGTTCCTGCTGACTCGTGAGCCCGGCAACCGCACCGATCCGGTCGAGTCCGGCCTCGTCACCCTCAGCCTCGACGAAGAGTGAAGCCTCCACGTGAACGCCGCCATCTCCGACACCGCCCTCTGCAATCCATCATGAAACACATGCTCAAAGCCACCTTCCTCGCCGCGGCCGCCCTGGCTGCCGCCCTGCCCGGCGCGGCGCGGGCCGACTTCATCGTCGTCGGCTCGCAGAATGACAACCGCATCACCACCGACACCCGGTGGACGCGTGACAATGTCTACATCCTCGGCCGCACCATCATTGTCGCCAACGGCGCCAAACTCACCATTGAGCCCGGCACGCTCATCCGCGGCTTGCGCGCCATCGAATCGGGCTTTCCAGAAGAACCTGGCACGCTTGTCATCGCCCGCGGCAGCAAGATCATCGCCAACGGCACTGTCGATGCGCCGATCGTCTTCACGTCGATTGATGATCCAAATGTGCCCGGCGGAGCGGCCACGGTGCCCACCACGTTCACGAACCTGCTTGGCAACGTCATCAACGTTGGTGCCCTGGCCAGCAACAACTACAGCCCCGGGGGGCCGACCGGCAACAATGGCTTCGCCAAAAGCGGTTTGTGGGGCGGCATCATCCTCTGCGGCCGCGCCCATGTCGCCGCCAATACCGGCAACACCGACATCAGTGGCGACGGCATCTGGGATGCCCACGCGGACAGTTTGACGGAAAACTTCCGCCGCATCCAGAATGCCGGCATTGGCACCGACTACCCCGAAGGCCTGTCCAGCGGCTCCGGCAGCAACGTGCTCAACAGCGCGCTCACTCTCTACGGGGGAACGGATGACGACGACGACAGCGGCGTCATGCGCTACGTGGTCAACCGCTACGGCGGTTTCGTCATCGGCGCCGCCGCAGTCGGCAACGAAATCAACGGCATCACGATCTGTGGTGTCGGTTCGGGTTTCGTCTTTGAGCATTGCGAGGTTTTCCAGAACAAGGACGACGGTTTTGAGTGGTTTGGCGGCAAGCACGACAGCCGCTTCCTTTTCTCCAGTGCCAACCAGGATGATGCCTTTGATGGAGACGAGGGTTTTCGCGGCAATCATCAGTTCTGGACGGTGGTTCAAGGCACCATCAACACCAGTGGCAACGCCCTGCGCAGCGGTCATGACGGTCTCAACACTCCGGTGGGCCAGACCGAATCGGGATCCGACTATCAATATGACAAGCTCATGGAGTGGGACGGCGGCGAACCCGACAACGGCGACCGCCTGCCGATGACGGACATCCGCCTTTTCAACTTCACCATGCTTGCCGGGGGCACCAAGTTTGAGGGCCTCAATCCCAAGCTCGAAGCCCATGTGGCGATGCACAACGGCGTCGTTGAAAATGCCAACGCGGTCAGCCGCGCGGCAGAGACGGGCGGCGGCTCGATCACCACGCTTCTGACCTGGAGCAACCTCTACGCCTACCGCGCCACTGCCACCAGCGGTCAGCCGCTTCCCGCCTCCAGCAGCGTCAGCGTTGGCGCCGCTTCGGCCACGGTCGGTGGCGTCAATTACACGATTCTCCAGCAGATCAGTCCGATGCAGCTGCCCGGCGCTTCGCAGATTCGCACGCCCTGGCGCTTCTCCGCCATCGCTTCGCCGGTGGTGCCCTGTCCGCTCTACACGAAGAATGGCCTTGATCCGCGTCTTGCCCCCGCCGGCTCCGCCTACAATGTGCCGCTCGCCGCCGGTGTCGACCTGCCCGCAGGCTTTGTCAACGCTCCCTTCGCCGGCTCGATGCGTGACAACAATGCCATGTTTGGCTGGACCTCCCTCCATGCCCTGCAGGTCTTTGCCGCAGAAAACCTGGACCGCCCGGTGGTGGTGCTCGGCGAAAATGACGGTCACCCGACCGTCCATTTCGAGGCCGCCGGCGCCAACGTGCTTTACGTCGTGGAGAAGTCCGACGACGGCAAGAAGTGGATCGTGCTCACTCCCGAGCCGCTGACCGGCAGCGCCGGCGATGTTAGCTACACCGACACCACCAGCGATGCAGCGGACACCGTCATGTACCGCGTCTACGGTCTCTGAAGCAGAGGCGCGCCACGGCAAACCCCCGAAGCGGGACGGCAGAGCTGCCGTCCCGCTTTTTTATGCGTTTCTCGACACACAAACCGGAGGTCAAGGTGACGGAATTGTTGCCAGCGAGGCTTTGGCGAAAGGCGGCGGGTGGGTTCCTGTCGGGTGCCATCCGCGGGACGGCACCGCCGCGTCCCCGCTTTTCGTTGCATGCGCTCCTTCCCTCTTCCTTTTTACCCTGTCCTCCCGGCCGCCGCCCTTCTTCTGCTGCTGCAGACGACGTTGGCTTGGGCGGGCGGCCAGGACCCCGACGGCATCGACAAGGCGCTTGAGGGCCTGCCGCCCGAGGTGCGTGGCACGGTCCGACTGGTGCCTGAACCCCTGCCGCTGCCGCCGGCCGCCGCCGGGGATCCGCTCGCCCTGGCCGTACGTCTGGCGCTTCAGATCAGCGGTGATGTCGAGACGCGTGATCGCCACCTCCATCTGTGCGGTCGACAGGCGCTGGCTCAGGGGCGGTTGGCGACCGCGCGCGAAGTGGCGGCCCGCATCGGCGATCACCGCGCCGGCCTGCTGCTGCTCGACCTCGCTGAGGCGGAAGCGAAAAGCAACCCGGCGCGTGCCGGTGAACTGCTCGACCTTGCCGCGGGTCTGCCGAGGCTGGTCAAACCCTGGCAGGCGGAACAATTGCTTGCCCGTCTGGCAGTCGTCGGTCGCCTGCTTGGCCGCGACGAAGCTGTCACCACCGCCTGGTGGCAGGCTCTGCGCGACCCTGGGTTGCGCCATGCAGCCATGGCTGCGCTGCTGGCGCAGGAATCGGCTGCAACTGGAGTTTACGATCTGGCGCAGCTGCGTGTGCTCGGCCAGGATCCCAAGGTGCGGGGGCGGCCGGCGCCGGGCCTGCACGACACGGCGCGCCGCCTGTTTCAGCAAGCGTTGGAGCGCCTTGCCTCGAGCGACCGGCAGCAGCAGGCATTGGCCGATGGCCTGGTGGAAGCCGCTTTCGAAGTCCTGACCCTGTCGCGGGTCGCGCACGCCGAGCTGCTCGTCGAGTCCGCCGTGACATTCTATGAAGCGGGTTGCGAGGATCAGGCCAGAAGGCTGTTTGGCCGTGCCGAGCAGCGGCTCGGGGCGCCGCACGAGGCCCAGGCACGGTTGCTCTTTCATTTGGCCAAACTGTGGCGGCTGCGTGGGCGTGCCGCAGATCTGCAGACGGTGCTGAATCAGGCGGAGGCGCACGCACGGGGTCTGGAGGCCATGCATCATCCCTTTGCCTTTGCCTGGCTCGCTGCAGCGCAGGTCCAGGCTGGCCGTGACGAGGCCGCTCAGGCCCTGTGGGTCGAGGCGGCGCGTGCCTGTGCGGACAATCCCAATCGTCGCACGGCCCTGACGGGTGCCGTCGAAATCTGCCTTTGTCTGGCGCGCACGGGCCGGCCCCTGCCGGCCGGCGTTTTTGAGGTCCTGGCTGAGCTGTCGGGCAGCGCGGCGGCGGCCAACTGAACGGGTGGAGGCGAGCATGAACTCAAAGCGCATCCCCTTTCCCTTCCGGCCTTTTGTCCTGGCCTGCCTGTGTCTCGGCACTGTTGCTGTGCAGGCCCAGGAGGGGCTGCGCGGCGGCCTGCGCGGCCTGGTCAGGGATGCAGACTTCTACGTCGGCGTGCCCGAGGTGGCCCTCACCCTTGAGCCTGGCGGCCAGAGCCTGCGCACCGACAAGGAGGGGAGGTTCTTCGTCAATGATCTTGAACCCGGGGTGTATCGCCTCGCCGCCAGTGCCGAGGGCTACATCCGCACCAGCCAGAGCGGCGTGGTGGTCAGTGCCGGCAGCATCCGCGAAGTGGAACTGGAAATGACCGCAGAGGTGGTCGAACTTGACGAGTTTGCCGTGCAGGAATTGATCCGCGAGGACACGGCGGCCTCGCCACTCAGCATCGGCGCCTCGCTGCAGTCCTTCGCCAGCGCCATCGCACCGGCCCTGCTGAAGAGCGCCGGCTCCTCCGGCGACATTGGCAGCGCCCTGAAGCGCCTCTCCAGCACCGCGGTGGTCGACAGCCGCTACGTCGTTGTGCGCGGCCTCAGCGACCGCTACAACGTCGTCGTGCTCAACGGCGCCCGCCTGCCCAGCTCCGATCCTGACAAGCGCGCGGTCAACATCGACATCTTCCCGACCGGCCTCATCGAGACCGTGGTCAGTTCGAAGACCGCCGTGCCGTCCATGCCCGGCGAAGCCACCGGTGGCTACCTGAACATCCTCACCAAGCGCGTGCCGCAGGAGCCCTTTCTCAATGTCTCGATGTCGTACGGCTACAACACCCTCGCCACCGGCAACCAGTTCCTCAGCTACCGCGGTGGCGGCACCGGCCTGCTCGGCGATGCCGGGTCGCGCGAACTGCCGTCGATCATGCAGGATCTCAATGCCCTGCCCAACAGCTCCGCGGCCCTCACCTACAACGACCCCGTGTTGTCGCCGGCCGACACCCTTGCGGCGCGTCTCTCCGCCAACTCGCTCGCCGCCGCGCGCGCGCTGCGCGACCGCGCCATGGGAACCACGTACAAGGAAGCGCCCATGGACTTCAGCGTCAGCGCCATCGGCGGCACCCGTTTCGAGGATTTCATGGGAGGCACCCTCGGCCTCATCGGCGGCTTCACCTACGGCAAAAAATTCACCGCCGAGGTCGGTGAACGCGGCTTCGCCAACATCGGCAACGGCGTCGCCCAGCCAACCCAGCAGTTCGACTTCCAGCGCGGCACCGAGAACCTGCTCGCCGGCGCCCTGCTCAGCGCCTCGCTTGAGTTCGATCCGGAAAACCGCGTCAGCCTGACCTGGTTCGCCAACATCTCCGCCCAGGACGACGCCATCTTCGCCTTCGGTCCCTCGCTCAACCTGCCGGAACTGATGATCTTCCGCGAGTTCATGTTCTACACCGAGCGCCGCCTGCAGACCCTGCAGTTCACCGGCGAGCATGTCATGCCCGGCACCAGCGACATCAAAATGGACTGGCTCGTCGCCTACAGCATGTCCTCGCAGAACCAGCCCGACCTGCGCAAGGCCAACTACGCCTTCAGCACCGACCCCAGCATCAACGCCTACGTCGGCCCCGGCGATCCCGCGCCACCCGATTTCGAGCGCACTTGGCGCCGCCTGGATGACACCAACTACAACGTCGCCCTCAACTTCGAGATCCCCCTCGACGAGGGCGCCCGCGACGGCGGCACCGGCACCAAGTTCAAGTTCGGCGGCAACTTCGACCACAGCACCCGCGACTACAAGACCGACAACTTCGAGTACGTCGGCCTGCCCGATGGACAGCTGGTCGCCGACTTCCTCGGCTTCGCCCCCGGCCAGCCGCTGCTGCGCCTGCCGCCCAGCCCGGATGACCGCCGCATGCTCACCCTCGGCGACCTGCTCGGTGGCATCGATCTGGTCGACCAGACCCGCGACCCGAACGGCCTCGGTGGCGACCTCGTGCGCGACAACTTTTTCCTCGCCCGCGCCTTCAACATCCCGGCACGCGAGGTCTATGCGGCGACCCAGACCATCCCGGCCGCCCATGGCGCCTTCAGCTTCAACCTCAGCGACCGCCTGGAAACCACCGTCGGCGCCCGCGTCGAGGCCACGCGCATGCAGGTCACCGTCGAACGCGTTGGCGACGGCGGCAGCAACTTTGCCAGCGGCAAATCGGACAACTTTGAACTGAACCGCACGGACCTGCTGCCGTCGATGTCGAACCGCTGGGAGATCGCCGACAACATGTCGCTGCGCTCCTCGATCAGCCGCACCGTCGCGCGCCCGACCTTCAAGGAGCTGGCCCTGGTCTTCTCGCGCGATCCGGAAACCGGCAACTTCTTCGTCGGCAACCCCGGCCTGGAGATGTCCTCGATCATGAACTACGACCTGCGCTGGGAGTGGCTGCCGGCGCCGGGCGACCAGTTCGCCGTGTCGCTGTTCGCCAAGCAGATCCGCAAACCCATCGAGTTCGTCAACCTCGGCGTCTTCAACACCGCCGAGAACGAGGAGCGCGCCGCGGTGTACGGCTTCGAGATCGAGGCCTACAAGGAACTGGGCCGCTTCATCGAGGCGCTCGAGGGTTTCAGCGTCGGCTTCAACTACGGCTTCGTCTTCTCCAAGGTCGCCCTCAGCCAGAACAGCCAGGAGATTCGCGAACGCGCGGGGCTGTCGCTCGACCGCCCGCTGCAGGGCCAGCCCGACTACACCTTCAACTTCAACCTCAGCCACGAGATCAAGGACTGGGGCCTGACCAGCGCCATCCTGCTCAACGTCACCGGCCCGCTGCTGTACACCGTCGGCGGCCAGTTCGAGTCGAACCTGACGCCCGACATCTATCAGCGCCCCTTCACCTCGCTCGACCTGGCCTTCGCCAAGGAGATCAACAAGACCTGGTCCTTCAACCTGCGCGTCAGCAACCTGCTCAACCAGCCGCGCGAGCGCTACTTCGAGGGCGGCCTGCCCTTCGCCGTCACCAAGACCGGCACCACTTACTCGCTCGGCATGACCGGCAAGTGGTAGGAGCGGGGGGTGAGGAAGCACCGGCAGGGGCTTCGTCCGTGGACGAGCTCAGCGAGAGAAAGCGGAGACGTGCGGCACGCCGACTTTATCGGTCGAATTCCACGGCTGCTGGGCGCAGGCTTCACGCAAAAAACGTGGCGGTGAGAGAGGGATTCGAACCCTCGGTAGCGGATAAGGCTACGCACCTTTAGCAAAGGTGTGCTTTCGACCACTCAGCCATCTCACCGGATCTGGCCGCCCGACCGGGGGCGGGCAGGCGACAGAATGCAATAAGACCCGGGGCGGGGCCTTCGTCAAACACAAAACGCGGGGTGGAGCGCGGGTTTGCCGGTCTTCTGGAGCGCGGGGCAGCGCAGTGGGTCAGAGCTGGGGGCACGCTCCGGCCGGCGGCCGGCCTCCAGAGCGATGCCGGCTCCACCACCGCGGGGGAAGTCGCTGCCGCGGCAACCTCCGGTTGGTGCCGGGCGTTTCTGTGGTACACTGCATGCGATGAACGAGGCCCCGCAACGTCCCGGCACGCTGGAAAAGGCGCTGAAGCTCAACCTCGAGCGCTCGATCTACGGCACCTTTGCCGAAATCGGCGCCGGCCAGGAGACCGCCAACTGGTTCTTCCGAGCCGGCGGCGCCTCGGGCACGGTCGCCAAGACGATGTCGGCCTACGACATGACCTTCAGCGACGAGATCTACGGCAAAAGCGCCCGCTACGTCTCGCGCCAGCGCATGCAGGCGATGCTCGACCACGAGTTTCAGATCGTGCAGCAGCGCCTGCAGGCCAAGCGCGGTGCCGACACCGCCTTCTTCGCCCTCGCCAACACGGTGCGCGCGCGCGGCTGGCGCGACACCCATGAGGAGTGCCACGGCTGGCTCGGCCTGCGTTTTCAGACCGAGCCGATGGGGCCGCCGAACGACATCCAACTGCACGTCCGCCTGCTTGATGACACGAACCATCAGCAGGCCGAGGTCATGGGCATCCTCGGTGTCAACCTGCTGCATGCCGCCCATCATTATCGCGGCGAGCTGACCACCTTCCTGAAAAGCCTGCTCGACGACCTGCGACGCAAGCGCCTGGAGATCGACCTGATCGACTTCAGCGGCCCGGCCTTCAGCAGCCCGGCCTTCGAGGATCGCATCGTCGCCCTCGAACTCGTGCGCAGCGACCTTGCCGATGCCGCCCTGTTTGGCGCCGACGGCGAGATCGGCCAGGCCTCGGACCTGCTCTACAAGAAGCCGGTCCTCATCAACCGCGGCAGCTTTGACCCGATCACCCGCGTCAATCTCGACATGATCGAGCGCGGCGCCGCCGCCTTCGCGGCCGACTTCGGCGCCAAGGCCGAGGGCCACGTTGAGATCCTCGAGATCACCATGCACAACCTGCTCTGCATGGAGGATTGCACGGTCGAGTACGGCAACTTCCTCGCCCGCGCCGACATCCTGCAGGCGCTCGGCAAAAACGTGCTCATCTCGAAGTACGCCGAGTTCCACCGCCTCAGCGCCTACCTCGCCCGCCACACCCGCGAGCCGATCGGCATCATCCTTGGCCTGCCGCTCTTTGAGGAGCTGTTCAACGAACGCTGGTACCTGGATCTCGAGGGCGGCCTGATGGAGGCCTTTGGTCGCCTGCTGCGCAATCAGGTGCGGCTCTATGTCTATCCGGGCGGCGATCCCCTCACCGGCCAGATCCGCACGGCCAGCCATGCGCGAGTCAGTCGCGAACAGGCCCACCTGCTGCGTTACCTGCTGGAGACCGGCAGCGTGCACGAGATTCGCGAGGGCCTGGACGAGTGCCTGTTCCAAACCAGCGCCAACGTCCGCCAGATGATCCAGAGTGGCGATCCGCGCTGGCGCGGGTATGTGCCCCAGATGGTCCTTGAAAAAGGCCCTTGGGCGGCGATCACAGGCTGATGCGCATCGAACTCGTCAACACCGGCACCGAACTCTGCCTCGGCGACGTCATCAACACCAACGCCGCCTGGATCGGCCAGCGACTCGCGGCGCTCGGTTTGGAGGTCGCCCGCCAGACCATCGTGCCCGATGGAGGAGCGGTGAAGGACGCCATCGCCGAGGCCGCGGCCCGCGCCGACGTGGTGCTCGTCTCGGGCGGGCTCGGGCCGACCAATGACGATGTCACCCGCGAGTCGACCGCCGAGTTGCTTGGCCTGGAATTGCAGCAGGATGCCGGCGTCGCCGCCCAACTGGAAGCCTACTTCGCCCAGCGTGGCCGGGTCATGAGCCCCTCGAACCTGCGCCAGGCCCGCGTGCCCGTGGGGGCTCAGGTGCTGGCCAATCCCTTTGGCACCGCCCCTGGCCTGTACTTCCCCGCCGAACTCGGTGCTCCTCGCGGTTGGAACGCCCACCTGTTTTTGCTGCCCGGCCCGCCGCGCGAGTTGAAACCGATGGTCGAGACCGAGGTCGAACCGCGCCTGCGCGCCCTGCTGCCCGATGGCGACAGCCGAAGCGTGCTTTATTTGAGGCTCACCGGCATCGGCGAGTCCGACATCGTCGAGGCGGTGGAAAAGCAGCTCGAAGCCGTGCCGCGACTGGAACTCGGGTACTGCATCGGCCGCGGCGATGTCGATGTCCGCCTCGCCGGACCCGAAGAAGCGGTTCGGGCCGGCGCGCAGATCGTGCGCGCGCGGCTGGGCGACTGCATCCTGTCCGAGGACCGGCGCGTGCTGGAGGAGGTCGTCGTGCACACGCTCGCCGCGCGCGGCGAACACCTGGCGCTCGCCGAATCCTGCACCGGCGGTGCGGTCGCCGCCCGCATCACCGATGTCAGCGGCGCCTCAGCGGTCTTCGGCCACGGCTTTGTCACCTACGCCAACGCCGCCAAGCAGCAGCACCTCGGCGTGTCGGCTGCCCTGATCGAGACCCACGGCGCGGTCAGCGAGCCGGTGGCGCGCGCCATGGCCGAAGGCTGCCTGGCGGTCTCCGGCGCCGACCACGCGCTCGCCCTCACCGGCATCGCCGGACCCACCGGCGGCAGCGACGACAAACCGGTCGGCACGGTTTGGATCGCCCTCGCCTCGAAGGGGGGAGAGACCGTCGCGCGGAAGTACTTTTATCCCGGTGCACGCGACCGCTTCAAGCTGCTCGCCGGCCAGGCGGCACTCGAACTGCTGCGCCGTCGCCTGCACGGACTGCCGCTGCCCGGCTGAGTCATGCACCGCTCCCTGACCCTGCTCGTCCTGCTGCTGCTCGCCGGCATCCTGCTGCCGTTTGTGATCTGGGGCGAGGCTTTCGATGCCGCCCTCAGCCTGGAGGGTTCGCGCGCCTGGATGGAGGGCTGGGGCGACTGGGCCTGGTGCGCCGGCCTGCTGCTGCTGGTGGGCGACATCGTTCTGCCGATCCCGAGTACGGTCGTCATGTCGGCGCTGGGCTGGATGTATGGCTGGTTCTGGGGCGGCTGCCTCGCTGCCGCCGGTTCGCTGCTGTCCGGACTCACCGCCTACGGCCTCTGCCGTCGCTTCGGTCGCGGCCTAGCCCGGCGCATCGCCGGCGAGGACGGTCTGCAGCGCGCCGAGCGACTCTTTGCCCGGCGCGGCGGCTGGCTGGTGGCCCTGTCGCGCTGGACCCCGGTCCTGCCCGAAGCCGTCGCCTGCCTGGCCGGCCTGGCCCGCCTGCGCCGGCGGGTCTTCGTCATCGCCCTCGCCTGCGGCTCCCTGCCGCTCGGCTTCGCCTTCGCCGCCATCGGCCACCTCGGTCACGACAGCCCCGCACTGGCCCTCAGCCTCAGCGCCATCGTGCCCGCCCTGCTCTGGCTCATCGCCTGGCGCTGGCAGGGGCGGAGTGAGGAGCGGTGGTAGGGCGCCGCTGCGCCGGCGCCGTGGCTTTTGGCCGCCTCGGTCGAGCTGCCGTTTGGCCGCAGGGGGGGGCGGAGAGGCCGAGGTTGGGCGACTTGTCCTCAAGGCGCCGTGCTGGGTGAGGGGAGCGCGGACAGGCTTTTCATGATGGACGAAACGTTCAGAGGCCTTTCCGAGCATCAGTTGCCTTTAGTAAGAAAAAGAAATAACAAAAAACCATTCCATGCCCGACTGCCACCTGATAAAAGGCTAGGTAAAATCGCGAAATGATTAGGCGCAAAGCCTGAAAAGGCCGGGCGGAATCACTGCAATCTTCCATTCAAACCAAGATGAAAAAGACCCTCCCGATGTCTTCCTTGGCCCTTGCAAGCCTCAGATCCTACCGTCGCCAACGCTGGCTCACCTAGCTTCAAATCATGCTCACGCTGCACTGGAGTGCCGCACTGCCTCTTCTCCAGGCGCGTTATGTGCCGTCCGCGCTGGAGTCGTCCACTCCCTGGACAAGTCTGCCGGTTTGGCAGGAGGGTCCTGACCAGGCTGCCCCCGAGCGGGGACCCGATTTGGGACATGCCGATTTGGATCTGCTGCCGAACTGGTACGAGGAATACATCGGCACGGATCCCTACAGTCCGGACAGCGATGGCGATGGCATCACCGACCGAGATGAATTGCTCGTCACTTTCACGAATCCCCTCAAGCCCGACAGCGATGGCAATGGCTGGACCGACTTGGAGGATTTCACGGGTGAGAGCGCTCCAGACGCCGATCCTGATGCCGACGGTTTGACCAATGCGCAGGAGGCGCAGCTTGGCACTGACCCCCGCCTTTTGGATAGCGATGGCGATGGCTTGCCGGATGGTTTGGAGATCGCCTGTGGTTTTTCGCCACTCCAATCCGACAGCGACGGTGACGGCACCACTGATTATGAGGCCTATGCGCAGAAATACAACGCAGGGCGGGTTTTTGCTCCTGTCAGCCCTGCACCGGAGGAAACCCTGTCACCGGCAGGGGAGGAACCGTCGGAGCAGGCTCCCGACAGCGATGGCGATGGGCTCTCCGATGCACGTGAACTCGTTCTGGGCACGGATCCCTTGAATCCCGACAGCGATGGCGACGGTTTGCCCGACGGTTTGGAAATGACCTGGGGCAGCAGCCCGCTGGTGGAGGACACCGATGGCGATGGTCTGCCGGATGCGCACGAGCACCTGCTCGGTACCAACCCCGGCGATGTCGATACCGACGCCGATGGCTTTTCCGACGCCGATGAAGTTTGGATCAGCTTTACCAGTCCACTGCTGGCTGACACGGACGGCGATGGCCTCAGCGACAGCCAGGAACTGTTGCTCAATCCCCCCAGCGATCCGAAGCACGCGGATACCGACAACGATGGACTGACGGATTTTGAGGAAATCAATGCCCCGCGCCTGTTTCCCGGCTTTCCCCATCGGCTCGATCCGACCCTGGCTGACAGCAACGCGGATGGTCTCACCGACGATCTCGCCGTGGCTGCCCACATGGTTGACACCGATGGCGCGGGCTTGCCGGATTGCATCGAGCGTCTTTATGGCCTTGACCCGCAAAATCCGGTTGATGACACTGGCGACATGGATGGCGATGGCACCCGCAACCTTGAGGCCTGGCTCACGGGCTTGCGCCTCAACGGAGGCTTCGCACGTCTTTATGACGCAGACCTCGACGGCATGACGGATGTTTGGGAGCTGGCCCACGGGCTGGATCCCCAGGATCACCACGATGCGGCCGAGGACCCGGATGGCGACTGGCTCTTCAATCGCCTGGAGTTCGTCCAAGGCAAGGATCCTCAGGTGGCCGACTCTGACCTGCCGGGGCGTGACCGTTACGGACGGCGCCTGGCCCGTGCCCAGGCCGGTCCCCAGTGGAGCGCCGATTGGGACCGCGACGGCATCAGCAACCTGGAGGAAATCCTGGATCGCAAAACCGATCCCAGCGACGGCCTGCCGCACGGCCCGCGCCTTAGGAGCGGCAAAAACGCCGGGCAGCAGCAGAGCACAACTTCCTCCTCCATAGCCACCTTTGTGCCCGAGGAGGAGCAGGGCAGCGGCGGTGACCCCTGCTACTGCGGGGGCAGTGTCTGCAGTTGCACCTACAGTGGCGATTGTTCCGGGACCTGCGACGCTGGCAACGCCTGCACCTGTGGCGGCAGTTCCTGTGGTTGTTCAGAGGCGGGCCAATGCTCGGGCTGGTGCGGTGCGCCGGAAAGTTGCTCCTGTGGAGGTTCCTCCTGTTCCTGCTCGGAGAGCGGTCAGTGCAGCGGCTCCTGCGAGTCTCCCGGCGGTTGTTCCTGTGGCGGCTCTGCCTGTTCCTGTTCGGAGAGTGGTCAGTGTGGCGGTTCCTGCGAGTCTCCGGGCGCCTGTGGCTGCGGCGGCACTTCCTGCGGCTGCTCACAAAGCGGTGATTGCTCGGAAACCTGCGAAACCCCGGATCCCGCCTGCTATTGCGGCGGCCCCGACTGCGGCTGCTCCGACTGGAATCAATGCGGCGGCTGGTGCGAGAACAACGTCGCGTTTTGCCAGTGCGGTGGCAGCGCCTGCGGCTGTTATGACCTGCCTTCCTGCTCGGAGCCCTGCGAGAATCTGAACAACTGCTCCTGCAACGCCACCTACTGGGATGCCTGCTCCTGCTCCACACCCTGTGCCAGCAGCGAGTGCTACAACCCGCCCTGCGGCTGCTCCGGCACGTCCACCGGCTCCTGCACCTGCGCCACCGAAAACGACTGCTCCGGCAGTTGCGGCGACCCCTGCGCCTGCCCCGAGGTCGGCAACGGCTGCGGCTGCGCTCCCGGCGACCCCTATGGCTGCGGCAGCGCCGGGGGCTGCGTCACCCAAATGTGCTTCTGCCCCGGCGAAAACTGCGCGTGCTCGTACTCGGGGGAGTGCAGCGGCAATGAAAGTGCGTGTGGATTGGCAAGTTGTTTGTGTGGGTGCGAGGGGCAATTTTGTTTGAGCCGGGGTGAATGTATCGAGAGCGAATCATCTTGTGGTAAACAGTCAAGAAGTGGTGAGCTGGAAGTGGAAGGGACTGTTAATCAAGATGTTTTGCTAGAAGCAATAACCGATGCCCAGGGCACAGTAGTAAGTATTGCCGTATCAATTCTTACCACCCCTCTGAGAGACGTCTTGCCGCCAGAACTCCAAGACTATGCGGCTGAGCTTATAACGAGTTCTTCAGTTTACGTTATACAAAAAGCCATCCAACGTGTATCCGAGAATACTTATCCTTTAGAATTTAAAGGTGACGCTATCTATAACGTAGTGACTGATCAGTGGTCAAACCCGAACCTGAGTAAGAAATCTAGGCCCAAGTCATTTTCTGTGGATGCAAGTACTCAAATTACAGGATCTTTTGCGCTTAATGCTACAATAAAAATTACTTACGATGCAACAGGCATAACCACACCAATTCTCGATACATTCGCTGAAGGCTTGGCTCATTTGGAGTCAAGCTATGACAATGAATGTTCTGTCAAGATTACTATCGGGGCCACCTTTTTCGTTGGGGCAAATATCAGCTCGACTGGATCTGCTTCAGATAGCGCAGGAGAGGAAATTCTTATGCTTCTTGAATAATAGAGAATAAAAAAATGAATATTTACACGGGTATATTAGCCGCATATTTTTTACTTGCAGGTATCGCAATCCAGGCGGAAGAGCCTGAAGAGGCCCCGATTTTCTGCCTGGAAAGGTGGATGAATTCCTTTGCTGAGGCAAATGACCTCAAGGGGTTCGATCCTTCGGTGCAGGACTTGATTCACGCCCTTGGTGGTAACGGTCAAATCCTCGCCGCAGTCACGACCGAAGCCATGCGCTTCCTCTGCTTCACGGAGCCCAAAGGGCGGCGTGTTTTCTTCTATGCCCACGGGAACCACGGCGTGCCCTCCAATTCATGGATTGTCGCCACTTTTGCCAATGCAAACGGTGAGGTCATTCGCCATCCGGAAATGCAAGCCCTCGGTCGTTTCGTTCCAGGAAGGTCGCCAAGAGTCATCTCTTATTTCCCGGGTGAAGGAAGTGGCCGATCTGTCAACAAAATCACCCAAGACTTCGACATGGAATGCTACGAGCGGATCACGCCGCCTGCCAAAGCCACGCATGTGGTCATTGAGGTTCGCCGACGCCATCGCAACGATCAAAGATCTACCAAAGAATTTGAACTCCGGCTGCCGATTTCTGCTTGGCAATGACTGGACGATGGCATGCTCCTTCCAGGTGCCGAATCACACTTCGAAAAGACCGATCTGAATGAATCCCACCCCTTCTTCCTCCGTCCTGTTGCGAGTGTTGGGCCTCACGCTCCTCCACGGGTCCGCTCTCGCAGTGCCTCTTCACGGGGGCGAGCCGGATCCGATTTTTATCATCGAACGAACTGTCAGCACCCAGGAGGAAGCCAGGGATGTGTCGAAGTTTTCACTCGAGGTCGGCACCCTCATGGAGAAAATTCGCGGCAAGGCAGACTTGCTGGTGCATGCCGAGAATGACGACCTCAGGTTGCTCTCCTGGGTCGATGCCGAAGGGTTGGTGTACCTGCATGCCCAGTGGAAAATGCCCCGCCAAGTTTCGACGCAGATGCTCTTTTTCGTCGACTTCATGAATGAGCGTTTGAGCCAGTGGAATGTGACCGACTCGCAGGGAGAAAACGCACCGATCGGTTGGAGAAAACGGGAAAAAGAGCCTTTGTTGCTGTCAACGGTCCAGCAGGCTAACCTGCCGGGATTGACCTCATCGAGTCACTCTGCGGGCTTTGGTGTGGAATGCTTTCCAATGAAGCGACCGCCTGAGGGGGCCAAATTCGTTTCGATCCGAGTCGTGTCCCGTGAGCCCAACACAAGCAACGGTACGACTCGAATGAACCTCATGCTGCCGATTTCCCAATGGAAACCCTGGGATGGCGGGGGTGCTCGATAATGATTCGGATTTCATGAATTCAACATCCCTTTTCAAACTCGGAGGCGTCGCCTTGGCCGCCTGGGCAAGCCTCGCTCAGGCGGGTCTCGATTCCAGATCGTTCGGTGTGGTCGCGGTTTTGCTGATCCTCATGGCACTGCTCGATGCCGGGCAACCGGTGGCGCGGTCCCATGAGTCGGGGCAGTCGCCTGCGGATGCGCAGGCTTTCTCACGGCGCTTTTTCAGCCTGGCCTGCGCACCGTTTTATCTGGTGTTGATCATCCTGACCTTTGTCAGCACCCAGGGCCGGCAAAGCGCAGGCGGAGTGGATCCGCTGCTGCGCGCCCAGGCAATGGCGGCGGGTGGCATGTGCGGTGGCGGCTGCGGCTCAGGAGGGGGGTGTGGATCCGGTGGCTGCGGTGCTTCCAAGGGGGGCGGTTGCGGCTGCAGTTCCAAAGGGCTGGCGAAACCGGCCGCCGCCGCCCAGGCACCAGCGCCGGCGCGAGCCCTGACGCGCGAAGAACTCCAGCAGCGGGCCGAGATGGTGCAGAAGCGCTCCATGAGCGCTGCACCCGCAGCGCCGAGCCTGCCCGGCCTGAACGGTCGCCCGCTGCCTGCCGGCCTGACCCCGAAGTCCGGTGCCACCCTGCCTGCAGGAGTCGAGGCCTCGCCCGCCAGTCCTGCTGCCCCGGCGGCGGCCACGCCGGCGACAACTCCCGCGCCGTCCAAGGCGGGCAGTGCGGATCCGTCTTGAACCTGAGTGCCTGCCTTAATTTCGCATGACCAAGCCCCCACACCTCCAAGTTGCTCTTGGCTTGGCGGTGCTCGGTGCGCTGCTGCTGGCCCCCTGGATCTTCAGGCAGGCTTCGGCGGTCCGGACGCCCTATGTCGTGGTCTGCGAGCGCAAGGTCGACCTGGAGTCGTTCAAGGGCGAAGTCAGGATCCTGAAGTTGAAGCAGCAGCTGACGCTGGGCACAGGGCAGGCGGTGCCTTGGGCGCTGAAGGGCAGGCTGGGGTGTTATGCGTCCTTCCTGGAGATCGACAAGCTGGAGAAGGACCAAATTCCAGACATCTTCCACTCCGATCAGCAGTCCTTCGTGAATGAGAAAAACATCGAGCTCGAGATGCGGGGGAGAGCGGCGAGTCCAGCCTTCTACACTCGACATGTGAGATATCTTGTGGAGGTGCGAAATGGCGATCGGCAATTCTTGTTCGTATGCTCTAGCAGCTTGCCTGAGGAGCCCGAGCGCGCTCCGTTGAGGGTGTCTGTCTTATGCCTGGATCAAGGAACCTATAAAATGTGGTCTGATTCGAATCACCCCTCACTGACTCCGATCATCCAACGGATGGTATTCACCGAACCCTTTGATTGCGAAAGCCTGTGGATCCAGTAGGCGCAAGTGTCCAATCGAAATCATTAGAATGAGTGTGTGACTGCCAAGTCATCGTCTGCACCATCCATGTCTTAAACCTGGCTCGAAGCCATCATGAATCCCACTCTTCCTTCCTGTGCCCAACTGCATGCGTTGGGCCTCACCTTTCTCCTCGGGTCCGTCCTCGCGGTGCCTCTCCCAGGGGCCGAGCCGGAGCCGATTTTTGTCATCGAACGGACCGTCCATTCCATGGAAGAGGCCAAAGAGGTCGCGAGTTTTCGCCCTGAGGCCAGTCTTCTCATGGAGAAAATCCAGGGCCGGGCGGGCTTGCTCTTCCAGGCCGAGAACGACGCTCTCCGGGCACTCTCCTGGGTCGATGCCGAGGGCGTGCTGTACCTGTATGCCCAATGGAAAACGCCCCACCCTGCCTCGGAAAGGCTTAGCTTTTCAGCCGACTTCCTTAATGAGCGTTTGAAGCGGTGGAATGTTAAGGATTCGGGGGAAGACAACGCTCCGCTCCGCGAGTCGAGGCCCGAAAAACAGCCCGTGCTGACCTCAACGGTCGCCCGTGCCAATCTGCCGGCGGGCCTTTCCCACATGAGCGACAGCGTGGGTTTTGGCTTCGAGTGTTATCAAATGCGTCCCCCACCTGAGAAGGCCCGGTTTGTTTTGCTGAGCGTGAAATTCAAGGACCCGCTGGCGCCCAAATGGAAAACGGAACTGAGTTTCACACTGCCGATTTCCCAATGGAAACCCTGGGATGGCGGTGGCGCGCGATAATGAGGGTCTGATTCGAACCACCCTTTGCTGACACCCATCATCCAGGCCTTGAAATTAACCAGGCCCTTTGATTGCGACAGCCTCTTCAGGAAGTAGGCAAGGGCGCTTGCGCTGCGGATTGCCCAAGCCCATCCTGACGATCATGCCACCCAACGACTTTCAGCCCTTCGATCGCGCGGCGTTCCTTGAGCACTGCCGTCTGCAGCGGTCGTTGGACGCGGGCTGGCGGCTGGGGCTGTTCATGCTCTGCTACCTCGGCGGCATGCTGCTGTTTGCGCTGCCCATCCGGCAGATCGGAGATCAGCCGGCCTGGGCCTGGGGGTGGTTTCCGGCGTTCTTTGGCTACCTGATCGTGTTTCCCTGGCTGTTTCAGCGCTTGCTGCTACCGCGCGCCCAGCGGGAGCGACAGCAGCGTTTCCGCAAGTGCCCCTGCTGTGGCGGGTCGACCCTGATGGCCAATGCCCTGGTGATTGTCGCCACCGGTCGCTGCGGGCATTGTGGCGAGGTCATCCTCACCGAGGCCGCCTGAGCCCGCGTGATGGGATCAAAAAACGGGCCGCGGTTGAGGCGGCCCGTTCGAACGGCGGAAGGGCGTTTACTGCGCCTCGGGTTTGAGCTTGCCTTCGGCGGCGAGTTTTTGGCGGAATTTGGCGACCTTTGGGCTGACGACGACGCGGCAGTAGCCGGCGCTGGGGTTCTTGGCGAAGTAGTCCTGGTGGTAGTCCTCGGCCGGGTAAAACTTTTTCAGCGGCACGATCTCGGTGACGATGGGGTCGGCCCAGTCCTTTTGGGCTTCCTTCATGGACTGTTCGGCGAGGCGCTTCTGTTCGTCGTTCGTGTAGTAGATGCCGGAACGGTACTGGGTGCCGATGTCGTTGCCCTGGCGGTTGAGGGTGGTCGGGTCGTGGGCCAGCCAGAAGAGGTCGAGCAGATCCTTCAGGCTGATGACGGCGGGATCGAACTCGATCTGCACGACCTCGTTGTGGCCGGTGTCACCGTTGCAGACCTGCTTGTAGGTGGGGTTTTCGACGTGGCCGTTGGCGTAGCCGCTGATGGCGCTCTTGACGCCCTTGAGCATTTCGTACTGGGCTTCGACGCACCAGAAGCAGCCGCCGCCGAGCACGAGGGTTTCGGTTTTGGCGGGCGCGGGGTCGACGGCGAGAGCGGCGGTGGTGCTCATGAGGGCAAGAAGGAAGGCGGAGCGTTTCATGGTCGCAGGGGGGAATTCGTCCACCATGGAAGCGTTACGACGCGGGGCAAACTTTCGTCCGGGTCTTTTTTGTCTGGAGGCGGCGTCGATCCCGGCTTTGCTGGTGCCATGGATCCCCTGGCCTGCCTGTGTGACGTTGTCGGCGAAGCTCGTTTGCGCGCCCTGGTGGCGGCGTTTTACCGGCGCGTGCGCACGGACGACCTGATCGGGCCGATGTATCCGCCCGACGACTGGGCGGGGGCGGAGAAGCGCCTGGCGGACTTCCTGATCTACCGCTTTGGCGGGCCGCCAACCTATCTGGAGGAGCGTGGCCACCCGCGCTTGCGCGGCCGGCACCTGCCCTTTGCGATTGGCGAGGCCGAGCGCGACCGCTGGCTGCAGCTGATGGAATCGGCCATGGCCGAGATCGACCTGCCTGCGGAGGCGGTGCCGTTGTTGCGGGGCTTCTTTGCGCAGGTGGCGGATTTCATGCGCAACCGGGAAGGGTAGGGGAATGGCCAAGGAACAAGGA
>DAIUCN010000002.1:0-120390 GCA_036846165.1 Prosthecobacter sp.
GGATCGGGGTTTCGGCGCCGGTGCGTGCGGCGGTCTGCACCTGGACGACGGCGGGGATGATCTCGCCGGCCTTTTCGATGACGACGAGGTCGCCGACGCGGATGTCCTTGCGTTCGATCTCCTCGAAGTTGTGCAGGGTGGCGTTGCTGACGGTGGAGCCGCTGAGGAAGACCGGCTCCAGGCGGGCGACCGGGGTGAGGGCGCCGGTGCGGCCGACCTGGATGTCGACCGCCAGCAGGCGGGTCTCGGCCTGCTCGGGCTGGAACTTGTAGGCGATGGCCCAGCGCGGGGCCTTGCTGGTGCTGCCGAGCTCACGCTGGTCGCTGAAGCGGTCGACCTTGATGACGGCGCCGTCGGTCTCGTAAGGCAGGTCGTGGCGCAGGGTGTCGAGTTCGCGAATGGCGTCGAGCAGGCCCTCGGCGCTGTCGGCCTGCCAGACGCGTTCGGCGCGGCGGAAGCCGGCCTTGGCGAGCAGGGCCTGGACTTCCTGCTGGGACTGCGGACCGGTGGGCGCGGCAAAGAGGTCGTCACTCGCGGCGGCGGCACCGGCCTCGACAACGCCATAGAAGACGATGTCGAGCGGGCGCTTGGCAACGATGCGCGAGTCGAGCTGCTTGAGGGTGCCGGCGGTGGCATTGCGCGGGTTGGCAAAGCGGGGTTCGCCGGCGCTTTCGCGCTCGTCGTTGAGCTTGGCGAAGCCGGCCTTGGGCATGAAGACCTCGCCGCGCACCTCGAGGGTCTGCGGCACGCCGGCGGGCAGGCGCAGGGGCAGGGAGGGAATGGTCTTGAGGTTGGCGGTGACGTCGTCGCCGGTGCGGCCGTCGCCACGGGTGGCGGCATGCTTGAGCACGCCGTTTTCGTAGCGCACGGTGATGGCGACACCGTCGATCTTGGGTTCGAGCAGGCAGGCGATGCGCTCGCGGCCGAGCCCCTTTTGCAGCCGCTGGAAGAAGGCGGTCAGCTCTTCCTCCGAGTAGGTGTTGTCGAGGCTCATCATCGGCACCGCGTGCACGATCTGGGTGAAGCCGTCGATCGGGGCGCCGCCGACCCGTTGGGTGGGCGAATCGGGCGTGAGCAGGTCGGGATGGGCCGCCTCCAGATCCTGCAGCTCGCGCAGCAGGGCATCGAATTCGCGGTCGCTGATCTCCGGCTTCGCCTCAATGTAATAGAGGCGGTTGTGGCGGTGCAGTGCGTCGCGCAGGACGGCGGCGCGCGCGGCGGCTTCGGCGTGGCTCATGGTGCGCCCTGCATAGCCGGAAAGCGGCGGCGGTTCAAGGGCGGGGCGCGGTCGGGGCAAGCCCTTGCGGCTTGACCGCGGGGCGATGCGTTCCTAGGTCAGCACATTCATGAACGAACTCTCTCCGTCGCCCGCCCAAGGGCGCTTCATCCGCGCCGCGCTGGTCATCTTTCCGGTCGGCACCGTCGTCTTCGGCATCCTGTCCTTCGGCATCTGGTGGTGGAAACGCGAGCGGGTGGAGGAGCGCGGCTACAAGTATGCGCTGGCCCTGCGCCGCGACCTGTCCGAGGCGGGCCTGCGTCGCCATGCCGACATCCTCGCCGAGGCGCTGGGCCGCACCGACGCAGCGCGTTTCCAGGCCGTGGCGGCTTACTTGGAATCGTCCATGGGGGCCGAGAACATGGGCTACCAGGTGCGGCGCGACCGTTCGCGGGTCGGCGAGACCGAGGTGGCCAACATCGACGTCGAACTGACCGGCAAACCGCGCCCGCGCGAGGTGGTGCTGCTGCTGGTGCCCTACGGCGAGGCCGGCCAGGCCGAGGCGGAGAGCCGGTCGCTGGCCATGCTGATGAGCCTGGCGCATGCGCTCACCGGTGAAACGCGGTCGCTCACCCTGCGCTTCGCCGCCGTGCCGCTGGGGGCCGATCCCCAGGCGCTGGCACGACTGGCCGAGGTGGCCGAGTCGCGGCGCGAGCGGGTCATGCAGGTCTTTGTGCTCGGCGGTGGCGAGGCGGCGGTGGCGGCCGTCAAGACCGCCCTGCAGACCGAGCGCAGCGGTGCTTTGGTCAAACCCCTGACCCCGCCGGAGACGCTGGAAACAGCCCTGGTGGCGGCAGGTGCCCTGCGCACGGCACTGCTGGAGGCGGCGGAGTAGAGGCGCAAGGCCTTGATGGAGAGCCTACGGAAGACACGGAATGCGCGGAAAGCAGGGAAGGGGGAGGCTGTGGCTGGCGGAGGGTGGATTTGGCTGGGGCTGTAGCCGGGGGTCATCGACCCCGCTGGGTCCCGTGTGGGCGCCGTCGCCAGACGGCGGCTTGGCCGGCTCACCATCTCTCGGCTCTGCGCTTCTCACCTCATGGCTCGGCCGCCAAAGAACCGGGGGGTGGTTCCCAGATTCTCTTGACGGGAATCCCTACAGCGAAGATTTTTCCTTTCTGCAAGAAGTTGTGTCGGGCTGGTTCTGACACCCGCAGATCAGCCTCGTGATCCGTCGTTACAATCGCCTGCAGTTCCTCAAGGCCGTGCTTTTCACGGTTGGCGGTTTGGTCTGCTGTACGCTGGCCTACCTTTTCTTTCGCCATCTGCCGGCGTTTGTGGCCTCGCAGTTCGGCCATGCCATGCCGGATGCCGTCGCCGGCGGCCTCGGTTGCCTCGGTTTGCTGGGAGCGGGTTACTCAGGCTACAAAGCCTGGCAGGCCGGGGGCGGTCGGTTCAGCTACCACGAGTCCAGTCTGTATCACGATTTGGGCGAGGAAACGACCGGGGCTTATGTGGTCGACTTTTACGCGCATCGGATCACCGGCCCCGCCTATGTCATCAGCCAGCTTTTCATGTCCGGACCGCTCTGGCTGTTGAGAGCCTGGACCTTGCTGGGCAGTCGGATCCCGGACACAGTGGAATTGGAATCCAGGCTGGAGAGAGTGTTGGCCACGTTGCGAGTCGCCAACAAGTGGCAGGGGTTGGAGGAGCATCCCGATTCACGCACGGAGATTCTCTACCTGGCCCAGATGGGGCTCATCGACTTCAGCGCCCACAAGGGCACCCCGCGCTTCAAAATTCGTTGACCATGGAGTTTCATTTTTCCATCCCGCGTCTGCTGTTGTGGGTCGCTTTCCTGGCCTTCTTTGCCTGGCTGGGCGGTTTCACACCTCCGAGTCTGCCGGAGGATTCCCTGCTGGATTCGCACCGGGTGGCGAAGGCTTGGCGCTATTGTGTCCTGCTCTACCTGGTGGGATCGGTGAGCGCTTCCCTGATCGATCACTTTGTCGGGAACCTTGACCGCTCGAACATCAGGCTGCTGTACGTCCTTCTGGGGGTCGCCCTGATGGCGGGTTCCTGCCTGTGGCTGCGGGGTCTGCGCCAGGCGAGTGAGCAGGCCTCGGCCTCGTCAATGCACCAGCACCTTTCGTCCCCAGAGGAGGTGGCGTCATGAGCGAGGTGCGGGCTCGAGATACGGCCCAACCAGCGCCGCACCTGTATTTTGTGGATGAAACTGGCGACGGCGTGATCTTTGACGGTAAAGGCCGAGTGCTCATTGGCACAGGTAAGGTGCAGGAATATTTCACGGTGGGCATGGTGGAGTGCTGGACGCTGCAAGCCCTCACCCGCGAATTGGATGCTCTGCGTGCCCAGCTTCTGGCGGATCCGTATTTCAAGGGTGTGCCCTCCATGCAGCCGGAGGCGAAAAAGACCGCGCTCTTCTTCCATGCCAAGGATGATCTGCCCGAAGTGCGCCGGGAGGTCTTCAAGGTGCTGGAACGCCATGAGTTCTTCTTCTATGCGGTCGTTCGTACCATGTCAGCGGTCGCCCGGCGGGTAAAACAGCGCAATGAGAGGGATCCGACCTACCGCTACCGCCCGACGGAACTCTATGACAGCGCGGTGAGGCGCCTCTTTGACCGCAAGCTTCACACACGCCCGGCATTCGATGTGATTTTCGCCAGCCGTGGCAAGGCCCGCACCCAGGCGCTGCGGGAGCATTTGCTGAAGGCACAGTCTGCATCCCGTAAAGCCGCAGGAACCTATCCAGACGCGGCAATCCATGTGAGAGCCATGCCGGCACACCAGCACGCCGGACTGCAGGTGGTGGACTATTGCCTTTGGGCGTTGCAGCGATTGTTCACCAAAGAGGAAGACCGCTTTTTGTCCCTGATCTGGCCGAAGGTCGGGCTCATCGTGGATGCCGATGACATCTCAGAGAAGCCCTACGGCAGCTACCACACCCGGAAACGGCCAGCACTGGACACGCAGAAAATAAAAAGTCGGAAGGTAGAGGATTGAGCGGCGAACCGACAATCACACGGCATGAAGCCGAATTTCACCTTCCGACGTCAAGATTTTACCCAGAACCCGGCAGAACCGCAAAAGAAATTTGAAGGCTCCCGCTTTTTCATGGCCGACTGCTGAAGAGCCTACGGAAGACACGGAATGAGCGGAAGTTGATGGCGGATGGCTGAAGGGAGCGCGGGTACTCTTGCCCGCTGCTTGAGAAGGGAACACCGCAGAGGAGGAAACCGCAGAGGCCAGAGGGGAGGGGATGGGTGGCGCTGCGGCGCCGGCGCCGTGTTGGATTGGCTGTAGGCGGGGGCATCGACCCCGCTGGGTCCCGTGTGGGCGCCGTCGCCAGACGGCGGCTTGGCCGGCTCACCATCTCTCGGCTCTGCGCTTCTCACCTCATGGCTCGGCCGCCAAAGAACCGGGGGGTGGTTCCCAGATTCTCTTGACGGGAATCCCTACAGCGAAGACTTTTCCCTTCTGCAAGAAGTTGTGTCGGGCTGGTTCTGACACCCGCAGATCAGCCTCTTGATCCGTCGTTACAATCGCCTGCAGCTCCTCAAGGCCACCTCGCTCTCGAATGATGGAAGTGCTCGTGGAAATCATCGTGGCGTTGGTGGCCTTCCTTTGTGAAGTCACCCTGCATGCCCTGGTGTTCATCTACCTTCTCCTCCGGGCGATCTTCAGCCCGGCCTATCGATGGAAGCTGCGCGAGCACTGGAACACCACGACTTGGAGACGGGCGGCGATCGTTCTGGGAGTCAGTCTCTACGCGGCCGTGCTGGTGACGGTTCTTCTTGGCTGGCATTTGCTCCTGTCGTAGGATGAATTGCGACCGACTCAAAGAACCGAGATCAGGCGATTCAGTCAAACATGTCCTCCCGCGATTACACTGAGCATCACCTTGAGCTTCCGTCGCTCGTGGGAAGGCCGTGCTTCCTTTCGCTGGCGACGAACTCCGTGAAGCTGCACATCGATGAGAACAAGGAGGACGGCACGTATCTTTGGATCGACCCGCCCTGGCAGTTTGGCAGGCACGGCGTGGTGATTGAGTCCTCGGATTCGTGTCCCTTTCATGAAGACGCCGACTACAACCGGAAGTTTGCCGAGTGGTGCTCGCGGTTCGAGCCGGCTTTCGACACGCGGATCGAAAGCATCGAGGCGTTGCCGGATGGCAGCCTTTGGATTTCGCTCGCTCTGGGCTACGCCTTTTTTGTCCCTGCGGAGTTCTTTCCCGAAGACCCGCCCCTGTGATATGACCATTGGTATTTTCGAAAGGAGCCGCAACCGAACGCTGGCGGATCCGGGCCAGGGGCCGCGTCCGGCCTGACGGAAGCGGCATCCCGCCTTTGACGTCGAACCCTGCATGAATCTCCGCGCTGCCCTTCAGAAGCTTTTCGCCAGGCGACTGTTTTCCCGGCCTGCCGAACCCGCGGGGTGCCGCGACATCATTCAGTGGTGGGAATGGCGCCGGATTCCCTACAACCTCGCGGTTGGCGCGGCCGGCATCGTGACGCTGAGCGTCGTGATCGGGGTCGCGGCCATCGCCTCCGAGAAGTTCGATGAGCCGCTCGGGTTGCCCGATCCTCCCATTCTGGCGGTAGTCGCGGTGATCGCCTATGGCCTCGGTGCCAACCTCTGCTTCACGGGCGGATGGATCGTCGAGATCCTGGCCCGCTGGTTGTGGCCGGAGCGTGTCGGCACCTTCGCGCCGATGGCGTTCGCGCTTGGCCTCGCTCTTTCGGTGCTGCTCACGCTCGCGCCGGCCTTCCTGTTCACGGGTGTGTTGCTTCTGCGACTTGCCTTCGCCTGAGCATCCCTGCGAAGGGCTATCGGAAGGTACGGAATGGGCTCGATCAACGATCCACCATCATCGATCATCTCTGGCTTGACGGTTCCCCGTCTTCGGCCCGCGTTCTCATCCTTTACACCCCGGCATTTCGGCCCAAGGATGGTTGCCCATCATGACCCGCCAGGAAAACCTCGAATTTTTCTTCCCCGACGGCAAGACCGTCATTCTGCCCATTGACCACGGTGTCGCCATTCCGGTGCCGGGCCTGGAGAATCCGTTCCCGCTGATCGATGCGGTGAGCCCGTATGTCGACGGCTACGTCATGAACCTTGGTCTGGCCATGCGTGCCGCCGATTCCATGGCCGGCAAAGGCATCTGCCTGCGCACCGACGTCTACAACACCCGCCTCACCGGCGACGGCGCCGGCAGCATCAACGTCTATGGCGCCGAGGAAGCCGAAATGGTGGGCGCCAACGCGGTGATGAACATGCTTTACCCGTGGTCGCTCAGCGAGCGCATCAATTTCCAGGAGTGCGCCGACATCATCCGCTCAAGCATGGATCTCGACATCCCGGTCATTCTTGAGGCCCTGCCGTATGGGCTCGGGCAGACCGAGCAGTACACCGTCGAGAATGTCGCCTTCGCCGCCCGCCTGGCCGCCGAACTCGGCGCCGACGTGGTCAAGGTGCCGTATCCGAGCGATGCCAAGCCCGGCGACTTCAAGCGCATCGTCGAGCAGGTGTGGATCCCCGTGGTCATTCTCGGAGGCGCCTCGCTGAACGACGATGCCGCGCTGCTGAAGATGACCGAGGACGCCATGGAGGCCGGTGCTGCCGGCATTGCCATGGGCCGCAACGTCTGGCAGCACCGCAGCCCAGCCGCCATCGCCCGCAGCCTCAACGCCATCGTCCACCAGGACGTTTCCGCCCTTGAGGCCCTGGCCCTGCTCAAGGAACCGCTGCGCTGAGGCGCGGCATCGACAAAGCTTAAAAACCGCCCCTGGCGCGGCGTTTCTGTCGTGCCGAAACCCACGCTTCCCCCATGAATCGCACCGCCCTTCTTTTTGCCCTGCTGTCCACTGTCGCCCAGGCCGGCGAATCGACCTCGCTGAAGATCACGGCCGACGACTGGGCCGAGGGCGCGCCGCCCAAGGATGTGTTTGTCGTCGACGGCACGATCCAGGTCACGAGCCAGGACGGCAACAAGGTGCTGACGGTGCAGCCGGACCCGATCACCGATGCCAGCGCCCAGCTCGGCGTTTCGGCGGCCGGCGAGGCGTCGATCCAGGCCCGCATTCTCGGCATGAAGCGCGGTCGCAGCTCACCGAAGTTCGGCCTTGCGGTTCATGGCATGAGCGGTCACCGCCTGCTGCTCAACGCGCCCAAGCGCCAGCTGGAACTGGTCAAGAACGACGAGGTGCTGGCCACGGCGCCCTTCACGTGGGTGAGCGGTGCCTGGGTCTGGCTGAAGCTTGAAGCCAAGCGCGGCGAGGGCGAGGCCTGGCAGATCACCGGCAAGGCTTGGGCGGCCGATGCCACTGAGCCGGCTGAAGCGCTGATCCAGCACGCCGATCAGGGCCTCAAGGGCCAGGGCAAGGTCAGCGTCTGGGGCACGCCCTATTCGGAAGAGCCGATCCATTTCGACGACATCGAGATTCGCGTCGAAACCGCCGCCAAGTGAGGCGTCTTCCTGTCGATCGAGGGCAGGGGATCAAGCGGATCCATGCAGGTGCAGGCGCGAGACCGAGACCCGGCCGCCAAAGCAGATTTCCACGTCCGAACCCGGATCCTGCGGGCGGCCGGCGTAGCTTGCCGTGTATAGGTGGCCCTCCGGCGTGGCCGTGTAGCTGACGCCGAGCGGGCTGCGCGCGGGCGGACAGGGGACCACTTCCGGCAGGGGCAGGTCGCCCGGTGGCAGGTGCGGCAGGTTGAGGTTCCAGAATTCGCCATCGGCCAGCGTGTCACCAGCGAAGCGGGCGAAGAGTTGGGTGGTCCAGCGGCTGACGCGGTCCCAGTCGACCTCGAGGTCGCGGATGAGGTAGTGTGACAACGCCAGGGCGGGCAGGCCGTGGTAGGCGGCCTCGCGGGCGGCGGCGATGGTGCCCGAGATGACGATGTCTTGGCCGAGGTTGCCGCCGGCGTTGACTCCGGACAGGACCCAGTCGGGCCGCAGGCCGAGGGCGTGCAGGCCGATGCGGACGCAGTCGGCAGGGGTGCCCTCGACCGCCCAGCGGCGTTCGCCGAGGGCTTCGACGCGGATGGGTTCGCGGGTGGTGACGCGGTGACCGCACATGGAGTGTTCGCGGGCGGGAGCGACAACGTGCAGGGTGCCGAGCGGGGCAATGGCGCGTTCGAGGGCGGCCAGGCCAGGGGCGTTGATGCCGTCGTCGTTGGTGAGCAAGAAGTTCAAGGCGCACCCGATGCCGGACAGTGGCGGTGCTGTCAATGATTGGACTCATGTCAAGTTCAAGTGAACATGCATTTGTCCAAATCCGGGCTTGTTGGGCTCCGGCCATGTGCTAGCCTCGATTCTGGGGTTGACCCCACTGATCATCATGTTTGAATCGATTCGCCGGGCAAAACTGCAGCGCGAGGGCCTGTCCTGCGGGCGGGTGAGGCGCAAGCACCAGGAGGGGGACCTGCTCGATGAACTGCGCACGCGTCCGACGGTGACGGCCCTGCTTTTTCTGGCCTTTTACATCGGTTTGGCCATGCTCATGCAGGTCGGTGCAGCAGTGATGCCCGGCACGGTGGCGCCCCAGCCGGCCACCTACCTGTTTGCTGCAGCCCTGGTGGCGGCGATGATCGTGCACCTGCGGGTTTCGCTGGTCGAGGACGTCGCCGATAACACCGAGCTGCTGCTGGTGCTCGGCACGCTGCTACTGCAGCTGGGCGGGCATGTGCTCATGCTGCAATTTGGCCAGCGCGAGGGCTGGACGGGCGCCCTGCTGGTCATGGCCCTGCCGCATGCCTTTGCGCCGCTGGTGCTGGCGGTGACACTGGGCCGGCGCATGGGTCTGTTTGCCGCCCTTTATGGCACCCTGCTTGGCACCCTGGTCTGTGTGGCGGTGAATCCGCTGACTTACCTTGCCAGTTCGGTGCTGGTGGGTTTCCTGGTCGTGCAGTTCACCCGCCGCGTGCGTCGCCGGAACCGGCTGTTCGCCTCGGGCGTTTATGCCGGTGCCATGGCCGCGGTGTTCTCGCTGCTGCTGCATCAGACCGCCGGCGGCCTGTTCGATGGCGCGGTCATCCTGCGGGTCCTGGGGGTGCCCTTCCTGGTCGGTGTGGTGACCGGTCTGCTGGTCGGCGGCCTGCTGCCGGTGGTCGAAAGCCTGTTCGGCGTTACCACCGAGGTGTCCTGGCTGGAGCTGGCCGACCTGAACCACCCGCTGATGAAGCGGCTGAGCATTGAAGCGCCGGGCACCTACCACCACAGCCTCGTGGTCGCCAACCTCTCCGAGGCTGCGGCCGAGGCGATCGGCGCCAACGCCGCCATGACCCGTGTCTGCGCCTACTTCCACGACATCGGCAAGCTGACCAAGCCGGAGTACTTCATTGAGAACATGGATCCGGCGGACAATCCGCACGATGATCTGACGGCGCGCATGAGTGCCCTCATCCTCATCGCCCACGTCAAGGACGGCGTCGACCTGGCCATCAAGCACAAGCTCAACTGCAGCATCATCGACGTCATCGAGCAGCACCACGGCACCTCCCTGACGCATTACTTCTACCATCGCGCGCTTGAGCAGCAGGCTGAGATGATGCGCCGGGTCAGCGAGGGCAAGTCGAAGGAGGACGACGTTCCCAAGGTGAGCGAGGAGGTGTTTCGTTATCCCGGGCCGCTGCCGCAGTTCAAGGAGTCCGCCATCATCTCGCTGGCCGACGCCGTGGAGAGCGCCTCGCGCGCCATGGAAAAGCCGAACGCCTCGCGCCTGGAGACGCTGGTCGATGAGATTGTGTTTGACCGCATGCGCGACGGCCAGTTGGATGAATGCGACCTCACCATCGCCGATCTGGCGCGGGTGAAGGCGAGCTTCGTCAAGACCCTGCTGAGCATGATGCACAGCCGCATCAAGTATCAGAAGGCGGTTGAGGCGCCGGTCGCCGCCGCGCCGCTCGTGCATGACGGCCTCACGGTTGTCATGGAGTCGCCCTACGCCGCCGAGGGTGGCGAGATGCGCAAGCGTCCGACTCGCAAGCCTCCGCCCGCCTCCGCCGCGTGAAGCCGACGATTCGTTTGTACAACCGCCAGCGCGGCCACCGGCCCGACCTGCCCTGGCTGCGCCGGGTGATTCGCCGAGCCCTGCCAGCCTGCCTGGCCGCGGTCAAGTCGGCCGAGGCGCCGCTGGCCGTTTTGGAGGAGATCGAGGTCACCCTGATCGACGACCCGGAAATTGGCCGGGTGCACGCGGACTTTCTCGGTGATCCGGAGCCGACCGATGTCATCACGTTTCATCATGGCGAGATCCTGATCAGTGCCGACACCGCCGTGCGCCAGGCGGCCGAGCATGGGCAGACGGCCGATCGTGAACTGGCGCTTTATGCCGTGCATGGCCTGCTGCATCTGGCGGGCTGGGAGGACCACGATCCGGACGAGGCGGCGGCAATGGCTGAGCGGCAGTCGGCCATCCTTGCCATGGCGGCGGGTGTCGAAAATGGCTGAATTTCATTCTTGGCATTCGTTCCGGCAAAGGTCACAGTAAAGGCCCTATGAAACACATCCTCCTGTGCCTCGCCCTCGTCTCCACTGCCTTCGTCGCTTCCTGCAAGAAGGCTGAAGAGGCTCCCAAGGCCGAGGCCAAGCCGGCTGAAGCCGCTGAAAAGGCGCCTGAGGCCGCGAAGTAAGCAGCAGCCGCGCGAGCGGACACCGACGGAGTGCAGGTGGATTGCCGCCTGCACTCTTTTTTTACCCAGATGGGCACTTTCTGGAAGATCGCCCTTGCCAAGACCGACGGGTTGGGAAATCTCCACAGGTTCCACAGGAACCCTCCCTGCATGGCCGAACGCTACACGATACACGACCAACTCGGCGCCGGTGGTGTCGGGACAGTCTATCGTGCCTACGATCATCAGCTCGGCCGCTGGGTGGCGATCAAGCGGCTGATGAGCGCGGGGGAGGAGGGCGACAACTCCGCCCGTGCCGCCGAGCTGCGCCGGGAAGCGGATGCCCTTGCCTCGCTGCGCAATCCGAACATCGTGACCATTTTCGATGTCGCCAGCGATGAGCAGGGGTTGTTTCTTGTGATGGAGCTGCTCGAGGGCGAGGACTTGGCGGATGTGGTGGCGCGGGGGCCGCTGCATTACGACGACTTCAAGGAGCTGGCCTCACAGACGCTCGAGGCCCTGCTTGCCGCGCACCAGCGCCACATCCTGCACCGGGACATCAAACCGGAGAACATCAAGGTCGAGCGGCTGCCGGGCGGACGCATGCAGTCAAAGCTCATCGACTTCGGTCTGGCCCGCTCCGGACGGCAGGTCGGCAAGCAGACCGAGGACCTCGACGGCACGGTCATGGGGTCGGTCTTCTACATGGCACCGGAGCAGTTGACGCGGCACCCGGTCGATGAACGCACGGATTTGTACTCGCTCGGGGCGGTTTTTTACGAGGCTCTTTCCGGTTGCAAGGCCTTCGATGGGCCGACGGTTGCCGCCGTGATCGACAAGCATGTGAATCATGAAATCGTGCCGCTGCATGTGATCGCTCCGCACGTGCCGCCCTGGCTCGGGTCCTGGGTTCTGCGGCTCATGGCGCGCAATCCGGATGACCGTCCGCCCGGCGCGCAACAGGCCATTGAAGAGTTCCGCGCCTGGGAAAAGGTCGCTTCCGCGCCGATGATGATGCCTTGGATGCCGATGGGCTACGGTTTTGCACCGCCGACCCAGGCGCCGGAGGTCATCCCGGTGGCGAAACCCGTCGTTGAGATGGCTGCACAGACCGGGGCCTTGCCGCCGCGGCGGACCACGGCACAGGTGACGCGGCCTGGCGGCAACCGCAGCAGCGCGATGGTGCGCCCGGCAGTGCGCCGTTCCGCCACGCAGAGTTTGCAGGGCATTCCCTCCGTCGCTCGGAAGTGGGGCCGGCGCTGGCTTTGGCTTGCCGCCGGCCTGCTGGTGCTGGTGGTCGCGCTCGGGTCCTGGTGGTCGCGCCGTCAGCCTGCCGCACCTGCTGCCGGTGTCACGCCGGCGCCGACTCCTGCCGCCACGGCAAGGCCCCTGTTTCAACTGCCGGAAGGGCGTGTTTTTCCGCCTGCCGGCGAGGATCTTTCGGTTCATCTGGTGGTGGATGCCGGTGCCGCCGGCGCGGGCAGTGGGGCTGATGGCCGGCCGGCACCCGCCGGTTTGAACAGCCCGGTGCAGTTCTGGCACGATCTTGCCGAACGTGGCGGAGCGGATCGCTTGGCGCCACCGCGGGGAGCGGCCGGGCCCTTGCGGGTGACCTGGCCCGAGTCCGCCGGGTTCAGCGGCGTGCGCAAGGGTCGTCAAGCCCTGCGCTTCCGACGCGAGCCTGGTGCCGACAGCCTGCTTGCCGCAGAGGCGCGGGAACCGGTGACAATGCCGTTCGGAGCGGGCGCGGTGCGTGGTGACCGTGGTTTGACGCTGACCGTGGTTTTGCAGGCGGACTCAGACCGGCTGCCGGCTCGTGTTCTGGAACTGGTGGGCGAATCTGACGGTGTCAGCCTGCTGGTGGCCGCGGATGGCGCCGTGCGCGCCGAGTGCCGCAGCGGCGGGCGCAAAGCCGAGCTCGTGTTGGCAAGGCTTGATGCTCGCCGCCCCTGCCTGGTGCTGCTGACCTGGGATGCCGCTTCGGGTGACATTGGTCTGCGCGGCCGCGAGGCCAGTGGCCGCACGGTGGAGGCAAAACCTGCCAAGCTGGCCGCTCCCGCGGAGGCGCTGACGCGGCTTGTGCTCGGCGGTGCGGATGCCTCGGGCAAGGATGCGTTTCAAGGCTATCTCGCGGAACTGCTCATCCATGCCTCGGCCCTGAGTGTCGATCAGGCCCAGTTGCTCGCCGGCAAGCAGCTGCCCGATCACCATTTCAATGCACTCAGCGATCCCAAGCTGCCGCGCCCGAAGCCACTGCCCGAGCGGCTGACCACCAAGAAGTCGCGCCTTGGTCCGCGCACGGACTGGCGGCTGGATGCTTCCGAACTCGCCGAGGATGCCTGGCTGGCCGCGGATGGCAATCCGGTGACACGCTGGCGCACGGCCAAACCGCCGGCGTCGGGGCAATGGTTCCAGGCGGTGCTGCCGGCGGCCCGGGAAATTTCCGGCCTTGCCCTCGACATCGCCTGTGCGCCCGGCGAGCAGGTGCGCGCCTGCAGGGTGGAAACGTCCGAGGACGGCCAAAGCTGGACGGAAGTGGCGACAGGTGGCGGCACGCAGCCGGTTCTTGAAATTCTCTTCCAGAGTCCGGTCAAGGCGCGCTTCCTGCGTATCAGCCCGTCCGGAGGCCAGAGCAGCAGTCACTGGGGCATTGCTGAACTGGAGATTTTTGCCCGCTGACCCCCTGACGCTCCTCAAAGGGGTTGCGACCGCGTCGAAACGCGGCTTTCATGAGTCAGGATTTTGCCGAGCCACTTCAGCCGTTTCGCCTCATGAAAGCTTTCGCCCCGTTTCCTCCGGTCTTATGCGCCCTGCTGTTTGCGGCCGGGCTGCCGACCTTCTCCGTCGCCCAAGGGGGCAAGGCGGGCGTTCAGGAGTTCGATCCGCGTGCCTTTCCCGGTCAGATGGTGGATGATGTGATCGTGCCGGTGCCGAGCGAGGTGTTCACCGTTCTCGACAAGCTGGGTTCGCCCAATTGGCATCAGGAGGTGCGCAAGGAAAAGCCGCCGAAGACCGGGGACCGCACGCGCTTGTCCCTGCTGTTCGGTGTCACCGTGGCCGAGGGATTTGTCGCGGTTCAGGCCGAGGACAAGGAAGCCGTCAAGGACATCGGCCGCGATGTCATTGATCTGGCCACTGCGCTTGGCCTGATCAAGTCGGTGCGGCCGCATGCCCAGGCCATTCTGGACGCCGCCGACAAAGGCGACTGGTCCAGCATCCGCAAGGAGTTCGACAAGACTCAAAAGACGGTGCGTGATGCCATGGAGCAGATGAAGGACGCCGATCTCTCCCAGTGCGTCAGCCTGGGCGGCTGGCTGCGCGGCACGGCGAGTGTCACGTCGGTGGTCACCAAGAATTTTTCCGCAGACAGCGCCGAACTGCTCAACCAGCCCATGCTGGTCGAGCACTTTCTCGCCCGCATCGGGCGCATGGGGCGGGAGCGCCGCGAACATGATGCCGTCGGCGACATCGCCAAGGGTCTGAAGGTCATTCTGGAGCGGATGGAAGGCGCGGTCGACGGCTTCACCCGCGACGCGGTGCGCGACATCGGCAAGGTGTGCGAGTCGCTGCTGACCGAAATCCGGTCGGTGAAGTGATCCCTGTTTCTTTCGCCAACCCCGGACCGTCATGAACTTCACCGCCCGCACCCTCCGCTGTGTCGTCCTGCTGCTGGCCTCCTGCCTGCTGCCGGCTCTGCCGGTCCTCGCGACCATCGACGACGCCCACAGCTTCGCCATGGAAGCGGCGATGCCCTTTGTGAAGAAGGGGTTCATCGTGCGTGAGGACTACTGGAACGGTGAGGTGAAGAGCGGCCAGCGGTTGATGGTCAAGCACCAGATGTTCAAGGGCAACGAGTATGCCTTCTGGCTCGGCTGTCCGGAGGAGGATGCCGAGTTTGAGCTGACCGTGCTCGACGAGAAGGGCGCCGAGATCACGCTCGATTTCAGTGCCAGCCGCTATTTCGCCAGCCTGCGCGTCAATCCGCCGCGCACCGGCACCTACACCCTCATTTTTTCCGTCAGTTCGAAGAACAGCAAGAGTCTCTACTGGGCCCTGGCCTACGGCTACCGCTGACCCCCGGCCATGCCCGTCGAGACCCTCAGCTACGAGACGCCGCAGTTCCTGCAGAAGCTCCTCGGCCACGACTTGGGCGGCCTTCGCCACATTGCCGAGGCGACGGGTGCGCAGGTGACTTCTCGCGAGGCGTGGGTGCGGCTGGAAGGAGGCGAAACCGAGGTGCGCAACGCCCGCGAGGTGTTCATTCAGTTGGAGCGACTGCGTCGCCAGGGCGGCGAAATCACGTCCTCAATGCTGAAACTGGTCACCGAAAGTGTGCTGACCGCCCACGACGAGGCGGCGCCCGCCGAGGCGGTGATGACCCTGCGTCTGGCCGGTTCGGCGAAAAAACCGCCTGTGTTGGCCAAGACCCGCGGTCAGATTGCCTACGTGCAGGCCATGCGCGATCACGAGGTTGTTTTCGGCATCGGCCCGGCCGGCACCGGCAAGACCTACCTGGCAATGGCCCAGGGCCTGCATTTCCTGCGCGAAAAGCAGGTCCAGCGACTGGTGCTGACGCGCCCGGCGGTGGAGGCTGGCGAGGCCCTTGGCTTCCTGCCTGGCGATCTCAAGGAGAAAATCTTTCCCTATCTGCGCCCGTTGTACGATGCGCTCTACGACATGCTCGATCCCGACGAGGCCGAGCGCATGATCGAGCGCGGTGCCATCGAGATCGCCCCGCTGGCCTACATGCGCGGGCGCACCCTGAAAAACGCCTTCATCATCCTCGACGAGGCGCAGAACACGACCACCGAGCAGATGCTCATGTTTCTGACCCGCCTCGGCGAGGGCGCGCGTGCGGTCATCACCGGCGATCCCTCGCAGGTCGACCTGCGCCGGCACGTGCGCTCCGGTCTGCGCGAGGCCGTCGAGGTGCTGCACGGGGTCGAGGGCGTGCGCTTTGTCCAGTTCCTGCCCAAGGACATCGTCCGCCTGCCCGTCGTGCAGCGCATCATCGAGGCCTACGACCGCCACCGTACAAATCGGCCCGCCGCCGCAGGACCGGCCTGAGCCTCCGGGCTTTTTGCAAACTTCCCGAGACAAACCCGCTTCCGGGATTATCTTGCCAGACGCTTCGCATGACCGACATCTTTTCCAATCCGCTGTACACCTTCGGCATGGGCTTCGGGCTCGGCTGCGTGTTCTGGTTCATGTCCGCCTTCGCCCACTGGCGCACGCGTGGTGAGTTTCGCCGCTACAAGACGCACTTGAGCGACAAGCTGGAGCTCGACGCCCGTCAGTTGCAGGAGACCCACAAGGAGAGAGCTCGTCTCGCCCAGGAGAACGAGAACCTGCGCATCCAGGTCAGCCGTTTGAACGACCGACCGGAAAACAAGCTGCAACGAGACCTGGAGATCCTGGCGCGCGCCGAGAAGCACATGCTGCTCAACGCGCCCGGTTTCGCGCCGGCCTGGGAGATGGCCAAGAGCCAGGCGCAGTCACAGATGGAGACCGAGGAGAAGGGCATGTCCTTCCCTCAGAAGATCTTTCGCAAGCTCACCGGTGGCGGCGTTGCGCCCGCCCTGCAGGAGACTGCCTCGGAAGGCGCCAAGGCCGGCGGTCACTGACCCCGGCTCCGACAAGGCGCGGGCTTGTGCCGATCGCCTGCGACGGCTTGCCAGTCGATGCCTTCCGGCGTAAGATGACGCATGAACGTGCGCTTTGAGCCGCTGGAAGGACTGCGGGTGACGGTGGATGATGTCCACTACGACCCGTCCCGGCCCGCGCCGCCGGACCGGCCTCATCCCTTCCTTTACCATGTGTCGATCCACAACGACTCGGTGGAGACCGTGAACATTTTTGGTCGCAAGTGGATCGTCCGCGACAGCGAGGGTGATACCCTGGTGGTCGAAGGCGACGGCGTTGTGGGCCAGTTTCCCAAGCTCTCACCGGGAGAGAGCTTCAGTTACAACTCCTACCATGTCATCAAGGCGGAGAGCACGGCCACGGGGTCGTTTTTCGGCACCACCGGCCAGGGGCGACCGGTGTGCGCGCGCATTCCGCGCTTTGAGATGCATCCACCCTTGCTGGCCTGATTTTTGCGGAAGGATGACGCAGGCACGCGCGTTTTCAGCGCGCCATGCTTCGTTTCCTGCTCGCCTGTTTGCTCCTCGCCGCCCCGTTCACCGCTGCTGCCGGTCTCGCCGGCCTGCGGCCGAACGTGATCTTCATCCTGACGGATGATCAGGGTTATGGTGACATCTCCGCGCACGGCAATCCCGTGCTGAAAACGCCGAACCTGGATCGCCTGCGCGCCGAAAGCCTGCGCTTCAGCGACTTCATGGTCAGTCCAACCTGCGCGCCGACGCGCAGTGCCCTGCTCACGGGTCGCCATGAGTTCCGCAATGGCGTCACCCACACAATCCTGGAGCGGGAACGACTCGATCCCAAGGCGGTGACGGTGGCTCAGGTGTTGAAGTCAGCCGGCTATGCCACCGGCTTGTTTGGCAAGTGGCACCTTGGCGATGAGGAGGCGTTTCGCCCGCGGGCAAGGGGTTTTGACGAGCAGTTCATCCACGGCGGCGGCGGCATCGGTCAGAGTTATCCGGGCAGTTGCGGCGATGTCCCAGGCAACCTCTACTTCGACCCGGTCATTCTGCACAACGATCGTTTGGTGAAGACGCAGGGCTACTGCACCGATGTCTTCTTCGAGCAGGCGACGACTTGGATCGAGAACGTCAAGGATCGTGGCCCCTTCCTCTGCTGGCTGGCCACCAACGCGCCGCACGGTCCCTACATCGCCCGGCCCGAGGACCGGGCTCGTTACGAGGGGCGCGGGCTTGGCGCCGACACCGAGAACTTCTTCGGCATGATCCATAACATCGACGAAAACATCGGCCGCCTGCTGGCGCGGCTGGACAGCCTGGGCATCGCCAGGGACACGCTGCTCATCTTCATGAACGACAACGGCGGCACGGCTGGCGTCAAGGTCTTTAATGCCGGCATGCGTGGCGCCAAGGGCACACCCTGGGTCGGCGGCACACGCGCGAACTCCTTCTGGCGCTGGCCGGGGCGACTGCAGCCGGCCGACTGCGGGGCACTGACCGCTCATGTCGATGTTTTTCGCACCTGGGCGGCCCTGGCGGGGGCCAAACTGCCTGAGGCGACGGAACGCCAGGCCGAGGGCCGCAGCCTTCTGCCACTGCTGGAGAATCCCGGGGCGGAATGGCCGGACCGACACCTCTTCACCCATGTGGGCCGCTGGCCCAAGGGCAGCGATTATCACACCGCCAAGGAACGCAACGCCAGCGTGCGCAACAGTCGCTACCAACTGGTCAGTGTCGCCCAGCCGGCACGCAAGGGCCAGTCCGCCGCCTCCGGAGGCTGGCAACTCTTTGATTTGATCGAGGATCCGGCCCAGGAGCACGATCTGGCCGCGGCCAAGCCCGGGGTGGTACGGGCGCTGCGGGCCGAGTACGACGCCTGGTGGGACTCGCTGGCCGGTCAGGCCGACCTGCATGAGCAGGCGCGCGGGCCGGACTTGAATCCCTTTGCTGAACTGTTCTGGAGCCAGTTTGGAGGCGGACCGACGGCCGCGGATCGCGAACGCATGAATCCGGACAGGGCCTGGACCTTTGACAAGGCGCGTCCGGGCAAAAAATGAAGAAGACCGGGGGGCTGGACGCCCACCCGGTCTTCCAAAGTTGCGGAGGCCGCTGCAGGCAGCGGCCGCGGGGTCACAGGCCCTTGCCGGTGATGTACTTGACCAGGTCGACGACGCGGTTGGAATAGCCCCACTCGTTGTCATACCAGCTGACCAGCTTGAAGAACTTGCTGTTCAGTTCGATGCCGCTGCCGGCGTCGAAGATCGAGCTGTGCGAGTCGTGGATGAAGTCGGTGCTGACGACCTCGTCGGCGGTCCAGGCGAGGATGCCCTTCATGTAGGTCTCGCTGGCCTTCTTCATCGCGGCGCTGATCTCGGCGTAGCTGGTTTCCTTGACGGTCTTCACCGTCAGGTCGACGACCGAGACGGTCGGGGTCGGCACGCGGAAGGACATGCCGGTGAGCTTGCCCTTCACCTCGGGGATGGCCAGGCCGACCGCCTTGGCGGCGCCGGTGCCGCTCGGGATGATGTTGATGGCGGCGCTGCGCCCCCCCTTCCAGTCCTTCTTCGACGGACCATCGACGGTCTTCTGGGTGGCGGTGTAGGAGTGCACCGTGGTCATGAGGCCTTCCTCAACGCCGAAACCTTCCTTGAGCAGGACGTGAACGACCGGCGCGAGGCAGTTCGTCGTGCAGGAGGCGTTCGAGATGACGTGGTGGTTGGCCGGGTCGTACTTCTCGTGGTTGACGCCCATGACGATGGTGATGTCCTCATTCTTGCCAGGGGCGGAGATGATGACCTTCTTGGCGCCGGCGGTGATGTGGCCCATGGCCTTTTCCTTCTCGGTGAACAGGCCGGTCGACTCGATGACGATGTCGACGCCGAGTTCCTTCCAGGGCAGGGCGGCCGGGCCCTCGCGGACGGCGAGGCACTTGATCTCGTGGCCGTCGACGACCAGGATGTCGTCCTCGGCGACGTCAGGGCTGGATTTCTTGGAGTAGACCTCCTCACGGGCGCGGCCCTGGGTGGAGTCGTACTTGACGAGGTAGGCCAGGTTGTCGGCGGGCACGAGGTCGTTCACGGCGACGACGTCGATCTCCTTGCCCAGGAGGCCCTGATCACAGATTGCGCGAAAAACCAGGCGGCCGATGCGCCCGAAACCATTGATGCCGATTTTGACCATGTTGTGTGTGCGGAGTGTGTTGAAGACCGGCAGCAACATGCGTGCCGGGGCGGATGCTTAGTGCGGAACGGCCGGGGCGTCAACTGCGGACGGGGCCGGGGTGCCGCCGGCTCAGGAGTCGAGCAGGCGGGCGCTGATGCCGTCGACCATGGCGCGGAAGTCGTCGGCCTTGCTCATGCGCTGGGAAACGACCTTGCAGGCGTGGATGACGGTGCCGTGGTCGCGGCCGCCGAATTCCTCGCCGATCTGGACCAGGGGCAGACGCACCATCTGGCGGGTCAGGTACATGGCGACCTGGCGGGCCTCGGCGATGTTTTTGGGGCGGCGCGGGCCGGTGAGGTCGCTGACGCGCAGGTCGTAGTGGGTCGCCACCGTGCGCTGTACGCGGTCGACGGTGATCGACTTGGCCGGTTCGTCCTCAATGACGTCGTGCAGGAAGGCGGACAGGGCCGATTCGGTTTCGAGGTTGCCTTCGAGCGAGACGTGGGCGGCAACGCGCATCAGGGCGCCTTCGAGCTTGCGTACGTTCGTGCGCACGCGCTGGGCAATGAATTCGATGATCCAGGGGGCCAGGGTGACGTTGAACCCGGCCATCTTGTGGCGCAGGATGGCGGTCCGGGTTTCCAGGTCCGGGGTCTGGATCTGGGTGGTGAGGCCCCAGTCAAAGCGCGAGACCAGGCGGCTTTCCAGGTTCTTCATCTCCGCCGGCGGGCGGTCGCTGGCGAGGACGATCTGGCGGGCGTTGTTGAACAGCTCGTTGAAGGTGTGGAAGAACTCCTCCTGGGTGCTGTCCTTGCCGCCAAAGAAGTGGACATCGTCGATCAGCAGGACGTCGACCTTGCGGTACTTCTGGCGGAACTGGGCGAAGTTCTGCTTCTTGATCGACTCGACGAACTCGTTGGTGAACTGCTCCGAGGTGACGTAGCGGACGACCGCGCGTTTTTTGCGCATGAGCACCTCCTGGCCGATCGCCTGCATGAGGTGGGTCTTGCCGAGGCCGGTGGCGCCGTACAGGAACAGCGGGTTGTAGATGCGGCCGGGCTTTTCCGCCACCGCGCGGGCGACGGCCGCCGAGTAGCTGCAGTTGGTGCCGACGACAAAGCTGTCGAAGGTGTACTTCGGGTTGAGGCCGGCCTCGGCAAGGGTGCGTGGCGCCAGCGGTTCGGCGACCGCCACGTGCGGCGAGGCGCGGTCGAACTGCGGCTGCGGGCCGCGGGCGGCCTTCAGTGCCGGCATCTTGGCGCTCGGGATGAAGGCGACCGGTTCGCTGGCAACGCTGAACTCGATGCGCGCGGCCGTGCCGAGCACCTCTGCGGCGGCGTCGTTGAGGATGCCCTCGAAGTTGCTCTCGATCCACAGCTGATGGATCGGATTCGGCACCGAGATGAGCAGGCGCTGGCCGTCCTCGATGCGTGCCCGCGTGCCGGAGAAGCAGCGGCTGAAGTTGTCCTCGCCAAGCTTGCGGCGCAGGATCTCACAGATCTGTTCCCAGCCGGCGGACTCTAGCAGGTTGAATTCGGGCTGAGCAGGGTGGCCTTGGCCGTTGTCAGGTGGAGTGAAGGGAATTTCATCGGGATGGTTCTCCATGGTCTGGATCTTGAGGCTGCGGGCGGTTGTCGGGAGGGGGACAAAGACGGCGCTGATTCAAGGCGGAATCAGCGCCGGTATTTGTTTTTGAAAACTGTCTTCCTGTATGACAAAAGCGCCACGATTCACAAGAGAATCTTCACTTCTTTTTGAAACTTTTCGCAGCGTTTGTTCCACTTCGGTGTGGAATTTTTGAAGAGATTGGCCATGCGCGTGAACAAGCCCGTGAACAACCGGTGAACAAGCTGTCGGCAAGTGGTTTTTTTTGTGTGCAAGCGCAGGCTGGCACGGTTCTTGAATTCCAAGCCCGCTGGCGGCGATTGGGCTTGCCAGTGGCGCGCTTTGGCCGTTTCTAGACGGCCCGTCACCGGCTTGTTTGACGGAAGCTGCCAACCCCATGTCCGAACCCGCGTCCACTCCCGCCGAGATCGCCCGAAGGGCGAAGTCGAATCTCGCCCTGGCGCTTGCCTGTCTGCCTGCGGCACGGCGTCGCGACATGACGACCTTTTATGCGTTCTGCCGCGTTGTCGATGACCTTGCCGACGACCCTGGGGCGGCCCCCGATGAGCGCGCGGTCCGACTCGACACCTGGCGGCGTGCAGTCAGTGAAGGGCGAGGTGAAGGTGATCCGGTGCTGACCGAGACCGTGCTGTTGCCCGAGCGCTACGGCTTTCCACGCGAGTGGCTGGTCGAAATCATCGATGGCGTGGCCAGCGATCTTGGCCGCGTTCGTTATGTGAGCTATGAGGAGTTGCTGGCCTACTGCTACAAGGTGGCCTCGGTGGTGGGTTTGGTGAGTGCGGAGATTTTTGGCTGCACGCAACCGGCCTCGCGCGAATACGCTGTAAAACTCGGTTACGCGCTGCAGCTGACCAACATCCTGCGCGACGTTGGTCAGGATGCGCGTGAGAGCGGACGCATCTACCTGCCGCTGGAGGATCTGCAGCGCTTCGGGGTCAGTGAGCAGGAGGTGCTGGAGGGGCGGCCCGGCCCGGGCTTCATCGCCCTCATGGACTTCGAATACGAGCGCGCGCATGGGCTTTTTGAGGCGGCTGAGGCAGTGCTTCCGCCCGCCGACCGCACCGCCCTGTTGCCCGCGCGCATGATGGCGCAGGTGTATCGCGAGATTCTCGAAAAGCTGCACCGGCAACGCTACCCGGTCTTCGTGGAGCGCTGCCGACTGCACCCGCTGCGCAAGGTCTGGATCCTGCTGCGACACCTCGGTCGTGCCTGGCTGGCGCGACTGACAGGTGTCTGAAGACGGTGCGGCTGAACAAAATCGCGGCGCACGACGTCGGAAAGGGAAGGGGGCACGCCGCCGCCTTGAAGAATTGCCTTGAAAGACCGGGAATTTAAGAAACCTTAATCACATGAAGACGCGACCTGTGTTGAACTGTCTGGCCGCCGGCCTGACCACCCTGGTGTCCGTCGCTCCCCTGCGCGCGCAGCAGGCGCCGACCTATGTGCCGCCGCCGCAGTATCAAGCGCCACCCGGCTATCCGCCGCCCACTTCGCAGCCAACACCGCCGCCGCCTCCTCCAGCGACCTATTACGTGAGTCCCGTGGAATTCCTGCCGACCTTTGGTCGCAAGTTTGGTGACATGTTCCGTCGCGTTTTTTATGGCGACGCTCCGCCGCGCGGCTACCCGCCGCAGGGCGGTTACCCGCCGCCTGGGGCCGGTCGCAGTCTCGACCAGCCGCCTTCCGGCTATGCGCCGCGCGGGGCTCAGCCACCGATGCCACCGCCTGCTTACCAGGCGCCGACCCAGAACTCGCCGCGTTACGAGGCGCCCCCGCGCCAGGAGGCCGCGCCCCGCTATGAGGAACCGCCGGCCCCGCGCAGTTCAACCCCGGCGCCATCGCGGAGTGAGTCGCAGCCGACCGCCCGGCCGCCGACCCGCAGTCAGCCGCCGGCCGTGACGGTGCCCACGAAACCGAAGGCCGATGCGCCGCCGTCGAGCACGGTAGCCACGAAGTCGGGTGCCGCCAAGTCCGCGCCTTCCAAGCTGGTGGTGGAGTCGCCCCCGCGTCAGGAGCCGAAGCCGGCGAGCAAGGAGGTGGCGGATGCACCGCCACCGTCCACGCCCGAAAAGAAATCGGAGCCGGCCCCAAGTGGGGGCGCCTTCCTCAAGGGCAAGCGCACCAACAAGCCCGGCAGGGTCATCAGTCCGTATCCGCCCTATCAGGAACTGGATGTCAGCGGTTTGAGCAGCGGTTCGCTGGCGCTGGATCCGACGACGCAGAAGGTCTTTGAAGTGCCCTGAAGAGGGTCACTTCTTGAGCAGGTCACGAATTTCCGTGAGCAACTGCACCTCGGCCGGAGGCGGCGGCGGGGGTGCCTCGGCCTCCTCCTTGCGCATCAGCGCCATCAGCCGGTTGGCGGGTTTGACGATGACGAAGAAGATCACCGCAGCGGTGATGAGGAAGCCAATCAGCGCATTGATCACCAGACCGAGATCGAAGATCCAGACCTGAAGGGTGATGTTCGGATCGCCGCCGCCGGAGAGTTTCTTGATCAGCGGATCGACGACGCCCTTGGTGAAGGCGCCGACAATGTTGCCGAAGGCGGCACCGATGATGACCCCGGTGGAGAGGTCGACCACGTTGCCTTTGAGGATGAACTTTTTGAATTCGGAGAGCATGGGGTGGTCGGGTTCACGGGCATTTCACTTGAATCCGCCTCTGCATGCCAGCCATTTCTGCGCCAAAATGAGAGGGATTCGTTTCCACCTGCATCCGGCGCATTTGCCGCAGTGACGCGAGCTCAAGCGAAACGCGCAGCACCTGGCTGCCGGCATCGCTGATTTCACCTTCAAGCCAGCGCGGGGCATCGCGAAAGACCTGTTGAGAGGGGCCATACCAAGCGGCGCGGCCGAGGTTCTCGTCGATCAGTTCCGAGTGGGCCCGGCCGGTGAGGTGGGCAACACCGACATGGCAGCCGAGTTCGACGGCGCGGGCCGAGGCGCAGCGGTCGACACGCTCGACGCCAAGCACGGTCTCGGTGGCGCTTGGGCAGAGCAGGAGATCGATCCCGCGGCCGCGCAGACGGGCGGCGAGTTCCGGAATTTCGATGTCGAGGCAGATCAGCACCGCGACACGCCAGTCGCCGAAGGACCAGAGCTGCACGGTGGTGCCGGGGCTGAAGGCTTTTTCCCAGGGGGTCAGGTGCAATTTGTCCTGGTGGATCCAAGCCTGGCCGGTGTAGATCGGTGCGCGATTGCGCAGGGTGCCGCGCTGCAGGGCAGGGCAGGTGCCCAGTACGACCGCCTTGCCTGGACGGGACAGCTCGAGCTGCAGTCCAGGCAGCAATTCACGCCAGAAGCAGCGGGCGACGCGTTCCAGAGGCGTGCAGGCCCTGTCGACCGCCAGCAGGGGTTCCAGTCCGAGCCAGAGAAATTCCGGCAGCAGCACAAGATCGGCTCCCTCGTCCCAGCAGGCTTGCACGTGTCTGGCGACCGCCTGAGCGAAGGCGGCTGGGGTGTCGGCCAGTTGGCCCGGGTCGTAGGTGATGAGGTCGAGGATCACCCGGCATGAATGGTTGCAGCAGCCCAGCTTGCACGGGAAAACTTTGCGGGGGCAGCCTTTGCGGGTTGAGAAGGCGGCGTGGCAGGCCTAATGCACAGGAACTGCCGCCACGGAATGAACCGCGACTCCCTGCCGCCCGCCGTCGCCTTCCCGCCGAAGCATCTGCTGGTGGCCGTGGATTTTTCGCCGTGCAGTGCCGGCGCCAGTCGTGTTGCACTCCGGCTCGCCCGAATTTTTGGGGCAAAGATCAGCTTTGTGCATGTGCTGGCACCCGTGGCCGAAGATCCGGAGGTGGTCTTGAACTGGGGAGACTTCCCGGCGCGCCGCCGTGCGGTGGCCGAGGCCCGGCTGCAGCAGTGGAGCGCCGAGCAGGCTGCAGGAATGCTGGCGCGAACGGTCGTGCTGGAAGGTCGGCCCTGCGCCTGCCTGCTGGAGTTGGCTGCGGCGACTGAGTCAGCCCTGTTGCTGGCGGGTCGGCGGGGTTGGACCTCGGGACTGGACGGTGAAAGGCTGGGCAGCAGGGTGTTGCGGCTTCTGCGCCATGCCGGTTGTCCGGTCTGGGTGGCAGACGAGGATGAACCCGGGGTGGACGAGCCGCAGAAGGCTTTGCTGCTGGCGACCGATTACTCGCCGGCAGCGGAGGTGGCCGTGCCGGTGGCGGTGACTCTGGCAGAGGTGCTCGGGGTTCGCCTGATCGTGGCCAATGCTCAGGAGGCAATGGCCCTGCCCGGGCAGCGCGAGTACACGCGCCATGAGGCTGAGATCGAAGCCCGGCGCGAGCAGGCGGCCGCTGAGTTGGAAGTCTGGCGCGCGGATCGGCTGGGCGTGCTGATGGACAGCGCTGCCGAGTCGCTGGAAGGCACGCCGGCGCGGGCGTTGTGTCGCGCAGCGGCGCGGCTGCAGGTCGGCCTGATCGTGCTGGCGAGCCGCGGTCGCACGAACTGGCTGCAGGCGCTGCTCGGCGGTACGGCCGAACGGGTGGCCGGCCATGCCCCCTGCGCGGTGCTTGTCGTGCCGGCTGCGGCAGAGTCGGCTGAGGAATGACCCGTCATGCGCGACGAAACCTTCATCGATGAACTGGGCTTGATGATCGTGGCGGCGACCTTGTGCGCCTTTCTGGCCCGCCGCATCGGCATGCCATCGATTGTCGCCTACCTCCTGGCCGGGCTGGCGCTGGGGCCGCTGAGCGGACTGGTGCAGATGTCGCCGTCCCTGTCCCTGATTTCCGAGATCGGCATTGCCCTGCTGCTGTTTCTGGTCGGTCTTGAGCTGAGCTTTGCCAAGATTCGCGATGTCGGCCGGGTTGCGGTCGTTGCCGGCATTGGCCAGGTCGTTTTCACCGCGCTCGGAGGCCTGCTGCTGTGCTGGGTGCTTGGCTTTCCCTGGATGGAGGCGGTGTTTCTGTCCATCGGCCTGACCTTCAGCAGCACGGTCGTGGTGGTGAAGTTGCTGGATGAGAAGGGTGAGTTGGACAGCCTCTATGGGCGCATCGCGGTTGGCATTTTTTTGGTGCAGGATCTGGTTGCCATTCTCCTTCTGACCTTCCTCGCCGGCCTCGGGGGTGGCGCCGGTGGTGTGGAGATGGATGCCGGTGCCGTTGCCGCCGGTCTTGGCCGCGCCTTCGGCGGCATGCTGCTGCTGCTGGGCGCGGCCCTGCTGGCAGCCCGTTACTTGCTGCCGCGCCCCTTTGCCTGGTCGGCCCGACGCCCGGAGGTGCTGCTCATCTGGAGTCTGACCTGGTGCTTCGCCCTGGTCATGGGGGCGCACGCTCTGCAGCTCTCCCTGGAAATTGGTGCGTTCCTGGCCGGGATCAGCCTGGCTCAACTGCCCTACAACGAGGATCTGCACCGACGCCTGCATCCGTTGATGAACTTTTGCATCGCGGTCTTCTTCGTGTCGCTCGGCGTCAAAATGGAAGTGGGGGCCGCCTTGGCGGAATGGCCGACCGTGTTGGTGCTGTCGCTGTTTGTGCTGCTCGGCAATCCGGCGATCTTCCTCTGGATCATCGCACGCATGGGTTACGGCCTGCGCACCGCCTTCTTCACCAGCGTCACCGTCGCGCAGATCAGCGAATTTTCCTTCATTGTTGTCGCTCTCGGTGTCAGTTCCGGGTTGGTCGGTGCCTCTGTCATGTCACTCACCGCCCTCGTCGGTCTGGTGACCATCACCGTCAGCGCCTACATGATCCGTTTCAGTGCCCCGTTGCTGGAGTGGGTGCGCCGTTCGCGTCTGCATCAACCCTTTGTCCCCCGCCGCCTCTGGCTGGCCCGGGAACCCGAAGAAGAGGTGCCCCACGGTCTTGTGGGACATCTCATTGTCGTCGGCATGAACAGCCTTGGGTGCCGCCTCGCGCGTTCGCTGGCCGGGGCCGGGCATGCGGTTGTGGCGGTGGATACCGACCCGGACAAGCTCGTCGGGCTGCCCTGCCGGACGGTTCTTGGCAATGTCGACTACCCGGCAGTGCTCGACCACCTCGGCCTGCGCCGCGCGCGCCTGCTGGTCTCGGCATTGCGCATCGACGCCACCAACGACCTGCTTGCCCACCGCTGTCGCGAGGCGGGCATCCCCTGCGCGCTCCACGTGCATGACGTGCGCGAGATGGATCACCTGCTTGAGGCGGGCACCGACTATCTGATGATTTCGAAGGTCGACGGGGTCAAGCAACTCAACCACCGGCTCCGGGAGATGGGCTGTCTGCCCGCCAAACGCGCATGACCGAACTCGCCCTGCTGCTTTGTCTTGCCGCTGTCGGTCACGGGATCTCCCGCTGGACCGGCCTGCCGGTGATCCCAATCCTGCTGGGCCTGGGCATGATTCTGTCCTTGGTTGGCGGCATGGACGCGACGGGCAGCATGTCGGCGGCAGGCGATGATCCGCTGTTTTTTGTCCTTGAGCTCGGCCTCACCGTGCTGGTTTTTGCCTCTGGCGTCGAACTCAATCCACAGCGTTTTCGCCGGCAGCGGGCGGCGGTGCTGCGTGTCGGTCTGCTGCAGTTTTTTCTCATGGGCGCAGCGGGCTGGGCAGGGGCCCGTCTGCTCGGCCACCAGGGGCTTTCGGCCATCTACCTCGCCTTTGCCGTGTCGGCGAGTTCGACCGTCGTCGTGCTGCGCCTGCTGCAGCAGCGCCAGCAGGCGGTTGAGCCGCACGGTCGCATGGTCATCGGTGTGCTGCTGTTGCAGGACGCCCTGACGATTGTTGCGCTGGTGGCCCTGATGCAGCACGGGCGCGACGGATCAAGGCTGGTTCAGGAGTATGGGCTGGCGCTGCTGCTGACGGCCATCGCCTGGCTGCTGCAGCGACGCGGTGCCCGCTGGCTGCTGGAGCGTTGCCGGGGCGACGAAGAAGCCATGCTGCTCACCGTGCTGTCCGTGCTCTTTGTTTTCCTCGGGGCCGCGCATGCCGCCGGCCTGCCGCTGGTGGCCGGGGCCTTTCTGGCCGGTTACAGCCTTTCCAGTTTTCCGGTCAGTGGCCAGGTCGGCAGCCTGCTGCAGTCGCTCACGGACTTTTTTCGGGCCGTCTTTTTTGTCGCTCTCGGTGCCTTGGTGGTGCCGGATGCGGGCGCACTGGGCGCCGCCCTGCTGCTGGGACTGCTCGTGCTGCTGCTCACGCCGCCGCTGGTGGCCTGGGTTGCCGAGGGAGCGGGTTTGACCAGCCGGGCTGCGATCGAGAGCGGCTTGCTGCTTGCCCAGACGAGCGAGTATTCGCTCATGCTCGGCCTGCTTGGGCTGCGCCTCGGCCACATTGGGCCGCAGGTCTTTGCCGTCATCGCCCTCATGGCGGTGCTGACGATGACTTGCACGCCGCTGCTGGCCCGTGACACGGTGGCGCGCCGGCTCATGCGCCTGCATCCCTCGCGCCGCCGGCGCCTGCCGTCGCTGGATCGCCACAACCATGTGTTGATCCTCGGTTTTGGCTCGGCCGGCATGTGGGTGCTGCGCCCACTTGTGGCGGCGGGTTTGCCTGTGCTGGTGGTCGATGACGATCCAGCGGTGATTGCGGAACTCGACCGCCGAGGGGTTGCCTGCGAGCTTGGTGATGGCGGCGACGAGCGAACCCTGGAGAGGGTTGGTGCCCGGCAGGCCCGTTTCATCATCGCCGCCATGCGCCGGGTTGACGATGCCCGCCGGGTGCTGGAGAGCGCGCGCGGGGTGCCGGTGCTGGTGCGGGTTTTCGAGGATGCCGAGGCTGAGGCCGTGCGCAGACTGGGGGGCATCCCGGTTTCGAGTGCCGAGGCGACGGCCGAGCAATTCCTTGCCTGGTTCAGGACTCGGGTGCAGCCAGCTCCAGAATCTGCGGTTGGATGACGGCAACCTGCAGCGGCTCCAGTGCCTCCCTGAGTCGACGAAACATGGCATTGTCCGTGTAGGTGCCGACAATGGCGCCACCGCTGCCGGTGAACTTGGCGCTGGCGCCGCAGTCGCGGGCGGTCTCGACCATTTCGAGGTTGCCCGGGCTGAGGCGGTAAAGGCGGCGGCGCAGGTCGAAGTTTTCGTTGAGCAGGGGGCCGATCTCATCGCCACGGCCGGCAAGCAGCAGGTCGCGCACGCGCTGGGCCAGGCCGGCCCAGTGGTGCATGGCGCTGACGACCTCGCGCTCGCCGCGGTTCCAGCGGCCTCGGATGTCGTTGTGAAAGACCTCGGTACCCTCGCTCAGCCGGGTCGTGTAGGCGACGTAGAGCTTTGGCAGCAGGGCAGGATCGAGTTCCTCGTAGAGGCCGTGGCCGAGTTTTTCCAGGGCGGCGCGGTTGAAGTCCATGAAGACCGCCCCCTCGTAGGCCTGGATGACACGGTCCTGCAGGCCGGCCGGAATGCCCAGCTCATCATTCTCGACACTCAGCACCAGGCTTGGCAGCAGCGGCTTGGGAATGCTGATGTTGTAAAACTGCATCAGCGCCCGCCAGCAGGCGGTGATGATGGCGCTGGAACCGGCCATGCCGACCTGGGGTGGGATGTTGCTGGCGTAGCGCAGGGTGAAGTTACGACCGTGCAGGGGTAGTCCATGGCGGGCGCAGTGATCGAAGAAGCGCTTCACGCTCGCCTTGAGCAGACGGATGCCGCCGTAGTAGCCGAACTGGCGGACATCGCGCGCCAGATCCTCGATGCTGGAAAAAACCGAGTGATCGCGTTCGTTCGGTTCGATGCGCAGTTCGGCGCTCTCCTCGAGCGTGACCTCCGCGCCGAAGTTGCGGATGATGAAGGAGATGGTCTTGCCGTAGTAGCCGTCCGAGGGATTGCCGATGAGGCCGGCCCGCGCGTGGGCTCGGGTGGTGATGCGCATGGGAGGGTGCAAGATGTCATGCTAGAGCGCCGCGCCGTCCTGGCAAACGGATTGCGGCGTGCAAGACCGGCAGAAAAACCTTGGCCCGCCGCGTATCCACGGGAATCATGACCTACATGCGAACGTTTTTGCCCTTCGTGCTCTGGACGCTGCTGCCGACCGCCGGACTGCAGGCCAAATCCGTCGAGGAAATCGCCGCCGAGGTGAAGCCTTCCGTGGTCAAGATCATGCAGGTCGGCCGCGAGGGGTTGGATGGCATCGGCACGGGTTTCGTCGTTTCCACCGATGGTTTGATTGCCACCAACCTGCATGTCATCGGCGAGGCGCGCCGTCTAGAAGTGGAAACGTCGGATGGCGCCCGGCACGAGGTGACGGAAGTCACCGCCACCGACGCCCACTGGGATCTGGCCCTGCTGCGCGTTGCCAGCCGGCTGAAGCCGGTGCCGCTTGGCGACAGCGATGACATCCGCCAAGGGCAGCCGGTGGTCGCCATGGGCAATCCTCAGGGACTGGCCTTCAGCGTTGTCGACGGCGTCGTCTCGGAGTACCCAGATCTGATTGATGAAATTCCAATGATCCGTCTGGCCCTGCCGATTGAAAAGGGCAACAGCGGCGGGCCACTGCTCGACCGCGAAGGGCGAGTGCTCGGCATTCTGACTCTCAAGTCGGCACGCACGGAGAATCTGGGCTTCGCCATGCCGGTCAACGAGCTCAAGCGCATGATCACCTCGCCCAATCCGGTGCTCATGGAGCGCTGGCTGACCATCGGCGTGCTCAACCCGCACCTCTGGCAGCCGCTGTTCGGGGCCCGCTGGACCCAGCGTGCCGGTGTCATTCGGGCGGATACGCCCGGCGCAGGCTTTGGCGGCCGATCTCTCTGCCTCTGGCAGCCGGAGCAGCCTGCTGAGGTCTTCGAGGCTGCCGTCGAGGTCAAACTCGACGACGAGTCCGGCGCGGCCGGTCTGGCCTTCTGCGCCGATGGGGGCGACCGCCACTACGGCTTTTATCCCTCGGCCGGCAAGCTGCGCCTGACCCGTTTTGAAGGTGCTGACGTCTATGCCTGGACCATCCTCGCCGATGTGCCTTCGGACGCCTATCGGCCAGGCGACTGGAATCAGCTGCGGGTGCGCGTGGAGGCCGGTACGCTGCGCTGCTGGGTCAATGGCCGCCTGCTGCTCACCCAGGAGGATGGCGGACTGCGCGGCGGGCGCGCCGGACTCTGCAAGTTTCGCAACACGGTTGCCCAGTTTCGCCGTTTCCGACTCGGCACGGACCTTGCCGACAAACCGCTGCCGGAAGCTTTGGCTTTGCGGATTCGCGCTGCCCTCGACGACCTTGCGGAGGGCGGGACGGGCCGCGATCCCACGCTCGATCAATTGCTTGCCGATCCCACTGCCAGCCGGAGGTTGCTGAGCGAGCGGCGCAGCGAACTCGAGCGCCAGGCCGCCGAGCTGCGGGATCTGGAAAAGGAACTGCATCGCCGCAGCATCACCCGCGAACTGCTCGCGGAACTTGCCAAGCCGGAGGAAAACATTGACCTCATGCGGGCAAGCCTGCTGCTGGCACGCCACGACAATGCGGAAGTGGAGGTCGACCATTACCTGCAGACCTTCGCGCGCATGGTCGACGACCTGCGGGACGATCCGGCCCTGCAGAGGGGCACCGCAACGGCGGTCGCAAGGATTCGCGAATACCTGTTCGACCAGGGCGGATTTCATGGCAGTCGGCACGACTATCAAAGCCGGTCCAACAGCTACATGAATGAGGTGCTTGATGACCGCGAGGGATTGCCGATCACCCTGTCCGTGCTCTTTGTCGAGCTGGCCGCGCGTCTCGGAGTCAAGGAGGTCCACGGCCTGCCGCTGCCTGGCCAGTTCATGGTCGGTTACAAGGACGGACCCGAGGGAGAACTGCAGTTGCTCGATGCCTTCGATCGCGGGCGCCCGCTCAGCGTCGATCAGGCGGCACTGGAACTGACGGAATCCGGGCGTTTTGAAGAGGCCGCCCTGCGTCCCGCCAGCAAGCGTGCCATCATCCTGCGCATGTTGCGCAACCTGCTCGGCTCGGCACTCGACGATGAGGCGGCGGTGCGCGAATCCCTGCCTTACCTCAACCTGCTGCTGGCCATTGACCCCGAGTCGGCCGTGGAGCGCCTGACCCGTGCCCGGATGCATCAGCGGCTGGGCGACAAGGCTGCGGCTGCCGCCGATGTGCGCTGGTTGACGGAGCATTTCCCTGAGGAGGGGCCGGACCAGCTCCGGCAGCAGCTGGAGCACTGGCTGGAAAGCCTGCAGTGAGCGACGGTTTTGTCGGAGTGCCCCAGCAAAGTTCGGGAGCCGGCAGCCATCGGTCCCACAGACGCCTCATCTGGGTCGCTTCCGGCCCGCCGCAGCGTTTCACGCCGACGGACGGCGGATTTTAGCCGTGCCGGGGGCTTCCGATGAAGTGGCTTGCTGCCGCAATTTTTCGGTCGGCGAAGCTCCGTTCAAGGGCAAAAAAAACGGGCAGGAAAACCCTGCCCGCTTGAAAGGGGGTGCAGAGGCTCAATCCGGACTCGGGCCGGGAGGCGTGTTGCCCCCGTCGGCATTGCTGTCCCCGGGCGCACCCGCGATGCCGGCCCCAAGTGCGCTTTGGGCGCCGGGCGCCATGGTGTTGCCGGGGCCTGTGCCGCCGCCGTCACCATCACCCCCTTCGCTGTTGCCACCTTCGCCATTGCCAGAGCCACCCGTGCCACCGGTGCCGCCCTGATTGTTGACGTTGCCGCTGCCGTCGACGTTGATGTTGCTCTGCTCGCCACCGTTGTTGACGTTGCTGTTCGTGCCCCCCTGGCCGTTGCCATTGGTGGTGACGCTGAGATTGCCGTTGTTGTAGTTGACCTGGCCCGGGCCATTCATCGAGGTGCCGCCCACTTCGAAGGCCGGCGGGTTGAAGTCAGGCTCCCAGCGCATGGCGACATAGCGGGCCTTGACTGCCTGCTTGGGCTTGACGGTGACGGTGCCACTGCCCTTGGCGTCCTCGACGCTGGCCACGGGTTCAGCGGTGTCGAACACCGAAGGATCGAAGGCCAGGCGGCCGCGCCAGTCCTCCTTCTCGGGCAGTTCGTCGAAGGCGTAGACCGTCACGCGTACGGGGCGCGGGGAATGCACGGAGCCAAACTCGTTGAGGGTGCGAACCTGGCCGAAGTCGTAAACCGCGGTGCGGTACTTTTCATCCGACTCGGGGAACTCAAGGCGACCGAGGCGAACTGCGTCACCGCGCGCACCGAAGCTCTCAGGGCTGAGGTAGAGGAGCCGCCCCCCACCGATGCCGGTGGCGAAGTTGACCGTGGCGCCGTTGTCGACGTTCTGATTGACCGTGTAATTGGCGTCGGTGTCGGAACCGAGCACCTGAAAGCTGCGCAGAACGCCACCACGAATGAGATCAAAATCCAATTTCAGAAAGCGCCCCTGCGCCGCACCGGCATTCATCTTGACCAGGCGGTCGGCTGGTTGGAAGACATCGCTGTCGACCTGGTTCCAAGCCTTGCCGTCGGCACTGAGCGAGACGGCCACCTTGCCCTCGAGTCCGTCCGAGACGAAGGAAATGTCCTGAATGACCGAGGGCTTGGCCAGGCGCAGCGTGGCGCTGCTCTTGCCTGCCACAAGCGTCACTGGCTTGAGCGGGTCCGCGAGGACGAGGAAACCGGCCTGGCCGATGCGGCTCGATTCAAGCAGGGTGGTGCCGCTGAAAACGGTGTTGATCGGTGTCGGCTTCTTGTCGAGGCTCGGCATGCGGTTCCACTTGGCCACGGCCGGAACGGCCAGGAGGCAAGCAGCGAGGAGAACGCGGTGGGGTTTCATAAAGCGTTGGGGGTACGGAAAGATAAAAATACTCAATCAAATTTAACCGTTCCGGGCAGGCCCTGCAAAGCACTTTTTGCCGGCTAAAGGCTTTTCCTATCGGGGCAGTTGCCGGGCGCCCCCTTCAGAAGGTGCCTTCAGGCTTCATTTCTTGGCCTTGGTGGCAATGGCCTTGTAGTAGCTCTCAATGGCAGCTCGATATTCGGGCGCCGCCTCGGAACGTGTGGCTTCGCTCAAGTCCGCCGCCATTTTACCAGGCAGTCGGCCCCAGTCACCATCGACGAGGACCAGCGGAGCTCCGATTTCTCCTTCGCTGACCTGCTGGGAGAGATTCCCCCCTTCGGAACTGGCCTGGGAAGGAGGATTCTGTCCCGGGGGCGGGGGCGTCTGGGCATTTTGCTGTCCCTGTTGTTGAGATCCCGGGGTCTGTCCCTGGTTGCGCTGATTGGCCATCGACTGCTGCTGACTCTGCTGGGCATCGGCCAAACTCTGCTGGGCCTGTTGCTGGCTGCCGCCCTGCTGTTGCTGCTGCCCGCCCTGCTGTTGCTGGTTGCCCTGCATGGGGTGCAGGGTTTGGTCAAGCTGGTCGAGGGCCTGAGCCAGGAGGGCAGCCTGCATTTGCTGAAAGGGATTGGGGCCAAAGGCTGGTGGCAGCGCGGACGCCGCTGTTTCAACAGCCTGTGCGGCTTGGCTGGCGGCGGCTTGCGCCTGCGGACCGACCGGCTGCTGCCCAGGCTGGGTGGCGGTGCCCTTGGCCGCCTGTGCCTGCTTCTGAAGGTCGGCGCTGGCCGAAGCCGCCTGGCGCGAGGTTGCCTCCATGCCGAGTCGACCGGCATGACGGGCGACTCGGGCCAGGTCGTGCGCGGCCTGTTCCGTGGCCAGGCCCAGGTTGCTGGGTTGGGCGGCCTCGGTGGCGACCGCCTGTTCGCTGCTCTGGGCGGTCTGTCGCGCGACCTCGGCCAAGGCCTTTTGCATGGCTGGATTGCGTGGCAACTCCTTCTCCAGTTCGGCGAGCACGGCGGCGGGGTTCTGGCTGGCATCCTGGGCCATTTCGGCGAGTTGCTGGGCGCGTTGGTAGGCTTCCTCGAGAGCTTCCTGGACGCCGAGCTCCTGCTCCATGTTCTGCATGGCAGCCAGTTCCTGTTCGCTCAACGCCTCGCCCTTTTCGGCACGGGCCATGTTCTCGGCCAGTTGCTGCAGGGACTGGGCGGTTTGCTGCTGGGCGGCAGCGGCGTTATGCAGAGCCTCAGCCTGCGGCTTGCTCTGCGCGGCTTGTGCGGCCTGGCGCAGATTGCGGGAAATCTGCGGGGTCTGCTGCTGCATCTGGGCCAGCGCCACATCCGCGCTGCGCGCCATCTGCCGCTGTGCCTGCTGCTGGAGGTCGGCGGCATTCGCTTCCTGACGCAGAGCGGCCTGCAGTGAAGCCATCTGCTCGGATTGGGAAGCGGCTTCCGACTGCAGTTCGCGTGCGGTTGCGGCAACATCGGCGACCGGTTCGCCGGCCTCGGCCTGTTGAGCGGCGGCCTGGGTCTGCTCCAGGCTCTGCCGCACTTCTTCGGCGACCGCCTTCATCATGTCGCTCACCTGCGGGGTGAGGCCGGCCAGGGTTGTGCGGGCGCTAAGGCTGGCTTCGGCGAACTGGCGCGCAATTTCTGCGCTCTGTTCGCTGGCACGGGTGGCGGTCGCGGCGGCCGTCTCCAATCCGGCTGGTGCTGTACCAGGCTCTTGGGCGGCCTGACGGGTGAGGGCCTGCAGCTGCTCGGCAGCCTGCCGGCTGGCTTCGACGGCCTGCTGTGCCTGTGGAAGTGTGGCGGTGAGTTCAGGCGGCGCGGCGCGGCCTAGGCGGCGGAGTTTTTCGGGCAGTTGGCGCAGGGCTTCGGCCGCGGCCCTGGCCTGACGGGCGGGCTGGGCTGGATCCGCGGTGCGCGTCGGATCCGGGGACAGGGCGGCTTCGGCGCCCGCCTCGGCAGCGCCCTGGACGAGGGCGTCGGCTTCCAGCAGACGAGCGGCGGTGGCAAGCTGGTCAGTCTTTTCCTGAAGCTCGGCCAGAGCATCCCCGCTGTTGGGGTTTTTCTCCAGTTCACGCGCCAGTTGCTCGGCAGCGCGGCTGGCGCGATTGGTGTCGAGCGCCGCCTCGCGATTCGTCAGCGGGTTTTGCTCACGAAGCACCCCCTGATCTTCCAATTGGCGAGCGGCCTGGGTCAGATCCCGTTGGGCACGCTCGACGGCACTGAGGTTTTCCGCATCGCGACGGGGACGCGCCTTGGGGTTGCGGGCCTCGGTGACCGCCTGCTTGAGTCCGTTTTGGGCCTCGGTCAGGGCGGCAAGCGCCGGATTGTCCTGCCTGGCCAGCCGCTCGCGCTGTTCGGCGGCACGGCTGGCGGCGCTCTCGGCCAGGGTCGTGAGGGCATCAGCGGCGCGCTGCAGGCGCTGGCGGTGATTGTCGGAGGCGCCATACAGGTGTTCGGGGCTCTTGGTCTGTTCCGGCTTGTCGAGACTGGCACCCAGGTCGGCGGCCGTTTCGCTCAGCTGCTTGCGTGTTTCCTCCAACTGCCGCTGCTGGGAGCCTTCCGCCACGGACTGCAGGCTCTCGAGTTCGCGCTGCAGTCCTTCGCCTGCGAGCAGGGCGGCGCGCTGCTGCTCCTGCCACTTGGGCCGCTGGGCGGCATCGCGGTTGGCCGGCAGCGACTGGTCGGTCAGCAGTCGCTCTTGGCGGCTGAGTTGAAGGGCGGATTGCGCGGCGATGCGTGCACCGTCCTCGGCGGCAAAGGCGCGCAGGGCCTGGGCGACCGCTTCGGCGTCGGCGCTGGCGGCGGCAGCTTGGCGACGCAAAGGCTCGGTGCTCTCGATGTCGCCCTCAGCGAGTCGCTGCAGTTGCGCCAGCGGTGCGTGACGCAGGTGGGCGACGCGCTCGCCAACCAGGCGCATTTCGGCGGCTTCAAGGTGACCTGGGGCCGTGGCGGCGGCTTGTTTGAGTCGTTCCCACAGGTCTTCGGCGCTGTCGCGCACCTGACTCAATTCGGTTTGGGCGCGGGCCAGAGAGCTCTCGGGGGACTCCTTGCGCTGCTGGCGGGTGGATTTCTGCACGCTCTCCATGGCTTTGCGCAGGTCGCGCGCCTTGTCCGTCAGCACGGCCGCCTGCTGGGCGAGCCGGCGCGTTTCCTCGGCCCACTGGCGCTGTCGCGGATCGACGGTTTGTTCCTGGACGATGACACGTACGACCGGCGATTCGGCCTTTTGGCCCTTGAGGTCGGTGGCTATGAGTTTGAGCAGGACGGTGTCGCCCGGAGTCACCTGCATCGGCGCGAGCGGCAGTACGCTTTGAACTTCGGTTTCACGGCCAGCCTTGCCGGTGAGGGGGCGCTCCTCCCAGACGCCTCCGTTGACGGCGTGGGCGACCGCCACCGCTGCCAGTCCGACATCGTCACTGGCGAACCCCTTCAGGCGCACAGAGGCATCGGCGAGCAGGGCGACCTGTTCCTGGGGTTCGAGAATCTGGGCGATGGGGGGCAGGTCGGGGATGGGGGTGATGCGCCAGGGCGAGGCCTCTTCGTTGGTGAAACCGGTCTCGACCGCGCTCAGCGCGACCTGCCAGGCTTCCTGGCCGGCGGCCAGGTTCCATTCGGCCTGCATGCGGCCATCGGGCAGGAGGGTGACCGCGAGCGGTTCCGGCCGATCGGCATGTTCGGGATTGAGTTGCAGGCGACCGTTGCTGACCGCTTGATTGGCCTTGAGACTGAGGCGCACCGTCGAACCCTCAAGAGCCTCGAGGTCGCCGTGATCCTCGGTTTGTTCGCTGGCCGGCAGACCTGTGTAAGCGGGCGGGGTCACGGTTTTGACAAATTCAACCAGGCGGGGGCGCGCCCGGGCGGACAACCGGTGCCAGGGGCTGATGGCATCGCCGGCATGCAGACGGTAGCGCACGTCGGCCTGACCCACCCCGAGACTGGCTTCATGGCGCGCGCCGGCGCCGGGACGCATCGTCTCAAACCGGCTGCGTGCGCCTTCCGGCTGACTTTCCAACTGGACCGGCCCCGTGAAGCGACCGCTGACTTCGGCCACGATGCCAACTTCGGAATGGAATGCGGCGAGGGTGTCGGCAGGCGTCGGCTCGATCAGGCGAATCACGGCACTGGCCGGACGTGGCAGGTTGGCAAAGGGAACGGCGGCACGCGCCAGGAAGCCGGGCAGGTGCAGGTCCGGAATGCAGCTGAGGCCGGCAATGAGCAGCGCCAGGCCGGCGAAGGTCAGCAGCCAGCCGCGCAGGACACGGGCCGGCAGCAGGGTGCGCACATCCAGATCCTTTGCAACAGCGGCAACTTCGTCCTGCAGGCGGGCGCGCAGTTCAGCGGATTCGCCGGCATGCCCCTCGGCCAGTTCGACGGCGGCGAGCAGGCGCTCATGCAGGCCGGGCGCGATGCTTTCCAGCAGGCGTGCGGCACCGAGGTCGCTGCCTGCCTCGCGCAGGTGGCTGAGGCCCGTGCGCCAGGCAGCCACGGCGGCGGCGGCGTAGGCACCCAGGGTGGTCCAGGGGCGCAGCATTTCCGGCAGAAAGCGGGCACGGTCGAGCAGGGCCGCCGCAAGGGCGGCCGCCAGCGCGATCAGGGCAAAGCAGAGCAGGGCACGCCAGGCGAGCAGGCTGCGTCGGCGAGCGCGAAAGGCCTGCAGGGTTTGCTGGGTGGCGGGGCGGAGGCGGGTTTCCATGGAAAAGGGCAGGGTGCACCGCATTAACGCTGCAGCAACCGGCCTTGTGTCGCCTGCCGGCAAAATCCGCCGGCCTCAGAGATCGGCCAGGAAGGGATTGTGCTGGCGCTCGCGGCCGAGCGTCGTCGATGGTCCGTGTCCCGGGTACAAGAGGGTCGCTTCAGGCAGCGCCAACAGCTTGCCGCGGATGCCTGTCAGGAGTTGCTCGAAGGAGCCGCCTGGAAAGTCGGTGCGGCCGACGCCATCGAGAAAAAGCACGTCGCCGCCAAAAACCAGCCCGTCTTCGGGTTGATGGAAGCAAAGACTGTCGGGCGAGTGTCCCGGAATGTGCAGCAGGTGCCAGATGCGGCCGCCCAGGGTCACGGCGTCCTGCCCGGCGAGAACTTCGTCGACACTGAACTCCGGCACCAACTCGCGGTCGCCGATGGCGCCAACCAGTTGCTCCAGAGTCAGGTCACGTGAGAAAGCCGACCACGCCAGAACCGGGCAGGCGTGTTCCGCCTTCACCCGGGCGGCATCCTGCACGTGATCAAAATGCTGGTGGGTCAGCAGCAGGGCGTCAACCCGCGCTCCTCGTGCCAGCAGCCAGCGGGCCGTGCCTTCCGGCGCGTCGATGAGCAGGCTGCCCCGGGGGGATTCCAGCAGCCAGGCGTTGGTTTGGGCAATGCCGCCCGTGTAGCAGTGAATGTCCGGCATCAACGGCTTCTGCGGGAATCCTGTGGACATTTCAAGCCGCAAAAGGCAAATTTGGCGACGAAACTCACGTTAAGTTCGTACTTGTTCCGTCGGCACACCCCCTTCATGACTCGCGCACTACCCCTCCTTTTCGGAGCCGGCCTCGCCTTGGCGACGTCCGTCTCACTCACCGCCCGCGCGGAGACCAACTTTGGCCAAGTGGCGATGCATGTCGCCTACATGCTGCAAAATCAGCACTACTCGCGCCAGGATTTCGACGACGAAATGTCGGTGCGCATGCTGCGCAATTACCTCAACACCCTCGATTTTCGCCGGGTCTTTTTCACCGCCAAGGATGTCCAGGAGTTTGAAACGAAGTTCAAAACCACGCTGGATGACCTCATTCTGATGCGTGACATCAGTCCGGCCTTTGAGATCTACGACCTGTACAAGCTGCGGGTGAAGGAGCGGCTTGAGTTTGTCCGCACCACCCTTAAGGACCACAAATTCACCTTCGACTCCGAGCGCACCACCCTCATCAAGCGCGACAAGGCTCCTTATCCTGCCGACATCGCCGAGCAGGACCGCCTCTGGCTCGACATCCTGGAGGAGAATCTGCTGCAGGAGCGGCTTGCCGACGAGGCCAAGGCTGAGGAGAAGGCGAAAAAGGCGGCCGAGGCCGCCAAGAAAGCCAAGGATGCACCACCGGCGGAGGCCAAGCCCGAGCAACCGGCCGCGGAAAAGGAAGAGGAGCGCACCCCCGAGGCTCGAGTGCTGAAGGATTACGAACGCCTGCTTGAATCGCTGGAGGAAAACGATCAGGAGGATGTCGTTGACCTTTTCCTGTCCAGTCTCTCCGCCGCCTACGATCCGCACACGGAATACATGAGCGTCAATGAGATGGACAACTTCAACATCCAGATGAAGCACAAGCTTGTCGGCATTGGCGCGCTGCTTGGACTTGAGGACGATGTGGCGGTCATTCAAGGCATTGTGGTTGGCGGTCCCGCTGACAAGCAGGGAGAACTCAAGCTCAACGACAAGATCACCGGGGTTGCCCAGGGGGAGGCGGAGTTCGTGGAGACGAAGTTCATGAAGCTGCAGAAGATCGTCGACATGATCCGCGGCACCGAAGGCAGCGTCGTTCGTCTGCGTGTCAATCCGGCCCAGGATCCTGCCGCCACCAAGATCATCACCATCGTTCGCGGCGCGGTTGAACTGAAGGAAAAGCTCGCCAATGCCGAACTCATCCAAACCCCCGCCGAACTTGGCAAGCCGCTGAAGGTCGGCTGGATCAACCTCTCGTCCTTCTATGCCGACATGGAAGACGGCACGGTCAGCACGACCGATGACGTGCAGAAACTGCTTGGCCGTCTGATGAAGGAAAAGATCGACGGCCTCGTGCTTGACCTGCGCGGCAATGGCGGTGGCTCACTCGAGGAGGCCATCCGCCTGACGGGTCTTTTCGTGCCGGCCGGCCCCGTGGTGCAGGCCAAGGACTGGCGTGGCACCATTACCTGGCGCGAATGCGAAACCCCACAGGCCTTCTATGACGGCCCGATGATTGTGCTGACCGACAAGACCAGTGCCTCCGCCTCGGAGATTCTCGCCGCCGCCCTGCAGGACTATCGCCGTGCCCTCGTCGTTGGCGACAAGTCAACCTTCGGCAAAGGCACCGTGCAGACCATTCTGCCGGTGGATCGCTTCATGCCGTTTTTTGCCAAAAAGGACCGCGCCGGCAACCTCAAGGTCACCATTCAAAAGTTCTACCGCATCGCCGGTGGCTCCACCCAGCTCAAGGGGGTCGAGCCCGACCTTGTTCTGCCGTCGATCCGCGATGTGCTCGACATCGGTGAATCGGCCACGGAAAACCCGCTGCCCTATGACACCATCCCGGCGCGCAATTACAATCTGTTCTCTCCGCAGCCGCTGCCAGTCCAGGAACTGGCGTCACGGCTTGCAGCCCGTCTCGACACCAACCCGGAGTTCAAATACATCCGCGAGGAGTCGACCCGCCTGAAGGATCGCATCGACCGCAACACGGTCGTCATCAACCTCGCCAAGCGCCAGCAGGAGGCCGACGAGAACCAGGCGCGCCGTGAAAAGCAGGAGCAGGAACGGGCCGAACGCGCCAAACAGGTCGCCGAGCAGCTCAAGGAGGATTCATTCAAGGTTTACCACCTGACGCTCGACAACGTCAACGCGCCCGAACTCGTCCCTGAGTCCGCCTTCACCCGCGAGCAAAGCACCGGCATGAAGATGGCTGCCAAGAGCGAGGGAGATGAGGGAGGTTCAGACTCCGCCAAATTCCCCTACGGCTTGGAACCCACCAAGCTGGAGGCAATCCACATTCTGCGCGACTACCTCGAACTCAGTGGCAAGCAGCCCACCACGGCCAAGACCGACGACAAGGCCGCCAAGTGAAGCCGGGCTGCGGCGACTGACTCTGCGAAGCGGCGACCGGAAAAAACAACGGGCGGAACCTCGCGGTTCCGCCCGTGCTGCTTCCGGGACTGCGATCACTGGCCTCAAAGCTTGGTGTAGCCGAGGCTTTCGCACGGCAGGTCCCAGAGTTTTTTCAGTTCGGCATCGAGCTTGGTGATGCTGAAGCTGACGCCGGCCATTTCCTGGCAGGTGACGATGTTGTCGCAGATGGTCTGGTGCACCTTCAGGCCGCGCGCTTCCAGGATCGGACGGGCGGCGCGCAGGAGGATGAGCAACTCCATGAGGTGGGTGCTGCCGAGGCTGTTGACGAAGAAGACGATCTCGTCGCCGGTGTTCAGCTCCAGGTCGTCGGCGAACAGCAGGTCGAGAATCTTGGCTGCCAGTTCATCGGCGGTGCACATCGGGATCAGGCCAACGCCCTTTTCGCCATGGATGCCCATGCCCAGGCCGATGAGTTCGTCGGGCAGTTCGAAGGTGGGTTCGCCGGTGGCCGGAATGGAGCCAGGCCGGGTCGAGACGCCAACGGTGCGGGTCATGTCAACCGCCTTCTGGGCGAGGCGGGCGAGTTCGTCGAGGCTGTCGACCTGGCTGGCGGCGGCGCCGGCGAGCTTGACCACCGGCACGAGGCCGGCGATGCCGCGGCGCTTGGCCTTTTCACTGGGCGGGGCCGAGCAGACATCGTCGTTGATGATGACCGTCTTTACCTCGATGCCTTCCTCGGCGGCGAGTTCGGCGCCGATGTCAAAATTCATGACATCGCCCGCGTAGTTGCCATAGAGGTAGAGCACGCCCTTGCCGCGGTTCACCGCCTGGGTCGCTTCGAGCACGATGTCGGGTGGCGGCGCCGCGAAGATGTCGCCGACGGCGGCGCCGTCGCCCATGCCCTTGCCGACCAGGCCGTGGTAGATCGGCTCATGGCCGGCGCCACCGCCGATGAGCAGGGCGGGGGCGTCCGGACGCAGGTCGTTCATGACGATCGAGCGTTTGCCCACGCGGCGGGCCTTGCCGTCATAGGCGAGCACCAGGCCTTCGAAAAGTTCGTCGGCGCACTTGAGGGGGTCGTTGAGGAGTTTTTTCGCGGGATTCTTGCTCATGGCTTGGATCGGGTTGGAAATGGCGCCGGAGGCTGGACGAGGGCTTTTCCCGCCGCAAGCGCAATTGCGCAGGGCCGCCGGCCTTTTTCTTTTGCCGCCGCGGTGGCGCGCGCCAAGGTGATCGAATGCGTGTCGCCCTGCTCCACTACACCCTGCCGCCGGTCATTGGCGGGGTGGAGCGTCTGGTGGGCGACCAGGCGCGGGTGCTGACAGCGCTCGGCCATGAGGTGGTGCTGTTCAGTCGCAGCGACCGTGCTTCCTTCCAGGCCTGGCTTTCGGAGCCGGCCGCCGGTGCCGTGCTGGTGCACAATGTCTTCACCATGCCCTTCGATCTGGAGTGGACCCGCGAACTCACCCGCCTGGCCGTGACCCACTCCCGGCTTCGCTGGATCAACTGGGTGCACGATGTCGCCGCGGTGAACCCCCAGTATGCCGCCTTCGGCTGGAGTGAACCGGTGCCGGCTGCCCTCCATGTGGCGGTGTCCGAGGCGCGCCGGCGCGATTACCTGCGGGCGAGCGGGTTGCCGGACGATGCGGTGCGGGTGATTCCCAACGGCATCGATCTGGCGGCAGTGCTGGGACTGCCACGTCGGCTGGCCGATCTGCCAGTCTGGCGTCATGAGCTGGTGCTGGCGCATCCGGCACGCCTGATTCGGCGCAAGAACATCGAATTCGGCCTGCGTGTCACCGCGTCCCTGCGCCGTGCCGGACTCGATGCCGCCTATGCGGTCACCGGCGCGCCCGATCCCCACCAGGCCGATGGTGTGCGCTATCTGGCCGAGTTGCGCGCCCTGCGCGATGCTGAGGGGCTTGGACAGGCGGCGGTTTTTCTCGGTGAAGAGGCGCCGCTCAACGAAACGGAGGTGCGCGGCCTGTACCAGCTTGCCGATGTCCTGTTTTTTCCCAGCACGGGCGAGGGGTTTGGCCTGCCGCTGCTTGAGGCGGCGGCGCATCGTCTGCCGGTCTGGTGTTCCGATCTGCCGGTGCACCGTGAGGTGCTGGGGTCGGCTGCGCAGTTTTTTGATCCTGCAGCAGACCCGGCTGAAGTTTCGGCACGAATCGTGCAATGGTGGCGGGCCGAGCCGGATGGGCGGGCGCGCAAGGTGCTGCTGCGCGACCATGAGTTGGCGAAAATCTGCTTGGAACATCTTGAGCCTCTGCTACTTGCACCCCATTCATGAGCTTGAACGACGACCCTGGATTCTCGGCTGACGCCCTAGCCCTTCTGGAAGCCCGCCATGGCAACCCCTTCGGTTTCCTTGGCCCGCAGCAGCAGCCAGGTGGTGGTGTCACCGTGCGTGTCTTCCAGCCCAAAGCCCACGCAATGCGTCTGCTGGCGCGTGAAGGTGGCGGTGCCTGGCCGATGCGGCGCGAACATCATCACGGGCTCTTTGTCGCCGAGTTGCCGGAGTTCCTGGCCTACGATGTCGAAATCGTCGGGTACGACGGTCGTGTCAGCCGCACGGCCGATCCGTATTCCTTCGGCCCGCTGCTCGGCGAACAGGACATTTACTATTTTCGTGAGGGCACCCACCAGCGGCTCTGGGAGTGCCTGGGAGCTAGGCCGCGCACCCTCGATGGTGTCAGTGGCGTGCAGTTTGTCGTCTGGGCACCGAATGCCCGGCGGGTTTCGGTGGTCGGCGACTTCAACGACTGGGATGGGCGTGTGAATCCGATGCGCCTGCGCATTGAAGGCGGCCTCTGGGAGATTTTCCTGCCGGGCATCCGTGAGCTCAGCCATTACAAGTTCGAGATCCTCAGCGCCGAAGGTCACGTGCTGGTCAAGTCCGACCCCTTCGCCTTTTTTGGCCAGCACGGCGTGCAGACGGCCAGTCTGGTCTTTGATTTGCAGCGCTACCGCTGGAGCGACCACGAATGGATGGAGCGGCGCGCCCGCCAGGATCTCTACCGTGCACCCATGAGCGTGTACGAGGTGCACCTCGGTTCCTGGAAGCGCATCCCGGAGCAGGGCAACAGGCCGAAGTCCTACCTCGAACTGGCCGACGACCTCATCCCCTATGTGAAGTCGCTCAACTTCACCCACATTGAGCTGATGCCGGTCGCCGAGCATCCCTTTGACGGCTCCTGGGGCTATCAGATCACGGGTTACTTCGCGCCCACCAGCCGGTTTGGCAATCCCGACGAGTTTCGCCAGTTTGTCGACCGCTGCCACCAGGCCGGCTTGGGTGTCATCCTCGACTGGGTCCCGGGGCACTTTCCCAAGGATGCCCACGGCCTGGCCCAGTTCGACGGCACGGCTCTCTATGAGCATGCCGACCCGCGCCAGGGCGAGCATCAGGACTGGGGCACGCTCATCTTCAATTACGGCCGGGCCGAGGTGAAAAACTTCCTGCTCGCCAACGCGCTGTTCTGGCTGGAGCAGTTTCACATCGACGGCCTGCGGGTCGATGCGGTGGCCTCGATGCTCTACCTTGACTACTCGCGCAAGCCCTGGGCCTGGGTGCCGAACAAGTTCGGCGGCCGTGAAAACCTGGAGGCGATCGATTTTCTGCGCGAGCTCAACCGCGTTTGCTACGCCCAGCATCCCGGCACCACGATCATCGCCGAGGAGAGCACGGCTTGGCCCGGGGTTTCGCGCCCGGCGGATGCCGGCGGCCTGGGCTTCGGTTTCAAGTGGAACATGGGCTGGATGAACGACAGCCTGCATTACATGCAGGAGGAGCCCGTGCATCGCAAGTACCACCACGGCGAGGCCACCTTCTCGATGCTGTATGCCTACGATGAGAATTTCATCCTCGTGCTCAGCCATGACGAGGTGGTGCACGGCAAGGGCAGTCTGATCAACAAGATGCCAGGCGACCGCTGGCAGAAGTTCGCCAACCTGCGCCTCTTCTATGCGTGGATGTGGGCTCATCCCGGCAAGAAGCTGCTTTTCATGGGGGGCGAGTTCGCCCAGTGGAACGAATGGAACCACGCCCGCAGCCTCGACTGGCATCTCTTTCTGGGCGAGGAGCATGCGGCCGCTCAGAAGCTGGTTCAGGATCTCAACTGGCTCTACCAAACCGTGCCGGCCCTGCATGAGCTCGATCATGAGGCGGACGGTTTTGAGTGGCTGGACGCCAGCGATGCCGACCAAAGCATCTTTGCCTTTGTGCGCCGTGATCGCCGCGGTGGCGCGGTTTATGTCGTGGTCAATGCCACGCCGGTGCCGCGCAAGGGCTACCGGATCGGCGTCGCCAAACCTGGCAGCTACCGGGAGCTGCTCAACACCGATGCCCCGGGGTATGCCGGTAGCGGCATGGTCAATCCGCTGCCATTGCCCGCCGGCGAGACGCCCTGGCAGGGGCGGCCCTACAGCGTCATCATAGATCTGCCGCCGCTCGGCGCGGTGTTCCTCGGCCAGCTTTGAGCCCGGCCTCAGGCCGGCTGCAGCGCGGCACCCTCGACACGCCACACGTCGCCGCCCACTCCGTCGGCGGCGGCCCAGTCGAGGCTGGTCGTGGTGAGGATCTTCTGGGTGCCCGCCGGCAGCAGCGCCAACAGGGCTCGCCGGCGATGGGCATCGAGCTCGCCGAAGACGTCGTCGACGAGCAGCAGCGGCGGCGCACCGCAGACGGTCTCCAGCACGCGCGCCTGGGCGACCTTGAGGGCGATCGCCAGGCTGCGCTGCTGGCCCTCGGAAGCGAAGGCCGTGGCATCAAGACCGTTGAGCCTCAGATCAAGGTCATCGCGGTGCGGGCCGGCCAGGGTGACACGCTGGCGCTGTTCCTCGGCGCGCAGTTGCGCGAGCTGCCCGGCGAGATCCTCGCTGTCCTGGCCGGACAGATGGGAGACTGCCGCCGTCTCGCTGCCATTGCTGAGCATCGCATGGGAGCGTGTGGTTTCGGGCTCCAGGGCGGCAGTCAGCTCGGCGCGACGGGCGCGCAGGATACGGGCGAAGCCGTCCATGACCCCGGCAAAGGCGTCGGCCTGACGCCAAGCGATGACGGCGTCGCGCTTGAGCACGTGGTTGCGGCCGCGCAGCGCCCGTTCATAGCCGCGCAGGGCGGGCAGGTAGTCGGCAAAGATCTGGCTGGCGGCGAAATCGAGGTAACGCCGCCGCTGTTCGGCGCCGCCGCGCAATAGCCCCATGTCGCGGTGGTCCATCCAGACGACCCGGCTGCTGTGGGCGAGGTAATCGGCCGAGCGCGTGCACACTGCCCCATCGACGGCCAGCCGGCGCACGCGCGCGCTCTGGGCGAAACGCAGCCGGTGGTTGCTGAACTGGCCCTCGACGAGGCAATTGGCCGAGCCGAAGCGGACGAGGTCGGTCCGGCTGGTCGTGCGCGGCGACTGCAGCCGGAGCAGCACGCAAGCCGCCTCAAGCAGGGAGGTTTTGCCCTGGGCATTGCGCCCCACCAGCACCGTCAGCTCCGGATGCGGCCGCAGCCGGCCTTCCGTGAAGCAGCGGAAGTCACGCACGAACAGCTCGGACAGCATCGGGAAAAACGGTTGAACTTGCAGGCGCGACGGGCATCAGTCCGGCCCTTCTAATGGCCTCCTTCCGCACCGTCAAAGGCTTTCGCGACTTCTTCCCCCGGGAGTGCGCGTTGCGCAACTACGTCACTGACACCTGGCGTGCCGCCGCCCGCCGCTGCGGCTTCGTCGAGTACGAGGCTCCCGTTGTCGAGAGCACCGACCTGTATCGGAAGAAGAGCGGCGACGAGATCACCGGCCAGTTGTTCTGCTTCGAGGACAAGGCCGGGCGGGAGATCGCCCTGCGGCCGGAGGTGACCCCTTCATTGGCGCGCATGGCCACCGCCCGCCAGCGCGATTTCAAGAAGCCGCTGAAGTGGTTCGAGATCGGTTCCTGCTTTCGTTATGAGGAGCCGCAGGAGGGGCGCACCCGCGAGTTCATTCAGTTCAATGCCGACATTCTTGGCGACGCCTCGCCCGGAGCCGACGCTGAACTCATCGCCCTGGCCATCGAGGTGATGCTCGACTTCGGCCTGCAGCCCGGCGACTTCCGCATCCGCCTGAGCAACCGTGAGATCTGGAACCAGTTCCTGCGCGACAAGGGCGTGGCCGATGAACATGCGCCGGCCTTCCTGCAGATCGTCGACAAGATCGAGCGTGCCAAGCCCGAGGAAACGGCGGCCAGGCTGGCCGCCATCGGCCTGCAGTTCGACGAGGTGCGCGCCTTCATGACCGGCACCGGCGAAACGCACCCGGCCTTCGCCGAGTTGCGTGCCGACCTGTCCGCACGCGGGCTCTGGGACTTTGTCCAGATCGACGCCTCGATCGTGCGCGGCCTCGCCTATTACACCGGCACCGTGTTCGAGGTCTTCGACCTCAAGCACGGCCTGCGTGCGGTCGCCGGCGGTGGCCGCTACGACCGGCTCTGCGCGCTCATCAGCGACGGTGCGGTCGACATGCCCGCGGCGGGTTTTGCCATGGGCGACGTCGTGCTCGGCATCCTGCTGGCGAAGACGCCGGCGGCGCAGATGCGACTGACCGATTACCTGAATGCTGCGCAAGGGGTCGACGCCTACGTGGTGGTGGCCGATGAGGCGCAGCGCGCGCCGGCGCTGGCCGCCCTGCAGGCCCTGCGCCGCGCGGGCGTGAAGGCGGATGTCAGCCTGTCGGTGCAGAAGGTGAACAAGCAGTTCCAGGCGGCCGAGAACCAGAATGCCCGCCTGGCACTGGTCTTCGGTGCCGAGTACCCGCGGGTGGTGATGAAAAATCTGCTCAGCCGTGAGCAGGCCGAGGTGGCGGCGGACGAGCTGGTCGCCCGTGTTCAGGCGGCGCTGGCCGAGCCTCTGCGCGGACCGCTGCTGGCCTGACCAACGACGCTCGGGCGTCCGGGGTTTGCCGCGTTCAGCAGACCGCCACGCCGTCGCGGCGCATCTGGCGGAACCACTCGACGTAGTGGGCGACGCCCTCGGCGATGCGGGTGCGCGGGCGGAAGCCGAGCAGGCGGGCCGCCTTGCTGACGTCGGCCGAGGTGAGCGGCACGTCGCCTGGCTGGTCGGGCAGGGCGTTGATCCGGGCCGGCTTGCCGACCGCGGTCTCGATCGTGCTGATGAGCTCGTTGAGCGTCACCGTTTGCGAGCCGCCAAGATTGATGATCTCGCAGAGCGGGCCTGTGCGCAGGTGCAGGGCGCCGACAACGCCCTCGACGATGTCGTCGATGTAGGTGTAGTCGCGCGCCGTGCTGCCGTCGCCGTACTTGTCGATCGGCAGGCCGTCCTCGATCAGGCGGGTGAACTTGGAGATGGCCAGGTCCGGCCGCTGGCGCGGGCCGTACACCGTGAAGAAGCGCAGGCAGACCGTGCGCATGCCGTACAGGTGGCTGTAGTTCGAGCACATCTGCTCGCCGGCCATCTTGGTCATCGCATAGGGGCTGATGGTCTGCAGGATCGGATCCTCCTCGCTGAACGGCACCTTGGTGTTGACGCCATAGACCGAGGAGCTGCTGGCGAAGACAAAGTGCCGGCAGCCGGTGCGGTGGGCGTTGTCGAGCAGCTGAAAGGTGCCCTTGATGTTGGTGTCGAGGTAGAGCTCGGGCTCGGCGATCGAGGGGCGGACACCGGCGCGGGCGGCGAGATGAATGACGGCATCGAAGCGGCCCTGTTCAAACACCCCGCGGACAAAACCGGCATCGGTGAGGTCGCCCTCGCGCAGGGTGATCCGGTCGGCAACGGCGGCGAGGTTGCGGCGCTTGATGGCCGGGTTGTAGTAGTCGTTGAAGCTGTCCAGCACGGTCACTTCGCCGGCGCCGTCGCGCAGCAGGCGCTCGACGGTGTGCGAGCCGATGAATCCGGCGCCGCCGGTGACGAGAATCTTCATAGCAGGGGTCCGGCGGACCGGAGGGTTCGAGTCAGCACCGTAGCACTGCCCGCGGCGGGCGCGCAACCGGCGACCCAGTCTGGGGGCTGAAAAGACGCGAAAAACGATAGAAAAACCTTTTTCACGCGGGGGCTGGAGGGGGTGCATCCGCTGTTTGACAGGGGCGGACAAGCGGTGACTATTGTGATTCAGAAATGGAGGAGACGCCCGACATTCCAGAAGAAGCCAAAAAGGAGAAAGGCCTGTGGGAGAAAACCCGCAAGAGCCTGATCGAGCGTCTCAACAACTGGGAGGACCAGCGCACCTGGAACGAGTTTTACCAGACCTACTGGCGCCTCATTTACAGCGTCGCCACCAAGGCCGGGCTGACCCGTGAGGAAGCCTTCGACGTCATCCAGGAGACCATCATCGCCATCGCCCGCCAGGTGCAGAAGGGCCAGTACGACCCGCGTGCCGGTTCCTTCAAGGCCTGGCTGCTGCAGATGACCCGCTGGCGCGTGCTCGATGTCTTCCGCGCCCGCAAGCGCCAGCCCTCGCTGGCCGACCAGGGCAATGCCGACAGCGAGGAGACCAGCAACCTCGCCCTCGACCGCCTCTCCAACGAGAAGGACAACATGCTGGAAAAGATCTGGGACCGCGAGTGGCGCGACAACATCACCGCCGCCGCCCTGGAACGGGTCAAGGCCAAGGTGTCGCCCCGCCAGTTCCAGATTTTTGACTGCTACGTCATGAAGGGCTGGGGCGTGAAAAAGACCAGTGAGGCGCTCGGCATCAACGCCGCCCAGGTCTACCTCGCCAAGCACCGGGTCGGTGCTCTGGTGAAAAAGGAAGTGCAGGCGCTCGAGCACACGATGCTCTGAGGCCATGCCGCATGGGCTGGATGAGGTTGGGTTTGCCAGGCCGCTTCAGCGCGCCGGAAGCGGTTCCTTGAGCAGCTGCGCCAGGTGGGCGAGCATGCGCGGCAGGTGGAAGGGGCCCTTCCAGAGACTGCCCTTGAGCCGGGTCGACGGCGTGCCGTCGCGGTGCAGGTAACCGTACCACTCGCCGTGCTCGGCATCCGGGAAATGCCGGAAGCTCCATTCGTGCACCTGCTGGTGCCAGTGGGCGTACTTCTCCTCGCCGCTGACCTGGTAGGCCAGGGCGGCGGCAATCAGAGCCTCGCAGTGCGGCCACCAGAACTTCATGTCCTGCCAGTACTCCTGCACCGGCTTGTGGAAGACATCGCGGTAGTAAAAGAAGCCACCGTGCTCATCGTCCCAGCCGCGTCGCCACATGGCATCAAGGATGCGCAGGCCGAGGCGCAGGTAACTGCTTTCCCCGCGCAACCGGCCCTCATGCAGGATGAACCAGGCGCACTCGATGGCATGACCTGGGTTGAGGCAGCGACCGTCGAAGTGGTCGATCAGGCTGCCATCCGGCGCCACGGTCTCCATCAGGGCGTCGAGTTCGGGCTTGAAGAAGAGTCGCTCAATCTCATAGATGAAGCGGTCGATCCACTCCGTGGCGCTGCGGCCGGCGACCTCGACATGGCCGAGATTGGCGCGCAGTTCCTGGGCGGTGGCGATGCCGATCATGGGCGCGCCGATGCCGATCATCGGCCGGGTCTCGGCGTTGACCTTGGGCGTCATGGCGCCGGGTTCAAAGGACAACTTCAGGAAGGAGGCGAAGTCGCGCACCGCCGCCTCATGGTAATGGTGGTCACCGCTGGCACGGGCATAGGCGGCGTGGCCGATGGCGGCAAAGGCCTCGCTGAAGGCGTAGCGCCGCATGCGCAGCGGGTGGCCGTCGCGGGTGACGGTGAAGAAGAGCTTGCCGTTCGTGGCATAGCCGTGGCGCTCCAGGAAGGCGAGGCAGGAACCTGCGGCATCGAACCATTCACGGCGCGGTTCGATCGTGTTGAAGGAAGTCGCGTAGGTCCAGGCGGAGCGGCCCTGGAACCAGATGCTCTTGTCGCTGTCGACCAGGCTGCCGTCGCGGTCGAGGCAGGTGAGCATGCCGTCGTGTTGGGCATCCAGGCCGTGGCGCAGCCAGAAGGGCAGGATGTTGTCGACCAACTGCCCGCGGTAGAACGCCGCCAACTGGGCGCGTCCTTCCGGGCTGGCCAGGCTGGGGCAGGGGATCATGGTCTGCGCGGGGCTCAGGCCTCGTCCTTCTTGCCAAAGCGGCTCTTGCGCTTGGGGGCGGCGGCGGCGCCCTCGGCCTTCGGCTTTGCCTCGCGCGGCGGGAATTCCCAGCCGAGCAGGCGTTTGTCGCCCGCGTTGCAGACGAGGAAGGATTTGAACGGCCGGCCGCGCTTGGAGATCATGCCCTCGATGAGCGCGGTCTTGCCCTCGGTGAAGAAGAGCACGGCGTTGTCGGGGGTGATCGCCTTCTGGCAGAGCAGTTTCGGCAGCTTGGCGTTGCAGGCCTTGGGATCGCTGGCGGCGACGTTGCAGATGTAGTTGTCGGGCGTCTCGTAAATCGCCCCCTTGCGGCCCTTTTTGGCGCAGACCGGACAGACCGGCACGAGCGGGGTGGCGGTGCTGAAATCGAAGGGGGGCGGGGCGTCGGGATCGTTCTCGCCACCGGCGAAGACAAAGGCGGTCTTGCCGTCATCCTTGATCTCGATGCCGGCAGTGAACTCCTGGCCCTTGCGGCTGCGGAAACCCTCCATGGGCGGCAGGAAACGCTTCTCCAGCAGGTCGCGCATTTCAGTCTCGCTGAGCACGCGCCCGGCGATGATCTTGTACACCCGCACCTTGCAGTCAGGATTTTTGCAGGTGAGGTGATCCTCCGTCTGCTTGAAGTCGCGCTGACCGCATAGCCCGCAACGGGCCTCGAAGTCAGGATAGACCTTCTCCTTGGCGATCTTCAGGTAGGCGCGCGTCTTCTCGACGACCTCGGTGGTGAGGTTGCGGATGTCGCGCATGAAACTGGCGCGGTCGAGCTGGTTGTGCTCCATCTGGCGCAGCTTGTACTCCCACTGGCCGGTGAGTTCAGGGCTGCTCAAGGCCTCAATGCCGATCTGGCTGATCTGATCGATCAGGGCCAGGCCTTTGGCGGTGACAAAAAGCTCGCGGCCGGTGCGCTCCAGGTACTTGTCCTGGATCAGGCCTTCGATGATGGCGGCGCGCGTCGCCGGCGTGCCCAGGCCGCGCTCGCTCATCGCCTCGGCCAGCTCCTCGTCCTCGACGAACTTGCCGGCGTTTTCCATGGTCGACAGCAGCGTGGCTTCGTTGAAGCGGGCCGGCGGCTTGGTGGCCAGTTCCTCGGTCTTGGCGTCGATCGTGCTGGCGGTGTCACCATCCTTCGCCTGGACGATGAGGCGATCCTTGCTGTCGCCCTCGGCCCCCGCTTCGGCGGCGGCGCGTCGGCCATACACGGCGAGCCAGCCCGGCTCGATCATGACCTTGCCTTCGCTCTTGAAGGCATCCTGGCCGACCCGGGTGATGCGGGTGGTGACCTCGAACTCCGCCGGCGGGAAAAAGACGGCGACGAAGCGGCGGGCGACCATGTCGAAGACCTTCTGTTCCGCCTCGGGCAGTTCCTTGGGCGGGATCAGGCCGGTGGGGATGATGGCAAAGTGATCGCTCACCTTGCTGGTGTCGAAGACACGCTTGGTTGGCCGCACCCAGCCCTGATCGAGGGCGGTGGCGGCGTGCGTGCCGAGTTCATGGGGCAGGGCGTCGTGCTTGCGGCTGTCGTGGCTGGCAAAGGTGCCCAGGGTTTCGCGCACGGTGCCCAGGTAATCCTCGGGCAGGTAGCGGGAATCCGTTCGCGGGTAGGTCAGGACCTTGAATTTTTCATAGAGCGCCTGGGCGATCTGCAGGGTGCGGCGCGCGGAGAAGCCAAAGCGGTTGCTCGCCTCGCGCTGCAGGCTGGTCAGGTCATAGAGCAGGGGAGCCGCCTGCTTGGTTGGCTTGGTGGTCTGCTCGATTTTACCGGGTTTGCCGATGCAACGCTCGACGATGGCCTGCGCCTGCGCCTCATCCCAGAGTCGCTCGGCCTTCTTGTGCTCGTCGCTCTCGTCCTTCTTGTAGGCTTCATCAAACCAGCGCCCCTCATAGCGGCCGGCCGGAACTTCGAAAAGCGCGTGCACCTCATAATAGGTGCGCGGCACAAAGGCCTGAATCTCCAGTTCGCGCTTGGCAAGGATGGTCAGGGTCGGCGTCTGCACACGGCCGGCAGGGGTCAGGCGAAAACCGCCGTTGCGCGAGTTGAAGGCGGTCAGCGCACGGGTGGCATTGATGCCGACCAGCCAGTCCGATTCGCTGCGGCACTTGGCGGCGTCGGCAAGCGGGCGCATCTCATCGTCCGTGCGCAGTTTCTTGAAGGCGTCGAGGATGGCACCCTGGGTCATCGACTGCATCCACAGGCGCTGGACCGGTTTCTTGATGCCGGCGGCCTCGACGATATAACGGAAGATCAGCTCGCCCTCGCGGCCGGCGTCGCAGGCATTGACGAGGCGGTCGACATCCTTGCGCTTCATCAGCCGCGTCAGCACCTTGTAACGGTCAGCGCTGTCCTCGATCGGTTTCAGCTCGAATTCACGCGGCAGGATCGGCAGATGCGTCCAGCCCCAGCCGATTTTTTTGCCGTTTGCCTCCGGCATGGCCAGCTCGATCAGGTGGCCTACCGCACTGCTGATGACGTGGCTGTCATTCTCGTAAAAATCCTTCTCCTTTTTGAAGGGGGTCATGCCCGGCGCCTTGGCGAGGGCTCGGGCCAGGTCGGCGGCCACGCTGGGCTTTTCGGCAATGATGAGGGCCTTGGACATGAGAAAAAATGGGGCGAACGGGCCAACCAAGGGGACGCTATCGCCCCGCCTGTCAAACAATTGCTGCCGTTCGCCCGAGCGTACGTACGCCTGTGGCGCGCGTCTCGGAAACTGGCCCGATGATGCGAATAAAAAATAATTCAGCGCACCGTGTCGGCCTGAGAACCTCACGCCTTCAGGACCTCAATCGCATCGGTTGCAGCCGGCGTGCCTTGCGCCGCAGTTGCCAGTCGCCCGGCAGATTGATCCTCGCCGGTCCGCCGGACTCAAGTTGGCTCAGTGCCAGATCGACCTCGGCCATGCCAATGCCGGGTAGCTTCCAGATCTCGCGCAGCCAGAGGCGCAGGACGAGCGGCTGCACGGCGGGTGCCAACGAACGCCAGGCAGCATCCAGGCAAAGCCTGCGCTCCGCATCGCAGCAGGCGGGATCGGCAAGCGCCGCGCGCGCCAGCTCCTCCAGATGCTCGGCAGCCAGCCGGACCTGTGTGCCGGCACGCACGAGTTGCGGAGCGACCCGGCGCGCGTAGATCTCGTCGAGCAGCGGCAGCACCTCATGGCGCAGGCGGTTGCGTCGGTGCTCGGCCGCGGCATTGCTGGCATCCTCACGAAAACGCAGGCCGTGGGCGGCGACAAAACGGTTGATCTCCTCGCGCTCCACCCTCAGCAGCGGTCGCCGCAGGGTCAGGCCGTTGAGTGGTTGCACGGCGCGCATGCCCGCCAGGCCATTCAGTCCCGCGCCGCGGCAGAGGTTGGCCAGAATCGTCTCCGCCTGGTCGTTGGCGTGATGCGCGAGCACGACCTGCCGCGTGTGATGGCGACGCGCCACTTCCTGGAAAAACGCATGGCGCGCCACCCTCGCTGCGGCCTCGATCGACAGCTTTCGTTGAGCCGCCCAGGGGGCCACTGCCGCACGACCGACCTCGACCGGCAGTCCCAGTCGGCGGCCAAGGCTGCGAACAAAGCGAGCGTCCTGGCCCGAGGCCATTCCGCGCAGGCCGTGATTGAAGTGGGCAATCACGAGGTGGGTCCAACCCGCGCGCAAGAGTGCGTCCAGCAGCAGCACCGAGTCGCGCCCACCCGACACCGCCACAATCAACTTCCGTCCCCGACCCGGCAGGGCGGTGGCATCAAAGCCCGACGGCAGATCGGCGACGAGGGGACGCGGCATGTCGCAGGATGGCGGGAGTTGAAGAAATGCCAATTTCAGATTTCACCGAGTCCCGGCATCTCACGCTACCACCATCCAACTCGCCGGGCGAAGAATTCAGGCAAAGTAGGTATCCTCATGCGAATAAGGTGGGGCGCAGCAGCACAGAAAGCGCAGCGGCTGGTCGGCGGTGATCTGGTGCCAGGCGCCTGGCGGGATGAGGATGGCATCGCCGGGACCAACCTCGGCGGTTTCGCCATCGATCTCCATGCGGCCGCTCCCCTCAAGGATGAAATAAAACTCCTCGCTCAGCTTGTGCCAGTGGCGCTCGGTGGCTGCAGCGGCAGGCAGGGTGGCCTCGGCGAGCGACTGGTTATGCACGGGGGCATTGGTGCGATCAAGCAGGCTGCGGATCGTGCTGCCGTCCTTGGTGGTGAAGGGTTTTTGCTGGGAAAGCGGGTTGAGTGTCATGGTCGCGTGGCCCATGCTTCCATGCGACCGTTCTTCCGCAAGTCTTATGACCTTTCCCCTCCACGGCTGCCGCGCCATCATCACCGGCGCTTCCTCCGGCCTCGGCGCCGAGTTCGCCCGTCAGCTCGCCCCGCAGGCGACCGCCCTGCTGCTGGTGGCACGTCGCCCCGACGCCCTGGAGGCCGTGCGGACCGACTGCCTGGCACGGCATCCGGAACTGCGGGTGGACATCTGCGCCGCCGACCTCGCTGAGCCGGAGGGTCGCGAGACCCTGCGGGCTCGGGTGGCCGGGGGCGACTGGAACCTGCTCGTCAACAATGCCGGCATGGGCGACTACGGGCCGGTGGCCACGGCCGATCCCGCCAAGCTGCGGCTGATGATTGATCTCAACGTCACCGCGCCGGTGCTGCTGGTGAACGCCCTGCTGCCGCTGCTGGTGCGACCCGCCGCCATCCTCAATGTCAGCTCGCTGGCCGGGGAACTGCCGCTGCCCGAGGCGGCCTGCTACGCGGCCAGCAAGGCTTTCCTGACGCGGTTCTCCGAAGCGTTGCGACTTGAACTTGCGGGGCAGGGGGTGACCGTCTCCTGCCTGTGCCCGGGACCAACCCCGACCGCGTTCAGTCGTACCGCCCGTCGGCCCGACGGAGGCGACACCGATCGCAGTGGCCAGCACCTGCTGCACCAGCCTCCCGAGCGGGTGGTCGCCACCGGGCTGAAGGCGCTGTCCACCGATCGAGCCTGCGTGTATCCCGGTGCTGGCGTGGCTTGGGCGGCGCGGCTGTTCCGGCATCTGCCGCGTGCTCTGCTGCGCCGGCTCTTGCAGCGACGTCTGGAACGCGGCAAACTGAGCGTCAACCCCGCGCCATGAGAGACGAGACCCCCATCACGCCGTTGTCCGACGCGAACCCACCAGCACCCGCTCCAGGCTGGATCACGGCCCTGTCGCGCCTGCTCCTGCTGGTCATTCTCGCCCTGCTATTGGTCCTGCCGTTCACACCCTTCGCCGGCAAGATCAAAAACGCCCTCAAGGAGCTGATCCAAGCCTGGAAGGAGGAGCGGTCACAGGTGCAACCGCCCTCGGCCCAGCAGACTCCAGAGCCACCGCGCGAAATCATCAAGGAAGTCATCAAAGAGGTCGTCAAGGAGGTGCCGGCTCCGCCGCCGCCACTGCCTGAGGCCTACATCCCACGCAAGGAAATCGATGTTGCCACCCTGTACAACGGCATCACCGTGCGCACGAACCTGCTGACGGAGCAGGGGACCTACGCCAGCCTGGAGCGACTTGATCCCGAGGCCTATCGTGCCGAATTTCAGCTGTCGATCCGCGTGCCCAAGGCCAACCAAAGCCTGCAGGAGTTGTCACGCATCAATCCGGCCCTGGCCTCGGTGCTGCCCGGCCTGGAGGCGATGCTGCCGGCCTCCAAGGTGTCGGGTTTTTACCACAAGCTCTACGAAAACAAGACCAACGCCATCCAGCGCGACCTGACCCGGTTGAACCGGCTGCTCGATCGCCACAACTTCTTCGACTGCGAGACCATCCTCGAACTCAGCCACCCGGTCTCCCGGCGCAAGGCCCTGCTGATCCAGTCGGAAATGGATGTGGTCGCCGACGGCTCCGACGGCGACCGCATGCCGACGCTCGACGAGTACATCTACCTGTCCGACTACTACCAGCCCTTCACCAGCTATGCCTGGGCGAAGCGCAGCAAGACGCCGAACCCGCTGCTGGCGCGCTGGGAGACGCGGTTGAAGAAGGCAAAGGAGGAATTTGCCGTCAAGGGGCTGAGCATCCAGCGCAATCGTGAACTGCGCGCCCTGATCGATCAGCTCGATCTGGAGGTGAAGGATCTGAAGGCGCGCAGCAGCCTGATCGCTGAAAAGGATCCCTTCATTGTCATCTCGCTGCTGTTCCGGCCCTATGCCGACACCAATCCGCACACCCCGAAGATTGGTGATTACGCGGTCGTCATCCACGAGGGCAAGCTCTACCCGGCCATCTGTGGTGATTATGGACCGACCCAAAAGATGGGCGAGGCCTCGCTATTCATGGCCAAGACGATCAACGAAAAATCCACGCCCTATCGTCGGCCGGTAAGCGATCTGAAGGTCACCTACCTGATCTTCCCAGGCACGGCTGAGCGACCTTTTGGGCCGCCCGATCTGGAGCGCTGGCACGCCCGCTGTGCCGAATACCTCGGGGAGATCGGCACGACGAATGCAGCTTCCGTACTGCATCGCTGGGAGGATCCGTTCAAGAAGCCAGAACCTGTGGTCGCGGCGCCGGCCGCCGGTGGAGCAGGGGAGCCAGCGCCGGGAACGCCCCCGGGAACGGTCAATGAACCAGCCGGGGCCCGTCCGACGAGTCCGACAGGTCAGACGAGTCCGACAGGTCCACCAGCCGCCGGCACTCCAAACACCCCGGGCGCCACCACGCCGCCGGCAGCCAGCTCGAACCCGCCAGTGCCAGCCGCGCCGAGTCCGGCACCTTCACCCGCCTCTGGAACGCCGGCTCCAGCTCCGCCAGGAGCTGCGCCGACGCCCCAATGAGAACTGAGAATTTCGGAAAAAGCTCGATCAAAAAGCTGATTCACAGGTAGTTGCGTCAATAAGCTTTTATTGAATTCTCGCATTTCTAAATTTTTGAGTCCACGATTTGATCGGAACTCAAGCGCAAGGGCTGAGCCCCCTTAGGCGTTTGCGCCCCACAGGCCCCAAGGTTCCGGGGAATTGGAGCCATCATTCTCGTGGCCCAAGGCCTTGCACGGAACGCGGAGATCACGGAGCGGAAGGGGTTCTGGGTGGAAAACCCGGCGCGAGCGGCAAGGTCTTTCTTCAAGGAGTTGAAAATCAGCAAATTGGGCTGTTCTCAGCGAAAATTGCCTGGCATTGAATCGTGGCATTAAATTCAGGCTGATCGTCGAGGAACGGACCCAGTCCTAGTCTTCCAACATAAATGCCTGGAACATAAATGCCTGGCATTATGTGATCGCAGGAGGCATTGAATCCATGAAGGAGTGGAGCGGTGCACGGCGGTGGCGTCCTCGGCAAGAAATTGGTGGATCCTCCAGACTCGCGTTTTGGCAAACGCGCCTACAGGTTGTCCGCGCCCGCCAAATGCCTGGCAGGATTGGCGCTCGGTTCAGGTCGGTCGTCAAGGAATGGCTCAGAGTTCAAATATTCCAGCACTTCAGCGCACATTCACTCGGTGCCCAGCGACAAGGCCGCGATAGCGACCCTCTGGCTAAGGCAGGCTTGTTAGATTGCCGTCCTAAACCACTGAAAATGAATCGATGGAACAGGCCCTCATGGCTGCTTCACCACTCCCAGAGCCATTCAAAAAGGGCTGTTTTATAACTACTTACAATGTATGTAATGTAAAGTAGTCAGCCGGGAATTGGGTTCCTAGGCTGTTCTGGAGATTCCGAGCCGGAGGTTGGGCAGTTCCCTGAACTGCGAACCGATTTTCCGGCCTTGCCGGGCTTTAGGTGCTGCGTCAGAGATGGGGCCATGATTCCTGAAACGCGCTTGACTTGGTCGATCTCGCCGGAGGCGGCCGTTTCGACAGCTGACGTCTTGGATCGACTGCGGTTGGCCGCCCCCGAGGTGGCCTGTTTGCTGCGCGACTACCTGATTTCGGATCAGGAGGTCGTCGATGAGCGCAGTCTGACGTGGAGTGAGTCACAGTTGGATCCGATTGACGGCCGGTGCGGGCGCCTGCAGGTCGGTTTCAGCTACCGGGCCAGCCTGGGGTGCCAGGATCGGGAGTACCGCGACCACACTTACCTGCCCCTGTTTTTTGAAATTCTGCCCGGCGAATTACGCCTGTTCGGGCCCGAGATTCCCGAACCGGCTTCGACGTTTGAGGAGTTTTAGGCCGTCTCTCGGCTTGCCTGGCGACGCATTTGCGTCATGCTCGCGCCATGTCGCGCCCCTTTGCCCTCGTCTTTGCCGGGCTGATGGCGGCGTTTTTCGCCTGTTTCTTCCTTTGGCCAATCTGGACGACCGTGCAACTGGCCTTTGAGGGGCCTGACCATCGGTTCAGCTTGAACTACGTTGCCGAGGTCTTTCTGAATCCGCTGTACCGCGAGGGCCTGCTCAATGCCTTCGCCATTGCCCTAGCCACCACTCTCGGCTGTTTGCTGCTTTCGCTGCCGCTGGCCCTGCTTTTTGTTCGCTACGATTTCCCCGGGAAAAACCTGCTTAACGGACTGATTTTGATACCGATGGTACTGCCACCCTTTGTCGGTGCCATCGGCGTCAAGGCGATCCTCGGTCAGGCAGGGGCGCTGAATGCCCTGCTCATGCAGATCGGCCTGATGGACCCGCTACGCCCGGTCGATTGGCTGGGGGAATGGCAGATGGCGGGCATGGTGGCGATGGAAATTCTGCATCTGTACCCGCTTTTGTATCTGAACATTGCCGCGTCGCTGGCCAACCTCGATCCGGCGCTGGAGGAGGCGGCGGCCAATTTGGGCGCCTCGCCCTGGCGACGCCTGCGCCGGGTGACGCTGCCGCTCATTCTGCCCGGCATCTTTGCCGGTGGCACCCTGGTGTTCATTGGTTCATTCACCGAACTCGGCGTGCCGCTCATCTTCGACTTCGATCGCGTCACGGCCGTGCAGATTTTCCGCTCGCTCAATGATCTGAGCGACAACCCCTTCCCCTATGCCTTGGTGGTGGTGCTGCTGGCCTGCAGTTCACTGATCTATCTGGTCGGCAAGGGCTTGTTCGGTTCCGCTGAGGCGCTGGGGGGTGGTCGGGCGACCTCCTCGCGCGAGCCGGTGCGGCTGGGTCGCTGGGCCGGACTGGGCTGCGCGATGGTATTTGTGGGGGTGACCCTGCTGGCGGTGCTGCCGCATCTGGGGGTGGTGCTGCTGAGTTTGGCCGACGACTGGTATGCGACGGTGCTGCCCGAGCGATGGACGCTCGAACACTATGCCGGGGCGCTCGGTCATGAGTTGACCCTGAGTTCGATCGCCAACAGCCTCAAGTACTCGCTGGCCGCGCTGGTGCTGGCCCTGGTCTTGGGCACGGGAGTTGCCTATTTGAACGTGCGCACGCGGATTTGGGGTCGCCAGTGGCTCGACCTGCTGGCCATGCTGCCGCTGGCGGTGCCGGGCGTGGTGCTGGCCTTTGGCTATCTGGCCATGACCCGGCCCGGTCGCAGTTTCGACGGCCTGATCCTCGGCGAGGATCCCCTGCTCATTCTGGTGATTGCCTACGCGGTGCGGCGTCTGCCCTACGTGGTGCGCTCGGCCACAGCTGGCTTTCAGCAGGTTCACCCTGTCCTCGAGGAAGCCGCGCAAAATCTGGGTGCCACGCCCTGGCGCGCCCTGCGCCGCATCACCCTGCCCCTGGTGTTGCCAAATCTGGTGGCTGGCGGTTTGCTGGCCTTTGCCTTTGCCATGCTGGAGGTGAGCGACTCGATGATCCTGGCCCAGCAGGCCGTGCATTACCCGATCACCAAGGCGATCTACTCGCTGGTGATGTCGCTCGGCGACGGCCCGGCGCTGGCCTCGGCACTCGGGGTTTGGGCGATGGTCTTTCTGGGCATCACCCTGGCCGGCGCCAGCCTGATCCTCGGGAAAAAACTCGGTTCCCTGTTTCGCTGAAGCCGCCTCAGTCTGGTGCCAACAGGTCGATGCGCGCGCTGAGCGGAGTTGTCTGCGCCTGCGGAAGCAGGCAGTGGCCAATGCCCCGCCCCGACCCACCGCCGAGAGGCAGGACAAAGACCCCGGCGACGGGTGCCGAACTGCCACCGGTCGGCAGGAGGCTGCCGGTGAACACACCGGTTTTGGCATTCGCCTTGAGCTGCAGGCGGGCACTGGGATCGATGGAGGGCAGCAGCTTGTTCGGAGCCTCGACCGTCAAATCGAGGCGCAGGGTCTCCGTCTGGCCATCCTCGCGCAGGATCACCACGGCTTCTCCGGCCACGAGACCGAGAAAACCCGGCAGGTCGTTGGCGGGACGGTAGGCCGCGCCGACCAGATCCAGGGCGTGGCCTGACTGACCCAGGCGCTGCAGGTCGGGGATGCCGGCAAAGGCGGCCGCGGAGGGCTGCAGCCCGGTCGCATCGAGATCGAGCCAGGCGCGCAGGCTGGTGACGGTCTTTTTGTCGAAGGCAAAGACCGGCACACGGCCGGTGCGGCCGCGCGGGGCGGCGGTGGTGAAGCTGCGACCGTCGGGCAGGCGCCCGACCCATTGGAAGGCGCCTTTGCTGCTGAGACTGCCGGCCAGGTAGCCGGCACCCTGCGGCACCAGGGGATCAGCGACTCGATCCGCGGCGGGCAGGAAGCGCGCAGTGTAGGGGCCGCTCAGCCCCGCATGGGCCACGCCATCCCATTCACTGCGAACGGCATCGACCTCGGCGCTGTCATCGCCGACACGAAGGGTGCCGTGCAATTCGCCGTCGGTGACGCTGAAACGCAATTCCAAGGGTGGCAAACCTCCGGCCCGCTTGACGGCAACCACGGCTTCGGGCACCTCACCCGGCGGGGCGTCGAGGCGGTCGCTGAAACGATGGCTGCTGGCACCCAGGGTCAGGCTGCCGGACAAGGCCCCGGTGGCGGTGATCGTCGCCTGGAAGCGGCCGCCGAGTTCCTGATTCAGGGCGGAGTCGCGGCTCAGCAGGCCGTGGAAAACACCGGGCACCCCGTCAGGCAGCGGCGCGATCTCCCAGATCACGGTCACGGTCTCACCCATGCCGGCGGCATTGCTGGCGCTGACGCGAACTTCGTAGGTGCCGGGGCGTTCGGGGATGCCGTGGATGCGACCCGTGGCGCGATCGAACTTCAGTCCGCGCGGCAGGCCCTGAACGGTGTAACGCAGCGGGCTGTGGTCGGCGAGCAGTTGCCAGTCGACCGCGCCGCTGACAGCGGCCGCCGGTGGCTGGAGCGACGTCATGACGGGACGCAAGGTCACTGCGAGGGTGGCCGGCAGGGTGCTCAATTCGAGGCTGGAGAGGCAGGCCACACAGGTGTAGGTGCCGCTGTCCTCTGCCCCGCACTGGCGAATCGTCAGTGTCGCCTTGTGGGTGCCGGAACGGCGGTCGTCGTCGCTGAGCGGCTGTCCGTCGCGATGCCAGCGGAAGGTCAATCCCGGACCGGCGGCGGTGGCGCGCAGCACGGCGGTTTTGCCCTCGTGAACGGTGGTGTTGGCGACCAGGCGGCGCAGGACAGCGAGCTGGACCTCGGCGTCCTGGAAACCGGTGGCGTTGCGAATGATGAGCTGATAGCGGCCGGCGTCGCCGAGCTGGGCCGGGGCAAGGTGCAAGTCCGGGCCCCGGCTGAGAATGGCCGGCGCGCCGACTTTGCGCCAGGCATGGTCGATCGTGCCGCCCCCTTCGATCTTTGCTTGAAAAAGAGCCTCGTCACCCTCGCCAACGAGGGCCGGTTCCGGCAATTCGGTGAAGTAGGCCGGCTCAATCGACGAACCGTACAGGGTCACCGTGGCCGAGAGCAGGACGCCGGTGTCGCCGCGCGCCAGATCCTGGCAATGAAGCCGCCACTCACCGTTGCCGTTTTCACCCCAGTGGCGGACGCTGGAGAAGGTCCAGTTGTCATAGTCCTTGCCGTCGTCGGCGCTGGTACGGGTCGCCAGCGTGCTGACCGTTCCGGCGGGTGAAATCAGCCGGATCTGCAGGTCGCCGCGGTAGCTGTGCGGCGCATTCAGGCGCACGGTCACATGTTCCACTCGAAGGTCGTAGACCTCGGAGAAATCGAAGTCGACCGCCAGCCCGGCGGTGGAATTGTCAGGGAAGGCGAGGGCGGGCGTGACGGTGCGCGCGTGCTCGACCATCGGGCCGAGGTTCTGCCAGCTCTCGGCAAGAGCGACGGCGGCCGCGACGTCGAGGGCGCCGGCGCCGTAGGACTCATGGTGGCGGATGAGTGGCAGGGCAGGTTCACCGCCCGAGCGACTGATCCAGCCGGAGTTGCTGGGCAGGATTTGGACGGAGGAGCGCAGCAGGATTTCCTTGATGTCGCGCCAGCCGAGCTGCGGGTTGGCTTCGAGCAGCAGGGCCAGGGCGCCGCTGACCATGGGGGCGGCTGCCGAGGTGCCGCCGAAGGTGCGGGTGTAGTCGCGAGCCGACAATTCGCCGGTGAGTTCACCGGGCTTGGCACCGTTGTTGTAGCCGACATTGCCTCGCAGGTCAGTGGTGACAACGCCGCCCGCTCCGGGAGCGCAGACGACGAGATGGCTTCCGCCCTCGCTGTAGGGAGCCAGGACGCCGGCGCTGGTGAGCACGCCGACCGGCAGGGCGTAGATCGAGTTCGGATAGCTGTCCTTGTTGCCCTGATCGCCGTAGTCGCGGTCGTTGCCGGCCGACCAGACCGAGAGTGTGCCGAGTCCGCCGCGGCCGTTGAGCGCGGCGTCGCGCCGGGCAGCGCGCAGCAGCGGACCACTCCAGCCGAGTTCCGCATAATAATCCGGATCGAGAATCGTCGGCGGTGCCCCCCAGCTGTTGTTCTTGATCTGAATGACGTCATTGCCCCGCAACACGGCGTCAGCCTCGTCGGCATCGGTGATCCAGTCGGCGATGAGACGGAAACCGACCAGCGTGGCCTGCGGTGCGACCCCGGAAACGCCGATGCCATTGTTGCCGCGCGCGGCAGCGAGACCGCCGACGGCGGTGCCGTGATAATCCTCATTGAACGGATCAGGCGTCGGATCACCGTCAGGGGGCGAATCGTTCCAGTCGTAGTCATGGTCAGTATCGACGAGGAGGTCCGGATGCGTCAGATCGAGACCGTCATCGACGATGGCGATGCGCAGTCCCTGCCCTGTCAGTCCTTTTTCCCAAACGGATGTCACACGCACATCGGCACCGGGTTTGCTGGCGTTCGCACCGCTGGCCTGCAGGTGCCATTGCAGTGGAAAGTAGGGGTCGTTCGGCAGCCCTTGACGCTGTCGCTCCCGCCGCAGCAACGGACTCAGGTCGGCAACTGCCGGGTGACCGAACAGATCGACAGCCGCCTTCAGGCCGCCGATCGCACCACCTTCCCGGGCGGCAACGATCCAGTGACCCGGCGCATAGGCCGGTTCCTCGGCGAGGGTAAAACCGGCCGCGGCGAGGGCGGGTCGCGCCGCCGCGGGATCACGCACCTGAAGCAGCCACTGTTCGGTGAGCACGACCCGCGCGCCTGGCTCCGCAGGCCGCCCCGGTTTCGTTCCGGCCGGTTGCAGCAACAGGCCAGGCCAGTGACCGGAGGGATCGCGACGTGAGGCAGCCGCCAGCAGGGCCGGGGGATCGCCGGGCGGCAGCTGTTCGAAGCGTTCGCCTGGATGCCGACCCGGGTGGTAGAGTTGATCCGGCACGAGCGCAAGATGTCGCTCGCGGCCGTCCTCGCGCAGCAACAGCGGTTGCCCGGCCTCCAGCGCCGAAAGGGCCGCACGCACCCAATTGTCGGTCGCGGCGGACTCCGGGGTGGCGACCTCAGTGGGTGATGGCCGCGTTGTTTCGGACGCCGCCGGCGGCGCGTTCTCAAAACGCAGCCACAGGCCGGCACCGAGGGCAAGCAGCAGCAGGCTGAGTCGCCCGTAACGGCGATTGCTCCTGGGGGTTGGAGGCATTTTTACAATCTACGTCCTTGCGGCCATGCAGGCAAGCCCGGCGCGCGGCTTGACCGGGCGGGCTGGGGCGTTCATGCTGGAGGTCTGTTTGCCATGAAACACCTGCTCACCCTGCTCACCCTGATCATGCTCACCGTTGCCGCTGCCGCTGAAGCCCCGTACCGCCACGTCGTTTTCTTCAAGTTCAAGGACAGCGCCAGCGCCGAGCAGGTGCAGGCGATCGAGCAGGACTTTGCCGCCCTGGCCAGGAAGATCGACACCGTCAAGGCTTTCGAATGGGGCACCAACGTCAGTCCCGAAGGACTGAACGACGGCTTCACCCACTGCTTCCTCGTCAGCTTCGCCGACAAGGCCGGGCTTGAGGTCTATCTGCCGCACCCGGCTCACACGGAGTTTGTCGGCAAGCTCAAGCCGCTGCTCGACAAGGTCTGCGTGGTCGACTACGTCGCCCGCTGAATCCTGTTTCGCCCGGGGGCAAGACTCCCTCGCCCCGCCGGAGATCAGGCCCGGCGAGCTAGGCGCATCAGGCCGCCGATAGAACCGTTTCCTCCGCGCGCAGGTAGCAGGAGGGATCCGGGGCCCAAAAATCGCCGGTCATCTGCAGGGCGCGCACGCGGAAACCGCCGCCGCAGAGGTTGAGCCAGCGGCAGTTGGCGCAGCGGCCGGTCAGGTGTTCCTTGCGCTCGCGCAGGGCGTTGAGCTGGGGGTGATCGCGCGAGCTCCAGATCTCGCTGAACGGCCGTTGCTTGACGTTGCCAAGAGTCAGGCTGTGCCAGAACTGGTCGGGGTGGACATTGCCCTGGGTGTCGATGTTGCTGATGCCGGTGCCGGAACTGTTGGCACCGCCGCCGTTCCAGGTCAGCAGTTCGAGCGCGCGCGCCGCCCGCTCCGGATTCTCGCGCAGCAGGCGCAGGTAGAGGTAGGCGCCGTCGACCGGTTGATCAACGGTCAGCACCTCGCGCGGCCGGCCGGAGGCGGCCCACTGGGCGGTGCGATCGAGAATCTTGTCGAGAGCGGCGCGGGTTTTGTCGTGCGGCACCTCAATGAGGTCGGCGCCGCGACCGCTGTACACGAGGTGGTAGAAGCAGACGCGTTCGATGTCCTCGCGTTCGATGAAGTCGAGGATGGTGTCGAGGTCGTCGATGTTGTGGCTGGAGAGGGTCAGGCGCAGGCCGACCTTTTGACCGACCGCCTTGCAGTGGCGGAAGGCGGCCACGGCCTTATCGAAGGCACCAATGCGGCCGCGGAAGTGGTCGTGCGTGCCGCCCATGCCGTCGAGCGAGATGCCGACGTAGGAAAAACCGATGTCCTTGAGCCGGCGGGCGGCATCGGCGCTGATCAGCGTGCCATTGGTCGACAGGGTCAGGCGCAGTCCCCTGCCCGCCGCGTACTCGGCGAGTTCGAAGAAGCGCGGATGGATCATCGGCTCGCCTCCCGAGAGCAGCAGGGCCGGCACCTGGAACCCGGCCAGGTCGTCAACCACCGCCTTGCACTGCTGCCAGTCGAGCTCGCCCGGATAATGCCGTGCATCGGAATCCTGGTAGCAGTGCAGGCACTTCAGGTTGCAGCGCCGGGTGATGTTCCAGACGACGATGGGGCGTCGCTCGGCCGCACTTGTGGGCGCGCCATGACCGCGGCCATAGCGCAGGTGGTCCATCGGCTGGGCGACATCGCAGTAGAGGCGGGTGAGATTGATCATGCCAAAACAACGGCCGACCGTGTCACCGCCCTCGCGCCGATCTTGCGCAGTCCTGGGCAAGGCTTGGGATGAAGTGGGCGCGTTGGCCACAACGCGGGCGTTGGGAAGAATGACGACCAAGGTGTTCGATCCCGCCTTCTGGCGAAGACGCCCACCGTAAAAAAGCCTTTTCCTCGGCGCTCGCCCTGTGATTGACTGGATTTCACATGAAGCTCCCCACCCCCGCCCTGCTCGCCCTTCTGCTCGCCGCCTGCGCTCCCCAGGAACGCGCCATCCCGGTCCATGTCGCCACCACACCGGTGGCCGAGCCCAACGAGGGCAAGATGAAGCGCCATGAGAGCTTCAACGAGATCTCCAAGAAGGGCGAGGCCAAGCTGGTTTTCCTGGGCGACAGCATCACCCAGGGTTGGGAAGGCAAGGGCAAGGCCACCTGGGAGAAGTTTTATGCCAAGCGTGCCGCCGCCAACTTCGGCATCGGTGGCGACCGCACCGAGCATGTGCTCTGGCGCCTGCAGAACGGCAATTTCGACGGCCTGACGCCGAAGCTGATCGTGCTCATGATCGGCACCAACAACACGGGCCATCAGAACCGCCCGATGCCGGAGATCGACAACCAGATCTATGCCTGCAGCGCCGAACAGACCGCCGACGGCGTCGAACTCATCCTGCGCACGCTGAAGCAGAAGGCGCCGCAGGCGAAGATTCTGCTGCTGAGCATCTTCCCGCGCGGTGAGACGCCGGCCGACCCGATGCGCCAGCAGAACGAGGCCACCAACGCCCTCATCGCCAAGCTTGCCGACGGCAAGACCGTGCAGCACCTCGACATCGGCAAGACCTTCCTGCAGCCCGACGGCACCCTGACCAGGGAGATCATGCCCGACCTGCTGCACCTCTCGGAAAAGGGCTACGACCTGTGGGCTGAAGCCATCGAGCCGAAGATCCAGGAACTGCTCGGCGAGTGATCATCGTTCACCCCCGGTCGGCGCGGGCTGGCCGGGGGTGACAAAATTTGCGGTCAGTCCGCCGGAGCGCTCGCCTGCCCCGCAAGGCCAAGCCACTCATTCAACGATTCGCCCACATGGCGAATCGGCGGAATGGACAGGAGCAAAAACGGCTCGGATGGCGGCGTCCATCGCAGTTGCCGCGCTTTGGCGACGCAGCGACGCTTCCACCACGTGTTGAGGTAGGGCTTGAGTTCTACAGGAACGGTGGACAGATGAACTTCAAGCAGGGTGTCTGAGCCACGCCGGAGGATTCGGCAGCGATGGATGGCGTCCACCGGCAGGTGCAATGCGCCAAATCCGTGACCCACGGACAGTCGTCCGTCCTTGAGCGAAAGCACCGTCAAGGGCATCAACGCCAGCCAACCCAAAATCACGAGAGCGACACCGAACCCGCCATGCAGCCAGCGCAGGTCTTGCTGTCGCAATGCATCCCAACTGACAAAGGCCAAGACACCCCACAGGATCAGCAGCAAGGCGAACAGGGCGAGGAAATGACGTCGATCTGTGGCGATTCTTTTCTGCATGGCGGTTGTGATGGGAAGACTGTGCTTGTGACAGCTCCGCCGAGGCGCTCATTCCCGCCCGAGCTTCCTGGCAAACGCAAGGGCTGCATCGTCGAGCCAGAGCGTTTGCGCCGCGCGGCGGCGACGGATTCTTGCCAGAAGGATCCTGCGCTCAGCAGATGGTTTGCCAAAGGTTTGCTTCAGGGTGAGGAGGATGAGGGCCTCCACACTGCAGCTTCGGGATGCCGTCGCAGCACGCAGGTGTTGGAACAAGACCTCGGGCAGGTTTTTCAACGTCAGGTCCATATTTCTACATGGCTGCAAATGCCCTGAATGCAATGGTTTGTGGCGCGCCGGGAATTCATTCACGAGGCCCTCCTCAGGAGGGGGGCCATGATGCCAAACGGCTAGAGGTGGGCCTGCTGCACAGACAAAAACAGCGGGCAGGGAGTGCCCGCGCTCCCTTCCGGAAACTGGGCACTCCTAGTTCTTCGTTCTCCGCTCTCCGCTCAGGCCAGGTGCTCGCCCTTGAGCACGTCGGCCAGGGTCTGGCGCTCGCGCACCACGGTCGCCTTGGCGCCGTCGACGAGGATCTCGGCGGGCATGGGGCGGGTGTTGTAGTTCGAGGCCATGGTGAAGCCGTAGGCGCCGGCGCTGAGCACGGCGAGCACATCGCCCTCATGCACGGGCGGCAGCTCGCGGTTCTGGGCGAGGAAGTCGCCGGTCTCGCAGATCGGACCGACGACATCGACGATCTCGGTGTCGCCATGGGCCGGCTGCTGGAGCGGGGCGATCTGGTGCCAGCCTTCGTACAGGGTCGGGCGGATGAGATCGTTCATGCCGGCGTCGACGATCTTGAAGGTCTTGGCGGCACCGCGCTTTTCGTAGAGCACGCGGGTGAGCAGGGCACCGGCGTTACCGACCATGAAGCGGCCGGGTTCGCAGAGGATGCGCAGGCCGAGCGGCTGCAGCAGCGGTACCACGGCGTCGGCATAGGCCTGGATGGTGAGCGGGTGCACGGTTTCGTTTTTCTGCCACCAGCTTTCCGGACCGGAGTCCAGGCTCTGGCGGTAATTGATGCCGATGCCACCGCCGATGCTGAAGAATTGGATGCCATGGCGCGCCTGGATCTCGCGCACCAGCGGCACAACTTTCCGCACGGCCTCGATGAAGGGCTCGACGCTGGTGAGCTGCGAGCCGATGTGCATCTGCAGGCCGCGCAGCTCCAGGTGCGGGCAGTCGCTGGCGATGCGGGCGTAGACGTCAGTGATGTTCTCGAAATCGACGCCGAACTTGTTCTCGCTCTTGCCGGTGGTGATCTTGGCGTGGGTCTTGGCGTCGACGTTTGGATTGACTCGCACGGCGACCGGGGCCTTGCGACCGAGCTCGCCGGCGATCTGGTTGATGTGGCGCAGCTCGGCCTCGGACTCGGCGTTCAGGCAGTAAATGCCCTGCTCAAGCGCGTAGGTGATCTCCTCGCGGGTCTTGCCGACGCCGGCAAAGGTGCACTTGCCGGGGTCGCCACCGGCCTGGATGACGCGGTAGAGTTCGCCACCGGAGACGATGTCGAAGCCGCCGCCGAGGCGGGCAATGGTGGCCAGCACGGCGAGGTTGGAGTTCGCCTTGACCGCGTAGCAGATCAGGTGGTCGAGACCGGACAGGGCGGCGTCGAGGCGGGTGTAGTGGCTGGTGATGGTCGCCTTGGAATAGACGTACAGCGGCGTGCCATACTGGTCGGCAAGCGACTGCAGGGGCACGTCTTCGACGCAGAGCTGGCCGTTGGAGTAATGGAAATGATGCATGGGCGGGCCGGGTTCATAGGCGGGAAGCCCCGGCTTGCAAGCCGGAGTCCGCGCCTCGGTGTCGCTGAGTTCAGGGCGCGCCGCTGCTGGCGGCAGTTTCGGCCTGCTCCTGGCTGGACTTGTCGAGCTTGGCGAGCGGGTACGGGATCTCCTGACCGTTGGCCATCTTCAGGATGACGTTGGCGCCGTCGAGGCGGACAAAGCCAGCCTGGATGGTTTTGCCTTCGAAATTGGTCCAGTTGAGGATGACCGGTTTGGCGGGGACCGCCGCCGTCGCCGCCGCCTGGCCGGGCAGCGGCGCGCCGGCGTTGATCCAGCTGCGCAGCTTGTCGATCTCGCGGTCCGACAGGTTGCCCTTGGGCGGCATGTGCGCCTCGTGGTTGGGATCGGAAACCACGATGAAGACATGGCTCTCCGCCGGTTTGCCCGGCACAATCGCGCCCTTGGGATTGATGTCGAGCTTGAGCGTCTCCAAATCGTCAAAAACGTAACCCGCTTTCTTTTTCCCGGTCTTTTCGCTGTGGCACTCATAGCAGTGCTTCTCCAGAATCGGCTGCACGTCCTTCTCGAAGTCGGCGGCGGCAGCGACAAGGGGGGCGCAGAGAAAAGCAAAAAACGGACGGATTTTCATGGGGGTGCGAATGGAACGCCCGAGGCTGGGCTTCCTTTGAAAATCCCGCGAGCAGCCGATGCTTTTTATTTGCATCTTTCATTCAAGAAAATATCTTATTCCTATGAAACCGCGCTGGTTTGTTGCCTTGATGCTCCTTGACACCGCTTTCGCCGCTCCGGATTGGGAAACCTGGGTGCGCAGCGATGGCACGCTGTTCGAAGCGCGCGTGCGCCAGGTCACGCCGGGTGCCGCCACCTTTGAACTGCGTTCCGGCGGCGAGCAGACCCTGGCACCTGCCCAGCTCGCCGAGCGCAGTCGGCGTCGCCTGGCCGAGATGCTCGGCCTGCTGCCTGGCACGGGCAAGGCGGTCGCGGCGACCTCCAGCGCCGTGCCGTCTCCCTCCCCTGCCCCTGATGAAGGCCTCGACGCCCGCGATGCCGGCGCCCTGGAGTCGCGCTTCGGTCAACACGCCACGGTGACCGGCACGGTGCGCCGCGTTGCCACCCTTGGCGACAGCGGTCATCGCCTGCTTGAGTTTGAGGGCGAGGTGTTCAGCGTCTTCATCCGGCGCAGCGATCTCGAAAAACACCCGGACTGGCCGCTCGACGCGCTCACCGGGCGACGCGTGCGCGTGCAGGGCGAGATCGGCAAGTACCGCGAGCGCCTGCAGGTTCAGGTCAGCGAACCGGCGTCCCTGCAGCCACTCGACGGATCAGTTTTTCAGCCAGGGCGGTAGTTCGATGTCGGCGCTTTTCACGGGCGCCTTGTCGCCGGTCCAGACGAAGCCGGCCTTCTCGAAACTGCCGCGGTTGGCGCGCAGGTGGTCGAGCAGGCGACGTCCCAGCTCGCGGTTGAGCGAATCCTTGCGCACCGCGAACGGCTGGATGGCCTTGGCCTTGTCGGCCGGTAGTGGCAGGGCGTCGAAATGCTCGGCTTGCTGCTGGATGTTGATCTGGTACACGACCGCCGCATCGAGCGAACCGGCGCGCAGTTGGTTGACCAGGAAATCGCCGGTCGGCACCTGGCTGGAGGCGTTTTTGCTGACGCTCTCCCAGAGGTTCATCGAGCTGAGGATGCCCATGGTCATGAAGCCGAGGGTCGACTGCTCGGCATTGCAGATGCCGACCCGCAGCCCGGGGCGGGCGAGGTCGGCGAGGGTCTGGATGCCCTTGGGATTGCCCTTGGGCACGGCGATGATGATCTCGGCCTCGGTGAGCAAAACGGCCTCGGGGAAATGCTCGGCCACAGGCGGCACGAAGCAGACGTCGCAGGCATAATAAACATCGGGGAACTTCGGGTTGCGGCTGTCGCCCATGGTCTTCATGGCCGCGCAGAGGATGCCGCAACCGTTGAAGACGGTGGTGACGCTGATGCCCTCGCGGGTGGCGAAGTCCTGAACGAGTTGCTCGATGGCCGGACGGTTGACGCCGCCGCTGAACAGGATCAGCTCGGGTTTCACGGCCCAGGCGTCGCCGCCGGCCGGGGTGAAGCCGTGCTCTTGAAACACCTCGCCCCCGCGCTGCGGTGCCGCCAGGTAACGGGCAAAACGCAGGGCATCCGGGGCCGAGACCGCCGAACTCAGCACGGCCGCGCTCGCGTTTTCCAGGTGCTTGGCGAACTCGGCCAGCTCCACCTTCTCCAGGCCCTCGAACTGCGGCACCGTGCTGTCCCAAATCAGGGCGGCATCGGCGGCGCCCAGCTTCACATCGGCGGCGATCTCGGTGACCGTCGGTTTCATCACGGCCGCCTTGTCAGCCAGCGCCTGCCAGCGCTCGCCGAGCAGACGCACCGCCACCTTGCCGGCACTGGCGGCCTCGGGATTCGGCAGGGCGACCCGCACGTCGGCCTTGAGCAGGTCGTCCAAGCTGCGAATCTGCCTGGGATTACCGATAGCGACGGCAACCACCAGCTTCTGCTTCGCCAGCGGCAGCACCTCGCGCACGACCTCGAGCTTGCGGGCATCGGCGAGCGAAGCGTCATCGGCGGCAATGAAGAGATCGCCCTGCTTGGCCACGCGCAACTGGGTGAGCAGGGTGCCGGTGCCGCCAAACTGCAGCGCCACCTCGGTCCCGGTCTCCTCCTGGTAACGCGCGGCGGCGGCCTCAATCGGTTTTTTCAAACCGGCGGCGCAGAAGACGGTCAGGCGTTGTGACCCAGCCTCGGTGGCGGGACGCAGGGCGTAATAGGCGAGCGCGCCGGCGGCGAGCAGCAGGGCGATGCCAACATGGAAGCGGGACATGGGGAGAAATCGGCGGTGGCTTGGGTCAATCTTTCGGACTGCGGCGCAGCAAACGCCAGGCGGCGACGGCAAACAGCAGGGCGGCGGCGATGGCCCAGCCCTTCCTGAAGGCAGCCGCCGGCTCGGCCACTGGCTCCGCGGTGACGGTTTGCGGGGCGGTCACTTCCACGGCCACTTCCGGTACCGACGCGGCCACCGCCACCGGTTCGGCCGCCGCGCTCTTGCCGGCGGCCGCCAGGGCCTGATCCCAGTCCACATTGAGCAGCAGGTCCCAGCCGGGGTTTTCATTCTTCACCCGGCAGGAACAGCGACCCACCAGAAACAGGCAGGCTTCCTCCAGCGCACGATCGTCGAGCTGGTCGAGCGGCCAGGCACCGAGCACGCGGCCGCGACCGAACACCGCCGCGGCAAAGGGGCGGTCGGCCTCGCCCTCGGGGCCGGCCAGCATGCGCCGCAGCATCGTCTCGGCGGGATCGGCGTCATCAAGACGCAGCAGGCTGAACTTCAGCTTCAGCGGCGGCCCGGGCCCGAGCCGGCTGTCGGGATCGTTGGGATCCTGGATCGGCAGGGAGGCAACTTGCTCCAGGAACTTCAGGCGCTTCTCGAGACGCTCGGCCTCGGCTGGATCGCCGCCGCTGACCACCCAGACCACCGAATCGCCGGCAAGGATGTGGCGAACGATCCCGCGTCGGCCTGCCGAATCAAGCAACCGGTCGAGCGCCGCCGGCCCGAGGTCGCCCGACCAGGCGACAGTGTCGGAGTTGGGAAAACGCAGTTCGGGGCGTGGCGGTCCGGCGTCGGCGGGCGCGGTCCGGATCGTCAGGTTGGCACGACCATTGGCGCGCAGCGGCCGCAGCAGTTCGGCACTGACCGCTGCGCTCTCGGCCGGCAGCAGCAGCGTGAAAGGGTCGGCCTGCCAGCGGTCGAGGGCAAAGCGGAAGACCGGGATGGTACAGGCCGGGGCCGCGCTGGCGAGGCAGAATAGGATGGCGAGGCCGAGAAGGCGTGACATGGCCGCTGGTAACGCCACCATGGAGCGAAAAGTTGCCGCGATCGCCGGCAAAACCCGGTTGTCGCCGCCCCGGCGCGCGACATGCTGCCAGCTGCGCATGTCCCTGCCCGTCACCAACATCTCCGCTTACCGCTTCGCGCCGCTGACCGATCTCAAGGCCCTGCGCAGCCGCCTGCTGGACGTGGGTCGCGAACTGGGACTGAAGGGCACGATCCTGCTCAGTGCCGAAGGCATCAACCTCTTCCTCGCCGGTCAGCCCGAGGCCATCGAAAGCCTGGTCGCCGACCTGCGCACCCTGCCTGGCCTCGCCGACCTGGCCCCCAAGTACAGCGCCAGTGCCGAGCAACCCTTTCGGCGCCTGCTGGTTCGCATTAAGAAGGAGATCATCGCCTTCGGGGTCGAAGGCATCGATCCCGCCCGGCACAGTTCGCCGCGCCTCTCCGCCCGCGAACTGAAGCAGTGGCTCGACGAGGGCCGGCCGGTCACCCTGCTCGACACCCGCAACGATTACGAGATCAAGCTCGGCACCTTCAAGGGTGCCCTCGTGCCGGGCATCGACCATTTTCGCAATTTCCCCGAAGCGGTGCGTCGCCTGCCAGCAAGCCTGAAAAAACAGCCCATTGTAACCTTCTGCACAGGTGGCATTCGTTGTGAAAAAGCCGCGCCTTTCCTTGAGCGCGAAGGCTTTGAGCAAGTTTGGCAATTGGAGGGTGGCATCCTCAAGTACTTCGAGGAGGTTGGTGGCGATCACTACCAGGGTGAGTGCTTTGTTTTCGACCAGCGGGTCGGGGTGGACCCGGCTCTGCGCGAGACCGAGACAGCGCAGTGCTATGCCTGTCAGGCGCCGCTGACGGCCGAGGAGCAGGACGATCCGCGTTACATCGAGGGCCAATCCTGCCCCTACTGCCACCAGAGCGATGCCGAGCGGCATCGCCAGCGCCGCGAGCAGCGACAGGCGGCCTTGCAGGCGGCGGTCGATCCGCTGCCGGGTTCCCTGCCCTATGACAACCAGCGACCGCTGTCGATCCCGGAGCGCTGCGAGGGCCAGCCGCTGCTGGATGCCCTGGTCGACCTGCTGCCTGGCACGAACCGGCTGGAGTGGCTGCGCCTCATGGAACAGGGGCGTCTGCTCGATCCCGAGGGCCGGGTGGCCGACCCGGCGCGTCGCGTGCGAGCCGGCGAGGGTTACCTGCGCCTGCTGCCAGGGCATGTCGAGCCGCCGGTGAATGCCGCCATCCGCCTGCTGCACGAGGATGAGGCGATTGTCGTGCTGCACAAGCCCGCCCCCCTGCCCGTGCATCCCGGCGGTCGCTTCAACCGCAACACCCTGCTGCACCTGCTGCAGACCGTGTATGCCCCGCAGAAACTGCGCCCGGCGCACCGGCTCGACGCCAACACCAGCGGCCTCATGGTGCTGGCGCGCACCCGCCGGTTTGCCGGCCTGCTGCAGACCGGCTTCGCCCGCGGCGAGGTGGACAAGCTGTATCGGGTCCGCGTTCAGGGCCATCCCGCGGCCGACACCTGGGTCTGCGAGGCGCCAATCGGTGAGGCGCCCACCGCGCTGGGCTGTCGTGAGGTCGATGCCGAGGCCGGTCTGCCGGCGCGGACCGAGTTTCAGGTCGTGCGCCGCGACGCCGATGGCACGACCCTGCTCGAGGCACGGCCGGTGACGGGTCGTACCAATCAGATCCGCATTCACCTTTGGCAGGCCGGCCTGCCGGTGTGTGGCGATCCCGCCTACCTTTCGAACAGCCGTTTGGGCGAGGTGCAGACCCTCGATCCCGCGGCACCACCGCTCTGCCTGCATGCCTGGCAGCTTGCCTTCAGTCATCCGCTGAGCGGTGAACGCCTGAGCTTCACCGACAGCCTGCCTGACTGGGCGGTCTGAACGACGGTCTGGACGCCTGCGGTCCCCAATCTCTGAGGGGACACGAAAAGCGGAGCCAGGGCGGAAGCGGCCCTCGCAAGAATGCCCGGGGCGGGGCGTATTTTGCCCATGCCGCGCCTGCAGTCCGTGCTTTTTCTGCTGACTTGGTGTTTGGGTGGACTGCTTGCAGCCGCCGAGACACCGGTCAGTTTCGTCAACGACGTCATGCCCCAGCTCATGAAGGCGGGCTGCGCCGGTGGCAACTGCCATGCCAAGCCCGAGGGACAGAACAACTTCAAGCTCTCGGTCTTCGGCTACGACCCGGCGCATGACTACCATGAAATCGTCCGCGACGTGCGCGGCCGGCGCCTTTTCCCGGCGGCTCCGGAGGAGAGCCTGCTGCTGAAGAAGGCGACCGGTGCCGTGCCACATGAGGGGGGAGCCCGCATCACCCAGGACAGCGAGGCCTGGAAGATCCTCATCGCCTGGATCCGCCAGGGCATGCCCTTCAGCCAGGAGGGCGAGGCCCGGCTCACCGGCATTGAGCTGACGCCACGCGAGGGCAGTTACGCCCGGGGTGCCCAGCAGCAGTTGCAGGTCACCGCCCGCTATTCCGACGGCAGCAGCCGCGATGTCACCCGCCTCACCGATTACCTGTCGCAGGATCAGGAACTCGCCGAAGTCGACGAGCACGGCCTGGTCAAGACCGGCAGCATCAGCGGCGAGGGCGTCATTGTCGCCCGCTACATGGGCCTGGTCGATGTCGCCCGCATCACCCTGCCCTCGGAGAAAAAACTGCCGGCCGAACGCTACGCGCAGCTGCCGGTGAACAACGAGATCGACCGGTTGGTGCACGACCGGCACCAGAAGCTCGGCATCCTGCCCTCCGGCACCTGCAGCGATGCCGAATTTCTGCGCCGCGTCTCGCTCGACCTCATTGGCAAGCTGCCGACGGCGGAGTTGGCAAAACGCTTCCTGGCCGACAGCCGTCCTGACAAGCGTGCGCGCCTGGTCGACGAACTGCTCGATGACCCGAACTACGCCGACCATTGGGCGGTCAAGTGGGGCGACCTGATCCGGCCGAATCCCTCGCGCGTCGGTGTCAAACCGGTGTACCTGCTCGACAGCTGGCTGCGCGACAGCTTCCGCCAGAACAAGCCCTACAACCGCATGGTCGCCGAATTGCTCACCGCCCAGGGCAGCACTCATCAGCACGGGCCGGTGGCGGTGTTCCGCGACAAGCGCGACCCGGCCGACATGGGCGCCTTCGTCAGCCAGATCTTCCTTGGCGTGCGCCTCGACTGCGCCAAGTGCCACCATCACCCGAGCGAAAAGTGGACCCAGGAGGATTATTACCAGCTTGCCGCCTTCTTCGGCCAGATGAAACGCCGTGGCCAGGCCATCTCGGCACCGATCTCCGGCGAGGTGGAGTACTGGTGGCATGGCGGCAGCGGCAGCGTCACCCACCCGGTGACCGAGGCGGTGATGACGCCGAAACCGCCGGACGGTCCGGAAATGCCGTACGTCGCCGGTCAGGATCCGCGGGTGGGTCTGGCCGACTGGATGGGCGGCAGCGACAACCCCTTCTTTGCCAAGGCCCTGGTCAACCGCATCTGGTCGGACTTCCTCGGTCGCGGCATCGTCGAACCGATCGACGACTTCCGCATTTCCAACCCGCCGACGAATCCGGAACTGCTCGACTGGCTGGCGGCGGACTTTGTCGCCCACGGCTACGACCTCAAGCACCTGATGCGCACGATCACCGCCTCGCGCACCTACCAGCTCAGCGTCGAGCCGAACGAGCACAACCTGACCGACACCCGCAACTTTGCCCGCGGCCACAAGCGGCGGCTGAGCGCCGAGGTGCTGCTCGACGCGGTCGCCGACCTCACCGGCGTGCGCGACAGCTTCCAGGGCCTGCCGCCGGAGTCACGCGCGGTGCAGACCTGGAATCACAAGCTGCCCAGCGAGTTTCTCGACGCCTTTGGCCGGCCCAACGCCAGCCAGGAATGCCCCTGCGAACGCGAGCGCAAGTCGAGCGTCGTGCAGGCCCTGCACCTGATGAATTCCGACTCGCTGCAGAAGAAGCTGGGCAGCGACAAGGGCCGCATCAGCGCCCTGGTGAAGTCGGACCTGCCCGAGCCGAAGCTGGTCAGCGAGATCTATCTGGCCGCCTACAACCGCCTGCCCGAGGCGGTGGAACTGCAGGAAGCCCTGCGCTTCTTTGCCATCCCGGGAGCGACCCGTCAGACCGCCTCCGAGGACCTCGCCTGGGCGCTGATCAACTCGGCGGAATTTGTCTTCAACCACTGACCGCCCCCGCACCGGTCAAAGCACCGGGCGGGAGTGTCAGTGAGGCCTGGCTCAGTGCTTGAGCAGCCAGTCGGTCGTGCGCGGATTGAAGTCGGCCAGGCACTCCCAGTGGAAGGCATGGCCGGCGTTGTCGTAGAGGTGCAGGTCGGCGCCCGGGATGGCGGCCGCCACCTCCTCGCTCATCCAGCGCGGCGTGAAGGTGTCGTTCTTGCCACCGATGACCAGGGTCGGGCACTTGACGTTCTTCAGCTCGGAAATGGTGTTGTGGCTGATGGCGGCGGCGCTCTGCGCCTCCATGGCGTGCACCGGCTGCGGCGCCGGATTGGTGGCGGCGTCCTTGAGGCCCTGCTGCAGATTGTTCCAGCAGTCGTCGTTGTCGAACCAGGGCTTGGTGAAGATGAGCATCTGGACGTAGTGCATGAAGTCCTCGGGACGCATGGTCGCCTTGCACTTCATCAGGTGCTGCCAGGTGTACAAGCCGAAGCGGTCCTGACGTGCCCAGGTGCACATGAGGATCATGCTCTTGACCTTCTGCGGATGGCGCAGGGCGAGCTGCTGGGCGATGACCGAGCCGAGCGAGCAGCCAACGACGCGCGCCTGCTGGATGCCGAGCGCGTCCATCAGGCCGGCGTAGTCGTCGGCCATCATCGCCGTGGTGTACGGGCCTTCGGGCTTGTCGGTCAGGCCGACCCCGCGGTTGTCGCCGAGGATGCAGCGGAAATGCTTCGACCACTCGGCCGCGTGCGCCTCCCAGACGCCGCCGGGGGCGGTGACGCCCATGATGCAGACCAGCGGTTCGCCGCTGCCGCGCTCTTCATAATACATCTGGATTCCGTTGGTGGTGACGTGGGGCATGGGAGGTTCGGGGTTGGGTTGCATGCCGATGTAGCGGAAAGGCGCGCGGCCGCCAAGCAAAATCACTTGGACCGGGTCCGGCAGTGTAGGCACACTCGCCAGAGTGCGGGGCTTGGGAGTGCGGGACGCGTTCTCCCCCATCCCTCGTTCTGGCGAACGAGCCTACGGAGCCGCACAGGACCTGCTCTCCCCCTACTCCCTCCTCACAACTCTCCACTCCCCCCTGCACGCCCTTGCGCCGCGGGCCGGCCGCACTACCCTGCCCGCCGATGTCCAAACGCCTCTTCCTCCTCGACGGCATGGCGCTGCTGTACCGCGCGCACTTCGCCTTCATCAAGAATCCCATCCGCACGAGCGACGGCGTCAACACCTCGGCCCTGTATGGCTTCGCCAACACCCTGCTGGACATCCTGCGCAATCAGCAGCCGACCCACCTCGCCGTGGTGCTTGACACCTCGGCGCCGACCGCGCGCCACGAACTCTACCCCGAGTACAAGGCCCAGCGCGAGGAGATGCCCGAGGACATCGCCTCCGCCATCCCGCAGATCCACCGCCTGTGTGCGGCCATGCAGCTGCCGCTCATCACCCGCGATGGCTATGAGGCCGACGACATCATCGGCATCCTCGCCAAACGCGCGGAGGGCGAGGGCTTTGAGACCTTCATGGTGACGCCGGACAAGGACTTCGGCCAGCTCGTCTCCGAGCGCGTGAAGATCTACAAACCCGGCCGCCAGGGCTCGGATGTCGAGATCCTCGGCGTCGCCGAAGTCTGCGAGCGCTGGGGCATCGAGCGACCCGAGCAGGTCGTTGATGTGCTGGCGCTCATGGGCGATGCCGTCGACAACATCCCGGGCATCCCGGGCTTCGGCGAAAAAACCGCCACCGCCCTGATCCGCCAGTTCGGCAGCGTCGAGAACCTGCTCGCCAACGCCACCCAGCTCAAGGGCAAGCAGCGCGAGAAGGTCGAGATGCATGCCGACAAGGCCCGGCTGTCGAAGCAGCTGGCCATCATCCTGCACGATGCGCCGCTCGAGGTCGGGCTCGACGACCTCGCCGTGCGCGGGCACGACGACGAGGCCCTGAAGGCCTTGTTCACCGAGTTTGAGTTCAACAGCCTCGGCAAGCGCCTCTACGGCGAGGAGTTCAAGGCCGGCCGCGGTCGCCAGCTGGCCCGCGAGGCGGCGGCCGAGGGTGGCGACCTCTTCAACGCCGCCGAGGTGGCCCGCCAGAGTGCCCAGGCGACTCGCAGCCTGGCCGATACTCCGCATACCTACCACGCCGTGCACAGTGCTGAAGAGCGACGGGGGTTGATCGACCAACTCAGCGCCCAAGCCTCCTTCTGCTTTGACCTGGAAACCACCTCGCTCGATCCGCACCGCACGGCCATCGTCGGCATCGCCTTCTCCTGGCAGGCACATGAGGGCTGGTTCGTGTTTTTCCCGCGCGATCCCGCCGCCGCCGCGGCCGTGCTTGAGGAATTTCGCCCGCTGCTGACCCGCAGCGGTGTCGAAAAGATCGGCCACAACCTGAAGTTCGATCTCGCCGTCCTGCTCGCCAAGGGCGTCGAGGTGGCCGGCCCCTTCTTTGACACGCTGCTTGCCCATTCCCTGCTCGAGCCCGAGCAGCGCCACGGCATGGATTTCCTCGCCGAAACCTGCCTCGGCTACACGCCAGTGCCGCTGAGTGCGCTCATCGGCCTGGAGAAGGACGACCTGTTCAGCCAGGCGACGATGGCCGATGTCGCTGAGGCCGAGCCGCAGAAGGTGGTCGATTACGCGGCCGAGGACGCCGACGTCACCTGGCAGCTCGCCGCCAAGCTGCGCCCACAGCTGCCCGGCATGGGCGCCGAGCAGGTGTTCTATGAAATTGAATCGCCGCTGCTGCCCGTGCTGACGCGCATGGAGCATGCCGGGGTCAAGGTCGACGTCGCCGTGCTGGGCGAGATCGGCCTGACGCTGGAGAAACGCGCCAACGAACTGCACGACCGCATCCAGGCCGCTGCCGGCACCCCCTTCAACCTCAACAGCCCGAAGCAGCTCGGCGAGATCCTCTTTGAGCGCCTCAACCTGCTCGATAAGCCAAAGAAGACCGCCACCGGCCAGTATCAAACCAATGAGCAGGTGCTGCAGTCGCTCGCCGGCGCGCATCCGATCGTTCAGGACATCCTCGATTACCGCGAGGTGACCAAGCTCAAGAACACCTACGTCGACACCCTGCCGCGCGAGGTCAACCCGGCCACCGGCCGCATCCACACAACCTTCCACCAGCTCATGGCCGCCACCGGCCGCATGGCGTCGAGCCATCCGAACCTGCAGAACATCCCGATCCGCAGCGATCACGGCCGCGAGATCCGCAAGGCCTTCGTGCCGGGGGAACCCGGCTGGGTTCTGCTCAGCGCCGACTACTCGCAGGTCGAACTGCGCGTCATGGCCGCCCTCAGCGAGGACCCGGCGATGATCGAGGCCTTTCGCAACGGCCAGGACATTCACCAGGCCACCGCCGCCCGCGTCTATGGCGTCGAACTCGACGGCGTGTTGCCGGAGATGCGGCGCACGGCGAAGATGGTCAACTTCGGCATCATCTACGGCATCAGCGCCTTTGGCCTGGCCCAGCGCCTCGGCATTCCGCGCGGCGAGGCCGCCCGCATCATCGACAGCTACTTTGAGCAGTTCCCCGGCGTGCTGCGCTACACCCGCCAGATCGTCGAGGACGCCCGTCGCCACGGCTACGTTGAAACCCTCACGGGTCGGCGCCGGCTCATCCGCGATCTCGACAGTGCCAACGCCACCGTCCGTGGCGGTGCCGAGCGGGTGGCCATGAACACGCCGATTCAGGGCACCGCCGCCGACATGATCAAGCTGGCCATGATCCGCGTCGAGGCCGCCCTGCGCGCCGCCGGCCTGCAGACGCGCATGCTGCTGCAGGTGCACGACGAATTGCTCTTCGAACTGCCCGAAGCCGAGGTGGCACAGGCCCGCGCCATCATCCTCGAAGAGATGCGCAACGCCCTGCCGCTCGGCGAGGTGCCGGTCGAGGTCGAGGCCGGTACCGGCCACAACTGGCTGGAGGCTCACTGAGGATCAGGGGTGGCGGAACCGTCAGATCAGTCGGACTAGTCAGACGAGTCGGACGAGTCGGACGAGTCGGACATGTCAGTCCATCCTTCCCCACCCCTCACCAGTCAAACTCCAAGTTCTCGGCGCGGATCTCGTTGGTCGCGTCGATCGGCAGGGCCGGGACCAGCAGGTGCCCGCGGCCGAGGGGGCCGTCGGTGCCATGGGGCTGGCGCAGCACCCCAATGAAGCTGACCGTGCGGACCATGCGCTTGGTGGCATCCGGGTTCTTCGTGGTCGGGGCGTCGATCGCATCCGCGACCTGAAAGCTGCCGGTGATCAGGCCGGTGCCGGCATTGAGCGCCGCCTTCCATTTGGTGACGTTGACCGGATCGGTCACCGGCGAGGTAATGAGGATCTTGTTCTTGGCATCGAGCTGAAGATCGGTCGGCAGATCGGGATCAGATGCGCTGTCGATGGCGCCGTGGAAGACTCGGAAGTCACCACCTTCCCCCAGATCGAGCAGGCTCGCCAGCGAGTTCGTCCGGTCGGGCTTGAGCCAGGGATCCAGCGTGACTTGGACGGTGTCCGGGCCGAAGCCGTCGCGGTAGAACTTGTCCTTGGCGTTGCCGAGCTTCTCCCAGTCTAGCAACGCGGTAGCCTCGGTGCTGAGGTAGCGCCGGCCCTCCAGGGTCGGATGCGTCTCAAGATCCAGCGGACCCGCCAGGTAGCTGTTGGCGCGTTTGTAGGGCTGAATGAAGAGCCGGTAGCCGGACTGCTCGTCAGGCATGAGTGTGGCGGTGTAGGGCGTGCCGTCGCCGAGTCGGCCGGCGAGTTTCATCACCGCCTTGCTGTCGATCGCGGCGAGGCCGTAACCCGAGCCACCTGGTGTGCCGCCGGCGGCGGGCTCGAGAATGAGGGTGTGTGCGCCGGCGAAAGTGATGACATCGCCCTTGCCGGGGACGAACAACCGGCGACCCGCCTCGGTCGCAGCCAAAGGCGCTGCATCAGCCATCAGTTCGGCACTGAAACCGTCGCCCAGAAGGAAGTCGAAGGTCATTTCATACCGGGTGCCATCCTTGCTGGTGACCGGTGTCATGGTGCCTGAGGCCGACTCGGTTTCCGGATCAACGGCCAGTGTGCCCTTGATTGACAGGGGGGCAACCTCGCCGGCGAGGCTGAGTCGGCCGGTGAAAACCGTGCTGCTGGCGGCAACAGTGAGTTCCAGTTTGGCGACATGACGACCGGCGTCAGTGAGCAGGGCTTCGTAGCGACCGGCGAAGGATTCGACCGTGAGGTTGCTGCTGACATAGACAAAGGCGTAATTGGCCAGCAGGCCGCCTGTGGGCTTGATGGGGTACACCCCACCCGGGCTCGTCGACTTGGCGGTGGTGCTTGCCGTGGGTTGCTGAGCTCCCGGTTCAAGAAACACCGATTCGCGGGTGTCATCTCCCTGGAAACCGGTGTAGCCAAGGCTGAAAACCGGATTGTCCTCGCCGATGAAGCGACGCTGACTATCGGGGGTGACGGTCAGTGGTGCCTTGGCGATCACCAGCTTGCCGGTGACCGTTTTGCCATCGGCGACCGCCTTGACCGTGTACGTCCCTGCAGAGACTGGGGCATTGGGTCCTTCGATGCCGTTGACGATGTAGGTGATCACCGGCTCCTCCGTATTCCCGACAGCCTCCACCTCGCGCGCAGTTCCGTCGTAAATCTGGCTGAGCGGCGTCAGCGTCAACTTGGACGGCTCAGGCAGGATGCTGAAGGAACGGAGTACAACCGGGGCTGCCAGGTAGCCTGGGCCGCCCGACTGGCTGGCGCTGACGGTGACCTTGCCGGTGCCGGTGAGGGTCAACAGAGTCCCGTTGAGGGTTGCTGGCCCAGAAACGATTGCAAAGGTGACGGGAAGACCGGAGCTGGCACTGGCAAACAGACTGATCGGACTTTCCGAAAGATAGCGATTGGCAGGCTGCGGGAAGCTGATGACTTGTGCCAGCGTCACCGGCGGTGTGTCCGTGGCTTCGAAGCTGCGCTCGACCGGTGCGGCCGGTTCCCAGTTGGCATTGCCAGCCTGACTGGCTTCGACAACGATGGTTCCAAGCTCGCCGGTGAGAGTCAGAGTGCTGCCATCGAGAGTGGCCGGACCGGAGACACGTTCAAAGCTGACCGGCAGGCCGGAGCTGGCCGTGGCGACAAGGTTGAAGGGAGCGCTGGCCGCGGCTCGGTTGGCGGGTGTATTGAAGCTGATCGTCTGCTGACCCTTGGCCACTGTGAAGGTGCGCGCCAGCGTGGCGGGCGCGTAGGTGTCATCGCCAGCCTGGCTGGCCGTCAGGATCACCTCCCCCGCCCCGGTGATCGTCACCGTGTTGCCGGCCATCGTCGCCGGACCGCTCGTCACGCTCACCGTCACCGGCAGGCCCGAGGTGCTGCTCGGGTTCACCGTGAAACTGTTCGCCGCCGGATTGAAGACGCGGTCGGCGATTGGTGCGAAGGTCAGGGTTTGGGCGGCCAGTTGACCGTCGCGGGAGTCGTACTCGGCGCCGTTGAGGACCGCGAGGTTGTTCTGGGTGACTCCGCCATATTGATTGAAGGAGCCGCCCACCCAGATGCGCCCGGAGCCGTCCACCGCGAGCGCGCTGATCGTGTTGTTGAAAGCACCAAAGCCGCTGTCATCGACGCCGGTGGTCGTGTCGGTGCGCTTGAGAACGCCGATGGAACCGGAGAGCAGCTTGCCATCCGCCTGCAGAGCCAGCGCTTGAACCACGCCGAAGTGGTTGGTGGCAAAATTGCCGATTGTCACGCCGGTGTTGGCATTGATCCGGCGCACGTAATTTTGCGGATTGGCCCCGTTACCGGACAGAATCAGGCTGTTGTCGGGGAGCATGAGCAGGGCATAACCCTGCACGCCAAGGATCGGAAACGGAGCATCGGGAGCGAACCCCGTGTCCTGGCTGCCGTTGGCGTTGAGCAGGCGGGTGCCGAAGACACCACCCGCATAGAGTTTGCCGTCGGCCCGGCGCAGCAGGCAGAAGACCTCGTTGTTGACGGCGGGAGACACCGCGGTGAAGCCCGTGTCAAGGCTTCCATCGGCTTTGAGACGGGCGATACGATTGACGGCGGCGCTGCCATACTGGTTGAAGCCGAAGTTGCCGCCAATGTACACACCGCCGTTTTCGGTCGGCGCCAGGGCCGTGATGTTGGCGTTCGGACCGACCGTCGAGGTGTCGAAGGCGGTATCGAGCACGAGGGCGCTTGTAAGACGCGCGACACGATTGCGGTTGGCGGTGACGCCGCCGATGGTGACCGAGCCATTGAAGTCACCGGCAATGAAGATGCGACCGGCGGCATCCTGTGCGATGGCGCGCACCGTGCTTGGAATCGTGGGGTTGAAGGCGGTATCCAGACTGCCGTCGGGCAGGAAGCGGGCGAGGCGGCTGCGACTGGTGGTCACGCCATTGACCGTGACACTGCTGATCTGACCGCCGATGAGCATCGAACCGTCAGCCAGTCGCAGGATGGCCATGACACTGCCATTCGTAGAGACGGTGCCCAGCGGACCCGCGGCCAGCCCTCCCGGGCGCCGCTCTACCGTCAGGCGCGCAAACTCCGTAAACACCGTTCCGTCGGCGTTGCTGACCCGTACACGGTAGTCGCCGGCCTGGGCAAAGGTCAGGCCGCTGATCGTCAGGCTTGGCCCCGTGGCACCGGCGATGGTGACACCGCCACTGACGCCATTGCTCAGGGGGGTGTCGAAGTGGAACCACTGGAAGGCGAGCGGCAGCGCGCCCTTGGCCGCGGCGGTGAAGGTCACGGAGCCGCCGAAATCGCGGGTGAGGTTCGAGGGCGAGGCAGTCAGCACGGGCGGCGCGATCACGGGACCGACGTCGACCGGCGTTTCCGGGCTGGTCAGCGTGCCGCCCGGGCCAGTGATGCGCACGGAGTACTGGCCGGCCATGGCCGAGGTCACACCGGTGAGCGTCAGGGTGTCGGTGAGGGCGCCGGAGACGCCGGGACCATCCGACAGCGGCACCCCGTTCTTGAGCCAGCGGAAGGTGAAGCCGTTGTTGCCGGTGGCCGCCGCGGTGAGGGTGATCGTGCCGCCGAAGTCCGCGCGTGCGGCCGTCGGCAGTCGGGTGAAGGCCAGGGTCGGGGCCTCCGTCTGCAGGATGGCGAAGCCCTGGGCGGAGTTGGCGACCCCCTTGTAGGCCGTGAAGCCGGTGCCGCTGAGCCAGAGGCGCCCGATGGCATCGGGAGTGATGACATTCACCGCTCCGTTGGGGGTGAAGCCGGTGCCAACATCAAAGCCGGTGTCGCGCGTGCCATCGGCGTTGAGGCGGAGGAAGCGGTTGGTCGGCGAGGTGAAGTCCCCCCCGACGAGGATCTTGCCATCCGGCTGGGCAAAGAGGGAACGGACGAAGCCGCCGAGGCTGACGGTGCCCGTGTAGCTCGGATCGATCGAGCCGTCGGGCAGCAGGCGGCGCACGCTGCTGCCGCCGACGATGACCCGGCCCCGCGAGTCCACGGCAAGGGCGGTGATGCTGCTGATGGAAAGGTTTGCAGCCTCGAAGCTGGCGTCCACCCGGCCGTCGGGCAGGAAGCGCAGCAGGCCGCGCGCCGTCAGGCCCAGCGAGCTGTGCGTGCTGAACGCGCCGGCGACATAGAAACGGCCATCGGGCAGGCTGACGATCTTCTGCACGGCCCCGTTGAGGACGGCATTGAAGGTGGTGTCGAGGGAACCGTCGGCATTGAGGCGGACGAGATGGTTGTACCCGGTTTGACTGTTGTAGTTGCTGAACGAGCCGCCAAGGTAAACACGCCCCTGGGCATCGCCGTGGGCGGTGGTGAAGGTGATGTTGGTCGAGGCCGGGGCGAACGCGTTGTCGCGAGTGAAGTCGGCGTTCAGGCGGACCGCGTTGACGGCGCTGCCGCCGTTGACCGCCGAGAAGTTGCCGGCGATGAGGAATTTGTCTCCCGGCAGGGGGATGACGACGTTGACCTGGCGGGCAAAGCCACCGGCAGCCGTGGAGGCGAGCGTACCGTTCGGGGCAAGCAGGGCGAGGCCGGAGCTGATCTCGGTGCCACCGCTGTCGCGGACGCCACCGCCGGCACTGGAGGCGGTGCTGCCGATGAGCGCGCGACCATCGGGCAGGTGCAGGATGGCATTGATCTGCGTGCTGGTGTTGGTGGCGCGCACCCAGGCCGTGGCGGGATCCAGGGCGGCGGCGACGTAGGCGTCGGCGGTGACCGTGATGGCCGTGGTGGTGACACTGCCCTGAGCGTTGGTGACGGTCAGGGTGTAGCTGCCGTTGTCGGTGGCATTGACACCAGCAATGGTCAGGGTGGCGGTGTTGGCGCCAGAGTAGCGACCGCCGTTGACGAGGGTGACGCCATTGCGTTTCCACACGTAGGTGGCGGGCGCGGCGGCGTAGACTTCCGGGGCGAGGATCAGGGTGCTGCCGAGTGCCGGTGTCTGATCGACCAGCTGCGTGGCGATCTCCGGCGCCCCAAGCACGCGCAGTCGCACCGGCGTGCTGGCGACCGTGTTCTCCGGGGAGCCGCCGGTGACTTCGACGTGGTAGAGATCGTCGTCGGCGACCTCGACGTTGGCGATGCTCAGCAGCGCGCTCGTGGCTCCGGCAATGTCGCCGCCATTGGTCAGGGCAACGTCGTCCTTGAACCACTGGTAGGTCAGGTTCGTGCCGACCGCACCCACGCCCAGGTAGGCCGTGGCGCCGGGATTGACCGCCTGGGCCGTCGGCGCGTTGACAATCGACGGATTGGGTGGCGTGCCGGCCAGGCGCACCAGACGCTGCACGGACACCCCGTTGTAGGCGCTGAATCCACCCCCGATCCAGATCTCGCCATTGGCGGCGAGTTCGGTCACCGTCGGGATGCCGGTGAAGCCGGTGCCCGAAGGCCAGGAGCTGTCGACGCCACCGGTGCCATTGAACATGACGATGTTGCTGGTGGAGCCAAAGAAAATACCGCTGCCAACCGCGAGGGTGCGGCCATCGGGCAGGTAGACGATGTCGCTGTAGGTCTGGGAGGTCGGACCATTGAAGTCCGAGGCCGCCGCCCCGGTGGTGGTGATACGGGTCACGCGGCGGTTATTGCTGCTTGAAGGCCCTGGCAGGTTGGTTCCCGCAACCATGAGCTGACCGTCCGGCATCAGACGAATGCGACTGAATGCCACGCTGGAGACCGTCGAGACACTGAAGGTCGAATCAAAGCTGCCATCGGCGTTGAACTTGACGAAACGGTCCCGCACGGTGCCAGGGATGCTGACCCGCAGGTTGTTGCCACCGGCGTAGAAGCCGCCGTTGGAGGTCGCGACCAGAGCTTGCACGATGTTGAAGGCACTGCTGATCTGTCCCACAGTCTGAGTGTCGATCTCCGAGTCAAAAGTCGCATCCAAGGTGCCGTCCGGGTTCAGGCGAGCGAGGTACTTGTGCTTGTCGCTGCCGTTGAACTGAATGAAATCACCGCCGATGAGCAGGTCGCCATCGCTGAGCACGGTCATGGCGCGGAACGTTGTCTGAGACCCGGCCGGCGCCGTCGTCAGGTTGTTCATGAAGCTCGTCAGGCGCGCGCCAGTACTGGCATCGAGGGCGGCGAACTTCGTGGTGCCCAGGCTGTTGAACGCCGCGCCACCGCCAATCTGAGTGAACTGACCCAGGACGAAGAGTTTACCATCATGCAGGGCCAGCTTTTCAACGGGGCTATTGGGCGCCGGATTGAAGGTGGTGTCGACCACGCCGCTGGCGCTGATTTTGACGAGGTAGTTGTACCCGGTCTGGCCATGGAAGTTCGTGAACTCTCCACCGATGTAGGCACCGCCGTCGGCGGTGGGCAGGATGGCACTCACGGAACCGGTCGCGGTGTTGCCATTGACATTGATCGTCAGATTCATCGGCCAGGTGCCCGCGACTCCGGAGGAGGGCGACTGAACCACGACGAGGGCGGCGCTCGACAGGAAGCTGCCGGCGGTGTTGGTCGCCTGGAGCTGGTACACGCCGGCATCGGCCACGGCGACGCCCGTCCTGGTGAAGGTGGCGCTGGTGGCGCCGGCCACCGGCAGGCCGTTGCGCAGCCACTGGTAGCGGATCGTCGTCGGACTGGTCGCCGCGCCACTGAGGTTGAGCGTGCCACCGGCCGTCACAGTGGAGCCGCTCGGCTGCTGGGTGAAGGTCACCGGCGTGTCGCTGTCGAGCAGGCGGATCGTTGCGTTCGCCGCGGCCGTGACCGGACCAGAGGGGTTGCTGAGCACCACCTGGAAGGCCTCGGTCGATTCCTGCACGGCGTCGTCGAGCAGCTGGATCTGGATCGTGCGCGAGCTGCTGTCGCCCGCCTCCCAGCTGAGGGTGCCGGAGGCGGCCGTGAAATCGCTGTCCGCAGTCGCCGGGCTGTCCGGACCGCCGGCGGTGATCTCAGCCGTGGCCCAGTCAATCGAGGCCGCCGCCGTGGCGGGGCCGTAGCGCTTGATGGTCAGCTGCACCGTCCGGGTCTCTTCCACGAGGGTGAAGCGGGCAGGATCAAAGCCGATGCTGCCGAGCTCGTCATTGAGCAGCAGCTTGGCGGTGTAGTTGCGGCTGGCGCTGTTGAAGGAGCTGAAATCGCCCCCCAGGAAGAGGTTGCCACTGGCATCCATGTAGAGAGCGCTAACGCGGTTGTTGGCGCCGCTGCCGGTGATGAAGCTGGCGTCGATGCTTCCATCGAGATTGAGGCGGGCGATGCGACCGGCGCTGGTCACTGGGCTGTTGAAGCTGGTGAAGCTGCCCGAGACGATGAGCCGGCCGTTGTGATGGAGGATCTGCTCAATGGAGGATTGCGGCACCGGGCTGCGGAAGCTGAGGTCGACCTGACCGTTGGGCTGCAGCAGGGCGACGGTGGACATTGGCACCGGTGAGATGCTGCTCAAGCCGGTGAAGTTGCCGGCAACGGCGATGCGCCCATCGGGCAGCAGGTCAATGGCATTGATGGTGTTGGTGCCTGTTTCCACCCCCGGATCCGTGAAGCTCAGGTCGCGACTGCCATCGGCGTTGAGACGCCAGAAGTGGCGGGTGAACGTCTGGCCATTGCTCCCGGACAGATACGAGACCAACAGCTTGCCGTCGGGCAGTTCGCGCAGGGCCTTGACCTCGCCTTGAAAACCGGTGGCGATATTGGCGGCGGCGGTGAAGCTGCCGTCGAGGCTGCCGTCGGCATTGTAGCGGCGCAGGCCGCCATTGCCGTAGAAACCGACATAAAACTTGCCGCCGGCACCGGGGGCAAGCTGGCTGCCATAAACACCATTGGTGACGCCCGCGTTGTTGGGCAGGCTCGGGTTGTAGGCGGCATCAAAGCTGCCATCGGCGTTGAAGCGGGCCAGGATCAGGCGCGCCACTGGCGTGCCAGTGCTCGGGCTAGTGACGGTGGTGAAAAAGCCGGTGACCAGGATGCGCTGATCAGGCAGGACGAGCAGGTCATACACCGCATTGCCGAAGGAGGAGACCGTGAAGCTGTCGTCAAGACTGCCATCCGCATGGAGGCGGCGCAGTTGGTTGCTGGACGTGACCACGATCGTTTTACCACCAGCCGCTGGCACCGCGTGGCGCACCTGGGCCGGCAGGCCGATGCTGTTGAAGCCGGGGATGAGCGAGCCATCGGGAGTGAGGATGGTCACCGTGGCGGCGGTGCTTTCGACGGAACCGTTGGCATTGGTCACGACGACCCGGTACTGGCCGGCATGGGTGGCGGGGTTGACCTGACCGATGAGCAGGCTCGGGGAGATCTGGCCCGGCAGGTTCTGGAAGCCGCTGCCGTTGTTGAACTGCCACTGGAAGGTCACGGTCAGCGGGCTGGCGACGCGGACGCCAAGGCTGAGCAGGGAGCCCTGGTGGAGGGTCACGTTGGCCGGAGGCGTGAGGATGACCGGCGCGGCATCGTCGTCGACGATCGTCACCTGTGTCTGGCTGGGCGTGCCGAGCGTGGCACCCCCGGTGGCGCCGGAGAGGGTCACCGAGAAGGTCTTGGCCGCGGCCGCTGTGCCGTTGTTGAGCAGCGGCACGCTGAGAGTTTTCAGCCCGCCGTCGCCATCGGCCCAGTTCAAGGTGCCGCTGGTGGCGGTGTAATCGGTGCCGGCCACCGCGGTGCCGCCGCCGGTGGCGTAGTTGACGCTGACCGCTCCGGTGACGCCCGGCAGGCGCGCCACCTGCACGGTGACCGAGCCGGCGTTTTCCAGGGCACGGTGGCTGGCGCTGACCAAGGCCAGGCTGCCGGCGGCGCCCACAGGGGGCAGGCCCTCGAAACGGACGAGGTTGCGGAGGTTCACAACCGGGTCGCCGATGCGTTCAAACCAGCCGCCGGCGACGATCTTGCCGCTGGGCTGCAAACCTGCGGCGTAAAAATGGGTGAGGTAGTTTTCCCGATCGTCCGTGTCCGGGACCGGGGCGAAAGTCGTGTCGCGCACGCCATCGGTGCCGAGGATCATCAGCGAGGCAATCGGCGTGCCGTTGAAGACATTGAAGATGCCACCTGCCAGCACACGACCGTCCGGCAGCAGCTGCAGCACGCCGCCCACCCAGCCGTTGCTGCTGGTGCCGAGGTTGCTCATGAAGCTCGCATCCAGGCTGCCATTGGCATCCACCGCCGCCAGGAAGTCGCCCTGCGGCCGGCCAAGCAGGCTGAAATTGCCGCCGAACAGAACCCGGCCGTCCGGCAGGGCCAGGACCTTGTTGACCCGCGCTAGGTCGGTGTTGAAGGGCACGAGGAAGCTGCTGTCCACGGTACCACTGGCCTGCAGGCGATACACGCAGGCACGAGACGTCGTGGTGGCGCCCGCGATGTAGACACGACCGTCGGGTGCCAGGCTGATGCTGTCGACCACGCCCGGGTAGCCGGACTCGGCGGTGCTGAGGGTGAAGTTGGTGTCAAGGGCTCCGGTCGCAGCATCGAGCCGCATCAGGTTGTTGCGACCGTTGGTGAAGAAGTTGCCGCCCACCAGCAGGCCGCCCTGGCCGTCGAGCGCCAGCGCCTGGATGTAACGCTGGGTGCCGCTGAGGCTCGGCGGCACGAAGGTCGTGTCGAGCGTGCCATCGGCATTCACCCTGGCCAAGCAGGAGCGTACCGGACTGCCCGGGCCGTAGTTGGCGAAGACGCCGCCGACGTAGAAGGAACCATCCGGGTTGACCAGGATGACATTGACCTCGCCCCCCTGCCCTTCGATGAGCGTGTGCGGGCCGTTGGTGAAGGCAGTGTTCGGGGCGAAGCTGTCGTCGAGCGTGCCATCGGCGTTGAGACGCTTGAGCGCGGTCAGCTCGCCGGCATTGTTGAAACGCGACATGCCGCCGCCGCTGCCGACGAGGATTTTGCCATCCGGCTGGATGCCCAGCGCCTGCACGGCCCCGTTCGGGAAGCGCTCCGGATAACCGGAACCCGTCAGACCGGCACCAACGTTGGTGGTGAAGGCCGTATCCAGATCACCGGGGGCGGCGTTCCCAATTAGAGTCAGCAGGAGTAGGGCGGAAGCGACGTGGGAGAAGGGTTTCGCCAGCATGAGTGCGCCACGCTAGACGCCGCCTGCGGGATGGCAACCCAAGCTTTGGTAACTTACCTAGATTTCAGACAAATCCAACCGAGTCCAACTTAGCGATTGAGCGCGAATGAGTTGCAATCACGGATAACTTCACGCGGGTTGTTTTGATTATAAATTCAAGAATTACCATTGCATTCACTGCTTACAGCCTCCGGCAGCACGGCCCGCAAGCCCCGCTTCTCGAGATCCTGCAGCACACCCTCAAGCAGGTCACTCGCCTCCCTGCGCCCCTCATGCAGCAGTACGATGGCCCCGGGCCGCAAGCCGGTCTGCAGGCGGCGGCGCACGGCGATCGGATCGCGACTGACCGCATCGAAACCGCGGCAGTTCCACAGCACCATCGACAGGCCAAGCGCCTGCAGTGGTACCGCCACGAAGGGATTGTGATGACCGACCGGCGGCCGAAACAGCCTGGGCGGGGTGCCGGTGATTTCTGTCAGGGTCTGCTGGCACTCGGCGATTTCAGACCACATGGCCGCGGGTGACAGACTCCAGAAGCGCCCCGCAGGATGGGTCTGGCTGTGGTTGCCGATGAGATGACCGGCGGCGGCGATGGCGCGCACCAGTTCGGGATGGCGATGCGCTTTCTCGCCAATGAGAAAAAAGCCGGCACGAATGCCGTGGCGTGCGAGGCGCTCCAGCAGGTCAGGCGTCGTCAACGGATCCGGTCCATCGTCGAAGGTGAGCCAGACTTCGCCACGTGCCGCTTGGGCGGGTGAAAGCTCGCGTTGATGCGCTCCAAACAGGCGCGAGGACGGGCGCAGGGTGCCGAGCATGAGCACGCAGCCAACCGCGACAAACAGGCCGGCAGCCAGCCGCGTTTCCCCGCCGAGCGCCAGGCCGAGCACGGCCACTGCGGGCAGGGCGAGCAGCAGCAACCGCCAACAGTTGCGGCGGCGACAGTCGTCGGGTTCGGGAGGCGGCATGGGCTTCAGCATCTGGCAGGCCACGGCGGATGCAACCGGCGGTTTGGGCTTGCCCTGCGCGAGACGATCCGGGACAATCACCGCATGCAAGCGTCTCTCCGCCTGATCCTGGCGAGTGCCGGTGGCGCCGTGGTCGGTGGCTTGGCCATCGCCTGGCTGCAATATCCGCCCGGCGGCAGCATCGCCACGCCCCGACTCGCGGAACCGATGGCGCCCGAAGTGCTGCCCCAGCCGGACCCTCCCGATTTCGCGGTCAGCTTCCCTGCCCTGCCGAATCAGAGTCGCGAGTTTCGTCGCCTTGACGCTTCAACCGTGCCGGTTCGACAGGCGCTTACGCAGCAACTCTGGCAGGCAACCGATGACGCGGTGCGACTGACACTGCTCGACCAGCTTGAGTCAGAATGTTATGCAGTGGAACTCATCGATTTGGTCCGCACCGCCCTGACGGCGCCCGGCTGGGGCGAGGCCGCGCGACTGCGGGCGGTTGACCTGCTCGCCGGCAACCTCGATCCCGCCATTCTGTCCGCCCTGGAGGTGGCACGCCGCGCCCCGGAGGACAACCTGCGCGCCGCAGCGTTGCTGGCCGCGGCACGCGTCGGTTCGGGCTTCACCGACTTCGCCCTGCCCGCACTGGACGACAGCAGCGCCGGGGTCCGCCTGTCGGCCCTGGAAGCGGCAACCGCACAGTCCGATGCCGTGCAGACGCGCCTGCGTGCCGCGGCGCTGCAGGGTCGCCATGCCGACGCCGCGCTGCGTGCCGTCGGCGAGTTGCTGGTCGAGGCTGCGCCCGCGAGTCTGCCAGCGCTGTTCACCGGTCTCGACGCCCCGCTGGCGGAGGTGCGCGAGGAAACCCGCCTGGCGCTGGATTTCCTGTTCGATCAGGAATTTGCCAGCGCCGCCGCCGCCGCGGCCTGGTGGACGGCCAATCGGCATCGTTACGATGTGGATTTGGTCCTGAAGAGTCCATGACGCTCCAGCGCTTTTTGCTGGTGTCGCCCACCCTTTTCGAGTTAAAATAGGTTATTCCTCGAAATTGGCGCCCTGGGGCCGCCCTTGGGTGCCGCAACCGGCAAACACCATGAAAAGCCTGTTTCTTCGCAGTATCTCCGTCGTCTCCGGCCTGCTGCTCGCCTGCCCCGGCTCCATTCGTGCCGAACACGCGGTCTACCGCGGCACCACGGTCAACAAGACCGATGGCTTCTACTATTACAACGGCAGCGGAGAGACCCTGCTGCGCAAGTGGACGCAGACGCAGATGATGATCGCCATCATCTCGACTCTGGGTGGTCCAGGCTACGCCTTGTACATTCTCGATCAGCGCAACAAGCAATTCTATCGATACAGCGGCGAGTTTGCCAAGGGTGGCCCTGTGCATTTTCCCAACATCGAGGGGCGCGGCAAGTCCCTCGAACTGCATCGCATGTTCAACGCCAAATGGTCCGAAGACCTCGCCGACCTGGGCGACAGCAAGGACGTCTTCAACTCCAAGACCGGCATGCTGACCGGGAACCGCTCACAGATCCCACTGCGCGAGGCGGGCTTCAAGATCGACGCCGCCCCCAGCCTCAAGGGCGTGCACCTGCACATGCGCTATTCCAGCGAATTCGCGCCTCTGGAGATGGACTACCTGGCCGGCCGCTTTGCCGAGCACACCAACTCAAAGAGTGCGTTCCGTTTTGATGTCAAGCTGAGCGACCGCGCCAACGCCCTGGGGGGCTCACTCGCCAACGCCATGAACGTGGTCGAGGACGAGTTGCAGAACAACAAGCAATTCAGCCTGATCGACATGGGCAGCCTCAGCCCCTTTTGATCACCTGTTCGCGGCAGCCCTGCCTTGCGTGCCGGTCGAGACGGCGCTAGTTTGCGGCCATGATCCGCCTGCTTCTGCCCTGCCTGTTTGCCCTGTCCGCCACCGCCGGCATCGTCGAACGCCCGGTCGAGTACCAGGCGGGTGAGGTGCTCTGCGAGGGTTGGCAGGCCTTTGATGACGCCGGTGACGGTCGTCGCCCCGCCGTGCTCATCGTCCATCAGTGGACCGGCATCAGCGACCACGAAAAAGAGCGCGCCCGCGAACTCGCCGGCCTCGGCTACAATGTCCTGGTGGCGGATGTGTACGGCAAGGGCGTGCGGCCGCAGCCGCCGGCGGCCGGCCAGGAGGCGGGCAAGTACAAGAAGGATCGCGACCTGTTGCGCTCCCGCCTGCAGGCCGGCCTGAAAGTGCTGCTGGCCGACAACCGCACGGATGCCGCCCGCGTCGCCTGCATCGGCTACTGCTTCGGCGGCCTGGCTGCTGTCGAACTCGCCCGCGCCGGTGCACCCCTCAAGGGTTCCGTCAGCTTTCACGGCAGCCTCGATTCCCCCAAGCCAGAGGACGGCCGCAACATCCGCTGCCGCGTGCTCGCCCTGCACGGCGCCGATGATCCCTTTGTCGCCGCCGCCGACCTCGCCGCCTTTGAAAAGGAAATGAAGGACAACGGCGTCGATTACAAGCTCGTTCAATACCCCGGCGCCGTGCACGCCTTCACCCAAAAGGCCGCCGGCAACGATCCCTCGAAAGGCGCCGCCTACCTTGAATCCGCCGACAAGGCTTCGTGGGAGGAAATGAAGGCCTTCTTTGCGCAGATCTTCGGCAGCTGACGTCATGCACCGGCTCGCCATCGTCCTGCTGCTGGCCGCAACCACCGCGGTGGGCACGCCGCCGGCAGCCGAGCCTACCGACTTCATCCGTTTCGTTGAAGCCGAGTCCGGGGATTCCCTGCAGACCGCGCTCGTGCACTACCGTCGTGACGATGGAGTGCAGGTCGATCTGGTCGGCGCGGTGCATGTCGCCGACCGAGCCTACTTCGACGAACTGAACCGTCGCTTCACCGCCTACGAGGCTGTCTTGTACGAACTCATTGGCGGTCCGCATCCCGGCAAGGATCAACCGCGGGCCGGGGCCGCTGACGAGCGACTTGCCTGGCTGGGGCAGTTGCAGGAGGCCGTACGCCGCAGCCTGGAGCTCGAAGGTCAGCTCACGTGCATCGATTATGGGGCAGCCAATCTCATTCATGCCGACCTGACGACGGAAGCCTTCTTCGCCTCTCAGCAGGAGCGCCAGGAAAGCTTTTTCAGCCTTTGGTTGAGGGCACTGCAGGCCCAGAAGGCCACTGCGGGGGATCGCCCTCAACCGGGCCTCGCGGCACTGCTTCGCATCCTGCTCAGCGGCGACAGCGCCACGGAAATGAAGAGGCTGATCGGTCGTGAATTCGACAGCCTTGAGCCGGTGCTGGCAGGTGTCGAGGCGGGTGGCGGAACTGCCATCGTCGGCGAACGCAATCGCCACGCCCTTGAAATCCTGCAGCAGGAGGTGGCGAAGGGACGGCGCAAACTGGCGATCTTCTACGGCGCCGCCCACCTGCCCGATCTGGAGACGCGCCTGTTGACACTGGGGTTCAGGCGCGTGCGGATCGACTACCTCAGGGCTTGGAATCTGCCGGCGCGAAAAAGTTAAAACATCCCTTGCATCTCGATGGGCTGTGCTATTGTTGCGGCCCGTTTTCAACCCTCGCTCGGGTGGCGGAATTGGTATACGCGCAAGACTAAGGATCTTGTGCCGAAAGGCTTAAGGGTTCGAGTCCCTTCCCGAGCACCACTCCCCAACGGGGAGCTTTCGGGGCAGGTTTTGCCAACACCTTCAAGCGAATCGCGGATTCATCGTTGGATTCCATCCGGATGGTGTTGGATGAATCGCCCCAAGCAGTAGCCATGGATCTCTCCTACACCTACCTCATTGCCCCCTGCCTGCTGATCCTGGTCGTCATCGCCGCCGTCTGGCTCGACCGGTTCAGTGTGCCGGTGATCCTGGTGGCTCTGGGCATCGGCATTCTGTTCGGCAGTGACGTGCTGAATGTCTGGTACTTTGAGGATGCGGCGCTGACCCATCAGATCGCCAATCTGGCCTTGGTCTTCATTCTCTTTCAGGGTGGTTTTTCCACCAAGCAGGTGGCGGTGCGCCAGGCCGCGCTGCCAGCCGGGGGCATGGCCACCTGGGGAGTCGTGCTGACCTCCCTTGCCAGCTATGTTTGCCTGCGCCACGGGCTCGGCTGGCCGCTGGAGGTCGCCCTGCTGCTGGCGGTGATCCTGTCCTCGACCGATGCCGCCGCCATCTTTTCGATCCTGCGCCGCCAGGCCCTGCCACCACGGTTGTCGGCGACGCTGGAAGTCGAAAGCGCGGCCAACGACCCCATGGCCATCCTGCTCACCGCTGCGGCGGTGGAGATGCTCAAGTCGGGAGAAATGAACGGCTGGGCGACGGCAGGCCTGTTCCTCTGGAAGTTCAGCGCCGGCCCGGCCCTCGGCTGGCTGGTGGCACGCAGCGCGGTCTTCCTCTTCAATCGCCTCAACCCGCAGGAACGCGGCTACTACTATGTGCTGCTGGTCGGCGTCATCCTGCTGAGCCACGGCCTGACCGAACTGGCCCAGGGCAGCGGCATGCTCGCCGCCTTCACTGCGGGCTTTGTCATGGGCAACAGCCACTTCATCTACAAACAGGGCGTTCGCAATTTCTCGGCCGCGCTGGCCACCATCGCCAACATCGGCGCCTTTGTGCTCATGGGCCTGCTGGTCTTCCCTCACCGCTGGGCCGGCCTGTGGACCGATGGCCTGGTGCTCTTCGCAGTGCTGACCTTTGTCGCACGGCCGGCAGCGGTCTGGATTGGCACCCTCGGCATGGGCATCAGTGCCCGCGAGAAACTCTTCATGAGCTGGGCCGGTCTTCGCGGCGCGGTGCCCATCGCGCTGGCCACCTTTCCACTCGCTGAAGGTCTTCCCGCCGGCGAGGACGTCTTCAATCTGGTCTTCTTCGCCGTTCTGCTGTCGGTTGCTCTGCAGGGCGGCACGCTCGGACCCGTGGCACGCGTCCTGGGACTGAGCACCCCCTCGCGACCGATGCCACGCTACGCGTTGGAACTGGTGACCATGGCCAAGAGCGACCTCGATCTTGTCGTTGTTGATCTGCCGGATCCGCAGGGCCGGCCCGGGCCGCGCATCCGCGACCTGCGGCTGCCGGCCGGCGCCGTCATCACCCTGGTCATTCGCGATGGCGAAGTACTGACTCCGAAGGGCAACACCCGCCTGCTGGGTTGGGATCAGGTCACCGTGCTGGCGCGTGCGGCCGATGAAGATCTCGTGCGCGAAGCCCTGCTGTCTCCCTTCGGCAAGACGGCAGGGCCGGATGACTGGATCAGCCCCTGATTCAGCCAGGCCGGCTGGCCGGCGGCGGACGCAGCAGCGACCAGGCGACACCGGCGCTGAGGATCAGCATCACAATGCTCAGGCTGAGCGAATTCGGCAGGTGGTAGTGGAAGGCCGCGCCGATCAGCTTGATGGAGACGAAGACGAGAAGAAGCATCACGGCCTTGTCGAGCGCCCAGAAACGATTTTGCGCCGCCACCAGCAGGAAGTACAGGCTGCGCAGGCCTGCCGCCGCCCACAGGCTGGAGGTGATCATCAGGTAAGGATCGCGCACGACGGCGATGATGACCGGCATCGAGTCGAAGGCGAAGATCATGTCGCAGACCTCAATGCAAACCAGGCAGAGGAAGAGCGGCGTCGCGCCCTTGTCGAAGAAGCGGTGCGATTCGATCGAGGGATTGACCCGCGCGAAACGCTTGACCAGTCGTACCGACCAGTGGTGCGAGTAGTCGACCTCGTCCTCGTCATCACCGGCCGTCCACATCTTCCAAACCGTCCAGAGTACGACGGCGGCGAAGGCGATCAGTACATAGGGGCTGAGATTGACGATGATCGCACCGGCCCCGAGGAAGACAAAACGCAGGCCGATGGCCCCGAGAATGCCCCAGTACAGGATGCGGTGTTGCAGCGGTTGGTTGGCCTCCTGGGTCAGGCCGAAGGATTTGAAGATGAGGTAGAAGGCAAAGAGGTTGTCGACGGCCAATGCCTTTTCGAGGATGTAGCCGGTGTAGTAGAGGCTGGCCTGTTCCCCCGTTCGTTCCCAGGCCACATAGAGGCCGAAAAGCAGGGCGCAAACCACCCACACCAGCGACCACATCGCGGCGTCACCGAGGGTGATCGGCTTGTCCCTGCGATGCGCCCGCAGGTCAACCCAGACTGCAAGGACGAAAGGAACAAGGAAAACCAGGACCTGGCTGAGGGTGATGCCCGAGAAGGTGGCAAGCGGGTTCGTGAAAGGGGCGGGAGGCGTCATGGTAGGCCGGAGAAGCCGGCGGCAGGCGCGCTAGATTGGCGGTACCACGCGGTCTTGCAACCGGCCTTTTTGCCCGCTGCAATCCGGCACAGGGCACGCTTTGGGTGGAGGAGCCCTGGCGGATCCCAATAAGCTGGCGCGCAATGTTGGCCAGGAGTTTGGCGTGGATTTCCGGCTCATCCGCCGACAGTCGGGCAAACTGGCTGGCGGTCAGGGCCAAGGCCTCGATTTCGTTGTCGGCCCGCACGGTGGCCGAGCGTGGAGCCTGATCCAGCAGGTCCATTTCGCCAAAGGTCATGCCTGGCGTACAGGTCGTCACCCGGAAGCTCCGCCTGGGCAAAGGTGACGCTGCCCTGAAATTCCAACATCCGGATGTGGCCGCCCTGGTCTTCGAGCAGGCGGCGCTCCGACTCAGGGCGCGTGCGGTTGGAGCAAACCCTGGCAGCCGTGGTTCGATGCCGGATCACCGGCACGCCTGTGTTGGAGGCGTTGAAGAGGTGGAGGTTGTAACGGGACGAAAGCTCGCGGCAAACAGCGATGCCGCGGGCACTGTTGCCGCGCGCGTCGAGGCGTGGCGAAAAAACGGCGACCGCGAGCTGGCCGGGCAGCACCGCCAGAATGCCGCCACCCACCCCGCTCTTGGCGGGCATGCCGACGTTGTACAACCATTCACCCGCGGCATCATACATGCCGCAGGAGGCCATGACGCTGAGGATGTTCTCGACGTAGTCCGCCACCACCGCCCGCTGGCCGGTGCGCGGATGCACGCCGTTGTTGGCCAGGATGGCGCCCATGAAGGCAAGATCCAGGCAGTTCACCAGGATCGAACACTGCTGGAAATAGGCCTCCACCGTCGGCATTGGATCACCGGTGAAAATGTCGAAGTTGCTCAGCATCTAGGCGATGGCGCGATGGCGGTGGCCGGATTCGCTCTTCGAGTGGGCCACCACCGCGTCGATCTCCAGAGGCCGGCCTGCATAACGTGAGTAGGTGTCGCGAATGCGCTCCACCTTGGCCCGCGTGGTCTGCCCTTCGATCAGACCGACGATGGCAATGGCGCTCGATGCCGAAGGCTTCCGGATCGGTCTTGCCCAGTTCCGGGATGTAGGCCGCCACCTCGCCCTAGCGCAGGGACTGAAAGCGGACGTGCAGTTCCTGCAGGTAGGAGAGAATGGGGAACGGAAGGGGCGATATCAAGGTTGGCTGCGCAGCCACAAGCAGGAAGCATGCTAAGGTCGCGGACATGTTGGCGCTTGTGGCAGCTGGATTCAGCCGGCAACGGCACCCTTTTTGCTGATCAGGAAACTGCCGGCACACGCGGAATCCCCTTTCATGCCGGTCAGTTTCCACTACTGCTAACGCCCGCCCATGTTTTCGATCCCCCGCTCCAGCGGCCTGCTTCTGCATCCCACCTCCCTGCCCGGCCGTTACGGCATCGGCGAAATCGGGCCCGAGGCGCATGCTTGGCTGGAGGAACTGGCGCGCATGGGCCAGAAACTCTGGCAGATGCTGCCGCTCGGTCCCACCGGCTACGGCGCCTCGCCCTACCAGAGCCTGTCGTCCTTCGCCGGCAACCCGCTGCTGATCTCCTTTGAATCCCTCGCCCTTGATGGCGTGCTCACCCTGGAGGAACTGGCGCGCGCGCCGCACTTTCCCGACGGCCGCGTCGAGTTCACCCGCGTCGAGGCCTACCGCGAGGAGATGCTGCGGCTCGCTGCCGGTCGCTTCCTCAGCCAGTGCGAACGCAGCGCGCTGGTCGCCCGCGCCTTGGAAGCCTTCGCCGAGCGCGAGGCCGACTGGCTCGAAGACTTCGCCCTGTTCATGGCGCTGAAACGCCTGCACGCGGGTCGCCCCTGGCAGGAGTGGCCGGAGCAACTGCGCCGGCGCGATCCCGAGGCACTAGCCGCCGCCCGCCAAGGACTGAAGCGCGAGACCGACGAGATCAAGGCGCTGCAGTTCTTCTTTGACCGGCAGTGGCAGAAACTGCACGCCCATGCCCGCGAACTCGGCATCGCCCTGATTGGTGACATCCCGATTTTCACCGCCCACGACAGCGCCGATGTCTGGGCGCGGCCCGACCTCTTCGAGCTGGATGACGCCGGCGCGCCCACCGTTGTCGCCGGCGTGCCGCCCGACTACTTCAGCGCCACCGGCCAGCGCTGGGGCAACCCGCTGTACCGCTGGCCGGCGCACGCGGCGGAGGGGTTCGCCTGGTGGCAGGCGCGGCTGCGCAAAACCCTGGAGATGGTGGACATCGTCCGCATTGATCACTTTCGCGGTTTTGCCGCCTACTGGGAGATTCCGGCCGGCGAGCCGACCGCGGTCAACGGTCGCTGGGTCGAGGCCCCGGGCGACGCCCTCTTTGAAGCGCTCAAGAACGGCCTCGGTGGTGAGCTGCCGGTCATCGCCGAGGACCTCGGCATCATCACACCCGACGTCACCGCCCTGCGCGAGCGCCACGGGTTTCCGGGCATGAAGGTGATGCAGTTCGCCTTCGGTGCCGACACCCTGGCGCAGGAGTACATCCCGGAAAACTACCCGGAGGACTGCGTCGCCTACACCGGCACGCACGACAACGACACCGTGCTCGGCCTGTTCCGCAGCGGCGAAGGTGAGGACACGACCCGCACGGCCGAGCAGGTCGAGGCGGAGCGCCGCACCATCCTCGCCTACACCGGCACGGATGGCGCGGAACTGAACTGGGATTTCCTCGGCGCTGTCTGGCGCTCGCAGGCGCGACTGGCGATCGCCCCGCTGCAGGACGTGCTCGGCCTCGGCAGCGAGGCGCGCATGAACACGCCCGGCCAGATGGGCGAACACTTCTGGAGCTGGCGCTTCACCTGGGATCAAATCACCCCCGAGCGCAGCGAACGCCTGCGCGCGCTGACGGTCGAGGCGGGGCGGTGACCCTCACCCCTGACGCGCGCGGATGTCGAGCAGGCGCTTCATGACGTGGTGCAGGCTGCCGCGCCACTCGCGGGTGCCGAAGGCGTCGTGAACGTCGCGGTAGAGTTGATAGAGTTCGGCATACACCGCCTGGTTTTCCGGGATTGGCTGGAACACGCGCTCGCGCACGGCGGTGACGCGGGCCTGCAGCTCGCCGAGTTCGCCGGCGCCGGCGGCGACCGCACCAAAGACGGCGGCGCCGAGGGCGCAGGTCTGCTCGCTCTGGCTGACCTTCATCGGCTTGCCAATAACATCCGCATAGATCTGCATGAGGGTCGGGTTCTTGATCGACAGACCACCGGTGTTGATCACTTCGTCGATCTGGACGCCGTGTTCTTCCACCCGACGGATGATGGTCAGGGCGCCGAAGGCGGTGGCCTCGATGTAGGCGCGGTAGATCTCGTGCGCGTCGGTGTGCAGGGTCTGACCGAGCAGCAGGCCGGTGAGGCGGGCGTCGACCAGCACCGTGCGGTTGCCGTTGTTCCAGTCGAGCGCGAGCAGGCCGCTGGCACCGGGTTTCTGCGTGGCCATGGCCTTTTCCATGGCGACGAATTTTTCCCCGACCGTGGTGCCATAGCTGTCTGGCACCAGGTGGTTGACCAGCCACAGGAAGAGGTCGCCAACCGCGCTTTGGCCGGCCTCGATGCCGAAGTGACCGGGCAGCACGCTGCCATCGACGATGCCGCAGACACCGGGGATGTCGGCGAGCGGCGCGTCGTTGCGTGCGATCATCAGGTCGCAGGTGCTGGTGCCGAGGATTTTCACCAGCGTGCCCTCGCGGATGCCGGCGCCGACCGCGCCCATGTGGGCATCAAAGGCGCCGACGGCGATGGCGATGCCTTCCCGCAGGCCGAGCTTGGCGGCCCACTCGGCGCAGAGGCTGCCCGCGCGGGTGTCGGCCGTGTGGGCCTCGTCGTAGAGGCGGTCGCGCAGATCCGCCAGGGCCGGATCGAGGCGGGCGAGAAAGTCCTTGTCGGGCAAACCACCCCAGGCGGCGCCGAACAGAGCCTTGTGACCAGCGGCGCAGATGCTGCGCTTGAGCGTGCGCGGGTTCGTGTCGCCGGCGAGCACGGCCGGCAGCCAGTCGCAGTGCTCGACAACGCTGTGCGCGGCGGCAAAGACCACCGGGTTGCAGCGGCGCAGGCGCAGGATCTTGCTCCAGAACCATTCGCTCGAGTAGATGCCGCCGCACTTGGCGATCATGGCCGGGCGAATCTCGCGGGCGAGCGCGGTGATCTCGGCGGCCTCGGCATGGGCGGTGTGATCCTTCCACAGCCAGACCATGGCGTCGAGCTGGTCCTTGAACTCGGGCAGCAGACCCAGCGGCGTGCCGTGGCGGTCGACCGGGATCGGCGTGCTGCCAGTGGTGTCGAGGCCGATGCCGACGACCTGCGCGGGATCAAAGCCGGGCACGGAGGCGCGTGCCTGGTCGAGTGCACCGCGCGTCACGGCGACCAGGCCGTCGAGGTAATCCTGCGGGTTCTGCCGCGCCACATGCGGATCGCGCGGATCGAGCAGCACGCCGAGTTCTCCGGAGGGATAGTGAAACACCGTCGAGCCGACTTCACGGCCATCGGCCAGGTCGATGAGCAGGGAGCGACAGGAATTCGTGCCGTAATCGATGCCGAGGGCGTACTGTTTCATGCGGTCGCCACGATAGGAAGCAGCGGCGCAGCTGGAAAACGGAAAATGCAAAAAGACGCCTCCCACAGACCGCCGGCCGGCGGCACCGCTTCCCGCTCGACAAGCGTCACAAACTGCGATTTGCTCCCCTCCCCGATGAGTTCGCCCGCCAAGAACACGGTGTTTCTGCGCAACTACCACGCCACTCCTCTGGAGTGGCAGCGCGACCTCTTCTACTGCGTGGTGCGCGGCGGCCATCTGCGTGGCGGCACGGATCATCGCATCGAGCGCGACACCTATCCGGGGCACGAATTCATTCTCTGCCTGAACGGACGCGGTTGGGTGCAGGTGGCCGGGCGGCGGCACCAGGTCGGCCCCGGCGACCTGCTTTGGGTCAACTGCCATCACCCGCACCAGTATGGTGCCGTGCGCAACGACCCTTGGGAGCTGTACTGGATCCGCGTCGAGGGCCGGCCACTCGACCGTCTGGCGGAATTGCTGGAGGCGCGCAATCGCCCGGTGTTTTCTGGTTGTGAAGGCGAATCCGTCCGCCGCGCCTTCGATCACCTCTTTGACGGCCTGGAAACGGGTCGCCCCTGCGATGCCGCCCATGTCAATGCGGCCGTTGCCAGCCTGCTGGCCGCGGCGTTTGAAGCACGGCTCGGCGATGCCCGCGAACTGCGTCCGGAACTGCCGCAACCGGTGCAGCGGGCGCTGGAGCGCATGCGCCTGTACTTCCACACCCCCATCCGCGTCGCCGATCTCGCCACACTGGCAGGCATGAGCGAATCGCACTTCAGTCGCCAATTCAAGGCCAGCGTCGGCACCAGCCCGATCGACTGGCTGCGGCGCGAGCGCATCAATCAAGCCAAGCGCCGCCTGGCGGAATCCGACGACGCCGTCAAAGAGATCGCACGCCAGGCCGGTTACACCGACCAGTTCTTCTTCAGCAAGGATTTCAAGCGCATGACCGGCCTGACCCCCAGCCAGTTCCGCGACCAGGAACGGCATTGAGCGCCCTCCCCCGCCCCCAGGATTCGTCTCAACAAGAGAGCGCTATTCTCAAAATAGAGGTCCCTGTGGCCGCAAGTCGGTCTGATTCGCGGGCACACCAAGCTTGTCCCTCGCGCGAAACTGCCAGTTTCCCGGACACTCTGAGATGGGTGCATGGCCAAAACCGCGCGTTTTCCTGGCGTCAAGACGCCAAGGAATCGGTGAGATTGGAACCTTCTTGGCACCTTTGTGCCTTGGCGTGAGACATTCAAACCCTGTGCCTTGAGGACAAGGCGCCCTGCTGGCCACGATCCGCTGCGGGGTTGCCGCCCGAAGAAGCGGGCAGTGCTCGCGCTCCGCGCGTTTTGTGCGGTCCATCGTCGGTTTCCCTTCAGGGTCTCTGCGCAATCTGCGGACGCTCTGAGCCAGGGAGGCTGGCAGGGCGAGGTGGCAGAGCGGAGAAGAACCTACGCACTCAAGGGCGCTACGCGTGCGGGGCTCAGCCGACCTGATGCACGATCTGCTCAAACACGGAACCACCGAGCAGGCGGTCGCCGTCGTAGAGGGCGCAGATCTGGCCGGGGGTGAGGGCGCGCTGGGGTTGTTCAAAGACCAGCTCGGCACGGCCGTCGCCGAGTGGCGTGAACTCGGCGCGGCCGGCCGGGCAGCGGTAGCGCGGCTGCGCCTCCAACTGGCGCGGCGTGTCGAGCGGGGCGGTGACGCCGCTGAGGCCGCCGATGACGCAGCGACGCGCCCACAGCAGGGGGGTGTCGGGGTTCTCGATGGCGATGACGAGTTCGTTGCGCTCGGGTCGCTTGGCGACCACCACGTAGGCCTGCTTGTGCAGCGGGCTGGCGACGCCGATGCCCTTGCGCTGGCCGAGGGTGAAGAGGTGCAGGCCCTTGTGCTCGCCGAGCACCCGCCCTTCCAGATCGACGACGGGACCGGGTCGATCGGGCACGAAGGCGCGCAAAAAGTCCTCCATCTTCACCTCGCCAATGAAGCAGATGCCCTGGCTGTCCTTCTTTTCCGCCGTCTTCAGGCCAAACTCACGCGCCAGCGCCCGCAGTTCGGGCTTGAGCAGGTGGCCGATGGGGAAGCGGGCGATGCGCGCCTGTTCGGGGCGCATCATGGCGAGGAAGTAACTCTGGTCCTTGTTCGGGTCGGCCCCACGGCGGATGCCGAGCTCGTCATCGGTCTTGCGGGCGTAGTGGCCGGTGGCGATGGCGTCGAAACCGCGGGCGCGCGCCCAGTCCCAGAGCACGCCGAATTTCATCTCGCGGTTGCACATGACGTCGGGATTCGGCGTCACGCCCTCCTGGTAGCCTTCGAGCAGGTATTTGACCACCCGCTCGCGGTAATCCTGCATGAGGTTGACGACGTGGAACTCGATGCCGAGCTGGTCGGCCACCGCACGGGCGTCTTCAATGTCCTCCTGCCAGGGGCAGTGGCCGAGGATGTTCTCCTCGTTGATCCAGTTCTTCATGTAGGCGCCCGTCACCTCGTGGCCGGCGCGCACCAGCAGCGCCGCGGCGACGCTGCTGTCCACTCCTCCCGACATGGCGGCCAGAATCTTCATGCCTTTCAACTACGCCGAAACCGATGGGAGGACAAATGACGAATGCCAAATGCCCCATGACGAATCCCCCATGCTCCAAGCTCCATGACGCGGGCGTGGGAAACGGATAGTCGCAGGTGGGCAGTGGGCGTCAGCCGGCGTTTGCCATCGCCGGCGAACCCGCCAGAGTGCCGGCATGCCTGACTCCCCTGCCCGCTTTGTGACGATCGACGACGCCGCCCGCGAAACGAATCCGTGGACGCACAACGAGTGGCTGTGCCGCCCGGACCTGGTCGAGGCCGACAAGCTGCTGCTGGTCCGCGCCAACATGGATCCCTGGCACTGCCACCCCTTCCACTTCCATCCGCACCGCGAGGAGATCATCTACGTCGTCTACGGTCGCGCCGAGCAGTGGGTGGGCGAGGAGAAGCGCGTGCTGCGCGCCGGCGAAATGGCGCACATCCCGCCGGGTGTCGTGCACGCCACCTACAATCCGCACGACGAACCGCTGGTCTTCCTCGCCATCCTGTCGCCCGCCAAGCTGCCCGACGCGCTGGCCTCCGTGCCCGACCCGCAGGACGTGTCGAGCGAGGCGCCCTGGCGCGACCTGCGCGCCGGGCTGCCGGCCTGCCGCATGATGGAAGGCTGAGATTTGCCAGCCCCGTCTGGACGGATCAGAAGCGCAGGGTCACGCGGGCGCGGAACATGCGTGGCTCGATCGGGTGGGCATGTACCCGGTTGACCGGTGCGGCCTCGTTGCGCAGCTGGCTTTCGTAGGCGTACTCGATGTCGTTGTCGGCGCGGTTGAGCAGGTTCAGGCAGTCGAGTGCCACCTCCCAGTTCTGGCGACGATAGCCGACGCTGGCGTTGACCAGGAAACTGTCGCGACTTTCGAAATCACCCGCCTCGTCGAGCGGTCGACCGGCGAAGGCACGCACGCGTGCGGCGGCAAACCAGCCCGGGGCCTCGCCTTGGGCCCCGAGGGTGAGGCCGCCGCTGAAGAGTACGGGCACGCTGTTCGGCACGAGGTCGTCGCTGCCAACCCCGCGCAGGCGGGCCTGAGTCAGCGCCACTTCGGCATCGGCACCCAACCACGAGCAAGGACGCCAGTAGCTGGCCAGTTCGACGCCGTAGCGCTCCGAGCCCGGGCCGGGTTCGTTGGTGCCGGCATCGCCGACGTAGATCAGCTCGCTGTCGCTGCGCAGCCAGAACAGGGCCAGGGTCGTGGTCAGGTCCGGCACCGCCTGAGTGCGCAGCCCGATTTCGCCGCCCAGCGTGCGCACGAGGGCGTCGGCCGGTCGCCGCGAAGCGGTGACGCCGCGGGTGTCGTTGCTGTGGAAGCCGGTGCCGAAGCTGAGGTAGTACTCGGTCTCCTGCCAGGGACCGAAGACGGCGCTGAACTTCGGACTGACCAGCCCGCCCCAGTCGCTGCCTTCCTGGCCAGGCAGACTGCTGCGCCGGTTCTCGAAGCGATGCAGGTCGCCGCGCAGGCCGAGCACGGTGCGGAACTTCGGCAGCCAGCGGCTCTGCACCTCCGCGTACAGCCCGGCGTTGTGCTGCAGCAAATCATCCTGGCGGATCAGGCCGTTGCGATGGCGCTGACGGGTGTTCCACAGACCGATGCCATCGATCAGGTCATGCCGGGTCTGCAGGCCGAGGGTGAGGTCGTGCTCGACCCCGAACCACTCGCGCTTCTCCCAGGTGCGCGCGACCTGGCCGCCGAAGATCCAGCGGCTCTCCGATTGCTCAAACTGGTCGCCCCCCAGGCCCCTCGTGAAGTAGGTGAAGTTGGAGAACAGATCGAGCGCGTAGTGGATGCCGTACACATTCGCGCGGGTGACGACATCGTCCTCACGGGTGACGAGTTCGGCATTCAGGCTGTAGCACTGGCTGCTGCCGCCGGAGCTGGGATCGAGCGTGCCGAACCGGCCGACGCCACTGCCGTTGACCGGGATCTGGTCGGTGCTGGTCCAGGAACCGGTGTAGCCCATGAAGGTCAAGGCAAACCGGTGGTCATCGTCGCCCGTCACCCAGCGCAGCAGACCGTTCCAGCGGTTGAACTCCTCCGCCTGATCCCAGGGGCCGTCGTAGGTGTTGTATTCGAGGCCGTAGGTTAGGGCCGAGGCTTCGCCGGTGGTGAGGCTGCCGGCCATGAGCGACCGGTAATAGTTGTACTCGCCGATCTCCGCCTTGAGCAGGTGCTGCGGCAGGCGGTCGACCAGCCGGAAGTTGGCACTGCCGGCCGACGACAGATCGCCATCGGCGGCGGTATACGTGCCCTTGGCGTAGGCGATGCTGTCGATCAGTTCCGGGATCACCGGGTTGAGGTCGGTGTAGCCCTGGCCGTGGGCATGCGAGACGAAGTTGAGCGGCATGCCATCGAGGCTGATGGCGAAGTCGGTACCATGATCGAGGTTGAAGCCGCGCAGGAAGTACTGGTTGGCCTTGCCGCCGCCGGCGTGCTGGGTGATGACCATGCCCGGGATGGTTTCGAGGATCTCGCCACGGCGCAGCAGGGGGCGCGAGAGAAAATCCTCCTGGGTGGCGATGCCTTTCGAGGCCGTGTCGGTTTCGCCCAGCAGCGAGCGGGCCTTGCCCTCGACCACCACCGTGGGCAACGGGCTGGCGGTTTCGGGAGTCGCTTCTTGAGCGACGAGAGGGGCGGCGACAAGCGCCAGCGTGAAATAGCGGGAAAAATGCATGGGAACAGGGAGTGGAAGACAGGGAGACACCGCCCATCGGGCGACATGCCGCGCGACAAGTTCGGTCGCGACAGCCAGCAGGAGCACACCGCCTTTGGCGGAGCGCAGGTCTTCAACTCAGCCGCGGTGGCGGCAGGGGCGGTGCCTGAGCGAGGCGCGGCGGTGGCGGGTCATGCCGTCCAGCATGCCCGAGGCTCATGGCAACCGGCGGATGCACGCGCAGGGGGGGCAGCTCGGCGAGGGACCAGGACTGGTCCTTCTCCACCTTGACCGGCACGCCTGGAAGTGGGCGCGGCTCGGTCGGCAGGCCTTCTTCGTCCGCAGCGGCCACCGGCAGTCCGGCGAGCTCCAATCGCACCAGCGCGGCGACGACGCGTCGCTCCAGCATGTCATCGCCTTCGGCCAGACCACCGGCGAGCAGCAACAGGCCGAGCACGGCCGGCCCGACCAGCACTTGCAGCAGGGCAAGCAGGCAGAGGCTGCGGCGATGGCGCTGGAGGAAGGACATGCGGGAGGCGAAGATGGAATGGAGCGCTGAAGCTGACTCGCAACCGAAGAATTCAGGTGGGCAGCATCGCCGCGACCCGGCGTTTCCAACTCGCAAAGATGTCGCTGGCCAGCGCATGCGCCTCGTCGGCCTCGACCAACTCCGTGACCGTTTCCGTGGCTGGCAGCCAGTCTGGGCGAAAGGTCTCGCCGATGTGATCCTGTCGCTCCGCCCGCAGAAAGGCACTGAGCCGCACGGTCAGGATCTGACTGGCGCGATCGTGCTCGGCTTCGGCCTCGGCGCAGACTTCGTAGGGTTCGCCGTCACGATCGAGCGTGGCGAGCACCTGGGTGGCATCGAGCAGGCGGTGTTGCATGGTGGCATCCTCAGCGACCGGCGTGACGGGCGATGAATTCGACGATGGGCGTGCTGTCGTCGAGCCCGTGCGGGTGGTGGCCAACCCCGGGTTTGGCGATCAGGGTGATGTCGCCGCCAAGGGCGCGGTAGCGTTCGGCGATGAGGCCGGTGTTTTCCTCCCAGGGCACGACATCATCGGCATCGCCATAGACATGCAGCAGCGGCACCCCGGCTTTCGCCAGGGGAGCCAAATTGTCGATCGGATTCACCTTCGCCGCCAGCGCCGCGGCCTCATCGGCAAAGCCCCAGAGAGTGAGCACACGCGCCCAGTTCTTCGGATCTCCCCTGCCCTTGCCCTTGCCGCCGGGCCAGCTCTTGAAATCGCAGACGGGGGCGTCTGCATAGAGGCAGGCGACCTTGTCCGGGTTGGCGATGGCCCAGTTGTAGCAGTACAGGCCGCCGCGGCTCAGGCCGACCAGGGCCACCTTTGGAGCGAGGCCGTAGCGACCGGTCAGTTCGCGATGGAACCCGTTCCAATGCTGCACCGCCTTGGGGGAGCCGAGCAGGTCCGGCACCTTCAGGTAGGCGATGTGGAAACCGCGACCGAGCAGGGCGATGTCGGGCGCCGGTTTGTGACCGAAGAACTCGCCGTGCCAGACCCAGGGCTGGCCCGGGGCGACCTGCTTTGGCACGACCACGGTCGCCGGATGACCGTCCACCTCGAAGTCGTGGCGGGCGTAGCCATTCCAGTCGCTGACCTTGCCGGGAAAACCGCCGGCCTGCCCGCGCGCCAAGCGTCGCGCCTCGGCATCCAAGACCGCCGCCTTCGCCTGCGCTTCCGCCAGCGGCAGGCCGGCTTTGACTCCGGGACGCTGGTGCCCCGTGGCCGTCAGCCAGGCATCGCGCAGCAGCAGTTGCTTCTGCTTCACCTGCTCAAAGATCGCCGCGCCGTTTGGATGCGCGGGCAGGCCGGCGTCATCGACCTTCAGCCCCCATTCGGCGAGCAGGGGTCGCGCCATGACCAGGTGGCCCTCGGTGTTGGGATGGATGCCGTCCCTGGCATAGCTGAAGCCGGGATCGGCGCTGCGACGCGCGGCCAAAGCGGCGGTCATGGCACCGTGCACGTCGAGCACGCGCCAGCCCTGGGAACGCTGGTCGAGCAGCCAGCGCGCGTAGGCGGCGAGCACCTCGTCGTAGCCGGCGTAGGGCTTGGGATAGGCGTCGAGGCCGGCTGGCAGCACGCGCTCGGCGATCGGGAGCGGATCGAACACCGGCGGTGTCAGGTGCAGGATCTGCGCGCCGGCAGCCGCAACCTTAGCGCGCAGCTTCAGCAGGCCCTCGCGGTGGGCGCGGGTGCGCGCCTCGTCGAGCGGGTGGTAGATGCCGTCGTTCATGCCGTAGCAGGCAATGACCAGCTCCGGTTTCACCGCGGCGAGCACGCGATTGAGGCGCTCATGCAGGTCGGGGCGTGGGAACTGGCCGTTGGCATGGCCTTCTTCCGAGAGGCCCGAAACCGTCTCGCTCGCCAATCCGAGGTTGAGCACCTCCCAGACCGTGTCCGGATGCCCGGCGATGAGCGCCGCTTCGACGATCTGCACGTAGGTGCCGCCGTAGGTGATGCTGTCGCCAAGGAACAGCAGGCGCTTTTGCGCCGGCGGCGCGGCGGCCAGTGAAACGGCCAGACCAAGGACCAGGAGGAGGGAGCGGATCATGCGAACTTCCAATACGGCGCGGTCGCGGGTGAGTCATCAGGGATTTGCGCCCGCAGTTTTTGCGCGACAATCGACCCCGCAGCCGCGTTGGATGGAGGATGACGCGCCGCCTTCTTCCGCTTCTGGCCGGGCTGCTCCTGGCCCTGCCCCACCCCGGCGCCGGCCAGCAACTCGACCTCGAACAGCTCTTCGAGGAACGCAACCTGGGACCGGTCGCCCACCTGCTGGAGACCGGCGACTACGAACTCTGCGCGCGCATCTGCGAAGCCGCGGTCGAGCGCGGCCTGAAAGCGCCCGACTGGCGTCGCCTGCGCGTGCGCGCCCTCATGGAACTGGGGCGCGAGGTGGAGGCGCGCGACGCGGTGCAGTTGGCGGTGAAGACCTTTCCCGGCGATCTCGAACTGCTGTGGCTCCAGCACGACAACGCCCTGCGCCTCGGCCGGCGCGACCTTGCCGACCAGGCCCTGCGCGACATCGATGCGGCGGCGCGCGCCAAGCCCGCCAAGGCGCGGAGCGCGGCCGACTGGGTGGTGCTCGGCAAGGCCGCGCTCGCCCTCGGCGCCGATCCGCGCAAGGTCATTGCCCAGTACTATCAGGTTGCCCAAAAACAGGACGCCAAGCTGGAGGCTGCCTGGCTGGCCGAGGGTGAACTGGCCCTGGCCAAGCACGATCCGCAGCGGGCGGCCGAGGTGTTCCGGGCCGGGCTCAAGGCCCATGGCGAAACCACCGGCCTGCGCTTTGGCCTGGCGCGCGCCTTTGCCGGCAGCGATGGCGAAAAGGAGGCGGAAAACCTCAACCGCGTGCTCGAGGTCAATCCGGTCCATGCCGGCGCCCTGCTGCTGCGGGCGGAAAGCCTGATCCGCGCCGAAAAATACCTCGATGCCGAGGGCGCGATCCAGAAGGTGCTCGACCTGCGCGAGAACCATCCCGAGGCCTGGGCCCTGCGCGCCGCCGTCGCGCGGTTGAACGCCGCCGATGAAGCCAAGTTCAGCCGCGCCCGCGACGCCGGCCTGCAGCTCTGGGACCAGAATCCGGCGGTCGATCACGTCATCGGCCGCGTGCTGTCGCGCGCCTACCGCTTCGCCGAGGGCGCCGAGCACCAGCGCCGCGCGCTCGCCTTCGACGGCGGCTACCTGCCCGCCAAGGTGCAGCTCTGCCACGACCTGCTGCGCCTGGGCGAGGAGGATGAGGCCTGGAAACTGGCCGCCGCCATCCGCGCCGAGGACGCCTTCGATGTCCAGGCCCACAACGTCGGCCGCCTTGAGGCGCAAATGCGCGGCTTTGTCACCCAGCGGGCCGACGATTTTGTCCTGAAGATGCCTGCGCGCGACTGGCCGGTCTATGGCAGCCGCGCCCTGGAACTCCTGCGCGAGGCCAAGTCCCAGCTCGGCGCCAAATATGGCTTCGAGCAGAAGCGGCCGGTGCTCGTCGAGTTCTTCGATTCCCAGCAGGATTTCGCCATCCGCACCTTTGGCAGCCTCGGCGGCCAGGGCCTGCTCGGCGTCTGCTTTGGCACGGTCATCACCATGAACAGCCCGGGCAGCCTGGCCCACGGCCGCAACAACTGGGAGGCCACGCTCTGGCACGAGTACTGCCATGTCGTCACCCTCAGCCTGACCCGCAACAAGATGCCGCGCTGGCTGAGCGAAGGCATCAGTGTCCATGAAGAAACCCTGCGCGACCCCGCCTGGGGCATGCGCATGAACGCGGATTTCCGTCGCTTCATCCTCGAGGAGGACGCCGCCCTGCCGGTCAGCCAGCTCAGCGCCGCCTTCCTCAACCCGCCCAGCCCCGAGCACCTGTCCTTTGCCTACTACCAGTCGAGCCTGGTGATTGGTTACCTGGTCGAACGCTTCGGCCAGGAGGCGCTGCGCGGCGTGCTCGCCGACATGGCGACGGGTCGACGCGTCAACGAGGCGATTGCCGCCCACACTGAACCCATGGAGGCGCTGGAAAAGGATTTTGACCGCCATTTGAAAAAGCTCGCACGCGCCTTCGGGGCTGGGGCCGACTGGAGCAAACCCGGGCCGGAGGAGGTCAACCCGCTTGATGCCGAATCGCTGGCCGCCTACCGGGAAAAACATCCCGACAATCTCTGGGCCCTGCGGCTTGCCCTGCGTGGGCATCTCGATGGCCAGCGCTGGGACGAGGCGCTGGCGCTTGCCGCGAAGCTGACGCAGTTGCTGCCGGAGGATTTCAGCACCGAGGGCGGCCACGCCTGGCAGGCGCTGATTCTCGACAAGATCGGCCGCGCGGATGAACGACGCGAGGTGCTGAGGCGGATCGCGGCGGGCGAACCTTCGGCCATGGCGATTTTCCAGGAACTGATCGAACACGACGCCGCGGCCGGCGACTGGGCGGACGTGCGTCTGAACGCGGCACGGGCGCTGGCGTTGAACCCCTTCCTGCCCGGCCCCCAGCGCGCGCTGGCCGAGGCGGCCGAAGCCACGGGCGACACTCCGGCGGCCGTGACCGCGCGCGAGCGCCTGCTTCGGCTTGATCCGGGCGGCGCAGCCCGGCATCACTATCAGCTGGCCGTGCTGCTGCGCACCGGCGATCCGGCACGCGGCAAACGCCACCTGCTGGAAAGCCTGGCCCTGGCCCCGCGCTTTCGCGAGGGGCACGACCTGCTGCGCAACTGGCCCTGACAGCCCGTCAAACGGCCGTCAGGCCGTCGTCGTGTTGTAGGGGCGCACCGAGACGATTTTCACCGTGCGCAGGGCACCGGTTTCCGAGGGAATTTCAGCGCTCTCGCCGGGAGCCTTGCCGATGAAGGCCTTGGCGATCTCGGACAGGTAGGAAACGATGTTCTTTTCAACGTCGCCATCCCAGGCACCGAGGATGGTGAGGGTCTCAGTCTGACCACTGCCTGGCGCCTCGTACTCGACCACGGTGCCGATGCCCACCTTGTCGGCAGGGGCATTGGCGAAGTCGGTACCGCGGGCCAGGCGCAGTTCGCGTTCCATCTTGCTCTGCAGACGCAGCAGCACGGCCTGCTGCTCGCGGGCCGCCTTGTAACCGCCGTTCTCGCGCAGATCGCCCTCGGCGCGGGCGATCTGGATGTCGTGCTTGTTCTGGGGAATCTTGACGCTGACGAGCTCTTCCAGTTCCTGCTTCTTGCGCTCCAGGCTCTCCCAGGAAACGATCAGGCTGTTGTCCTCGCGCGGACCGGCGTTTTCAGACATGAGCGCCTCCATCTCAGGCCGCGCCTTGATGATGCGGGCCATGAGCGAGCGCCGCGTCAGTTCGTCGAAGGCAACCGTGCCAAGAATGCGCTTGGCGAAACGCTTCACCTCGTCTTCCTCGGTCTCGATGACCAGTTCATGGATGAGGGTCTTGTCGTCGGACAACAGATCACTCAGGCGACCCGTGCGCTTGGGACCGCCCTGAACGTGATCGTGCTCCAGGGAATCGAGAATGGCGTTGGCAAGGTCGATGTCGAACACCGACTCGGCCAGTCCCTTGCGTTCCTTGCAGATCCAGATGAGCAGGTCGGTCGTCAGGTTGCGGTTGCGCACCGACTTCTTGAGGAATTCCGCCAGCACGTCGAGTTCATCGTTGGCGTCGAGCACGACCGCGATCTCCGCCACCGCACGACCGCCGGTGCGGCTGAGGTGGTTGAGGATTTCCGGCACCCAGGCGCGTTCGGCGAAGGCTTCCGGAAAGGCGCGGTACATCCGTCCGAGCAGGCCGACTGGCAGACCGCCGATCGATTCGGCGAGCAGGCTGCGCGCCTCGCTGATCAGGTCAGCGACCTTCATGGAGCCCATGGGCAGGGCGGCGCCACGGATCGATTCGACCAATTCATCGCGCGAAAGCAGCATCTGCAGACTTTCCTTGAGGTGCAGGCGCCAGGCCTTGCGCACCGTGTCAGAGATGTCCTGAAACACCGGCAGCAACTCACGTGCTGCTTCCTCAAAGAGATCGAGGTCCTTCTGGATCAGCGCCAGCCCGGTCAGTTTGCCCTTGAGATCACGCGCAGCCAGGTAGGAGCGCACCATGCCGTCACCTGCCTTTTCCTCGCTGTCGCGCAGCACCAGCGGATCGGCGCGTTTGGCGGGCACCACAATGTGACGAGCGCTCTTGAGGGTCTTCTTGGCGGCATCCCACCACTTCTTGTAGTCGGCGGCGGGCACCACATGGGGTTGGACCAGGCGTTCGAGGTCGTCGAGTGCGAGCTTGCCACCGGCCGACTTGAGGGCCAGTTCCACCAATCCGGTGACATCGTCCTTGGCCATGGCCTTGAGCGCGGCCGGGTCCGCAAGGCGGCGGGCCAAAAAGTGGTCGGGCTGCAGCACCTCCAGCGAATTGAGGGCAAACGACAGCTTGAGGGCATGCCCGGGCTTGCCTTCGAAATCAAGAATGATTTTATCGCCCAGCAGATCCCATTCGGCGACACGGCCGACCCCCCAGCTCTTGTGCTGGCAGAAGGTGCCGGGTTCAAGCAGGGTCAATTTTTCGCCGTCTGCCGCTGTCAGTTTGCCGGCATCCACCAGTTTTTGCGCCTCGGAATTCATGGGAGGTAGAACCTAGAGCGCACGGCGGTCGTGGCAACGGAAACCTTGTTCAGGCGCAACGGAAGCCTCGGAACTCCGGATGATTTGAAAAAATGTGAGAATCTTTCTTGCCAGCCGGGCGGCCAGCTTGCTATTTCTCTGGAACCCGCATGAAAAATCGCATTGCCCTGACACTCCTCGCCGGCCTGACGCTCTGCAGCGTGGCCCTTGCCGACATTCAGTCCCCTCCCGGACACCACTACAACTGGAGCCGCAAACTCAGCCGTGGCGTTGGCAACATTCTTTACGGATGGACGGAGCCCTTCAATGTCTGGCAGCGTGTCAACCGCGCCGAGGGTGGCCAGGCCGCCTTCACCGACGCCATCGTGGAAGGCATGAAGCGCGCGACCGTGCGTCTCGGCTATGGCGTCTACGAAGTCGCCACCTTCCCGCAGCCGACCTGGAAGCGCACCTACCGTCCGCCTTACCACATCAAGGACGTCACCGATCCGTGGTGGGGTTACACCGAGTTCACCCCCCAGATCGGTTTCGCGTCGCAGATGGATTACACCCGCACTCAGGGCTGGTAACCCGGACGCAAAAGTCCATTCCACGAAACGCGGACTTCGGTCCGCGTTTTTTTTACGCCGGAATGCCGCCTGACCGTCGGGCGCGCCATCGAGACCCGGCAGAAACGCGTGACCTGTCACACCGGGCACCACCTGTATCATGGGATGCGCGGACCGACAGGCGAGGCACACGAACTGCCGGGCATCACAGCCGGCCAGACCGGCGGTGTCGAAGTGGCCGCACCGACTCAGAAGTCCAGAAAGATCTCCGCGCGACGGTTGCGCGAGCGCCCCTCGGGGTTGTCGGAACCGTCCGCTTTCTGGTTGGGGCCCAGTGGCTGGGCAGTGCCAAGACCCGTGGTGACAATCTGTTCGGCAGAGACGCCCAGCGACGCCAAGCCGTGCTTGACGGCCTCCGCGCGGGCGCGTGAAAGCTGGATGTTGTAGTTCTCGGTGCCCTTGGCATCGGTGTGACCGGCAATGCGCAGCTTGCGGGAGGTGTCGGATTTGAGCAATCCGGCAACAATCTCGAGCTGTTTGAGGGCACGCGGGTGCAACTCGGCGCGATCATACTCAAAATACAGGGCGAGCGATTCCCCGCCACGCGGATTTTTAACGATCGGCGTGTAGGGCACACCGAGTTTGCCGACGGAGGCGGCAAAGGAACCGAGGATTTCAGAAAGGTTCAGCCCCTTGACCTGCCAGGGCCTGTCGGTGCCGGTGCGCTGAAGTTCCAGGCCAAATTCGGTCGATTGCCCCAGGGACGGCGACTGCACCTGGGCAATGACCCAGGCGACCTCGGGATTGGCCACCGTGACAATCAGAGGCCGCTCCGGCTTCATCTCGTAGCGCCCCTCCTCGAAGACGATGCACAGGGCGGCCAGACGCTGCGGGGTCACCTTGCTTTCATCCACCAGGCGACGGGCAGCGCTGAAATCATGGCGCAGCAGGACACGGACGAACTCGCTGGCAAAACTCAGGGCATCGGGATGAGCCTCGACTCGAACCAGAGGTGGGGAAAGAGCGGCCGGTTCGGCCGCTCTGGTCGGATTGCCCGGGGCTACCTCCATGGACGCGGGTTCGGGCAGCGCCATGGCCAGTTCCCTGGGCAGTTGCAGGGAGGTGATCTTCCAGCCCATTTTGGCATCGCGTTCAAGGTCGAGTTCCAATCGCAACGGCTGATCGTGCCCCGGAACTGTCAGTGGCAGAGCCAGGCGGGTCTTGTCGGCGACCAAACCTAGCAACTCCACCTGATCCTCCCGGCCGATCTTGACCTTGAGGTCACGCGCCAGGTTCTGAAAAAGTTCGGCGATCTGCCTGGCCTGGGCGGGGTCTGCGACGGAGGCCAGGCGACCGGCACGTTCAAAGTCGGCGGTGGCCAGACTGCGCGCCATTTCCCGGCCAAGATCAAGCGGACGGGCAAAACCAAAGCGGTCAGCCGGGGGCGCAGGCGGCGGCGTTTTCGGTGCCACGGGAGCCGGTGCAGGCATGACCACCGGCGCAGGCGGGGCGGACGGGGACGGCACCGATACCGTTGGCTCAGGCATCGCCGGCTGCAGGCGCGGCTTCGTCACAATGAAGAAAAGTGCCGCACTGGCAGCAAGGGCCAGCAGCACGATCGCGGCCGGATGGACTCGGGCGTCGACGGTTCTCCTGGACAGACGGGGGCGCATCAGGGACGAAGGAAAAGAATTTGGGCAGCAGCTAAAATGCCATCACCTGCGGCGACGTCCATGAAAGAATTGAGGATCCATGGCGGCTTGACCGATCAAAAGGGCGTGCGCAAACGGCCGGCACCTCCAGCGGGCCATTCGGCTCCCTGAGCAATCCAGCGACTCAGCACCTGCTCCTCCTCGCGCGTCAACGTCTCGCCCACCGGCGGCATGGCCACGGCGTGGGACTTCGACAAGTTTTGCAGAAAGCGGCTCTCCTGAGGGCGACCGGGAACAATGAACACGCCGAGCGTGCCACTGCGCAAGGCTGCCTCACGGCTCTCCAGACTGAGTCGCCCAGGCATCGCCTCGACCTGGTGGCAGGCCAGGCACTTGGCCTCAAGCACGGGTTTCACGTGGCGGTCAAATCGCACAGCCCCGCGCAGGGCCTTGTCGAGCTCCGCCTTCGACAGGACGTTGACACCAGCAGGTCGCGTCTCACTCCCCTCGGGAGCGTGTTGACAGGCAGCCAAACTGACAAGGACCAGAACGGCGGTAAAAACGCGGCGCGATAGGCTCATGACTTTGCATCATAAGCCGGCGAATGCTTCTGCGCCACGCGGAAATGCTGCGGCTCAAAGCTCTCGGCGACGCGAGGCCGACGACTCAGGCTGGGGACTCGACGGGCTGCGCTGCAGAGCCTCCTGGTTGCGCCGTGACGGTTCAGCACGCTGGCGCATTTCCTCGGCGCGGCGCTGGGCCGCCTGTTCATTGGCCTGGCGCTGTTCGTCCATCCGTCGGCTTTCCTGGGCGCGCTGCAGGGCCTCCTGGTTACGGCGCGACAGTTCAGCACGCTGGCGCATTTCCTCGGCGCGACGCTGGGCCGCCTGTTCATTGGCCTGGCGCACCGCCTCCGCCTTGCGTTGTTCGTCCATGCGACGACTCTCCTGCACACGCTGAAGAGCCTCCTGGTTGCGCCGCAATTCCGCAGTTCTCTGCTGCGCTGCCTGCTCCGTGGCCTTGCGAGCAGCTTCGGCCTTGCGCTGCTCGTCCATCTTGCGGGCCTCTTGAGCGCGCTGCAGGGCTTCCTGGTTGCGACGCACTTCCTCGGCCTTGC
>DAIUCN010000002.1:120490-128250 GCA_036846165.1 Prosthecobacter sp.
GCTGCTCGTCCATCTTGCGGGCCTCCTGGGCGCGCTGCAGGGCTTCCTCGGCACGGCGGCGAGACGCCGAAGCCTCGTTTTCACGTGCCGGCTCGGCCTTGCGCTGCTCGTCCATCTTGCGGGCCTCCTGGGCGCGCTGCAGGGCTTCCTCGGCACGACGGCGCGAGGCTTCTGCCGAAGCTGCCGGCGACGGCGTGGCTCCTGAGGAAGCTTGCGAAGGCTCGGCGGGACGAACGACTGGCTGTGGATCCCTCGCCTGGCGCTGAATGATTTCGCGCAGGTTCTGCCGACTGGCCGCCGGCACCTCCGCCCAAGTGTCCTCGAGAACGGGTCGGCTGATGCGCTCGATCTCACGCGGCCGCGGCGGTGTGCGATCCGGTCGACGTTCCGGCAGCGGCGCGGCAGCCACGGTCAGCACCCCTCCACGTTCCTCACGGGCTGCGAGCAGGCGCGGGTCGAAACGATCCTGCAGGCGCACCTCCGCGCGCGGTGCCGGGCGACCAAAGCGCTGCTCATACCAAGTGTGGTCAGGCCCGCCACGATGGGCGAACAATCGCCCCTCCGGCCGATCGAGCCGGACCAGGCGGGTGACGTTCATCGTGCCGGCAAAGACGCGGGTGACTTGAGTGAGCGATAGGTTCAAGCTGAGGTAACTCCGGCTGCCAAAGCGGCTGGTTTCGATGAAGCAGTAGCTGCTTGGGCTGAGCCCGTAGGCTAGGTCGCAGTCGGAGGAGACGATCGTCAGGCTGAACGAGGGGCCGGGCGGCAGGGGTGCCCAGCCAATGTAATCCGGACCGGTGCGCCAGGAAACCCAGGCCGGCGCCCACTCACGACCGGGCACCCAAACCCAGCCATGGCGCGACAGCCGCACCCAGCGACCGTAATGGTAGCAGACCCAGCCGAAGGGCTCATGGCTGCTCCAAGTCCAGCCGTAATCGCTCCACAGCCAGCGACCATCGAGATAAGGGCGCCAGGTTGGCTGTGCGGCAAGGTGGGGCCGCCAAGCGTAGCCGTAGCCGTCAACCTCCAGCCAGCGACCGTGCGGTGCCAACGGTTCGTAAAAGGGCGAATAATCGGCGGTCGGCTCAAGCCAAGGCTGGTTTACCGGTGGCGGCCGCACGGCCACCGGTGGAGCGCCAGTTGGCGGCCGGTTCACCGGTGCCGGTACGGCAGCGGACTGCTGGCGCGCCGCTTCCGCCTCGGCTTGAAGGCGCCGGTTTTCAGCCTCAAGAGACTCCAAGCGGGCCTTCAATTCGGCATTCTGCTGTTCGCCATCGCGCAGGGCGGCGATTTCCGCCTGCAGTTGCGCGCTGCGCGCCTCCAGATCGGCGGCGGCTTGCTCCAGTTCGGCCCGGGCACTGTCCCCAGGGCCGGCAACATCGCAGCCGGCCAGCAGGAGCAGAAGCAGGGCGGCGGCAGAGGGGTGAAACGGTTTCATGGTGGCAATGAGGTTCCTTCCTCTCTGACGCTGCCACAGGATTTTCATTCACATGATCCAGGCCGACCGAGCACAAAACCCGTCATCGGCGGCGTTGACATTGCCCGTGCCAACGGAATAATGGCGTTTGTTTCATGGCCCCCGTGATGTCCCACTTTTCCCCGTACCGGCTCCTGCTCGCCGCGCTGACCTTGTCCCTGCTGGCAGCCTGCACTTCGGTCAGCATGGGTTCCGGCGGGCGGATCACCAAGGTCAACTACTACCACCTCGGCCCGGGTGTGGTCACACGCACGCTGGATCCCGCCGTTGCCTTCGAGCGTGATTACCATCTGTACGGCGCAGTGACCAAGGCCGAGACGGTCGACCGCCAGGGCCACTACTACACGATCTTCTGGCGCGCCGACGACCGCACCCAGCCGGTTCGGCTGGTTTTTGAATACCGTCAGGCGAACACCGGTTTGGAGATCAAGAGTCAGGAACTCACGAATGAAGCTCCAGGGCGCAGAAATGTCAGCCACTTCCAGGTCACCGGCAGCTCCTACCACGGCGATGGACGAATCACCGCCTGGCGCGTGCGTCTGCTGCGCGGTGAGCAGGAATTGGCCAGCCAGCAATCGTATCTCTGGAACTGAGTGCCATGAATGCTGAAGTCCAGACTCGCCTGAAACGACGCCGCACAGCGGCCTGTCACGCGTCGCACCCCTGCCCGTTCTAACCTGCCGCCGTGACCGCCGTTCCGCCCGTGACACCCCCCACAACCATCTTGGTAGGCTGGATCGGCAGAGTCTTCTGGCTGCGCGTTGAGGGCAAGGGCACCTTCCTGTGCTCGCTTCAGGTGAAGCGTGCCTTCCAAGCCGTGCTTCAGGCCGGAGCGCGCGATCTGGTCGTCGACCTCGAGCGCTGCCCGATCATGGATTCCACCTTTCTCGGCACACTGACCTATGCGGCCATCGCCCTGCGCAACCGCAGCGGCGGCAGCTTCAGCATCCTCAACGCCAACGCCCGCAACCTGCAACTGCTCGCCGATCTCGGCCTCAACCATGTCATGCAGGTCGACGCCGACGGCAGCGCTTGGCCCGAGGAACGGCGCATTGCCTGCCAGCTGCTCGCCACCTGCGGTGAAAGCGGCGAGGCGGGTCGCCAGGAGCAGGCCCGCCACGTTCTCGAGGCGCATCAGAGCCTTTCCGGCCTCAGCACGACCAACCAGCAGCGCTTCAGCGACGTCATCCACTTTCTCGAACAGGAGATCCACGAGCCGCCGCGGCCCGCCCCGTAACCGCGCCGACCCGAATGCCCGGGCGCGCTTCAGGTGAAGCGTGCGGGCCCGCCAACATGACCCCCATCCTCCTCACCGCGATCATTCTGCTGCTGGCCGTCTGCGTGACCGCCCTGGTGGTCATCAACCGCAAAAAGGACCACGCTCTCGAGGAATTGCGCGCCGAAGAGTTGGCCATTGTCGAGGAGGAACGCCGCATGTTCGGCTTCCTGCACGATCTTGGCGAGGCAATCACCCGCGAGGACTCCCACGCCGCCCTGCATCGGCTCATCGTCAAGGGCGCCATGCAGGTCACCGAAAGCCATGGCGGCGCCCTCTATCTGCTCGACGACGCCGGCAAGGCCCTGGTGCCGCGCTACTACTCCGACCACTGCCCACCGCTCACCGACCTGCCCGAGCGCATCGCCGCCCTCGGCAAAAAGAACCCCGACAGCCTGCTCAGCTTCCTGCGCCTGCACACCGTGCGCCCCGACGAGGGCCTGATCGGCAACGTCTTCAGCGAACGCAACTCCGAGGTCATCGCCGATCTGCGCAAAGATCAGCGCCTCGGCGCCAGCGCGTCCAGCTTCCAGAACAACGTCTCGATCATGATTGGGGCGCTCAATTTTGGTGGCGGCAGCCTCGGTGTGCTCGTCCTCACCCGCCCCAAGGAGCGGCTCATCTACAACAGCAACGACTTTGAGGTCTTCAAATCCCTCGTCGAACAGTCCGCCTTCGCCCTCGCCAACGTCATGGCCCATCAGGCGGCCACCGAAAAAAAACACATCGAGGCCGAACTGCGCGCCGCCAGCGAGATCCAGCGCATCCTCCTGCCCGACCACGATCCCGAGCTGCCCGGCTACCTCATCGCCGGCCGCAACATCCCCGCGCGCGTGCTCAGCGGCGACTACTACGACTTCATCCCGCTCGACCAGGGCCGCTGGGGCGCCGTCATCGCCGATGTCTCCGGCAAGGGACCGGCCGCCGCCATCATCACGGCCATGTGCCGCAGTGTGCTGCGCTGCGCCGCGCCCGCGGGTGCCTCGCCGGCCGAGGTGCTCGCCTCGGTCAACCGCCACATCGCCCCCGACATCCGCGAGGACATGTTCGTCAGCATGATCTACCTGGTGTTCGACCCGGTGCATGACCGTGTCACCCTCGCCCGCGCCGGCCACACCCTGCCCGTTCTCTGGCGACGCGACACCGGCGCCATCGAAACCCTGCACAGCGGCGGCCTCGCCGTCGGCATCGACAAGGGCGACGTCTTTGAGCGCGTCACCAAGAACCTCGACTTCATCATGCGCCCCGGCGACTGCCTGCTGCTGTACACCGACGGCATCAACGAGGCGCTCGACACCAAAGGTCTCGAGTACGGCGAGGAACGCCTGCGCAGCAACCTGGCCCTGCTCGCCCCGCAGGGGCCCAAGGCCGTGGTCGATGGCCTCATCGCCGATGTCGAAAAATTCCTCGGCGGACGCCGCTCGCTGGACGACATCACCTTGATTGCCCTGCAGAAGACGCCATAGTCGCTTCCCCCGGAATCCCGTCCGATTCCCCTTTCCTTCAAAAAAGCGACCCATGACGAACGAGAACTGCCCCCCCGAAGAAGCACCGCCCGCCGCCACGGAGCCGGCCGCCGAGCCGGCCGTCGCTCCCGCACCGGAAACGGCCGCCGATCCCCTCGCCCAGGCCCTCCAGGAAGCTGCCCAGTGGAAGGATCTGGCTTACCGCAACGCCGCCGAACTCGACAACTTCCGCAAGCGCGCCGCCCGTGAGGCCCAGGAAACCCGCGCCTACGCCAACGCCGACCTGCTGCGCTCGATCCTGCCCGTGCTCGACAATTTCGAGATGGGTCTGGAAGCCGCCCGCGCCGAATCGGAGACCTCCATGATCTTCATGGGCATGAGCATGGTCCAGCGCCAGCTCGCCGATTTCCTCCGCGACATGGGCGTTCAGGAAGTCGAGGCCCTCGGCCGCGCCTTCGATCCCAACCTGCATGACGCGGTCGCCCAGGAGGCTTCCGCCGACGTGCCCGAAGGCACGGTGCTGCGCGTCACCCGCCGCGGCTTCAAGCTCAAGGAACGCCTGCTGCGCGCCGCCAGCGTCGTCGTCTCCTCCGGTCCCGTCACCCCCGCCGCCTGATCCTCATGGCTGACAAACGCGATTACTACGAAGTGCTGGGCGTGTCCCGCGACGTCTCCGCCGACGACCTCAAGAAGGCTTACCGCAAGCTGGCGGTGAAGTTTCACCCCGACAAAAACCCGGGCGACAAGGCCGCCGAGGACAAGTTCAAGGAGGTCGGCGAGGCCTATGAGGTGCTCAGTGACGATCAAAAGCGCGCGGCCTACGACCGCTACGGCCATCAGGCCTTCGCTGGCGGCATGGGCGGTCCCGCAGCCGGGGGTGCCGGCGGTTTCCACGATCCCTTCGACATCTTCCGCGAAGTCTTCAGTGGTGGTGGCGGCGGCGGCATTTTCGAAAGCTTTTTTGGCGGTGGAGGTGGCGGACGTCAGCGTCGCGACGGCCCCCAGCGCGGCAGCGATCTGCGTTACGGCATGGAGATCACCCTCGAGGAGGCCGCCCACGGCTGCGAGCGCGAGATCGAGTACGAACGCCAGAGCAGCTGCAAGAAGTGCCAGGGCAGCGGTTCCGCCAGCGGTGCCGGCAAAAAGACCTGCGGCACCTGCGGCGGCGCCGGTCAGGTCATCGCCTCGCGCGGATTCTTCCAGATTCAACAGGCCTGCCCCGACTGCCAGGGCAGCGGCGAGGTGGTCAGCGACCCCTGCCGCGCCTGCGCCGGCACCGGCCGTGCCAAGGAGCGCACCAAGGTCCGCGTCAAGGTGCCTGCCGGCATCGAGGACGGCTCGCGCCTGCGCTCCAGCGGCAACGGCGACCACGGCGCCAAGGGCGGCCCTGCCGGCGACCTCTACATCGTCATCCACGTCCGCCAGCACGAGGTGTTCGAGCGCGAGGGCGACGACCTGCACTGCCAGATGCCACTGTCCTTCACCACCGCCGCCCTCGGCGGCGAGGTCACCGTGCCGACCCTGGAAGGCAAGGCCAACCTCAAGATCCCGGCCGGCACCCAGAATGGCACCACCTTCCGCCTGCGCGGCAAGGGCGTGAAAACCCTTGGCGAAGACCGCCACGGCGACCTGTACGTCCATGTCCAGATCGCCGTACCGACCCAGCTCAACGCCGAACAGCGCGGCCACCTCGAGGCCTTCGCCAAGACCTTTGGCGAAACCCACTCCTCTTCAATGGAGGAAAGCTTCTTCGAGAAGGCCAAAAAATTCTTCCGCTGACCCTGCCGTCGCGACTGGACAGTCGCGACGAACGTAACAACCTTAGCCAATCCAAGAACCGCCATGAGCACCCCGAAAATCACCGCCTACCTGAAAACCTACTGTGGCTGGAGCGAGGGCGTCCGCGCCATCTTCCGCAAGTACGACCTCGCCTACGAGGAGAAGGACATCATCAAGAACCCGGCCTTCCGCTGGGAAATGGAGCAAAAGAGCGGCCAGCCGCTCAGCCCCTGCGTCGAGATCGACGGCACCATGCTGCCCGACATCAGCGGCGAGGAAGTCGAGCAGTGGATGATCGCCCAGGGCCTGATTGCCCCGAGCGATGCCGCCCCGGACGCGCCGATCGACAGCGCCTGCAGCGACGCCCAGCACGCTGCCATGGCCGCCGGCCAGGTCGGCACGATCAAGTTTGTGCCCTGACCTGAAAACGAAGCGCCGGCGGAGAATTCCCCTCCGCCGGCATTGACACCCGTCCTACACCGTTTAGATTGACCTTTCACTTCGGTGAACTGGCGAGGTAGCAAAGTGGTAATGCACTGGTCTGCAAAACCGGAATGCGCGGGTTCGATTCCCGCCCTCGCCTCCATAAGCCCCTGACGGCTCGGAAAGCGGTTTAGATCCCCTGCGGTCATGGCCAAAAGCCTGCGGGGAACCTCAACCACCAGGCTCCAGTTTCGCCCCCGCCACGGGTCGCAGTCAGCTGGTGGGTTTTCGCAGCCCCTCGGGCAGCTCGGCGAGGCGTTCGATCTCGGTGATTTCGTGGAAGAACCAGGGCTTGCCGTCCTTGAGCTTGAAGAGGATCGTTTTGCTGGCGTACTTGAGACCATCATGCTCCTTCCACTCGCTGAAGCGGTAAAAATCGCCGCGCCAGTCGAGCCGATGAAGCAGATGAGTCTCCTTGTCGAAATAGAAATCCATGGCGGGCGTCACGCTGCCGCTGACACGAAGACCGGCGCAGGTTTTGCCCTCATCGGTGAGGTCGGGGATGATTTCGAAGGTGGAGGTTCCATCGACCAGCAGATCCAGCGACCAGGCACGCACGTCATCCTTGGCCGGCTCCTCACCCCGCTCCTTCTTGCCAAGCCACCAGAGGTCCGGCTGGCAGAAGACCGACTCGCGCGTGGAGCGTTTTTTGCCTTCGGCGGGTTCCGGGGTGCTGCCAAAGTGGAAGATCTCCTTGAAACGAAAGATCTTGAGCAGCCTGGCTTCGCCGCCAACCGCGTTCAAGGCGTTCGCAATGAGCGGCTTCGGATCGTCCGTCTGGGCCTGAACGGAGGCGACAAGAGACAGGGCGCTGAAAAGGAAGAGCAAACGGCGATTCATGGCGATGGACCATCAACGGGCTCAGGGCACGCATCCATGCTCCCAAATCTTCCGGCCCCGTCTTTTTCCCTCTCTTGGGCGGGCCAGGGAGAAGTTTCACCAACGCATCCTGGATCAGCTCGCCACCATCGAAGATTGAAAGCGAGATTGCTTTTGAAGGGGCCGGGTCGAGTTGGCCCTGGGCGGGGCCGGAGGCGGGGTGTGAGGGGGCTGGCCGATCACTCCGTCGCCAAAAGGGGTGATCCTCAAGGGCCGATTCGCTGGCCGTTTTGGTACACGGCAGCAAGGCGATAGGGTTGTGAGAGGTCAGAGTTGTCGAACAGGATCAAGGCAGGAAGGGAGTCGATGGCACGTTGCAGGTTGGAGAGTGTGCGCTCGAAGCGGTGACCTGCCTCCCTGAAACTAGAACGGCTTGAATGAGAGAAAAGGGATGAGGTAG
>DAIUCN010000003.1:0-127277 GCA_036846165.1 Prosthecobacter sp.
AGAGGGCGGGGTTGGGGTCGCAGGATGCCAACTTGAGGCGCCGGCCCCAAGAACACCGCTAAAAAGACCGCTCGATCTTCATCGCTGCTCTCCACGCATCCAGCTTCCGATGCTGCCATCGGGGAATGAAGAGGCTGATTTTCAGATTCGACGCGTGCTCGCACTCCAGTTCGCACCGGATGAACAGGATCCCGGATGGAACCTCGTGCCAAGAAGAACCGCGCTTGACGACAAAGCGGCCATCAGGCCATCCGAGGATGGATTGAATCCACTTGGGCACCTCCACGACAAACTGACCATCGATCAGCGTGAGTCTGCAGAGGGGCCAAGTCGCGAATCCACTCGGCTCACCACCCGACTCCAGGGTCAATCCCACCTTCATGTCACTTGAGTGTCTGCTTTGGTTTCAACCGTCCATGCCCTAGCCCTGCTTGGATGGGATCCGCATCGCCGGAAGAGAGGCTTCACAACATCTTCTCCGCCAACGCCAGATCCGCCGCAAAGGTGATCTTCGGATTCGGGCCGTCGTTGACGACGACGTGCACCGGGGCGCCGAGATGTTGCACGGCGGAAACCTCGTCGGTGACGAGGCGACCCTCGCTCAGCACGGCTTCGTAGGCGCGCGTCAGCAGGTCGAGCCGGAACACCTGCGGGGTCTCCATGATCCAGGCGCCCTCGCGCTCGATCGAGCCGGTGATGACGCCGTTGGCATCGGCGCGCTTGAGGGTCTCGGTGAGCGGCCGCGCGCAGGCGGCGGCGCCGTGGACGCGCGCGGCGGCAAGGCAGCGCTCGATCTGGGCCGGGGCGATGAGCGGACGGGCACCGTCGTGCACGGCCACCAACTCGGTGCCGGGCGTGCAGGCGCGCAGGCCCTCCCAGACCGACAGATGCCGCTCCGCTCCGCCGGGCAAGATCGCCTGCAGTTTGTCGAGCCCGCCCTCGGCCTGCCACTCGCGCACAGCGGCGGCGGCTTCGTCGCCGGCCACCACGAGGATGGCGTCGATGCCCGCACAGGCCTGGAAGGCGGCGAGCGTGCGGCGCAGCACCGGCACGCCGGCGAGGGGCGCGAGCAGCTTGTTAAAACCCATCCGGCGACTGCTGCCGGCGGCGACGATGAGGGCGGTGGTCATGCGGCGGGGGGGGTCTTGGCGGCGGCCTTCTTGCCGCTGCCGGCCTTCTTGCCCTTGGCCTTGCCAGCCTTGTCTCCGTCGGCGACGCGAAGCTGCGGTTTCGCCTCGGGATGCTGGGCGAGGATGGCGCGGAGTTGGGCGACCACCTCCGGCTGTTCGCTCGCCAGGTTGCGGGTTTCCAGGGGGTCGGTCTGGTAGTCGTAGAGCTCCAGCTCGGCCGTGCCCGCCGGTGCGCCGATCTTTTTCCACTCAACCAAACGATAACGCTCGGTGCGGATGGCGCGCCCCAGCAGGTCGTTGCGCGGGTAAACATGGATGACGCTGTCGCGGGCGGCGCGCGCCGGATCTTTGAGCACCGGTGCGAAACTGACGCCATCCAGCCCGGCCCGGGCCGGCAGACCGGCCAGCTCGGTCAGCGTCGGATAGAGGTCGACCGTCTCCACCAGCGCCGGGGTGGTCGCCCCCCTGGCGATGCCGGGTCCGGCGAGCAGCAGCGGGATGCGCGCGGCCTGCTCATAGTTGGTGTGCTTGCACCAGAAGCGGTGGTCGCCGAGGTGCCAGCCGTGGTCGCCCCAGAGCATGACGATCGTGTTGTCGGCCAGTCCATGGCGCGCCAGCGCGCCGAGCACGAGACCGACCTGGGCGTCCATGTAGCTGGTGGCGGCATAATAACCATGGATGAGCCGGCGCGTGGCCACCGGATCGAGGTCGCCCTGCGCAGGCATGTCGTTGTACTGGCGCAGCTCACCGCCGAACTGGCCGGCGTAGGCCGGTGCACCTGCAGGTGGATCGGTCACCTTCGGCATCGGCAGGGTGGCGGGATCGTAGAGGTCCCAGTACTTCTTTGGAGCGACAAACGGCAGGTGCGGCCGGATGAAACCGACGGCGAGGAAAAACGGCTGATCGGGTGTTGCCGCGGCCGCTTCGAGGCGGCGCGCCGCTTCGCGGGCGATCAGGCCGTCGGCGTAGAAGGCGTCGTCGACGTCGGCGAGTTCCGTGGCCGGGCCGCGCGCGCCGTTGCGCCCCTCACGCAGGTTGGCCTTGCTCTCGGCCAGCGCGTAGGTTTCAGCCTTGGGATTCCAGTGCGGCACGCTCCAGGAGGCGGCGTCCTCGATGTTGCCGTGGCCGCGATGGAATATCTTGCCCATGGCCTCGGTGCGGTAGCCCTGCGCCTTGAAATGCTGGGCGACGGTGACCGCCTCGGGGGCGGCCTTGCGGAAGTTGGTGCTCAGTTCGTAGATGCCCAGGGTCTGCGGCCGCAGGCTGGTCATCAGGGCGTTGCGTGAGGGCGAGCAGACGGCCTGGTTGCAGTAGGCGGCGTCAAAGCGCACCCCGCGTCCAGCGAGCCGGTCGAGGTTCGGCGTCTTCGCCACCGCATCGCCATAGCAGCCGAGCACGGGCTTGAGGTCGTCGACACAGATGAACAGAACGTTCGGGGGCGCCGCCACCACGGTGCCGAGGGCGAGCAGGCTGGAAAAAAAGAGCGCGACTTTCATGCGCCGTCCCTAACGCCGGCCCGGGCGGCTTTCATCCGGAAAAGTGTCGCCCGCCGGCCCCTCTGAAATTTGAAATCTGAGATCTGCCATCTCCAGCCCCTAGCTGGCGAGGATCCGGCCAAAGAAGCGCAGGCTGTCGGCCAGGTGCTCATGCCAGTACTCCCAGGTGTGGCCGCCGGGGAACTCGGCATACTCATGGGCGATGCCCGCCGCAAGCAGGCCGGCATGAAGGGCGCGGTTGTCCTCGATCAGCCCGTCCTCGGTGCCGCAGTCGAAGCGCAGCGGCGGCAGGCGATCGACGTTTGCCCGCAGGCAATCGAGCACAGCCAGCGGCGCGGTTTCGCGCAGCGACCAACTGTTTGGATCCTCCTCGACAAAGCCGCGCATACGCGCGGCGTCGGTGACGCTGCTGTGGGCGCTCAGGCCGGCAAAGCGTTCCGCGTGCAGGGCGCCGAGGCGCAGGGTGCCGTAGCCGCCCATCGACAAACCCGCCAGAAAACAGGGCGCGCCGTGCACGGCCGGTTCGGCGAGCGCGGCGGCTTCGGGCACCTCGTCGACGATCCAGCGACCGTGGTCCGCGCCGTCATGGTGGAGATAGCCGCTGCCATCCCCCCAGAGTCCGTCCGAGGGCATGGCCAAGGCCATCGCCGGCAGGCCTTCGTCGCGGATGAGTCGCTCCAGCACGCGATGCGCCCCGCCCTTGAACAACCAGGCCCAGTGACTGCCATAAACCCCGTGCAGCAGGATCACCAGCGGCAGTCGCTCGACGCCGTGCCCCGGAGGCGCAAAGACGCACACATCGGCACGGCGGGAAAGCGCCGCGGATTTCACCGTGACAAAACTCACGCCCGGGGGCGTGAGGACGGGATCGGAAAGTTCGACGGTGCGGAAAGGCATGATGGCAATGACGAAACCCGAACTGGGAACCCAACAACCCCTTTCTTTTCCCTTCTCAGTGCGTCAGCGCGTAGAAGAGGATGTTGATGCCGAGCGGGTAGGCGTACTTTTCCGAGAACTCACGGAAGTACCAAGGGTCCGTGCCCTCCTCCTCCCAGCCGTCACCGAGGTCGGTGTTGTGGCAGATGATCATCATCATGCGCTTCTGGTCGTCAAAGACACCACGGTAATGCGGGGTCTGCGCATCCCAGCGCTCAAAGGTGATGCCCTGGTCGCGACCCGCCATGGCGTGACCGACACTCGGGATCTGCGGCTTGACCTTGAGCGGGAAGACCATGTGGAAAATCTCGTGCTCCAGCGGCAGCTCCACCGGCTCGCGCTCGGGGAAGATCTGCTTGAAGGCCGCATAAAACACCTGCCACTCCTGCTCGCCCCAAAAGTCATCCACCATGAGGAACCCGCCGTTGAGCAGGTACTCGCGCAGCGTCCGCGCCTCGTCGTCGCTGAGGCTGATGTTGCCCGGCTCAATCATGTAGATGAACGGATAGTGCCGGAGTTGCTCGGGCACGATGTCGACGATCGCCCCCTTCGGACTCACCTGCAGTGAGGTGAGCTGCTGCAGGCGGTAGGAAAAGTTGAGGTCAGCGTCCGGGTAATCGGTCGTCCAGCGCCCGCCCCCGCGGCGGCGTCCCCAGGACATCTCGGAATTGAAGCGCAGGCGCGCAAAGACGAAGGTGTCGTCCGGCAATTCGCGGCTGAGCGGCCAGGTCGGAAAGTCGGCGAACTGACCGCGCCCAAACTCGCGCGGATCCTCGGGCACGGAGCCGTCCTGGATGCCGAAATTGGTCGGCTGCCCCGACTCCTGCGCCAGCACGGCCCAGCCCAGCAGGCCAAGGGCGGTGATGGCGAAAAGACAGCGTTTCATGTGGGCCACGGAATCCAGTCCGCAGGTGTAACGCCGGCGCGCGCCCCTTTGTTGTGAACGGATCGAAAAATTCACCCGCCCCTTCTGTAGCGCGGGGCAGTGACCCGCAGGTTTGAACCGCATCAGGCCGTGGGAACCCCGCGGTCACTGCCCGCGACTACAGCCTCCCCCACTCTCTCTACTCTCTACTCCCACCCAGCACCCTGCCGATCAGCTCATACGCCGCGAAGCGTTCGGCATCCGGAAAGTCGTGGTCGCAGTCGGGATGGCGAATGTCGAGCCGGTCTGCCGCACCGTGCAGGGCGAAGACCGGCCTGGCTGCCGCAGCGATGCGGTCGACACTCTGCCACTGAAAATTGCTGTCGTGCAGCGGCGCGTTGACGAAGACATGACGCGGCGCCAGACAGGCGATCAGCTCGTAAAAATCGAAGGGCGTGGCCTGCGGCCGGCCCACGTAGTCGGCCATCTTCAGCATGTAGCGCTCCTGCACCCAGCCCTGCAGGTTGCCGCCCTTGTAATCGAGCACGGAATCGAAGCCGCAACTCGACACCACCACGCGCACCCGCGGTTCGAACACTGCCGTGTAGATCGCATTGTGACCGCCGAGCGAATGGCCGATGGCGGCGAAACCGGCAGCGGCGCGCACTTCCGGCAGCGCGGCCAGCAGGTCGATCCCGCGCAGGTTGTCCCAGATCGCCTTCATCGTGCCGCTGGTAAAACCCAGTTCGGCCAGCTTGGGCTGGTACTTCGCCAGCAGCGGGTAGCTGGGCGACAGCGTCACGAAGCCACGCTCGGCGAGTTCAGAGGCGTACTGGCGGTTTGGCTTGCCGCCCAGACCGACCACCACCTGGTGGCCAATCGTGTTTTCCGTCGGGTGCAGGCAGAGTACCGCTGCTGCAGGCTGGCCCGCCAGCGCCGCCTTTGGCAGGCAGAGGTAGGCCGGCACCCAGCCACCCGGGGTTGCCTCATAGCGAATCAGGCGCCGCACGTAGCTGCCACAATCCGTCGCCTCCAGCGTCTCCACCGCCGGCACGACCGAGCGATCTGCGGTCGGCAGCGGTCCAGCCACCTGCTGAAACCCGGTCAGCGCCTCGCGCCTCCGCAACTCCCATTCCGCCACCGTCGCCGCCCGCCGCACCTGGCCGTCGCCGCCGCGGCATTCCAGCAGGTCCGTCCGGCTCAAGCCACGGAGCTTCGGCACCTCCGCCACCGCCAACAGACTGGGCAACAGAGCAAAAACAAGGGCGCGCATGGCAGAAGTACGGTTTAAGGTTCAAGGTTTCATGTTGAAAGTTGGGTCTGGAGGGGCGCCCGGCTTTCCCTCATCCCGCCATCTGAGATCTGAAATTGAAATCTGAGATTCCCCAGAACCTGCTGCTCTTCGACGGCGTCTGCCACCTCTGCGATGGCGTCGTCGGCTTTCTGCTGCCGCGTGATCCGGCGGGCCGGCTGCACTACTGCCCGATCCAGTCCGAGTTGGGCGCCCGGCTGTACCGCGAGCACGGGCTCGACCCCGAGCGCCCCGACACCCTGCTGCTGCTCACCCCGCGCGGGGCGTTCCGGCGCAGCGACGGCGTGCTCGAGATCGCCCGCCTGCTTGGCGGCGCCTGGCGACTCCTTCTTCTCCTGAAAGTCGTGCCCCGTCCGCTGCGCGACGCCGCCTACGACGCCCTTGCCCGGCGTCGCTACCGCTGGTTCGGCCGTGCTCCCGCCTGCCTGCTGCCGCGCCCCGAGTGGCGCGACCGCTTTGTCGAGGGAACTTTTCCCGCTTGCGCTCCGCCTGTGGCCGATTAGGTTGCCTTTCCTGTCCGCAGCCCCCTGCGGATCACCGTCAAGGCCGGCAACGGCCCCAAGCGGGCTGTGGCTCAGCCTGGTAGAGCGCTTCGTTCGGGACGAAGAGGTCGTGGGTTCGAATCCCGCCAGCCCGACCATCCAAACTGGATGGTTTTATTTTTGGTGGGATTTGAACCTCGGTTCGACCGCCCGTCGCGCGAGCGAAATCCTCCTCAGCCGCAGGCCACACCAAGGGGACGTCCATCCCACCAGCCCGAACGCGAGCGAAGTCACGGCGCCGGCGCAGCGGCGCCCTACCCAAATCCCGCCAAGCGGCTGTCAGGGGGTTCGCCAGGCTGGACCGTATTGGCGGCGGTCGACGGTGGGGCTGGCGGGCGCCTCGGGTTTTTGCCAAGTGATGCCGGAGCCTTCGGGCAGGCCGAGAGTCTTGCCGAAAAAGACGTTGTCCTGCCAGCGGACGCCGGCGGTATCGCAGCGGGCTTCGATGACGGTCGCGTCGGGGGCATGGATGCGGTTGCCGCGGAAGACCGTGTCGAGCGGTGGCAGGCTGCCGCGGCCGTCCTGCAGGCCGATGAGGATCGGGTGCCGGCAGTCGATCAGGACGTTGTCCTCAATGCGCGCGCGTCGGACCTGGAAGTACTCGTTGAGGGGTGAATCCGGCACGCCCTGCATGAGGGTCAGGCCGCTGCGGGCGTCATCGCCGGCAAGCCCCTGCAGATGGTTGCCGCGCACGATGTGATCCTCGCCGATGATGCGGATGCCACCGGTGCCGGAGGCGCCGTTGCCGAGGAAGACATTGCCCTCGACGAGGCAGCCGTTGCCGTGGCGCAGGGTGAGGGCGCCGCTGACCTCGAGGAAGACATTGCGACGGTAGACGTTGCCGCAGGACTTGTTGGAGAGGCACTCGGCCTCGCCGTTGCAGCGTTCGAACAGGTTGTCCTCGATCACACAGGCGGCCTCGGTCATGGAGGTCTTGCTGTCGCCAATGCGGATCGTCTCGCCGCCGTTTTTGCCCAGGCGCTCGCGCGGGCCGAAGTGGTTGTGATCGATCTGGTGGCGCGCGGCCTGGCCCTCACCGAGCCAGACGACCGCGGTGGCGCCCTTGGTCACCTTGCCGGCCAGATAACAATGGTCGAGCCGGTTGTGACCGCCATAAAGACCGAGCCAGCGGCTCTCCTTGGCGTCGCGCGCCTCCTGGCCGGGATCGAGGGTGATGGCGCACTGGGTGACCCGGCACTGTTCGGCGAGGTGCTTGGAGTCGAGGCGGAACTCGATCGTGTCGCCGACCGCCGGATCCGGATTGCGGAACCACAGGCCCTCGACCACGACATGGCGTCCGCCCAGCCGCAGGCCCGAGGCACCGGTGAAGATCGTCTTGCCCGGCACTGCCGCACGCAGGGTGATGGGCGCCGGCTCGGTGCCCTCGGCCTTGCAGCGGATGACGACATCGCGCCACTCGCCCTCGGCGAGCACGAGCGTGTCGCCCGGTCGCGCCTCCTGCAACGCCCGCTCCAGTGCCTCGGCATCGGCCACCGGAATCTCCGCCGCCGCTGCCGCCAGTGGCAACAGCAGTCCGATGAGTGCGTGTTTGCAAGTCTTCATGGTATGCCCCCTTTTCCCTTCTTCCTTTATTCCTTATTCCTTGGCGTCGGCTTCAAAGCGCCCGCGCAAAGGCGCCACCATCGACGAGCAGGGCCTCGCCGGTGATGTAGCTGCCCGCCTCACTGGCAAGCAGCAGGGCCGGGCCGGCGAGTTCACGCGGCTGGCCCCAGCGCTTGAGGGCGGTGCGATCCGAGAACGCCTGCTTCTCGGCCGGGCTGAGCAAAGAGCCGGGCAGGTCGGTGAGGAAGGGGCCGGGGCAGAGGCAGTTGACGGTGATGTTGTAGGTTCCGAGATCGATGGCGCTGGCCTTGGCAAGGCCGATGAGGCCGGCTTTGCATGCCGAATACACATTGCGCTTCTCCTTGGAACCGACGCCGAGCACCGAGGAGATGTGGATGATGCGGCCCCACTGGCGTTCCTTCATGCCGGGCACCAGGGCGCGGGTCAGGGCCATGCAGCTGGTCAGGTCGAGCTCGACGATGCGGTCCCAGGCTTCGTCGGTGATTTCATCGATCGCCTGCGGCTGGTTCGAACCGGCGTTGTTGACCAGGATGTCGATCTTGCCGAGCCGACGCACCGCTTCCTCGGCCAGGGCCCGGACCTGGGCGCGCTCGATCATGTCGGCCACGCTCCACTCGACCCGGACGTTCAAGCCCGCGCCGATTTCCGCCGCGGCGGCGCGCAGTTCGTCCTCATGGCGGCTTGAAATGAAGACGTCGGCGCCGGCCTCGGCAAAGCCGCGTGCCATGGCCTTGCCGAGTCCCTTGCTGCCGCCGGTGACGAGGGCGCATTTGCCGGTGAGATCAAAGAGGGGGTGGATCATGCCGCTGGCTTAGCAGGTTCGGCCGCGGCCGACAAGCCCCGGTTTTGCGGCATTGCAGCCCGCGCGCGACCGCGCCAGTCTGCGGCCATGTCGATCCTTTTGCATCGCGCCGGCCGGGCCGGCTGGCTGCTGCTGGCGGCCGGCCTGCTGCTGCAGTTCGGCCTGAAGGACCGCCTGCCCGGCCTGGCCCTGCTTTTCTACGCCCTGCCCAAGCCCTGCCTGCTGGCGCTGGCCGCCGTCCTGGCGCTGTGGCCGGGCGCGACGGGCTGCCGGCGTCTGGCTGCGCTCGCGGTGGCGGTCGCCATCGGCCTGAGCTGGCTGGGCCCGCTGCTGGAGCCGTCGCCAACACCGGCCACCGCGCCGCGTGCGGACGATTTGCGCCTGCTGGTCTGGAATGTCGCGCGCCCGCAGGGACCGCACGCCGGCCTGATCGAACTCGTGCGTGCGCGCCAGCCGCACCTCGTGGCGGTGATCGAACCCGGTCGCGTCGAGCCCGACTGGCTGCGCGCCTATGAGCAGGCCCTGCCGGGCTACCGGGCCGACTGGATGCCGCGCGGCCTGCTCTGGCTGTCGCGCGTGCCCTCGCGCTACCGCGAACGCGGCAAGCTGGAAGGCGCCGGCGCCTACGCCCGCTTCGAGGTCAGCGGCCCCTGGCCGGCCTTTCCGGTGGTGGTCGCCGATGTCTTCGCACACCTGCTGCACTCGCGGCGCGGCCAGTTGCAGGAGGTGCTTGCCCAGGCGCAGGACCGGCGCGACGCGCTGGTGGTCGGCGACCTCAACACGCCGCTCGAATCCGTCTTCTTTGAACCCTGGCGCGCTCACTATCGCAACGTCTTCGAAGCCCGCCCAAGCGGTCTGGCGGAAACCTGGCCGCTCGGCCTGCCCCTGCTCAGCCTCGATCAGGTCTGGGTTGGGCCGGACTGGCAGGTGATCGGGGTGGAAAAAGTCTGGCGGGTCCGGGACAGCGACCACGCCGCGCTGTGGGTCGTGCTGAGACGGAGCGGCTGAGCCGCAGAAGATGGCAGATCGGAGATGGAAGATGGGGGAGCCACGGCGAGCGAGCCGTCCGAGGAGCTCGCACGCAGCCCCTGAGCCCCGTCCTTGGGCGAACCCTCGCCTCAGATCTGGAAACGATGGATCCTGCAGAATTTCTGTTTTCTGCAACAATGCTGCCATGCAAGTTCCTCTTCAGATGAGTGATCGCGGCGTCGTGTCGCTGCCGGCCAAAATGCGTGCCTTTTTCGGCATCCACGCCAAGGATGTTCTCATCGCGGAGACCACGCCTGAAGGCATTCTGCTGCGCCCGACGGTGACCCTGCCGGTCGAAACCTATTCTGACAACCGGACGCCGAATTCGACCGCGAAGAAGCGGAACTCGCTCAAGTCCTGAAACGCAAAAAGCGCTGACTCGGCATGCGCCTGTTTCTGGACGCCAATGTGATCTTTTCCGCAGCCCGTTCCGACGGCGCCATTCGGCGATTGCTGACACTCTTGTCGGAAGAGGGTCATTGCCTTTGTGTCGATGCCTACGTCATCGAGGAGGCGCGCCGAAATCTCACCGCCAAAACCCCGTCGGGCTTGGCTTGGCTGGAGTCCTGGCAATCCCGCTTGGAGTGGCACCCCACCCGCGCACGCGATTGGAAATTGGAGAAAAGCCTGCCCTTGGTGGAAAAGGATCGCCCCGTACTTGCCGCCGCCATCCGATCACGATGCGACATTCTGGTGACGGGTGACCGCACCCACTTTGGCTCGCCGTTCGGCACCGCCATTCAAGGGGTCCAAGTGCTCTCCCCTGCCTTGGTGGCCGAGGCCTTGTTGTGAGGCAAGAGGTTGCTTGGCTCTTCGCTCTGTCTGCTGACACCCAAGCCCGAGATCCTCTGTGAATGAGGTGCTGCTTTTGGGCCGGGCACTAAGGGAGGATTCGCCTCATTCAACCTAGGTCTTGGATCGTGCCCTCCAAATCTGATCCACGGCGCTTCAAGGGTTTCGCAAACTATGGCAAACGGCAGGTCCAAGGCGAGGATGATCGGCGTCAGGTGTGGAGACTCCCTGATGAATTTCAGGTCCACCCGTGTGGATCGGTAGTATTTGCCAGGAAGGTCGCTGCAACAGACACAACCCGAATGAGCCATGCCAACACATCCGTTGCCGACAACCATCACGCCGGCAAGAAGCAGTAGAAAACCGGCGCGGAGAGTGTCGTTCATGACCTCAAGCATGATCCAGTCGAAGATTTTCATCAAGATCCTTGCATCGCAACACTCGCCGGTCAGTCCTAGGCAATCACTTCCCGAGTTCACTTCCTCCATCTTGGGGAATGAATTGCAGGTTTAGGCCGCCCAACCACAAACAGCAGGCCGCCGAGCAGGCCCCAGGCGGTGGTGAAGAGCCAGCCAGCGAGGGAGGCGGCGACGGCGAGCGGTGCGGCCAGACCGGTGAGGCCGCCGACGAGGATTTCGAAGGTGGTCTCGCGCACGCCGAGGCCGGAAACGGAAACCGGCAGGCCGGCGGCAGCATCGATCACCGGCATGGCGGCGAGGAATTCGATGAGGGGGACCTCGCCACCAACGGCGCGCAGGCCGCAGTAGAACAGGCCGAAGTGGCAGGCGAACAGCAGCAGCGAATGACCGAGAGCGAGCAGGGATTGGCGCCAGGCGCGGCGCAGGGCATCGCAGGCCTCGACAAACTTCTGCAGGGCGGGTCGCTGGAATACCCCGCCGGCGAGGCGCGCCGCGAGCCGCCGGTGCACGGCGGGGGTCGAAGCGACGACGGTGACAGCCACCGTGACGAGCGTGCCGATCATGAAGACGGCGAAGCCCTGCACGGTGGCAAGAGCGATCGGATCCAGGTGGGCGAGGCGGTCGCGCACCGCCCAGGCGCAGGCGAGGAAGATCAGCGCCAGCGAGACCAGGCCGACGAGGTGGTCGAGCAGGATCGAGACGACGACCGGCAGGCGCGGCGTGCCGGGTCGGCGCAGCAGGGCCAGCACACGCCAGGCATCGCCGCCGACGACCCCGAGCGAGGTGGTGTTGAAGAAGGCGGCGATGATGATGAGTCGGCCCAGTTCGGCGAGGGGCAGCGGCAATCCCTGGCCGCGCAGCACGGCCTGCCAGCGCAGGGCGGCGAAGAGCAGCGCAGCGCCGGCGGCGGCGAGGCCGGTGCAGGTCCAGCCGGGATTGGCGAGCAGGCCCTCCAGCGGGGCCAGCAGGGTGCTGCGGTGCTCGCGGAAGAGCAGGCCGAGCAGGAGCGCGGTGACGGCGGCCTTGAGCAGGAGGAGCAGGGCCGCTTTCATGGCCTCAGCCCTGGCCGGCGGCCTCGATGGCCTGGGCAATGCTGTCGACGCTGTGCAGGATCTCGCGCGCCTGGGCGGGATCGGCAAGCTTGAACTGGAAGTGCTTTTCCAGGGCCACGACAAGCTGCAGGGCGTCGACACTGTCGAGGCCGATGCCTTCGGGGCCGAACAGCGGCGCGTCGTCGGCAATGCTGTCGGCGGCGACCTCGAGCATCAGCTCGCCGGCCATGACTTCTTTGATGCGTTGGCGGAGGTTCATCGTGGGGGTCAGACGAGGGCGCCGTCGAGCTTGAGGGCCGCGCCAGTCATATAGCTGGCCTCGGGGCTGGCAAGGAAGAAAACCACCGCAGCGATTTCCTCGGGGCGGGCAAAGCGGCGCATGGGCGTCTGCCGGCGCGCGGCCTGCAGCTGTTCCTCGGTCCAGCCGGAGGGCGGTGCGCCCTCGATGTGACCGGGGCAGACGGCGTTGACGGTGATGCCAAGGCGGGCGGTTTCCTTGGCGAGACTCTGGGTCAAACCAAGCACGCCGGCCTTGGCGGCCGCGTAGTTGGCCTGGCCGGCGGGCGAATGCAGGGCGCTCAGCGAGGCGACATTGATGATGCGGCCCCAGCGACCGCGCAGCATCGAGCCGACCGCGGCCTGGCAGCCGAGAAAGACGGCGTTGAGGTTGCCATCGATGACGCTGTCCCACTGCTCGCGACGCATCGTCGCCAGCAGGGCGTCGTCGTGGCCGCCGGCATTGTTGACCAGGACCGAGAGCGGCCCAGCCCCGGCCTCAATGGCCGAGATCGCGGACTGCCAGTCCTCGGCGCGGGTGACTTCCAGGCTGATGAGGTGCGCGCGCTGTGGGAAGGCCGCGGCGAGTGCCTCCGCCTGGTCGCGACCGCGGCGCACGCCGAGCCAGACCCGGCAGGCGGGATCGCGCTCCAGGAACTGGCGCGCGATGGCCCCGCCCAGGACGCCGTTGGCGCCGGTGACAAGAATGCGGCGATCGGCGGACATGCGGCGGCAGGGATCAGGCGGCTGCCGGCGGATGCTGGTCGCAGACTTCCGGTTCCGGATCGGTTTCCTCGACCTGGGCGTTGTCCTTGAGGAACTGCATCGCGTTCTGCAGCAGCAGATCCTCGCGCAGGCTGTCGATCATGCCGGACTTGTGGGCCTCGGCGATGAATTTCTTGATCGGCTTTTTCTGGCGCGCAGCCAGGTTGGCGAGCGCCTGGGTCATCTGCTGGTCGGCGACGGCGAGGCCCTCCTTCTTGGCGACCTGTTCGAGAATGAAGCTGACCTTGATGCTCTGGCGCGCCTGCTGGCTGGCGTTGCCAAGGATCTCATCCTGATGCTTGAGCAGTTCCTCCTCGCTCATGCCCTGCTGCATGGCGCGCATGGCGATGTCGTTGGTGCGGCGCTGGGCCTCGCGGTTGACGATTTCCTGGGGCAGGTCGAACTCGACCTTCTCGAAGATGTGGGCGAGCACCTGGTTGCCCTTCTCGTTCTCACGGGCCTGCTCGCGGCGGCGGCGGATCGCTTCGCGCATTTCGCCACGCAGCATTTCCTCGGTCATCTCACCGCCACCAATCTTCTGGAGGAAGTCGGCATCGAGGGCCGGCACGGCCTTCTCCTTGACGCCCTTGCAGGTGACCGCGAATTCGAGCGTCTTGCCGCGCAGGGCCTCAAAGGCAAAGTCGTCGCCGAGGGCGATCGGCAGGGTGCGCGCGCCGTCCTTTTCGATGCCCTGCAGGCCGGCGTAGAAACCGGGCAGGAAATCTTCCTCGGCGTCGAGCAGGAACCAGTTTTCCTTGATTTCCTTCAGGTAATCGGGCGCCTCAGGCATGGCCTCGGCGAGGGGCACGCCCTCAAGGCTGCCGGTGGCGACCAGCACCACGGCGTCGCCGATGCGGGCGCCGCGCTCGACGTCCTGGAAGGTGGCGTAGCGCTCGCGCAGGTGCAGCAGGTCGTGATCGACATCGGCATCTGTCACCTCGATGCGCGGCAGCTTGACCGGGATGCCCTTGTAGTCGGGCAGCTCGAACTTCGGCGCCAGGGTCATCTCGGCGGTGAAGCTGAAGCTCTGGTCGGTGTCATGAATGATCTTGTCGGTGACCGACAGGATGTTGAGCACTTCCAGGCCCTCGTTGCGGATCGCCTGGCGCAGGCCGTCGTTGACGAGCTGACGCTCGAGTTCCTGCTGGATGTCGGCGCCGTAGCGCTTCTGCACGGCGGCGGCCGGCGCCTTGCCGGGGCGGAAGCCCGGCAGCCGGACCTGGGTGGCGTACTGGGCGGTGATGACGGCGCGCTGCCGGCTGACTTCGGCGGCGGGGACGCGGATGTGCGCCACGGCGCGGCAGTTGGGTTGGTGTTCGACGTTGATGTTCATGAAGAAAGGCGGCAGGTGGACCCGCCGGACCGGCACGGCGGAGGGTGGCCAGGGTCGGAGGGGGCAGTCAGGCTAGAACAGCCGCGGCGCTTTGACAACCCCGGAAGCGTTTTTCGTTCGCGGCCGCGGCCCTGCCGACAGGCCTTGCACCGGGCCTCGGACCGGCTTTCATGGCCGCATGTCCCACGCCCCGCGCCCCTGGATGATCGCCGAGACGAACTGGAAACAGGTCAAGTCAACCCGCTACGAGGTGGCCGTGCTGCCATGGGGCGCCACCGAGGCGCACAACTGGCACCTGCCTTACGGCACCGACACCCTGCAGAACGAGGCCCTCTGCGCCGAGGCCGGCCGCCGTGCCTGGGGAGCCGGCGCCAAGGTGGCCGTGCTGCCCTGCCTGCCCTTCGGCGTGCAGACCGGCCAGCTCGACATCCCCTTCTGCATCAACATGAACCCGTCGACCCAGCTCGCCATGCTCGAGGACATTGTCGCCTCGCTGGAAGGCGTCGGTGTGCCCAAACTCGTCCTGCTCAACGGCCATGGCGGCAACGATTTCCGCCAGATGCTGCGCGAGCTGCAGGCCCGTCACCCGCGGATCTTTCTGTCGCTGGTCAACTGGTTCAGCATCCCCGGCGCCGAGGAGATTTTCACCATCGTCGGCGACCACGCCGACGAACGCGAGACCAGCCTCATGCTGCATCTGTACCCCGACTGGGTGCTGCCCAAGGAGGAGTGGGGCCCGGGCACCGACAACCGGTGGAAGATCGAGGCCATGCGCCAGAAATGGGCCTGGGCCCAGCGCGCCTGGACGCAGGCGACGAACGACACTGGCTCGGGCGACCCCCAGCATGCCACCGCCGACAAGGGCGCCCGCTACCTCGACCACCTCGCCGGCCGGTTCGCCAGTTATCTGGTCGATCTCGCGCAAGCCGACCCGGCGGCGTTGTATGAGCGGCACGACGGGTAGGGAGGGCAGTCAGAGTGGTCGTCACTCTCCGAGTGACGCTTCATCACCCGGAGGTTGATGGCCACTTTGCTCCGGCGAGCAGGTTGCCCATGCTCGCTCACCTGGAAGACTCGCGTCTTCCGCCCCCCATCCCAACGCTCTGCCCACCCCTACTGCCGCTTGTTGAGGAACTGGCGGCTTTCGACGACGCGCAGGATGGCGTCGGCGAAGCGGCCGTCGTCGCGGGCGGCGACGGCCTGCATTTCCTGGAGCAGGGCCTTGTCGGTCGGCAGCACCTGACGGCCCAGCGCGTAGCCGAGCAGCTTGCGGCTGAAGTGGCGGGCGAACTGCGACTGCTGGGTTTTCAGGTAGGTGCGCAGGCCTTCGAAGCCGCTGAAGGGCTGGCCGCCCTTGACCTGCGCCGAGACATCGAGCGGCAGGCCGGCCTCGTCCTGCTCGCGCCAGCGGCCGATGGGATCGAAATTCTCAAGGGCAAAGCCGAGCGGATCGATGCGGTCGTGGCAGCCCGAGCAGGATTTCGAGGCGCGGTGCTGTTCGAGCATCTCGCGCACCGTGGCCGGCTTGGGCCCGTGTTCCTTGAGCTCGGGCACATCGCTGGGCGGCGGCGGCACGGGGGTGCCGAGCACGGCCTGCAGCAGCCAGTTGCCGCGCAGCACGGGGCTGGTGCGATGGCTGCGCGAGGTCTTGGTGAGCAGGCTGCCCTGGCCGAGCAGGCCACCGCGCTGCTGGCCGCTGACGCTGACCTTGACCAGGTCCTCGCCGATGACGCCGGGCACGCCGTAGTGTTTGGCGAGGCGCTCGTTGAGGAAGGTGTAATCGGCCGTGAGGATCTCATGCACCGGCCGGTCCTCGCGGATCAGATGGGTGAAGAAGGCATGCGTCTCGCGGTCCATGTCGCGGCGCAATTCCGGCGTGAACTGCGGGAACTTTTTGTCATCGACCGCACTGTGGTTGGCGAAGCCCTTGAACTCGAGCCATTGGCCGGCGAATTCGCCGGCGAGGGCGGCGGCCTTGGGATCGCGCAGCAGGCGCCGGACCTGGGCGGCGCGGCCCTCGGGCTTGAGCAGGCTGCCGTCGGCGGCGGCCTGACGCAGGGCGGCATCGGGCAGCGACGACCACAAAAAGTAGCTCAGGCGCGAGGCGATTTCCCAGGCGCCGAGCGGCACTTCCTGGCCTTCCGCCGCGTCGGCCAGGGCGCCGATCTCGGTCTTGTACAGGAACTTGGGCGAAACCAGAACAAAGGCCAGGCACTCGCGCGCGGCGGACTCGCGATCCAATTCCTTGGCGCGCCCCTGCTCATACAGGCCGCGGATCTGACCGCGCTCCTCGTCGGTCAACGGCCGGCGCCAGGCGCGATGCGCAAACCCGAAGAGGTGCTCGACGAGACGCGCGTCGTAGGCCTTGGCCTGGGTCTCGTTGAGTTTGGCCGGCGCCACGTACCCCCAGTCCTCGCGCATCTGCTGGAAGCGCCGCTTTTCCGCCTCGGGCAGCGTCGCGAGCAATTGTTCATCGCTGAAGTAGTAGACGCCCGGACCCGGGGTGTTGCGATAGAAGTTGCGCGCCACCTCCTCGAGCCGGCGTTCGAGCATGTCTGGAAACACCGCCTTCATGCGGCTGAAATCGCCCATGGTCCGGCGCGCCGCCTCGGTGCGCACCTTCCAGACGGTGAGCACGCCCGGCAGGATGGTTTTCGGATCCGGCGGTTCGCCGGCCACCAGCGCCCACTGGACGGTTGCCTGATCGACATCCGGCGAGCGCATGTCGAGTTTGCCGCTGCCGGTGATGCTGGTGACGCCCTCGGGCAACGGCAGTGGGATGACGACGGGAGCCTGCGCGGCCAGGACGTTTTCCGGCACTTCGTTTTTACCGAGCGGATCCTTGCCGAAGCGAGCGAGCGTCGCCTCAAACTGCGCGAGACGCTGCTGCAAAGCCTCAAGGCTCTCGCCCGGTTTTGCCGCCTGGCCGGCCTGCAATTCACCGAGACGCTTGGCGAGTTCCTCGCGCTGCTGGCGCAGCAGCGGCAGATACTCGCGACTCTTGCCGCCGACACGCACCGTCAGGCCGCTGATCTGCACGTAATCGCCGGCATTGCCATCGCCGAGGTCGCCGAGCACAAGGAACACCTGGTCGGGCCGCTCGGGCTTGCCTTTCGACGGCACACCGCCGGCGGCGCCCCAATCCTCGCCACCGCTGTTGCTGGCGAGCGGATCGCTGAGGCGGTAGCTGCGCAGGCCGTCGGCATCCTGCTGGCGGCGCTGCACGCCCGAACCGGCCTTCGGCAGGTTCCAGGAGCGGCGCTCGGCCTGGATGTCGCGCAGGGTGGCGAGCACGACCGGCGGCACCGTCTTCGGCTGATCGGCCGCCGGTGCCGGCAGGGCCTGCCAGGGCTGGCGGGTGAGATCGAGGAAGCGCGACTCGTACTTCGCGTCGTTGAGCATCTTCCACCAGTTGGCGAGGAAGGCCGGTTTCAGGCCCGCCTCCTTGGCGAGTTGATCGAGCGAGGTCGCGCCGGTCAGATCCTTGTGCTTCCACTTCCAACAGGCCAGCATGTAATCGGCCTCACGGAAGTCCTCATCGTCCTTGGGCAGGTGCGGCTCGGCCATCTTCTGGTACCAGACATAAAGGGCGTGCTGGGCCTGGTCCTTGACCTGTTCCGGGCTGCGCGGACCGATCCGCTGCGGATGAAACACGATGCCGCTGCCGGGAAGAATCGTCGCATGATCCGCCATCTGCCGCGCCGCGGCCAGGTACTTGTCGAGCTGGGAGGGATTGACGAAGAGCGTATCGCCGGTGTTGGCAAAACCCTCGCCGCCGCCGCCATCGGGCTGAAATTCCCTGGCGAGACCGAAGTCGGTGCCGGTCAGGTCGCGGATCGTGCGGTCGTACTCGGCGTTGGTCAGTCGGCGCAGGGTCACCGGCCCGGGGTCACCGGCATTGGCGGCGGCCACGGCGTCGAGCGCCGCGCCGGCCCAGCCGAGCAACTGCTGCTTCTCGGCGGCCGTGAGCTGGGTCTCATCGGACGGCGGCATGTCGCCCTTGGCGACCACTTCCTTGACCTTTTCCCACAGGGCGTATTCCGCCTCGACCGAGGGATCATCGCCAAACCGCTCCAGATCGACGCCGCCCTTGGCCTTGCGAGTGTTGTGGCAGTCGGTGCAGGTTTCAGCGATGAGGGGCCGCACATCCTGCCAGGCCGGCGCCGCACCGAGGGCGGGACCGGACAGAGCGACGGCGAGACAGACGGAAAGGGGTATCCGGCGAAGCATGGATCAAAAGTTTTTTTTGGGGGGGGGGAGAAAGATACGTGCCCGACACAGGGCTTTGTGCAAGGGCGACCCGCTGGGCGAGAGCTGTCCGCAGCCCGCCATGCAGAGCCTGCGCACAACCCCTCCCCGACCCCGGCGCCCAGAGCACCCTGCTGGGAAAGAGGGAACCCTACCGGCGGGCACGTTTCGACAGGAACTCAAACAGCACCTGTTCCAGCGGGGTGTCGGTGGGGGCCCAATGGTACTCGATGCCCTGACGTTCGCAGGCGCGACGGATGAACTCGCGGTGGGCCTGCAGGTTTTCCAAGTAGGTCGCGCGGGCGGCGGCGGGATCGACAAAGCGTTCCGCGCCGGTCTCGGCATCGCGGAAGTGGGCGGCCTTGTCGAAGCTGAAATCGATCTCGGCGCGGTCCATGACGTGAAAGAGCACCAGGTCGTGACCCATGGCACCGAGCAGGGCGAGCTGGCGCTCCAGCGTCTCGATGGGTGCCAGCAGGTCGGAGACCAAACAGATCATACCGCGCTTGCGCAGCAGGTCGGCGAGCTGGCGCACGCTGAGTTCGAGGGCGGTGCCACCGGCGGGCGCGGGTTTTTCCAGTTCAAGCATGAGCCGGCGCAGGTGGCCGGGGCGGTTGCGCGGCGGCAGGTGCTCCTGCAGGGCCTCACCAAAGGTGGTGACGCCGACCGCATCGCCCTGCTGCATGAGAAAGAGCGCCAGCGTCGCCGCCAGCGTCGCCGCGTAATCGGCCTTGGTCAGTGGCCCGGAACCGAACTGCATGGAGCGGCTGTGATCGACGACGAGCTGGCAGCGCAGGTTGGTTTCGTCCTCAAACTTCTTGATGAAACTGCGGTCGCTGCGCGCCAGCACCTTCCAGTCGAGGTGGCGGGGGTCGTCGCCCTGGACGTAGGCGCGGTATTCGGAGAATTCGACCGAGAAGCCGTGGTAGGGGCTGCGGTGCAGACCGCGCCAGAGGCCCTCAACGACGGCTTTCGCGCGCAGTTCGAGCGATCGAATGCGGGCAAGGGCGGCGAGGTCGAGGGTGGCGGGCATGGAGCGCCCTTCAACAACGCCGCGGGTGGGCCCTTCGTGTCAGCACTTTTGCAAGGATTCCCTTCTTTCACCGCAGTCAGCGGCGAGCGCAGGCCCTTTCATGCGGATGCAGGCACGCTCAGTGTCACGAGCAGACCCCCGCCTTCACGGTTTTCCGCCCGAACGCTGCCACCACAGGCCTCCATGCACCGCTGGGTGATGGCAAGGCCCAGACCACTGCCGCCGGAAGCCCGGCCGCGGGCGGCTTCAGGTCGGTAGAAGGGCTCGAACAGATGTTGGAGGGACGCTTCCGGCACGCCGGGACCACGATCCAGGACCCGGATGACCACCCGGTCATTCTCCCTGTCAGCCTGAACGTGGGTCTCCGTGCCATAGCGGACGGCATTGCGCACCACGTTGCCGATGGCACGATCCAGAGCCGCGCGCAGGCTGCGCAGCCGGATGTCGCCAACCTCAAGACGGACACCGCCATCGGGCGCTTCCCGGGCAAGTACGGCCTGCAGAAGTTCCCGCAGCTGAATCTCTTCAGGCGACTCACGTTCCGGCAGCGCCTCCGCCCTGGAGAAAGCGAGAACTTCCTCGACGAGTCGGGCCATGTGCTGCAGTTCGCCATCAAGCCTTTTGAGATAGCCGGCCTGCTCAGGCGTGCTGCGCTGCTCGACCACACCCAGGGCCATCTGCATGCGCGCGATGGGGCTGCACAACTCGTGGGCGACATCGGCGGTGATGCGCCTTTGTTCACGGACGTAGTCGCCCAGCTGGGCGGCCATGGCATTCACGGAGACCGACAACTCACCCAGTTCATCGCTGCGCGTTTTTTCAATGCGTTCCTGGAAGTTGCCTTGGGCAATTCGGCCTGCCGCGGTGTTGAGCGTGCGGATAAAACCGGTGATGCCGCGCACCAGCGGCATCCAGAGCAGCGCCGACAGCACCAGCGCAACAGCGGCCAGGCCCAGCCAGGGCCGGAGATCCATGAAGAGGCCGCCGCCGCTGAGGGTGTCGGACACCATGACGAGCGTCAGTGGATGACCATCCTGCGCGACCAGATCCAGGTGCACGCCGGCCCAGTAGCGGGCGGGTGTGCCGGCACGAAGCATGAAGCGCGGCTTCGGCGGCGCGTCGGCGGGGCGCTTGGACACGGGCCCTGGCGGACGCCGTTTGCCGGGTTCACCAGGCGGACGGCGATCGATGAGGCGCGGCATGACCTCGGGCGACGGCTGGATCGTCTGGCCAAAGACCTGCTCACCGCGGCTGTTGAAGAGACCGAAAGTGACGCCGTGTTTTTGATCGTAGTCGCTCAACCGCGCGGGCCATTCACTTTCCCTGAGCCGCGAGAACTCATGGGTGACGGCTTCGCCAATGGCGGCAATGCGGTCGCCGGGTTCGCCGGATAGCATCCAGTCAAGGCCGAGGCGAAACTGGGCTTTCAGGAAGAACAGAAAGAGCAGCACCAGCACGGCAAGGTTCAGCGCGAACCACGCAAGGATCTTGCCGTAGAGAGGGAGTCGCAGGCGGCTCATCGTCCGGGAATCACCAGTTGATAGCCGTAACCGCGCACGGTTTTGATGAACCGCGGCTCCCTCGGATCATCACCGAGTTTTTTACGCAGGGTGGAGATGTGCATGTCGATGGCGCGGTCAAAGACATCCCATTCGCGGTCGGCGACCTCTTCGATGAGCTGCTCGCGGGTTTTGACGCGGCCGTGGGCCTTGGCAAGCGACAGCAGCAAGCCGAATTCGGCGGGGGTCAGGTGCAGAAGGCGGTCGCCCATGACCACCTCGTGGGTTCCCGGGTTGAGGCGCAGCTCGCCGATGACGAGTTCCTGTGTTGGTGCCGACGGGGCCGCCTCATCCACCCAGCCGGAACGCCGCAGCACGGCGCGAAGCCGGGCGAGCAGTTCCCGTGAGGAAAACGTCTTGGGCAGGTAATCGTCGGCACCGAGCTCAAGCCCGACGATACGATCGACTTCCTCGCCGCGCCCGGTGAGCATCAAAACCGGCACCTTCGACTTCGCGCGGATGCGGCGGAGGACCTCAAAGCCATCGCCACCGGGCATCATGACATCGAGGATCACAGCAGCCCAAGCCTCGGAGGTGGCACGGAGGGTTCCGTGCTCACCGTCGTGCTCCATCGCCACCTCAAAGCCCATCGGCCTCAGGTAATCGGCCACGAGCTGGCAGAGCTCGGTGTCGTCGTCAATGATGAGCAGTCGCATGGCTCCGCCAAGATGACCCCATTTTCCGCGGCAGCCAATCTCTTGACGTAATCCTGACAATTTTCCCCGAATTGACTGAAGCGCCTTTGACATGGCGAAGGTTGAATCCGACACCATGAAGCCCTACCCCGCGCTCCTGCTGTTCGTAACGAGCCTCGCCGCGCATGATGTGACCCCGTCCGACCGGGAAGCCTTGCGCGAGCACATTCTGGAGGAATGGAAACGCGAACGCGGCATGACAGAGGTGGCTTCGGTGGCCTCGTCGCTCCCAATCGCAGCCGCGGCCGCGGCCAATGCCGCGAACGCCCCGCAGACCGCGAAAGCGTTCCTGCCCTTCACGAAGCTCGACCTGCGCGCCGACGGCGAGTTTCTCTACGTGGGCTCGAACGGCCTGCCGGATCACAGCATGATGGTCGGCATCACAGCCTGGCAGCAGCAGGTGCCATTGCCACAATCGTATTTCGGCGACAACGCCTGGCGCATCCCCCTGAACCCGGTGCCCGCAAGGGAACCCGCCATGATCCGCGGCCGCTTCCTGCGCGGCGCGATCGCTCTGGCCGTGAACGGCGTCCCCATCTTCAATCCGCAGAACAATCGCGGCGAGATCAGTCAGGAAATCGGCGAGCTGGACCAGTGGGGTGGGCATTGCGGCCGCGCCGATGATTACCACTACCACATCGCCCCGCTGCACCTCCAGGCACAGGCAGGCAAGGGCATGCCGGTGGCGTATGCGCTTGATGGTTATCCGATTTACGGCCTCACGGAGCCGGACGGCTCTCCGGTGGCGAATCTCGACGAGTGCCACGGCCACGAGGACGCCAGGATCGGCTATCATTATCATGCCTCGAACAAGTATCCGTATGTCATTGGCGGCTTCCACGGCGAGGTCGTCGAGCGCGAGGGACAGGTCGATCCGCAACCGCGTGCCCAGGGCGTGCGAGAGGCGCTCACCGCGCTGCGTGGCGCGAAGATCACCGCCTTCGAAAGCACCGGCAAGGACAGCTACAAGCTCAGCTACGAGGTGAATGGCGACAAGCGCAGTGTCAGCTATTCCATCAAGGCCGATGGCACCTATCCCTTCCACTTTGACAAGGGTCGCGAGGGCCTTGCCGATGAAATTTACACCGCGCGCCGTCAAGGTGGCGGCGGGGGTGATCGTCCGCCCGGAGGCGGCCCCGAGGGCATGAAGGGCAAAGGAAAAGGCAGGGGCCAGGGCAAGGCGGGGCGCGAAGGAGAGATGCGCCGCGATGATCCGCCGCCGCGTCCAGGCGAGGAAGGCGGACCTGCTCCGCGCCCGCAGGCCGCCATCGAAGGCCTCCTCGATGGGAATGGCGACGGCGTCGTCACCGCTCAGGAGTTTGCAGACAACGCGAAGTCGAATGCCGCGAAGGCTGGCATCGCCATTCCCGATGCGATGGCGAAGGCGAAAGCAGCCTTCACGGAACTGGACAAAGATCGCAGCGGCCAGCTCGAAATCAGCGAGTGGCAAAACCAGCCCGCCGTTGCCAGCGCGCCGCGTCAATCCGGTCCACCGGGTCAACAAAGTCCGCCGAAAAGCGGCGGTGGTGGCAAAGGCGGCAAGGACACCTTTGTCGAGCGTCCCGACCAGCCGCGCAGCAGCGATGGCAAATTCATGCTCACCAGCCCCGTCGTCGAAGACCTGCAAGCCCTGCCCACTGAGTTCACCGGCGATGGCGACGGCATCAGCCCGCCGCTCGCATGGACCGGCGCACCCGCAGGCACGAAAGGCTACGCTTTGATCATGGATCACGTCACGCCCGATGGTGATCGGAAGTGGTATTGGACCGTTTACGACATCCCGGGCAGCGCATCGAGCCTGCCGAAAAACGTCACCGACATCGGCAAACTCGGCACCGGTTTCAAAGGCGAAATCGGCTACGAGCCGCCGCATTCTAAAGGCCCCGGCGAAAAGACCTATGTCATCACGCTTTATGCCTTGTCCGAGCCGCTGAAAGTCGCAGGCAAGCCCGGCCGCGAAGAGTTGATCGCTGCGATGAATGGCAAAGTGCTCGCGAATTCCTCGCTGCGTGTCGTTCACTCCAGTGGCGGAGCTGCCGCATCCGCACGCAACGAAGTGGCCCAAAACACCGTGCGCCCGCCAGAGCCTCCTCCGCAAGGTGCCGCTGGTGATCGCCCGAAAGGTCCCGGCGGCGGCCAGGGAAAGGGCGGCCAGCCCGGCCTCATCAAACCGAGCATCGCCGACACGATGAAGCTGAACATCTATGCCGACAACTGGTTCATGCTCTACGTCAACGGCCGGCTCGTGGCCGTCGACAGCATCCCGTTCACACCGCACAACGTCGTCAGTGTGGACTTCCTCCCCGAGTATCCGATGACGATCGCCGTGCTCGCCAAGGACAACGCCGACCCGAAAACCGGCCTGGAATACGGCAGCAGCATCGGCGACGGCGGCTTCATCCTCAAGTTTGCCGACGGTACTGTCACCAACGCAAGTTGGAAGGCCAGGAACTTCTTCCATGGTCCCGTGAATGGCGACACCGCCAACCCCAAGGTCATCCAGGAGTCGCTTCCCGCCAACTGGTGGGCGGTGGACTTCGACGACAGCAGCTGGAAAAACGCCAGGGAATACAGCGTCGGGGAAGTCGACCCCAAAACACCCTACTTTGAGCATGACTTTGAAGGCGCCAAGTTCATCTGGACCGACAACCTCGCCCTCGACAACACCGTCATCTTCCGCACCCGAATCGAAAACCCCGGATGGACGCCACGCTGGAACACGAAACCGGATTTGGATGTGAGCGGCGCGCCCCTTCGTTGAACTCAACCATTGCCTGCCATGAAACCCTTTATCCATCTAGGCATTGCCGCTCTTCTGGCAAACTCCGTCCTTAATGCGGCGGATCGCCCCAACATCGTCTTCCTGCTTTCCGACGATCAGGCTTGGGCCGGGTTGTCCTGCCCAATGCATCCCGAGTTGCGCGCATCGAAGCATCCCTTTGTGGAAACGCCGAACATCGCGCGCCTCGCGGAGCGGGGGATGCGCTTCAGTTCGGCCTACGCGCCGGCTCCCGTCTGCTCGCCCACGCGGATCAGTCTGCAGACGGGACGCAATCCGGCAGCCCTGCGTTGGACGAAGGCGGCTCCTCCAGAAAGCGGTCATCGCCTCATCGAAGGCGCCACCCGCAAAGCGATTCTCAAGGAGGAGACCACCATCGGCCAAGTGCTCAAGTCCGCGGGTTATGCCACCGCTCATTACGGCAAATGGCACCTGGGAGGTGGCGGACCCGCAGCCCACGGCTACGATGAAAGTGATGGCGACACCGGCAATCAGGACGCCGCCCCGCATCTTCCGCCAAACCCGGTGGACATCTTCGGCATGGGAGAGCGCGCGGCCAGTTTCATGAAGCGGAGCCGCGATGCCAGGAAGCCCTTCTTCATTCAGATGAGCTACCATGCGCTCCACTACCCGGAGAACGCCACGCCCGCCCTGATCGAAAAATACAGCAAGCTCGCCCGAGGCGGCAACGACAAGGAAATCGGAGGTGCCGCCATAGCCGAGGACCTTGACCGGGGCGTAGGCGAGTTGTTGGCAAAACTGGATGAACTGGGCCTGACAGGCTCGACCTACGTGATCTACATGTCCGACAATGGCGGCTCCAACCGGCGGACGCTGAGCGGCGGCAAGGGCGACCTCTGGGAGGGCGGCATCCGCGTTCCGCTGATCGTGCGCGGACCGGGGGTGGCCCCAAACTCCTGGTGCCACCAGCGTGTTGTTGGCTATGACTGGTTCCCGACCTTCTGCGCCTGGGCCGGCGTCAAAGCGCCTCTTCCGTCAAACCTTGATGGTGGAAACCTGGATCATCTCCTGCGCGGCTCATCCGATCCCGTGAAACGCCCCCGCGAGCCGCTGGTGTTTCACTTCCCGCATTATCAGGGCGACTCACCGCACTCGGCGATTCTGAGCGGCCACATGAAGCTCATTCACTTCTACGAAACGGGTGAAAACAGGCTCTTCGACCTCATGGCAGACATTGGTGAGACCAAGAACCTCGCCGCGGCCAAACCAGAACTCGCCGCAACGCTCGCCAAACAGCTCGCGGACTACTTAAGCGAAGTCGGAGCCGAAACGCCGAAACCCAATCCGAACTACGATCCCAACAAGGAGCCTGCGAAGAAGGGCGGAGGCAAAGGTGGGAAGAAAGGAGACCAGAAGCGATGAAACCGCTCATCATGGCACTTGGATTTGCTGGAATCGCTCTACTGCTGATCGCGGCTGCACCCGAGGAGAAATCCAAAGGCGGCGCAGGACAGGGTGGCCAGGTCGAGCCTGCCGTGGTGCCGCCCTATCTTTTTAACACCTGGCTTTGCAGGCCAGGCGCGGAATCGGTGACGCTCAGCGTGCTCGCCTGGGAGGAGATGGAAGCCTTCATCGAGTATGGCACCCCGCCGCAGCGCACAGAAGCAATGAAGCTGAAAGCAGGCGAGCCGCAAAACATCGTGCTGGGTGGCTTGAAGCCCGACACAAGCTACTCCTACCGTCTCACCTATCGCCGCGCGGGTGGCGAACCAGTTCAGGACGTGATGCGCAGCTTTCACACCCAACGCGCGCCGGAATCCAGCTTCCGTTTTGTCATCCAGGCGGACTCCCATCTCGACAACAACACGGATGTGCGGGTCTATCAGCAGACACTGGCCAACATGCTCGCCGACAGGCCCGACTTCATGATTGACCTCGGCGACACGACGATGGTGGACAAGTTTGGCAGGTTTTACACGCGCGCCGAGTCCCAATACAAAGCCCAACGTTATTACCTCGGCCGCATCGCGCACAGTGTGCCGATCTTCATGGTGCTTGGCAATCACGATGGCGAGAAGGGCAGCGACCCAGAGATGTCCGCGTGGTCGCTGAAGCAGCGTCACACGTATTTCCCGAATCCCACTGACGGCAACGACAAGCACAGCCATTTCGCCTTTGAATGGGGCAACGCCCTTTTCATCGGGCTCGACCCCTTTTGGGCCACCACGAAGCGCGGAGCTTCTGGCTGGGACATGACCCTCGGGGAGACACAGTATCGCTGGTTGGTGAAGACACTCACCAGCAGCAGGGCGACGCTGCGTTTTGTCTTCATCCACCACCTCGTCGGTGGTTTGGGCCGCGATGTGCGTGGCGGAGCCAAAACCGCCGCCTACATGGAATGGGGTGGCAGAAACGCCGACGGCAGCGAGGACTTCAAAGAAAACCGTCCCGGTTGGGAGATGCCGATTCATGAACTTCTGGTCCAACACGGGGTGAACATCGTCTTCCACGGCCACGACCATCTTTTCGTCAAAGAGGAGCTCGACGGCATCATCTACCAGGAAGTGCCGCAGCCCGGTCATGCCAGCGGTGGCACGCGCAGCGCGGAGGAATACGGTTACGTCGGCGTCATCCTCGGCAGCAGCGGCCACCTGCGTGTCACGGCAAGTGCCGGCGAAGCCATCGTCGAGTACGTGCGCAGCATCGTCCCGGGCGTGACCCGTGCAACTCTCGACAACGGGACCGTCGAGCACAGCTACACGATCCGCCCGAGAGGGTGAGCGGCTCTTGGCCCTGACAAGCACAGGCTCAGCCCTTCACCGTTTCGAGCAGGCGGGTGATCACCTTTTCGACGGTGATGCCCTCGGCTTCGGCACGGTAGTTGACGAGGATGCGGTGGCGCAGCACGGACAGGGCGAGGGCGCGAATGTCGTCGAAGCCGACATGGGCGCGGCCCTGGAGCAGGGCGCGGGTCTTGGCACCGAGCACGAGATTCTGGCTGGCGCGGGTGCCGGCACCCCAGTTGACCCATTCGTTGACAAAATCCGGCGTGCCTGGCCGGTGCGGGCGCGAGGCGGCGGCGAGGCGGACGGCGTAGCGGGCGACGTCCTCGGCCACCGGCACCTGTTTGACCACCCGCTGGAAGGCCTGCAACTGGGCGCCAGTGAAGAGGGGCTGCACCGGCTCAGCCTTCGCGCCGGTGGTGCGGGTGACGACCGCGACCTCGTCGTCCTCGCTCAGGTAATCGATGACGATGTTGAGCATGAAGCGGTCGAGCTGGGCCTCGGGCAGCGGGTAGGTGCCCTCCATCTCGATCGGGTTCTGGGTGGCGAGCACAAAAAAGGGTTCGGGCAGCGGCAGGGTGCGACCGGCGACGCTGACCTGGTGTTCCTGCATCGCCTCGAGCAGGGCGGCCTGGGTCTTGGGCGGCGTGCGGTTGATTTCGTCGGCCAGGATCATGTTGGCGAACACCGGTCCCTTTTTGAACACGAGCTGGCGACCGCTAGCCGTGTCCTCGAGGATCTCCGTGCCGGTAATGTCCGAGGGCATCAGGTCGGGGGTGAACTGGATGCGGTGGAAGCCGAGGTGGAAGACATCGGCGACCGTCTTCACCAACAGGGTCTTCGCCAGGCCGGGCGCTCCGGTGAGCAGGCAGTGACCGCCGGCGAGCAGGGTGATGAGGATTTGCTCGACCGCCTCGTTCTGGCCAACGATGACCTTGCCGACCTCGCGGAACAGGCGCTCGCGGGCATCGCCCAGCAGCTCGGCAACCTCGGTTTCGGGGGGGGCATCGGCAGCGGGGGTGGAGGACATGCCTATCAAACAGCACTTGGCGGGCCGAGTTATCAGTCGTGATGCTTCTTGTCAGCATCGGCAAACCCCGCCAAGATCGGCGCACCCATGAGACGATCGAAACTCCGGCAGAAACTCGACGCGGGCGGCGTCGCCAGGGTCTGCGCCCTGGGCTCGAACCTGCCCTACTACCCCGCCTTTGCCGCCGCCGCCGGCTACGATGCGGTCTGGGTCGATGGTGAGCACCGCCCGTGGAACCCGCGGGAGATCGCCGACTTCGCCGCGCGCCATCACCTGGCCGACATCGACCTGCTGTTCCGGCCGCCCACAACAGAGAAGACCGGGCTGACGCGCCTGCTGGAGGACGGCGTCACGGCGTTGATGATCCCGCAGGTCAACACCGCCGCCGAGGCGGCGCGGCTGGCGCAGGCGGTGAAGTTCCCGCCGCTGGGCGAGCGCGGCATGGATGGCTCCGGCATGGATGGCGGCTTCTGGCTCGGCCGTACGCCGGACTACCCGGCGCAGCGCAACCGCGAGACCCTGCTCATCGTGCAGATCGAGACGCCGGCGGCGGTCGCCGAACTCGGGGCCATCGCCGCCGTGCCGGGGGTTGACGCCCTGCTGCTTGGGCCGGGCGATTTTTCCCTGCGCGCCGGCGGTGAGGCCTCCATTCGCAACCCCGTCGTGCGCGCGGCGACCGAGGCCATGGCCGCCGCCTGCCAGGCCGCCGGCAAACCCTGGGGCTTCCCGGTTGGCAACATCGACGACGCCAAAACCGTCCTCGATCTCGGTTGCCGCATTCTGGCGATGGGCAATGAATTCTGGGCGGTGCATGACCACCTCAAGCAGTGCGGGCGGCAACTCGATGAACTCCTCGGCTGACAGCCCCCTGCCCCACACCGACAGCAAGCCGGTGGGGGCCGCGGATTTTTACGCGGCGATCAACGCCACCTTCCGCTTTGTGCTCGAGCGGGCTGGCCTGGACGGCCTGCGCCGCTACTGGACCGAGCTCGGCCGCGGTTACTACGCGCCGGTGGCGGAACGCTGGCGCGCCGGTGGGCTGCCATCGGTGGCGAACTACTGGCGGGCCTTCTTTGCCGCCGAACCAGGCGCCGTCGTCGAGGTGGAAACCCTGCCGGAGGAAGTCGTCGTGCGCGTGCAGACCTGCCCGGCCATCGCCTACCTGCGCGCCCACGGCCGCGCCATCACCCCCTGCTTCTGCCAGCATTGCTTTTATGTCAGCTCGGCCATCGGCGAAGGCGCGGGCCTTGAGGTCCGGATCACCGGTGGCGCCGGCGATTGCGTGCAGCGCTTCGCCCTCGCCGGTCACTTTCCCGAACCCCAGGATCCGGCGGTGATCCGTGCCGTTGAGCCCGCATGAGCCGCATCACCCGTCATTTCTGGGGCTGGGACGCGCCGGTGCTCGACAAGGCACTGGCCTTTCTCAGCGCACAACGGCCGGCCGGCACCGGCGCGCCGGACTTGGCCGACACCCTGCTCATCGTACCCACCGCCGAGGCCGGCCGCCGCCTGCGCGAGGGCCTGGCGCGCGGCTGGGCGGCAACCGGGCTGCTGTCGCCAGTCGTCTGGACCGCTGAGCAGGCGCTGCTGCCGCCGGCAGCGCGGCAGGGGGTGGCGAGCCCGCTGCAATCGCAGCTCGCTTGGCAGCAGGCCCTGCAAAGCCTGCCGCCCGCCCGCCTGCCGGCGCTGTTTCCACAGCCACCCGAAGACTGTGGCTGGACCTGGCAGGTCGAGACCGCACGCCTGCTCATGGAATTGCAGTCGCTCATCGGCGCCGGTGGCCTCGGGTTTGCCGAGGTCGAGGCCGGCCACGACGCCGCGCGCTGGCGCGACCTCGCCGCGCTGGCGGCGGCGCAGGCCGGGGTGCTGGCGGATCAGGGGTTGGAGGACGCGCAGTCGGCCAAGAGCCGAGTCGCCGCCGCGCCTGTGCTGCCGGAGGGCGTGAAGCGGGTGATCATCCTCGCCGCGCCCGACCTGCCGCCACTGTTCGACCGCTGGGCGAGCGCCTGCGCCACGCGTGGGGTCGAGGTCGAGGTGGCCGTGCATGCGCCCCCCGACCGTGCCGATGACTTCGACACGCTGGGCCGTCCGCGGATCGAGGCCTGGGGCGAGGACGCCCCGGTTGTGCTGCCTTTCGAGGACGAGGCCCTGCGACTCTGTCACGATGCGACCGCCCAAGCCAACCAGGTGATCACCGAGCTGCGCGCCCTCGCGCCTGCTGGGCGGGTGGCGGTCGGCGTTGCCGATCCCGAGGTCGGTGCCATACTGGCGGAAAAGCTGGCCCTCGAAGGCGTAGCCGTCTTCGAACCCGGCGGCCTGGCAGCGACACAGACCGGTCTCTGGCACCTGCTCAGCGAGTGGCGCGGTCTGCTCGCCACTGGCTCATGGCGCAGTTTTTCCCGCCTGCTGCGCGCGCCGGAAGCGCGCGCCGCCCTGGCCGGCACGGCCGCGGGTGGCTGCGACCTGCTCACCACGACCGATGCCTTTGCCGCCGAACACCTGCCGGTGACCCTGGAACACGCGCGCGAACTGCTGGCCGCTGCCGGGGACCCGATCGATGCCCGACTGGACACCGCTCTAACCGTCGCCGAGACTCTGCGGAGCGAATGGCGGCAGCTGCCTTTCGCCGAGGCGGCGCGGGCGTTGCTGCTGCGACTCTACGGCGCACGCGAATTCGCTCCGGACTCCCCCGAGGATCACCTTGTCGCCGCGCCCGCCGAGGCCTGGCTGACCTGCTGCGAGCAGATCGGCGCCGAGGCCACCCGCTTCGGAATGAAGCTGTCGCCCGAAGACGCGCTGGGGCTCTCCCTGGAAGCCCTGACGCGTACCGCACTGGCCGAACCGCGCGGTGAGATCGATCTGGTCCTGCAGGGCTGGCTGGAACTGCTCTGGGAAGCTGCGCCCGGCCTGGTGATCACCGGCCTCAACGAGGAACAGGTGCCGGGCATCCTGCTCGCCCACCCCTTCCTGCCCGACAGCCTGCGCCAGCGCCTCGGCCTGCCCTGCCAGGCCAGTCGCTTCGCCCGTGACGCCTACCTGCTGGGCGCCCTCGCCGCACCCCGCGCCGCCCATGGCGGCCTGCGCCTGCTGTGTGGGCAGTGGAGCGAGCGCGGTGATTCCCTGCGACCCTCGCGCCTGCTGTTCCTCTGCAGCGATGCCACCCTGCCGGCGCGGGTCACACGCCTGTTTCCCGAAGATGCAGAATCGGCCCCCGCCCAAGCCGAACCACCGCGCAGCCTCGCCTGGAAACTGCGCCCGCGCCTCGCCCTGCCGACCGTCGAAACCGTGTCGCCCTCGCGCCTGCGCTCCTACCTCGAATGCCCCTTCCGCCACTACCTTGCCGGCGAACTGCACCTGGATGCCACGGTCGATCCCGACCTGCGCGAAATGGACGCACTGGCCTTCGGCAATCTCGCCCATCACGCCCTGCAGCAGCTCGCCCTTGCCACCGACCTGCGCGATTGCACCGAGGCGGGGCGTCTCGCCGATTATTTGGTCGCCGAAGCCCTGGCCCAGGCGCAGCGGATCTATGGTCGCCGCCCCGCGCCGCTGGTGGCGCTGCAGTTGGAGGGCCTCAAGCAGCGCCTGCGGCATGCCGCACAGATTGAGGCCGAGGATCGCGCCCAGGGTTGGCGCATCCTGCATGCCGAATGGGCACCGGATATGCCGCTGGTCGTCGAGGGCGCGCAGGTGCGATTGAAAATCGACCGCATCGACCGTCATCAGGTCTCAGGGCAAATCCGCGTGCTCGACTACAAAACCTCCGACAAGGCTTCGGCGCCGCTGGATGCCCATGCGCCCAAGGCGCCGCGTGCCGTGGACGAGGCCCAGGCCTGGCGCGAGTTCGTGGCTGCCGACGGCGTGCGCCGGCGCTGGATCGACCTGCAATTGCCGCTCTATGCCGCGGCCCTGCGGCGGCACGGTCTGGAACCGCAGGAAGCGGGCTACTTTGTGCTGCCCAAAAGCGTTCAGGACACACGCGTGCTGCTCTGGCCCGACTTCGGCAAGGCCTGGATCGAACCGGCACTGGCGTGTGCGGCCGAGGCGGTGCAACGCCTGCGCGCGGGCGTTTTCTGGCCGCCCTCGCCCCGGGCCTATGACCGCGGCTTCGACGACCTGTTTCTCGGCGATCCTGCGGAGACGGTCGAGTTCGTCGCCGACTGAGACGGTTCAGGCGCCGGTGCGCGCCTTTTTCAGCGTGTGGATCGACAGCAGGCCGACACCGCTCATGGCGAGCACGCCGAGCAGGTGAACGACGACAAGCAGGCTGTTCGCCTGTTCCAGCCCGGCGAAACCGCGGCCGGCCCAGACGGCGAGCAGGCCGAGCACGGTCACCCCGCAGGCGGCGAGCACCCCGAGCAGCATGAAGAAGAGCGTGCCCTCATTGAGATGGATGAGTCTGCGGGTCAGCGGCAGCGGATGATCGCCGGCGCGCAGGTGCAGGCTGCAGCCGAAAATGTAGGTCTGAGTGCCGACGATGCCGGCGAGCAGCAGCAGGGCCTGGCTGTGCAGGTCGAAGATGTGGAAGGGGCCCACGGCGACCGGACCGGTGAAGGCGGCGAGGATTTGCAGCAGGGTGACCGGCAGCAGGACGAGCAGGCCGAGCCATTCGAACAGGGCCGGCTTTTCCGAGAGGATGAACAGCAGGTGGCGCATGCCGTCGCGCCAGGTGCGCAGGTGGGCGACGCGATCGGGCGGACCGCAACGCAGGCCCGAGGGGATCTCGACCGTGCGGGTGCCGGCCTTGAGCGCCTTGATGAGCAGTTCGGAGGCAAACTCCATGCCGTCGGAGCGGATGCCCCACTTCAGGTACTCGTCTTTTTTCACGCAGCGGAAGCCCGAGTTGCAGTCGGTCAGCCTGCCTTGAAACAGCACGTTGATGAGCCAGGTGAGCACCGGCGTACCCAGGTGCCGATGCAGCGGCGGCATGGCTCCCGGCTCGATCTCGCCGATCATGCGCGAGGCAATCGCCATGCCGGCGTCGTGTTCGAGCGCCGCCGCGTACAGCGGTGCGGCATGCTCGTACATGTAGGTGCTGTCGGAATCGGCAAACATGGCGTAGCGACCGTGGGCTGCCTCGATGCCACCCTTGAGCGCGGCACCATAGCCGCGCGCCGCCACCGGCACCACCCGGCAGCCGGCAGCCGCGGCGATCTCGCGCGAGCGGTCCGTGCTGCCGTTGTCGGCCACGACGATCTCATAGGCGATGCCCGACGGATCGAGCGAGGCCTTCACCCGTTCGATGCACAGGCCGAGGGTCTTTTCCTCGTTGAGGCAGGGGAAGACAAAGGTCAGTTCGGGAGCGGCGGACATGATCGGGAGAAGGACGGCCTAGCCGTGGGCGGGCTTTCTGGCAAGCACGAGGTACTGACCGCCGAGCGGCAGCTTGCAGAGCCAGGGCTCGAGCGGGCGCAAAAAAGCCAGCGCGCCTGGGAAGACAAACAGGGAGTCGCCAAGCACGATCTCGAAGCCGGCCCGGCGCAGCAGGGCGCGCGCCTGGAAGGGAAACAGCATCTGGGCGTCGCGATCAAACGGCACACGGCTCATCATGAAGTGCACCGCGGGATGCCAGCGATTGTTTTCGAAAAACGCGAACCACCCACCCGGCCGCAACGCCTGCCAGACCTGAGCCAGGGCTGCGGCGCGCTGCCCGGGCGGAATGTGATGGAAGACACCGTTGGTGAAGGCGAGGTCGAAGGCCGCCGCAGGCACATCGCCGGCACAGGCGGTGAAGGCGGCGCCTGGATGGGTGGCAGCCGCCTCGCGCACCGATTCGGCGGAGGGATCATAGCCGAAGTATTGCTCCACGCCCAGTCCCTCGCGCAGACAGGGGCAGGCCGTGCCGGTGCCGCAGCCGAAATCGAGCGCCGCCTTCGCCTCATGCCCCTGCTCGGCGAGACGGCGGCGCAGCCAGCGCACGCGTCCCTCAGCGAAAAACTCCTTGGCCTCGCCACTGAACTTCAGTCCGCGATGGAGCGCCTCGTCGTAGGCGCCGGCAAAGGCATCGAACTCGGCTCGATCGGCGGGCGGTTCAGAGGAGGACGAATCTGCCATGGCCGAGTCAGTCCGCCGCACCAGCGGCTTGTGCAAGCGCCGTGTTGAGGGCGCCTTCGTAAGTGGCGGCGACATTCGGCCAGGATCGCGCCATGCCGAGGTCAGCCAGTCGTTCGCGCTCGGCCGGCTGTGCCAGCCGCGCCAGCACGGCCTCGCTCCAGGCGGTCACATCGCCGGGTGGGGTCAAATGCCCCTTCCAGTCGGCATCGACAACTTCATGAATGCCGCCGACCCGTGTGGCGACCACCGGCAAGCCGCAGGCCTGGGCCTCAAGGATGACGTTGGGCAGGCCCTCGTTGCGACTGGTCATGGCCAGCACATCGGCCGCGCGCATCCAGTCGGCCACGGCCGCGGCGTCGAGCGGACCCAGGAAGCGCACACGCTCGCCCAGCCCGAACGCCGCCACCTGGGCCTCCAAGGCCGGCCGCAGCGGACCACGCCCGGCGAGGGCAAGCCGCGCCTCCGGGCAGGCGGCGGCGACACGGGCAAAGGCGCGCAACAGAAAGTCGGGGTCCTTCACCGGCAGCAGGTTGCCGACAAACAGCAGCCAGCGTTCCGCCGTCGCCAAGCCGAGCCGCTGGCGGGCTGCCGCCAGATCGCCGCCGTGGAACACGCCGGTGTCGACACCGTTGTGGATGGGTCGCAGGCGATCACCGGCCACGCCGGCGGTCCCGAGCAGATGGGCAAGGCTCGAGCTGCGCGTGATGACCGCGCCGGCACGGGCACAGGCCTCCAGGATGGCGGCGCGGCGCGGCCGGCTATGCAAATAAACGTGCACGTCGCTGCCCTGGGCAATGAGGGCGAGCGGGCCGGGACCGGCGGCGCGGGCCACGGCCCAGCCATCCGGGAAGAGCCAACTCGCCAGCACCAGATCCCAGGGCTGTTCGCGACGCAGGCGCGCCAGCGCCGGGCGCAGGGCGGCCGCCATGAGGCGGTGGTTGAACAACCCACCAAGCTTGGGCACATAGGGCACCGGCAGAAACTCGGGGTGCAGTGGACGATCGATCTCGCGCGGGGCAAAGGCACGGCGACGCAGGACCGGCCGTGGTGCGAGCACGCGGATCTCGTGGCCGCGGGCCAGCAGGTGATGCAATACGGTGGCGTTGTCGAGACCGCGATAGGGCTCACCCGTATCGGGAAAAAGGTTGGAGACGAACAGCAGCCTCATGGTTGAACCTCCGCACGCCGGAAGAGCCGAAGCCGGCCGGTTTCCCTGAGATCAGGGCGGATGATTCTTTCTTCGCCCACCAGCTGCCAGCCGGAGTCCGGGACAACCAAGGCCTCGGCGAGCAGGGCCTGATGCGCCTGGCGTCGCTCCGCCGGGGGACTGTCATCCAGAAGAACCCAGCCGATCCCGCGCTGGTCGAGATGGGCGCGCAGAGCGACGGCCTCGGTGAAGGCGGCGCGGTAACCGCGGCCCAGCCAGTCGCTCGCCCCAAGTTCCTTGCTGGCGCGCAGCACCTGCAGGCGACCGCTCACACGCACCGGGCCGTCGAGGTCAAAGGCGGCGGCGGCGACCATGGCCCCCTCACCGCGGGCGTCGGAGGCGACCAGCCAACGGCCGGCCTTGTCCGCGGGCGACTCCACAAGCACGCGCGCCACAGCCGTGCCATAGCCCGAAACGGTTTTCTGCGGTCGCTGACCGACGGTGGCGAGCGTGAGAAGGAGCAGCCCCCAGGGCAGCCAGGGGCGCAGCCCCCAGGGCACGGGCAGGCAGCCAAGCGATTGCACGGCGAGCAGGGCCAGTGGCACCAGCAGCGGCGCCAGATAGCGGCTGGAGACGCCGGCTGGCACCAGCAGCATCAGGGCCACACCGCCGGTGAGCCAGGCCAGCAGAACCGACTCGAACTCGCCGAGCCGTCCGGCGCGCCAGCCGATCGCCGTCAAACGCCACAACGTCCCAACCGCGACAACGAGCAAGGGCCAGCCGAGCGCAGACGGCAGCAGGCGGGCGTACGAGGCCACCGCATGGCGAAAAAAATCAGGCACCGACTGTGCCACCATGCCTTCACCGGTGATACCTGCCGAATACAGCATCCAGGGCGCCGCCAGCACAACGACGGGCACGGCGGCAAGCCACCAGGCCGGCGCTTTGAGCAGAGCCCAGCGGCGGGTGAAAAGAATCGTCAGCGGGGGCAGCCCGGCAAGCATCAGGCCTGAGCCCTTGGTGAGGATGGCCGCAGCGGCAAGCAGGCCGAACACAAGCGAGTGACGCACGGAACTGCTGTGCAAAAACCTTCCCCACGCCATGGCCGCGAGCAGGCAGAGCAAGGCGAGTTGGAAGTCGGCCATGACCAGAACCGACAACTTCAGCTGCGGCGGCAGGGCAACCGCAAGCAGGGCGGCCGACCAGGCGGCACCGGCGCCCAATTGGGGCGCGGCAAAACGCACGGTCGCCGCGGCAAGCAGGGCGAGAAACAGCGCCTGCAGGCCAAGCAGAACGGCGGGGTCCGCGAACGGCAGCAGGGCGAGGCCGGCGGTCAAATAATAACCCGGCGGGTAATGCCCGAGCGCCACCTTGGGGAAGTTTTCATAATACGCACGGGCGAAGGCCAGCGGCGAACCGCCCAAGCCTTCCGCCAGATAGTCGCGCAGCATCAGGGCGGTGACCGCATGGGCGGGCTCATCCGGATCGGCGCCGAGGTCGGACTGGAGGGCGCCGGAGTGCCAGAGCAGGAGCGCGAGCAGCGCCGCCAACAGGGTGCTGAGGGCGAGGGTCGGACCCGGGGCGGCGGCATTCATGGGCAAGCCTCAACCGACAATGTCGCGGACATCGATCAAATACATTTGCCTGCCGCCCTGATGCGGCGAGTCGATGCAGACGAGGCGACCGTCGCGACTGCTGCGCGGGTGGGTGTCGCAACGCCACTCGCCCGTGTAAAAGGCCGGACTGTAGAAATGGCCGAGATCGACGCGGCGATCGGTCGGGATGTGGTAGAGGTAAGGCGTCTGCATCCGCTGCTTGTCCGGGTAACTGTCGTTCAGCACCCAGGCGTTGTCCGTGCCGGGCAGGTAGGTGTTATGACCGTTGCGGTCCATCTTCTCCTGGCCGACCACCGCCACTTCGCGGGTCTTGTCCTTGTAGAGGTAAAACCGCTCGCCGTGGCTGGGGTGAAAGGCCCAGGCAAACACGTGTTGCGGGTCACGCCAGACAAAGTGCGAGGTGCGCCCGAGCGGATCGAGCACATACAGGTCCCGGCCCTGCTTGTCGGCAGTGAACAGGCGGGTGTGGAAGGTCTTGTCGCCATCGCCCTTCCAGCGGTGCAGGAAAATGAAGCGCGAACCGTCCGGCGACACCAGCAGATGGTTGAACCAGTGCTTGGCATTCGGGCTGTAGCCGCCCTCGTAGGGGATGGCGGCGGCCTGGGCGAAGGAGATCAGCAGTTCGCGCCGGCCACTTGCCAGATCGATCTTCCAGATGCCGGCATCCTCCGGCATGAGCCGGTCGCGATTCGGATCGGCAATGCCGGCATAGCCATAACCGGGGCGGGTGTCGTTGAGGCGGCGGAAGTCGGGCGAGATGCCCCAGCTGCCGTCGGGGCTGACGGCATAGACCGGATGCGGCAGCGTGCGTTTGCGGCCCGACTTCACCTCGAGCAGGTGGCAGACAAACCGATCGTCCTCGCGGTCGTTCCAGAGCACCGTATCCTGGCTGCCGGGCAGCCACTGCAGCATGCAGCCCTGCTGCCAGTTCCAGGCGTGCGAACTGCCCAACTCGGTCCAGCGGTCGCCGTCCTGCAAATCGACCAGGCCAACGCGGATGGCGTCGCCAGGTTGCGGCGAGCGGTGTTCAAAGCCGACCTGATTGCCAAGCACGAGGCGATTCTCTGGGCAGAACTGCAGCTTGTCGTAGTAGGCGAACCAGTGAAACTGCGGTCCTTGGGTGATGGCACGCACGGGGATGCGCGCCGTCTGCGCGCGCAGACGGCAGCCCGGGGCGAGCGCGGCCGCGAGGCCCGCGCGAAGGAAGTGGCGGCGGCTGGACATGCCCAGCCATCAAACACGGAATGGCCGATGGGTCAAAAGCCAATGCACCCACAGGCGATTCGGCACGTTTCAGGCTTTACTCGGTCGGGGAATCCAGATTAAATCGTCGAATAACCGGCGGATTGCCGCCGGTCCATGCCTTCATTCCACCCGATCCCATCCCCATGAAATCCAGCCGAATCCGCCTTGCGCTTCTCGCGCTCGCCTGCGGCACCTCCCTGCTTCACGCCGACTACCTCATCCTCAAAAACGGCAACAAGGTCGAGGGCAACATCCTCAGCGAATCGCCTGATGCGGTGCGCATGAAATACCGACTGACGCCGAAGATCTGGGATGAAAAAGACTTTCCCCGCGCCGACATCGATCAGGTCGTGCGGCAGCGGCCGGAAGAGGTTGAAATCGTCGAACTGCGCAAGCTCCTGCCGACCGAGGATCTGCTGACGGCCGACCGCTACGAACAGATCATTCAGGACCGCTTGCGGCCCTTCGTGAACCAGTACAAGGACACGCCCGAATCCAAGGAGGCCGAGCAAATCATCGCCACGCTCCAGGAAGAAAAGAAGAAGGTGTCCAACGGCGAGGTCAAACTCGAGGGCAAATGGCTGAGCGCACCGGAGGCCAAGGGCGCGGAATACAACATCCAGGCCTACCGCCTGCTGACCCAGATGCGCGAGCACATGGCCCAGAACCAGTGGCTGGAAGCGCTGCGTGTCTTCGAAAACTTCTCCAAGAAGAAGCCAGGCTACGTCGGCTCGACCTATTACCCGGCCGCCATCGGCGAAGCGCTCGCCTGCATGGACAAATGGGATGCCGTGCTCTCCAAGATGGCCCAGGAACAACCGGCCCTTTCAAAAGCGCGCGAAGAAGGCCTCAACAAGCTGGCTGACACCGAGAAGGGCCGCACCAAGGCCGCCATCGAAGAGGAAAAGGCCAAGTGGCAGGCCCAGGCCGAGGCCGACCGGCGCGCTCAAATCCGCTGGATCGCTCCCTACAAGTATGATCTGACCTCCATCCTCAACATGCAGAAAACCATCGTCGCCGAACGCGCCAAACTGCAGGCGATGAGTCTCGACGATCTGCGCCTGCGCAGCGAGGCGGTCAGCCTGGTCTACCGCAAGATTGGCGAGGAGGACTACTCCGGCGGTGCCGCCGCCTTTGAACGCATCTCCACCCTCTCCAACTCCGCCGACTACCGCGATGTCGTCGCCGATCTGCGCAACCGCCTGATGGGCCTCTACAACACCCTGGTGCGCAAGCAGGCCGCCGCCGCCCAGACCTCGGCCGCCGGTTCCGCCGCCATCGGCGGCACCGCCAGCACCGGCCAGGATGAGCGCGTCGCCCGCATCCTCGCCGAAGCCAGCGGCCAGGCCCCCGCCACCGCCGCTCAACCGGCTGCCGCCGGCCAGGCTCCCGCTGCCGCGGTTCAACAACCCGCCGTCCAGCAGGCACCGGTCGCCCAAGCCCCGGTCGCGGCCCCCGCCTACACACCGCCCGTCGAAGAGGAATCCGGTTTCCAAACCTACCTCATCATCGGCCTCGGCGTCGTCGTTCTGCTGCTGCTGGTCATGCTGATGCAGAAGAAGAAGCAGTAAGTCACTTCTCCCGGGCCGGGCGCCGCAAGGTGCCCGGCCTTTTTTATGCCCCAACCGCTTCTGGCTCAGACGAGCTCTTCCCAATCGGCAAAGGTTGCCGCCTGGCCGACATAACCGCCCTCGTCATCCAGCAGATTGAAGACCGTGGCCTGCAGGATGCGGAAGCGCCGGCCGCGCCGGCTGATGCGCACGCCGGCATAGTTGTCGATGTAACCGCGCCGACCCACCTCGTCGAGCAGGCGCCGCCGCTCCTCGCGACAGACCGGTTCCGCACTCAAACTGGAGGGCACTCCCATGAGTTCCTCCCAAGTGGTTTCAAAACGCTGCAGACCGGCGCGGTTGGCGTAGCCAAAGAGATGGTCGGTGCCGAATGCTCCGAAAGCGGCGAGCACAACACAGGGCGCTTCAAAGAGGACCTCGACCGCCCGGGCCGAATCAGGGACCACGATCAAATCACGCCCGAGCAAGCGCCGGTAATTGTCGAGGATGAGCCGGGTCGGCGTTTCCAAGAGCGCACGGGCCACGGGCAGACAGGCAACGGGTTCGGCAGGATTCATGACTGAGCTTCTTGTGCAACAACCTGCCGCAGGGACGTCGCCCGGCGCGCGTCGCGCCAGCGCCACCAGCCGGCGAGCAGGCTGCCGATCAGGGAGTGGTAAACGGCGCTGATGGCGCAGGGCACGGGCGCGGCCGTGCCGGGGAAATGCTGGGTGGCCAGCACGCTGCCGAGGCCCGAGTTCTGCATGCCCACCTCGATGGCGACCGTGCGGCAGTCGGTCTCGACCAGGCGCAGCACCCGGGCGGCGAGGTAGCCGAGGACAAAACCGCCGAGGTGCAGCAGGGCCGGCGCGGCCAGCAGGCGCGGCCCCGCCGTCAGGATGAGCTCGCGCTTCTGACCGATGATGCTGGCGACAATGAGCACGATGGCGAGCGCGGACACCAACGGTGAGAACGGCGCCAGACGTCGCCCCAGCCGCGGCAGGCGCTGGTTGAGAAACACGCCCAGCAGCACCGGCAGCACCACCACCTTGAAGGTGTCGAGGCAAAGCTTGCCGGCATCCACGGTCACCAGCGTGCCTGCCAGCCACTTGGTCAGCAGGGGCGTGAGTGCAATGGCGGCAAAGGTCGAGGCCGTGGTCATCAGCACCGACAGCGCCACGTTCGCACCCGCCAGGTAGGTGATGACATTGGACGCGGTGCCACCCGGGCAGCAGGCCACCAGGATCAGGCCCGCCGCCAGGGCCGGATCCAGTTGATCGAGTTCCAGCAGGTGCGCGACCGCCCAACCGAGCGAGGGCATGATGACGAACTGGCAGATCACCCCGACCACGCCGGCGCGCGGGATGTGCAGTACGGCGCGGAAGTCGTCGAGGGTCAGGGTCAATCCCATGCCCAGCATGATCACTCCCAGGCCCCAGGTGATCCAATCGCCGCTAAACCAGACGAACCACTCCGGCACGCGCAGGGCGAGCACGCTGGCGAGGAGGATCCAGACCGGGAAGGCGCTAGTCAGCAGGAAGGCGACGCGTTGCATGAGGCGGCCGCGAGGGAACACGCCGTCGCGGCCGGGGTCAAGCCTTGCTTCTCCTTCAGGGCGCGCCGCGGCTCATCAGGTACCGGAACAGATGCGCGACCTGCTCCTCGCCCAGGGCGCCGAGCAGGCCCTCGGGCATGAGCGACATCGGCAGCTGCTGCTGGCCGGCGATCTGCGCCTTTTCGACGGTGAGCCGCTCGGTCGGCGTCTGAATGGTGACCGTACGTTCGGTCTGCTCCGGGAGGACGCCGGTCAGGGTGCGCCCATCCTTGAGCTGGAACACCGTCATGCGGTAGTCGGCCGGCACGATGGCGCTCGGATCGAGGATGTTTTCCAGCAGGTAGGACAGCTTGTGGCGATCGCCACCGGTGAGATCAGGACCGAGCTGACCGCCCTCGCCATAGAGCTTGTGGCAGGCACCGCAGGCGGCGGCAAACACGACCTTGCCCTCCTTGGCATCACCTTGCGCCAGGCGCTCGGGCGTGAGCTTGCGCGTCCACTCGGCCAACTCCGCCTGCTTCGCCGCCGGCGTGTCGCGCAGCTCGCCCCAAACCGCGGTGAGCTGGGCGGTCAGGGCCTCGTCGTTGAGGCTGCGGATCGCGCGCGCCTGGTAGGGCGTGATCGCGCTCTTCGGCACCCGACCGGCCTGCACGGCATCAAGCAGGGCCTTCGCATAACCCGGACGCGACACCAGGGTCGCCACCGTCGCCGCCTGCTGCTCCTCGCTGCGCGTCGGCCAGGGACTGAGCAGGGCCTTGGGAATGTCCGGATGATCGTAGGCCGCCAGCGCGCTGCGCGCGGCCGTGGCGAGCACCTTGTCGTTGATCAGGCCGCGCACGACCGGCAGCAGCTCCGGTTTGGCGCTGCGCGTGAGGTTTTTGAAGGCGTTGCCGCGCGCGTTGGCGTCGGCCTCGGCATCCTTGACGAGGGCGATCAGCTCCTCGACCGCGCGACCGCTGCCGAAGACGAGCGAGAGCGTGTCCATGTAGGCGAGTTCGCCAGAACTCGGGGCTTTGTCGACGTTGCCACCCGAGGCCACCGAACTCTGGCGAGTTCGACGACTCAGCTCATCCCAGCCCTTGGGTTTCTGCGCGCTGCTGAAGCCGTCGAGGCCGGCGGCAAGGCCGGCCAGAACATCCTTGCGGACCTCAGGTTGCTTCGTCATCAAGGCCACCAGTGCGTCCACCGCCGCCGGTTGCACTTCGATGAGCTCGGCGATCCGCCGCGCCACCAACCGGCGCACCGTGGGAATCTTTGCGCTGGCGATGAACTCCACGGCCTTCAACGGGTCGGCCGCCACCGCCGGCTCGATGCCATACCAAATCATCAGCGGCTGCTGACGATCCTCCGCGTCCTGCTCATGCTGCGCCAACGCGGTGGCAATGCGCCAGCGATCGGCCAGCGGCAGACGCTGCAAATCCGAGGCCGTGTGCAAGCGCGTCAGGCCATCCTGACTGCCCGCTTCGGCCAACCCGTAAACGGCACGCGGCTTTGGACCGGAGCCAGCCTCATGCGCCTTCTGCAGTTCCAAGCGCGTCCACCAATGGTTGTCCTCGCGGCGCACCGGCGACGAGGCTTCATAGACAATCTTGTAAATGCGCCCGCTGGTCCGGTGCACGCCGTCGTTGTCATGGCACTCACCGCTGTCCGACCAGTCGGCGACAAAGACATTGCCGTCGGGGCCGGTGAGCAGGTCGATGCCGCGGAACCAGGTGTCCTTGGCCTGCATGAAATCGGGCGCGTGTTTGCCGACATAGCCACAGCCCAGGCGCTCCAGGCGGTCGACGTTGATGCGGTTGCCATGCAGGTTGCAGGTGAAGACGCTGCCGTGGTATTGCTTCGGCCAGAGGCCGCCCTGGTAAATGAGCATGCCGACGTGGGCATGACCGCCGCCGAGCTCCTGGGTCTTGCCGCTGACCCCCTGGCGGATGTCGCTCCATTTCTCCGCGCCGGTGTCCCAGTGGAAGTGATCGGCGGTCTGCTCGATGATCTCATAGACATACGGGTTCAGGTGCGTGCCAAACATGCGCCGGTAGTAGGCGCCGGGGATGACATGCCAGAGGTGGCCGATGACCGTGTTGATCATGAACAGTTCGCCCTCGGCATTCCAGTCGTGCCCCCAGGAGTTGGTGCCGCCGTGGGCCACCGCCTCGACCACACCGCGTGTGGGGTGATAGCGCCAGATCGCGCAGTTGAAGCGCACACGCTGGTCCGCCGGCGTGCCGGGCGCGCCGACCGCCGAGGTGTCGGTGATGCCGTGGCGACCGTACAACCAGCCGTCCGGCCCCCAGCGCAGGCCGTTGACGATGTTGTGGCCGATGGTCTTCGTGTTGAAACCGTCGAGCTTCACCTGCGGCGGACCGTCGGGCACGTCATCGCCATTGGCATCGGGGATGAAGCTGAGCGTGCCGTCATTCAGGATCCAGACGCCACCATGGCCGACCTCAACGCTGGTCAGGTAGCGGCCCTCGTCCCAGAACACCTTGCGACTGTCGTGTTTGCCGTCGCCATCCTTGTCTTCGAGGATGATCAGGCGGTCGCGCAGCTTCAGATCCCAGCGGTCCGGGTTCTCCGCGTAGGTGTAGCATTCCGCCACCCAGAGCCGGCCCTTGCTGTCCCAGGCCATGCCGATCGGCTGCTGGACGTCGGGCTCGGCGGCGAACACCACGCACTTGAAGCCCGGCGGCAGTTCCATCGTCCGCGCCGCCTCCTCGGCCGGCATCGGCGATCCCTTCTCGGTGTTGTAGGGCGTCGGAAACGGCTCGGCGGCAGGCAGCGGGGAGACGAGAGCGCAGAGCAGGGAGACGAGAGCGGAGGGCAGGCAACGCATGGTGAAGAGAGCGAAACGAGCGCGCCGGGAAATTTCTCGCGACTGCGGATGCGCAAGCTCCGTGCACCACGGGATCGCAAAGATCTCACGCCAAGGCATCAAGCTGGGCCGTCGACACACAGCTCACTTCTTCTGGGTCTTCGCCTTGCCCTGACGTTTTTGCACGAGTGGCCAGTCGGGGTGGTCGGTGCGGGAGGCCGCCATCAGGGCCTCGGCGCGGGCGACGAGTTCCGGCTTGTCCGCCGCGAGGTCGCGGGTTTCAGCGAGGTCGGTCTCCAGGTCGTAGAGTTCCGTTTTCGCCTGCGGACCGTTCTTCACCGCCTTCCAGCGGCCGTCAAAACGCACGGCCTGGAGCGAGGCCGCCTCGTGGAGTTCCCAATAAAAGGCCTCGCGCTTGGGCGCGGCCCCGCCCTGCAGCAGGGAGGCAACCGAAACACCATCGCTGCGGTAACCGGCCGGCAATTTGGCGCCGGCGAGTTCGGCGGCGGTGGGCAGGAAATCCCAGAAGGCCCAGGGTTCTTCACGGACGCTTCCGGCGGGCAGCTTGCCCGGCCAGCGGGCGATGCCGGCCTGGCGCAGGGCGCCCTCGTAGAGGCTGCGCTTGTAGCCGCGCAGCTTGCCGCCCATGTCCTGGTTGAAGAGGCGGCCCACCTCGGACTTGGGATCGAAGGACGCGCCGTTGTCGCCGGCAAAGACCACCAGCGTGTGGTCGTCGATCTTCAGTTCCTTGAGCAGGTCGAGCACGCGGCCGACATCGCGATCCAGGCGACTGACCATGGCGGCGTAGGTCTTCTGCAGGTCGGTCCAGGGCTTGTTGGCATATTGACCGAGGTCATCGATCTCAAACTTCCCATGCGGCAGGGTGATGGCGTAAAAGAAAAAGAAGGGGCCGCCGGCGTGGGCGCGAATCCATTTCTCCGCATCCTGCTGGATGAGTTCCTGGGCGTAGGTTTTGCCGTCGAGCTCGAGGCGGCGGTCGTCGTCCCACAGGTAGTCGGGAAAGTAGCGGTGGGCGTGGCGCTGGCAGTTGTAACCGTAGAAGTGGTCGAAGCCGCGCTTGAGCGGGCTGCCGGGGGTGTCGAACATGCCCATGCCCCACTTGCCGGCGCAGGCGGTGGCGTAGCCGGCCGACTTCAGCACCTCGGCGACCGTGACCGTGCCCTCGGGCAGCGGCTTCTGGCCCTCGGGCTGGATCTCGCGGTTGGCGCGGATCGGGCTGCGCCCCGTGTGCAGCCCGGTCATCAGCGAGGCCCGCGAGGGCGCGCAGACGCTGGTGCCGGAGTACAACTGCGGGAAGCGCGTGCCCTCGGCCGCCATGCGGTCGAGGTTCGGCGTCTGAATCAGCTTCTGGCCGTAGCACCCGAGGTCGCCCTGGGCGAGGTCATCGCAGAGGATAAAGATGAGATTGGGCTTGTCGGCCGCCTGCAGGCAGGCGGCGGCGAGGAGGAGCAGAAGAAAGCGCATGGCGACCAGCGGAAACGCCGCCGCCCCGCGGATCTCTCCACTCTCCGCGGTAGTCGCGGGTCAGCGCCGGCGGCGCAGGGTCAGGGCCGCAAGAGCGGCGGCCAGCAGAAGAAGACGCGAAGGTTCCGGCACAACCACCTTGGGGATCTGCGGTGTCGAATTGGGGTCCACAGGATCCAACCCGGTGCGCTGATACTGTTCCTGTGTCTCCAGGACCACCGCGCCGGAGAGCGGTGTGACGAGTTGATACGAAGCGGCCAGCAGCGACAGGGGCGCGGGATCGGACAGACCTTCCTGCCAGGCCGCGAGCACCTGCTGATGAACGCCAAACCTGGCCAGGTGATCCCACACGCGTTCCCCCTCTGGCTGGGTTGTCTGACGAGTGACGATGAATTCCTGTCCTGGCACTTGCCGACTCAGTTCAGCCATCTGGGAGAGCAGTTCCTTTTCATCCGCGCAGCGACCCGCGGCACGCACCCCCAAATGACGGTGCAAGCGCTCCAGCAATCGGTTCGGCCCCTGCACCAGTGCCAGCGCATGCAGCACCGGGGGTTGGGACGTTCGCTCCAGGATTTGCGTGAGCCCTGGATGCGAACCCAGATCGACGGGTTGCGGTCCGTGGATCCAAAGGATTTCGGCACCACTCGTCCTTGCGCGCTCCAAGGCCTCCATCAGGGCGGGACCATTGTCGCGTCCGCCAGCAAAAGCCTCATTGCTCCAGCTCTTCCTCGCCTCGTCCAAGGCCACTTCCCGCCAACTCTCATCGTTGCTGGCCAGAACGACAACCTCCGCGTTGTCCGCGAGACGGTTCACAGCCGGGCCCATCCATCCGGCCCACGGACGCAGCGACAGCGAAGTGTCGACCACCACGATGAAACGCGACGGAGGACTGCAGGGCACGATCCGCCAAGTGCCGGAGAAATATCGTGGCCGCCCTTCCTGCGGCCAGGGATCCTCGCACCAGACGGCCTGGGGTGGGGGCGACGCTTGCGTGAGGTGAAAACGCAAGGCTTGCAGCCTTTCCGGGCTCAGATCCTGCCTCCAGGTGAATGGACCCGCCTCGCGCACAACCGGCTGGGGGTCACTGCTGGTGAACTCATGCGCGCTCTGCATCCAGACCGCATGACGCAGTTCCTCCGGCACGGCGAAGTTTCTTTCGATGAAGTCCGGCATCTCCAGGCCGTGCTCGGATAGCGGGGCGGTGATGCCCAATCGGATCTGAATCGAACCCTTGGGGGGAACGGGAAAGCACTGGCAGAGGACCCGGTCCGGCCCGGCAACATTCACGAGCACCGGATCCCGCTGCTCGCGCACGACCACCTGCTGATAGGCGGCCTTCACCTTGGCCTGGGTGGAGAAGGCCGCTTCACGCGGTTCCCCGTTGACCCAGAGGGTGAGTCGCGACACAAAACCACCGGCCGGCAGCAAGATTTGGCAGCGCGCCTCCTGTGCCGTGACGCGACTGTTGGCAAAACTCAGCGTCCACTCGCCATAGGCCAAGCGCGACGGCGCATCCAGATGCCAGTCCATGCGCGAGCTGGCCAAGCTCAGCCCACGCAGCCGTGCACCCACGGCATCGCCGGCCCGCGCCTCATCCCAGTCAAGCCCCTCGGCAAGAGGATCTCCATCCCGTCGCCCGGTCTCCCAATCGAAGGGCGCAAAACGCTTCGGCGGCGGCAGGTCGCTGAAGGCGCGACCCTGCACCCGATAATACAAGGCGCGCGCCTCTTCCGTGTCCGGCAGTGAATTCACGAAATCCCGCAGGGGCAATCTTGTGCCACCACTGGCCATCCACTCCAAAGGGCTGCCTTTGGCATGCCCATTTCCGTAGGCCAACCGACGCAGGAAAGCCTCGCTGTTCAGCCGCCTCAGCCTGTCAAGCCATTCGGCCTTGTTCCGATCACTGGCCATGTGATGCTGGCTGACGGCATGCCGTGTGAGCCAGAAGGGTGCTTCGACCGCCAGGAGCAGCGTAAGCGCTCCCAAAGCCCCCAGCCAGGGCGCCTGCCGCACCCAGCCGGAAATCTCCGGTGCCGGGCGCAACCGCGATCGCGCCTTCCACAGAGCCAGCCAAGCCCAGAAGGGCCCAAGGGTGGCCCAAGGCAACAAACCGACCCAGACCGGCGCTCCTGCAGCAACGAGAAAAGGCGAAACCACCACGCCCATCCAGGCCAGGGGTGTCAGCACGAAAAAGCAGAGCAGGTAAAAGCTGGCGACCGCCCAAGCGGCCCCCAAGACAGCGCGCTGCCACGTGAGTGCGATGGCGCCCCGCTCGCGGGTGTGCGCGATCCAGCAGATCCAGGGCACCCCCGCGATGAGCAGCCCATGCAGGACTGTCGGCAGAGGATCGAAAAACTGTGAGGCGCAGGCCCCGGTGCTCCACTCCAGCAGCAGGGTGAAGACCGGCCAAACCACGCCAAAGATCAGCAGGAAGCGGGATCGACTGCCGCTGACGGAAGTCTCACTGCGGGTCGATGTCATTTCCGCAGGCTATCGGAGCCGGCGGATCGACGTCAATCTTTTGTGATGCCACTCGAGGCGTGGGAAGACGGCCTTCCCACGCCCCGCAGATCTCTCCGCTCAAACCGCCCAGGCGCCGCGGTAGTCGCGGGTCAGCCACTTGGGATCGCCGCCCTTGGCGAAGGTGCGCGCGTTGGGATCCCACTGGAAGTTGGCGCCGTGCCAGTAGGCCATGTTCATCAGGTGGCAGGAAATGACCGTGGTGGCACCGATGGCGACATCGCAGATCGGCCGCTCGCGGGTCTGGATGCTGTTGAGCCAGTCGTCGTGGTGGTTCTTGCTCTCGTACAGCTTGACCTTGGCGTCCTTGAGGAACTCGCGCTCGCTGAGCACGACCTCGCGGTCGAGCGAGGTGCCCTTGTCCTGCTCCTTGTCGAAGAAGCCGTGCACCTTCTTGCCGCCGAGCCAGAGCTCGAACTTGCCGCGGTTGACGTGAATCTCGCCCTCGCTGCCGTAGATGGACACGCCCTTGCCCTCGCCATGGCTGAGGACCACGCCGTTCGCGTAAACCAGCTGGGCGCCGCGCTTGGCGGTCTCCCAGTTCTGCGGCGCGCGCACCTCGACCGGGCCGCTGTCATCGACGCCGAGCGCCCACTGGGCGATGTCGATGTGGTGGGCACCCCAGTCGGTGATCATGCCGCCGCCAAACTCGCGGGTCATGCGCCAGGCCGGGAAATGGTTGTGCACGCCGCGCGGGCTGAGCACGCTGCTGTACTCCTTGAGCGGGCCCGGGCCGCACCACATGTCCCAGTCGAGACCGGGTTCCGGCGCTTCGCCGGCGAGGTTGTAGGGACCGGCGGGATCGCCAAATGAGGTGGTGATCGTCTGGACCTTGCCAATGACGCCATTGCGCACGAGTTCGCAGGCGACGCGGAACTCCTTGCTGGAGCGCTGCTGCGAACCGGTCTGGAAGATGCGGCCGCTGTCGCGCACCGCCTGGGTGAGCTTCAGCGCCTCGTGGACGTTGTGGGTGAGCGGCTTTTCGCCGTACACATCCTTGCCGGCCTGAACGGCGGCGATGCCGATGTAGGCGTGCCAGTGGTCGGGCGTGGCGATGACGACTGCATCGATGTCCTTGCGGGCGAGCAGTTCACGGAAGTCGCTGTAGGCGTCGCAGCCCTTGTAGCTGCCGGCAGCCTTCTTGGCGTAGGCCTCGTTGACCCGGCCCTTGGCGTGCTCGCGGCGGGTGGTGTCGACATCGCAGACGGCGACGACCTGGACGTTGTCACGGCCGAGGAAGTTGCCGAGGTGGCCGCTGTTCATCTTGCCCATGCCGATGAAGCCCAGGTTGAGGCGGGCATTCGGCGCGGTCGGTGCCGACCAGACGCGGGACGGCAGCAGGAAGGGGGCGGCAACAGCGCCGGCGGCGCTCTTGAGGAAGGTACGGCGGTGGGTCTGGCTCATGGAAGGAGAAAAAACGGAAGGTTGGGAGTACGCAAGCATGACACGTTTTGTGCACTTGGGGTCAGAAAAACATCAAAAAACCGCCACCGCGCTTTCCCATTTTCCTCTCTGCCCGCGTGTGCCATGGTCGGCGCGATGAACGTCAGCATTTTCGGTCTGGGTTACGTGGGCGCGGTCACCGCCGGCTGTCTTGCGGAGTTGGGGCACGCCGTCACCGGTGTGGACGTGCAGTCCTCCAAGGTCGACGCCTTCAACAGCGGCCGCTCGCCCATCGTCGAGCCGGAACTCGACGGCCTGCTGCAGGCGGCGCGCACCGATGGCCGGCTGACCGCGACCACGGACGCCGCCGCGGCCGTGGCGACCACCGAGGCCAGCATCATCTGCGTCGGCACGCCCTCGCTCGAGTCCGGCCGGCTCAATCTCGATTACGTGCGCAAGGTCTGCGAGCAGATCGCCGACGCCCTGCGCGCCTCCGGCAAACCGCACGTGCTGATCTTCCGCAGCACCATGCTGCCTGGCAGCACCCGGCAGCTCGTGCGCGATTTCCTGGCCGACCTGCAGGCCGCCGGCCAGGTGAAGGTCTACTACTGCCCCGAGTTCCTGCGCGAGGGCACGGCCGTGCGCGACTTCCGCGAGCCCTCGCTGGCCGTGGTCGGCACCCACGACGGCGCCGAACCGGAGGGCAGCGAAGCCCGCCAACTGCTCGGCGGTACGCCCGCCGTGCTCGCCTGGGAGGGCGCCGAGGCGATCAAGTACAGCTGCAACTACTTCCACGCCCTCAAGGTCGGCTTCGCCAACGAGATCGGCCGCCTCTGCAAGTTCCTCGGCGTCGACGGCGGCCGCGTCATGGAGATCGTCTGCTCCGACACCCGCCTGAACATCTCCCCCTATTACCTGAAGCCGGGCAACCCCTTCGGCGGCTCCTGCCTGCCCAAGGACGTCAGCGCCCTGCTCTCCTTCGCCCGCCAGGAAGGTCTCAACCTGCCCCTGCTCGACAGCACCCTCGACAGCAACCAGGCCCACCTCGACCTGCTGCTCAAGCGCATCACCGCCCGCGGCGCGCGCCACATCGGCCTGCTCGGCCTGGCTTTCAAGGCCGACACCGACGACCTGCGCGGCAGCCCGATGGTCGCCGTCGCCGAGACCCTGCTCGGCCGCGGCTACGAGCTGCGCATCTACGATCCCAATCTCCAGCTCAGCCGCCTGGTCGGCGCCAACGAGGCGGAAATCCAGCGCCGCATGCCCCACCTCGCGTCCCTGCTGCGCGACGACCCGCGCGAGGTCATCGAGAGCAGTGAACTGATCGTCGCCTCGCAAAAATGCGTGCCGGTCGCCGACCTCGCCGCCTGGGCGCGTCCCGACCAGGCCGTGCTCGATGTCAACGGCTGGCGCGACCTCGCCGGGCTGGGCTGGCAGTACGAGGGCTTGTGCTGGTAAAATTCACCGGAACCAGCCGCGCAGCTTGTCCAAAATCCCCTGTGCCGTGGGTGGGCGACGCCTGTCGCGCAGGGTCGGCCGGGCCCACACACCCTGGTGGGCGGCACACCAGCCCTGCGGCAGCATGTCGGCCGGCAGGTGATCCTGGTAGGCGGTGCCGGCGCCCTGGCAGTCACGGGTGGCGAGCAGGCTGCTGAGGCGACAGACGTGCACCGGCTGCAGGGGCGGCTCCTGGCGCGGACCGGCGGCGATGTAGCCGAGCGAGGCGGCCTTCTTGACGACATCGCTCCAGATCGGGATGGCGAGGCGACTGCCGTAGCCACGCGCCATGATCGTCTGCGGCTGGTCGAGACCGACCCAGACCGCGCAGGTGACGCGGTCGGTGTAACCGGCAAACCAGGCATCCTTGTAATCGTTGGTGGTGCCGGTCTTGCCGCCGGCGGGATCCTTGAAGCCGTGCTCGGAGCGGATGCTGGCGGCGGTGCCGCGGTCGACGACCTGGGCGAGCATGCGCCGCATCAGGTGGGCGGCCCCTGGCGGGATGATGTCGGACTCGAGCACGCTGTTGCTGAACAGGACGTTGCCGGCCTTGTCGGTGACCTTGTCGATGAGGAAGGTGCGCCGGCGAATGCCATCGTTCGGAAAGAGGCTGAAGGCGCTGGCGAGTTCGCGCGGGGTGCCGCCGAGGTTGCCGATGAAGACCTGCGGCGTGCGGGTGAGGTGGTTGCCGATGCCGGCGTCGGCGATGACCTCGAGCACGCGGTCGAGGCCGGTGAAGTTGCCGACGCGCACGGCCATGGTGTTGCGGCTCTCGACCAGGCCGGCCGTCAGGGTCTGCAGGCCGCTGAACTGGCCGTCGTTGTTCTGCGGTGACCAGCCCGGATCGGCGGCCTCGATCTCGCCGGGGTGGATGGGGGCGTCCTCAACGTAGGTGCCGGGCAGGAAGCCGGCGGTAAGGGCGGCGGCATAGACGAAGGGTTTCACCGTCGAACCGATCTGGCGGTTGCCCTGGGTGGCGCGGTTGAACTTGCTCTGCCGGTAGTCGCGACCACCGACCACCGCCAGGATGCCGCCGGTCTCGTTGTCGAGGATGGTCAGGGCGCCCTGCAGGTAGGGCGTGGCGACGACCTCGCGCTGGCCATCCCAGGTGGCGTCAAAGGCGGCCTTGGTCGGGTGGCGGTAGCCGGACAGCTTTTCCGCGGCGGCCAGGCGCTTCTCCACCGCCTGCTCGGCGGCGAGCTGCAGGCCCCTGTGCAGGGTGGTGTAGACGATCAGGCCGCCGTCCTCGATGGCCTGCTCCTCAAGGATGCGGTCGAGGTCGCGGCGGATGACATCGAGCGCGTAGCCGCCCTGGCTTTGGAAGGCCGGCTGGGCGCGCAGGGCGAGGTCGGCGCGACGCGCGGCCAGCTCCTCCTCGGCGCTGATGCCGCCGGTGGCAAGCAGGCGCGCCAGCACGTCGTCGCGCTCGCGCAGGGCGCCCTGGAAGTTGCGGAAGGGCGAAAACCGCGCCGGGCTGCGGATGATGCCGGCGAGCAGGGCGCCCTCGCTGAGGCCGAGGTCGGCGGCATTCTTGCCGAAGTAGCCCTGGCTGGCGCGCTGGATGCCATAGAGGTTGGCGCCGAAAAAGATGCGGTTGACGTAGTGCTGCAGGATCTGGTCCTTGCTCCACTGCCTCTCGATGCGGCGTGCCAGCATGATTTCCAGCAGCTTGCGATGGAAACTGCGCTCGTTGAGGTCGGGGTAGCTGTTGCGCGCCAGCTGCATGGTGATCGTGCTGGCGCCCTGGACAACACGCCCCTCGCGCAGGTTGCGCAGCGCGGCGCGCAGCACGCCGAGGTAATCGATGCCGCCATGCCGGTAGAAGCGGGCATCCTCGCGCGCCAGGAGGGCCTTGAGAAACTGCGGCGACACCTGGTCGATCGGCACCACCTGGCGGTTTTCACCATGCATGCGGCCAAGCAGCTCGCCGTCGGCATCGAGCACGACCGTGCGCTCGGGCATTTCCCCAAGCCGGTCAAGATCATACAACAGAGCCATCTGAGCGTACAAACCGACCGTCACCGCCACCACGGCGACGCCGAGCAGCAGCATCAGCAGTCCGAGCAGGAACAGCCGCCGCAGCCAGCGGCGGCCCGGGGCATGCCGGGGCGGTGGCCGATGCGGAGCGCGGGGTTTCATGAGGGGTTTGGACGCGGCGGACGCGAAATTCTTCGCGGTTTCTATCGCAGGCGGGGGTCGCACGCAACCGCGGCCCGGTCCACAAAAGACCGCGACTCCCCTCGGTTCACCCGTGGCGCGGGGCACTGACCCTTGAAATTCACGCGATTCCTGCCCGCGTCTGCAGAAGACACCGACCTTCGGCCAGACTGTGGCGCGGGGCAGCGCCCCGCGGGTTCCACGCGGTCACTGCCTGCATCCACAGAAGGGCTGGGCCCATCTTTCCCCTTGCCAAGCGTTGGGTCCGGCCGATGATGCCTGCCCTTTTGTCCGGCTGCCCCCTGGCGGCGCAGGACATCAGCCCGCCGTGTTCCTCAGGAGTGGAAGAGCGCGCGCGGTTTCCCCACGGCACTCCCAACCCAACACACACATGAGCGCAGCTACTCTGGCGGAAATGATCGCAGGATCCTTCCGCGAACTCCACGAAGGATCCATCGTCAAAGGCCGGATCCTTGAAATCAAGCCGCAAGTCGTCCTCGTCGACATCGGCTACAAGTCCGAAGGGGCCATCCCCTCGAACGAATTCGAGGACGAAGACATCCAGATCGGCGACGAGATCGAAGTTCTCCTCGAAAAACTGGAAAATGACGAAGGCATGGTCGTCCTCTCGAAGGAAAAGGCCGCCTACAAGCAGAACTGGGAAAAGATCGCCTCGGTCTTCCGCGACGGCGGCCTGGTCAAGGGCAAGGTCAAGAGCGTCGTCAAGGGCGGCCTCATGGTCAACGTCGGCGTCGAGGCCTTCCTGCCCGGCAGCCAGATCGACATCATCCCGCCGAAGGACCTCAACGAATACGTTGGCAAGGTCTTCGAATTCAAGATCGTCAAGATCAACGACGACCGCAAGAACATCGTCCTGTCCCGCCGCGAGGTCATCGAGGCCGAGCGCGCCGAACAGCGCCAGAAGTTCCTCGAGTCCGTCAGCCCCGGCGACAAGGTCGACGGCGTGGTCAAGAACATCACCGACTTCGGTGTCTTCGTCGACCTCAACGGCATGGACGGCCTGCTTCACATCACCGACATGTCCTGGGGCCGCCTCAACCACCCGACCGAACTGGTCGGCATCGGTCAGCGCCTCGAGCTCGTCATCCTCGAAGTCAACCGCGAGAAGGAGCGTGTCTCCCTCGGCCTCAAGCAGCTCCAGAACAACCCCTGGGAAAACATCGAGGGCCGCTACCCGGTCGGTCAGCGCGTCAAGGGCAAGGTCACCAAGCTCGTCGCCTACGGCGCCTTCGTCGAAGTCGAAGAGGGCGTGGAAGGCCTCGTTCACGTCTCCGAACTGTCCTGGGTCAAGCGCATCGCCCGCCCGTCGGACGTGCTCCAGGTCGGTCAGGAACTCGAAGCCGTGGTCCTTGGCATCAACAAGGACGAGCGCAAGATCAGCCTCGGCGTCCGCCAGCTGGATTCCAACCCGTGGGACGACATCGATGTCCGTTACCCGGTCGGCACCCAGCTCACCCGCCCGATCCGCAACCTCACGGCCTACGGCGCCTTCGTCGAGCTGGAGGAAGGCATCGACGGCATGATCCACGTGTCCGACCTCAGCTGGACCCGCAAGGTCAATCACCCGTCGGAAATGCTCAAGAAGGGCCAGGAAGTCGAAGCCGTCGTGCTCGGCATCGACAAGGCCAACCAGCGCATCAGCCTGGGCATGAAGCAGCTCGAAACCGACCCCTGGTCGGAAATCGACAGCCGCTTCAAGGTCGGCGACGTCGTCAAGGGCAAGGTCGCCAAGATCGCCAGCTTCGGCGCCTTCGTCGAACTCGAGGGCGACATCGACGGCCTGGTCCACATCTCCCAGCTCAGCGAGGATCATGTGGCCAAGGTCAAGGATGTGCTCAACGTCGGCGACGACGTCGAGGCCCGCGTCATCAAGGTGGACAAGGTGGAGCGCCGCGTCGGCCTCTCCGTCAAGGCCATGAACTACAGCGACGCCGAGATCCAGAAGGAAAGCCAGGCTTTCGAAGCCCTGCGCCCCAGCACGGACCTCGTCGGCCTCGAGCAGGCCTTCAAGTTCGCCACCGAAGAATGGCGCCCCGGCCAGTAAGACGGTCCGCCAGCCTTCATCCCACGGAGGGACGCCGAGAGGCGTCCCTCTTTTTTTGCACCGGTCACCGCGCCCCGGCAGAACGACGGCGGATTCAGGGATAACCGGCGGACTTCCCGTACGTTTCCCCTGCCAGCCTTCATGAACCCCGCCTACTTCCCCTGCGCCGGCGCCCGCGCCCGACACGCGCCCACCCGGCGCGAGTTCGTCTACGGGCTGGGCGCCTCGCTCGGCGGGGTGGCGCTCACCGCCCAACTAGCCGCCGCCGCCGCCGAGGCCGCCGGCCCGCTCGCGCCCAAGGCCCAGCAGGTGCCGGCCCGGGCGAAGAACTGCATCTTCCTGATGATGGAGGGCGGCCCCTCGCACATCGACTGCTTCGATCCGAAACCGGCGCTCGAAAAACTGCACCTCAAGGAGTTCGTCCGCGAAGGCCAGCAGAAATCGGCCATGGAAAGCGGCAAACGCTACTACGTGCGCAGCCCCTTCCGCTTCCGGCAGCACGGCCAGAGCGGCGCCTGGATGAGCGAGCCCTGGCAGCACCTGGCCGGCGTGGCCGACGACCTCTGCTTCTACCGCGGCTGCCAGGTCGACAGCGTCAACCATCCGACGGCGATGTACCAGATGAACTGCGGCAACCGCTTCGGCGGCGATCCCGCGCTCGGCGCCTGGGTGACCTACGGCCTCGGCTCGCTCAATGCCGACCTGCCCGGCTTCGTCGTCCTGCCTGAGATCAGCTACCCGCAGGGCGGCAGTGCCAACTGGGGCAACGGCTACCTGCCCGCCCATTTCCAGGGCACGCCCCTGCGCGCTCAGGGCAGCCCCATCCTCGACCTGCAACCGCCGCCGGGCGTCGGACCCGAACGCCAGCGCGCCAACCTCGACCTGCTCGCCCGCCTCAACGCACGCCATGCCGAGGCCCGCCCCGACCAGGAGGAGCTGCGCGCGCGCATGACCAATTACGAGCTCGCCTTCCGCATGCAGGCCCAGGTGCCTGGCGTGCTCGACCTCGCCGGCGAGGACGCCGCCACCCTCGACCTCTACGGCGTCAACCAGCCCGACACCGACGCCTTCGGCCGCAAATGCCTGCTCGCCCGCAAGCTGGTCGAAAAGGGCGTGCGCTTCGTCCAGCTCTACGCCGGCACCTGGGACAGCCACGACTACATCGAGCGCGCCCACGGCAACCTGATCCGCCAGGTCGACCGCCCCATCGCCGCCCTGCTCACCGATCTCAAACGCCGCGGCCTGCTCGAGGAAACCCTGGTCGTCTGGTGCGGCGAATTCGGTCGCACCCCCGACAACGGTGTGCGCGGCGGCACCGCCTACGGCCGCGATCACAACCCGAACGCCATGACGATCTGGCTCGCCGGCGGCGGCGTGAAGGCCGGCCACACGATCGGCGAAACCGATGACACCGGCATGACCGCCGTCGCCAACGCGCACCACGTGCGCGACCTGCACGTGACCCTGCTGCACCTGCTCGGCCTCGACGACAACCGCCTGACCTTTTACCACGCCGGCCGCTTCAAGCAGCTCAGCCAATTCGGCGGTCAGGTGATTCGCGAATTGGTTGCCTGAGCCGGCCGGTGGAAAATCGGTGGAAAGGCACGCATCCGGCGCTTTTGCGGCGGCGTTTCCCGTCGATCCCCATGCCCTCGCGCTTCGCCCTGCTTCGCTTTCCGCTCACGCCCTTCTCCCGCCAGGCCGCCGAACCGCCCGAGAAATTGCGCCGCAACCTCGACCGCGCCCGCTACCCTTTCCGCCTGCTGCGGTACTGGTGGGCCGCCTGCGCCCTCGCCCGCGAGGCGGAACGCCTGGGCCGGCCCCTGGTCGTCGTCGACCTCGGCTGCGAGCGCGGCTGGCTGCGCCACTTCACCCCCAAGTCCGCCGTCGCCCGCTGGATCGGGCTCGACTGGAACCCGCGCGCGGAAGCCAAGGCCGGTTACGATGAGGTGCGGCAGGCCAACTTCGACGGCCCGCTGCCACTGGGAGATGCCTGCGCCGACGTGGTGGTGAGCCTGCATGTCTTCGAGCACCTGCCGCGCCCGGGCGTCACCTTGGGCGAAGCCGCCCGCCTGCTCCGTCCCGGCGGCATCTTCCTCGGCTGTACCCCGACCATGCCCGGCCCGCTGGCGCGCCTGCGCGAGCGCTACTTCCGCCGCAGCCTGCGCAAGGGCCGCATCACCCCCGGCGGCCACATCACCGTGCTCTCACCCGGCCGCTGGCGTCAGCTCGTCAACGAGTTCGGCTTGGAGCCGGAATTCGTCACCGGCAGCCATGCCCTGCGCTGGTCCGGTGCCTGGCTGGAAAACTCGCGTGTCTGGGTCCGGCTCAACCAACTCTGGGCCGCCCTGTTCCCCAGCCTCGGTTCGGAATGCTGCCTGCAGGCGCGGCGACCGGAACCGGTCGCCTGGCAGGCCGCCCGCATTGTCCGCCGTGAGCATCCCTGGCGCTGGCGGCTGGTCGGCCTCGGCGCCGCAGCAACGCTGGCCCTGCTCGCCGGTCTCGCCCGGCAGTCGGAAGTCGATCCGCATCGCGAGGCCTTTGTACGCTGGCTCAATGCCCATCAGAAGGGCGGCGACACCTTTGTCTTCACCAGCGGCACCCCCGGCCTCGCCAGCCTGCAACGCGATGACCTGATCCAAACCGGTTCGCCCGCGGAGCTGGAAGCCGCCCTCGCCGAACACCCCCATGCCCACGTCTTGGTTTCGCTCGACATCGCGCGTACCTTTCTCGGCCAGTTCCCCGCAGGTCGCTGGAGCGTCGATTCCTGGCTGGAGATCGATCACGAGGATTTCCTCATGCTGCGCGCCACCGAGGAAGGCACGCCCCTGGAGGAATACCTGCTCGGCGCCTCGGACAGCCCAATGAAGACCGGCAGCGACGAACTTTGAACAAAATTGTCGCCCCCCTTTCAGAAGATCCTGATGTTTCGGCGCTTCACCAGTCTGATCGCGGCCTGCCTCATGGCAGCGCCGTTCTGCGGCTGCTGCTATGCCGCGGCCCTGCCGGCCACCACTGAAACGGCCTGCCCGGCCTGCCCGGCCGAAACTCCCGCGCCGCAGTCGCCCGACTGTCCCTGCTGCGCCGACACCCTCACCCGTCAGCTGTCTCCGGAGCCTGCTGCCGCACCCCGCCCGGTTCTGGTTGTTCTCCAGGCGTGGGTGCGGTCGCACCCCGAGTTTGGGGTTGTGCCGACCGGCGCCTCACCGCGACCGGTCGCCATCCCTGCGGCACCCCCACGAGGGGACGCCGCCCCTCTCTACCTGCAGCACTGCGCCCTGTTGACTTGAGGCGCGCGGCCCTGTCGCTGACCACGGGTTCCAGCACCGGCGCGAAAGGGCGCCCCTGCGCTTCCCCCGCGGAACAGAAACCCGTGCGCCCGCGACATCCACGCGTGTCCCGCCGACCCCGCGTCGGCACCCCATGCCTCGAAAAACCAAGTCAAAAATTCATCTCTGAACACCCATGAAAACGTTTCTATCCCTGCTCGCCCTGACCGCCCTCAGCACCAGCGCCTTCGCCGGTGACGCCTGCAAAAAATGCTGCGCCGACAAAGGCAAAACCTGCGTCGAATGCTGCAAGGACCAGGGCAAGGTCTGCGGCAAGGACTGCTGCAAGGAGGCCAAATAACCCCTCCCGGGCTGCAGCCTGAATCCCACACCGCCGTCATCCGCCCCGCGGGTGACGGCGGTTTTGCATCCAAGGGTGTTTCCATGGACCTGGCATCCAGCTCCGGGCTCTGAAATCGGAGATTGGCGATCTCCTGGGCCACCTCCATCCCGCCATTTGCCAGAAACCGCTTCCTGCATTACGGGTTTCTCCAGATGGATTGCCGCCAGACCGAGATCGTCCAGCGCCTCATGGCCTCCTACCAGAAGGTCGGGGGCATCAACCACGTGGACTGCGGCGCCCTGCCGTCGAAACAGGCCATCGCCACTCTCTGCGAGGACCTGCTGCAGCTGCTGTTCCCCGGTTTCTTCTCCGAGGATGCGGTCGCCTCCCAGGATCTGGAATTGATCACCCATGAGCTGGTCGCCAGCATCCGCGAGCGCCTCAAGACCGAGGTGCGCCGCAGCCTGCGCCTGCGCGACGGCAGCGGCAATCATCACGAGGAGGCGACCCGCCTCGTCTGCGACTTCATGGAACAACTGCCGGGCGTGCGCGAACTGCTGCAGACCGATGTCGAAGCCGCCTTCGAGGGCGACCCCGCGGCGCGCAGTTACGAGGAGATCATCCTCGCCTACCCCGGCCTGGAGGCGATCGCCATCCAGCGCGCCGCCCACACCCTGTACTCGGCCGGCGTGCCGCTCATCCCGCGCATGATGACCGAATGGGCCCACGGCCGCACCGGCATCGACATCCATCCGGGCGCGAAGATCGGCAGCCATTTCTTCATCGACCACGGAACGGGCGTCGTCATCGGCGAGACCTGCGAAATCGGCTCGCGGGTGAAACTCTACCAGGGCGTCGGCCTCGTCGCCCGCTCGCTCGCCCAGGGCCAGGCCCTGGCCGGCACCAAGCGTCATCCGACCATTGAGGACCACGTCACCATCTACGCCGGCGCCACCATCGTCGGCGGCGACACCGTGGTCGGCGCGCGCAGCACGATCGGCGCCAATGTCTTCCTGATGCAAAGCGTGCCGCCCGACCGCATCTACGCGCTTGGCGACCAGGAACACCGCATTCGCGACCGCAAAAAAGCCACCACCGCCCGCACCGACCCGGGCGCGTCCCCGGGCCTGCCATGCTGAAGCTGACCCAGCTCATCCTCGACTTCCAGGCCGGCATCCGCGGCAGTCTGGCCGAGCGCCGTCTCGAGCGTCCCCTCTTCGCCGAGCCGGAACCGCCGACCGCAGAACGCCCTGTCAGCGAGGGCGAGGATGCCGAACTGACCGACCTCTGCCGCGAGCTGCTGCTCGGTTTGGAGCTCACCGGCGCCGCCGGCCTGGTGTGCGTCTGCTGGAACCCGCGCCTGCGCAGCACCGCCGGCTACGCCAGTTATCCGGCCTGGCGCATCGAGCTCAATCCGCGCCTGCGCGAGTTCGAGGGCCAGGTCGACCGCACCCTGCGCCATGAGCTGGCCCACCTCGTCGCCTACCACCGCGCCGGCCGCCGCCGCATCGAGCCGCATGGTCCGGAATGGCGACGCGCCTGCGCCGACCTCGGCATCCCCAATGAGAGCGCCCGCCACCGCCTGCCGCTGCCGCGCCGCGAGGTGAAGCGCAAGTTCGCCTACACCTGCGCCCACTGCGGCCTCATCGTCCACCGCGTCCGCAAGTTTCGCCGCCACAGCGCCTGCAGCGCCTGCTGCACGAAGCACAACCGCGGCCAGTACGACGCGCGCTACCGCTTCATCCTGCTCGCCGAGGCACCGCCGAACGAGCCGGGTTGACGGCAGCGCGGGGGCACGGCCCCGCGGGATCTACTCGCGCCAAATCCGGCCCTGGCCGGTGCGGAAGCTGCGCTCGAGGCTGGCGTGCAGGGAGTTCAACCGATCCTCGCTCGCCAGCACGAACTCGACCGTATGCGCATGGGTCGAAACCGGATAACTCTTCACCACCTTCGGCTCGGTCAGGCTCGGCGACACCCGCCCCGCGGCGTCCTGCACCAGCGACCGCGCGCGATCCAGCGCCTGCTGGCCGGCGCCGATGACGCCGCCGCCCTCCAGCTTGACCGGTTCGAGGAAGTAAAAGCGCACGGTCAGGTTCGAGTTGAGTGTCAGGTTCACCTCGACAACGCGGGCGACGCCGTCGGCCACGTACTCATGCTTCGACAGCGCCACAATCTGATTGCTGCGCACCAGGTAACTGCCGCCCTTGAGCCGGCCATCCCACAGGCCGTCGCGGGTCAGTTCATCCTCGGTCTGAGTGGCGGGTGCCGACGGCGCACTGTTCTGCGCGCGGGCGGTTCCGACGAGGCAGACGGCGAGAGTGGCAAGGAGGAGCGCTTTCATGGCTGGCCGCAGTCTCGCCGCTTTCGCCACCAACGCAAACGCCGGCTACTCCAGCCCGCGGCGCAGCTCGTGCACGGTGTCGGCGATGTGCGACTCCACCTCGCCACTCCACTTCGGCGTCGGGTGCTGGCCCCACTTCATGGCGTCGCCCCCCTCATAACCGCCCTCCTCCCAGACGCGCCGGCTGGGAATGTAGGTGGGCACGTCGTTCGTGTAGGCCGACACCCAGACGAGCGGGTCGCGGATCTCACGCTTGAAGCGCAGGGCATAGTCGATCACCACCTCGCCGGCCAGCAGCACCCAGGTCAGCTCCTCACCCAGCCGCACCACCTGCACCGGGTACGGATAGTGCTGCGGCAGGGTTCCCTCCTCGTCGAGCCGCGCCAGCACGCGGCCGGCATGGGCGGCATCGAGCTTGTCCGCGCCCTTTTGTCGCACTTCCAGTTCGGCGCGGGTCGGCAGCGGTCCGTAGGCGAGCGGGATCTCGCGGTAGGCCGCGCGCAGGCGTGCGCCCAGCGGCTTCGGCGTCGTGCCCAGGGCCGACTCCACCGCGGTCGCCAGCGTCTGCCCATGAGTCGCCGCCAAGTCGGTGCTGCGCCGCGGATAGGGATTCTGGTCGCCACTGCAGCCATTCACAAACAGCGCCACCGCCCCCGGATGCGCCTTTTCGATCGCCGCCTGCGCGTAACCGGCATAGTCGCCGCTGAACTTCTGATGCCCCAGCGTCGTGCAGTGGCAGGCGTAGCCAAAGACAATCGCCACCTCCCGGCTGCCAGCGCCCGTCACCTTCAACACCGGCACCTGGTGATCGACCGGCCCCGCCGGGTTCGGGAAGTTGCGCCAGCCGCCCTTGCCATCGGGCGTTCTCCGGTTCATCGCAAAACCGCAGCGCGCCTCGCAGAACTCGACCTGCGCCGGTGCGGCGGCCTGCAGCGCGGTGCCGACCAACTCCACGAGCGTGGTTTCCAAAAAGACGCTGTACTCCTTCGCCTCGGCCTGGCGCAACTCAGGGTCATCCACACCGCCAAGGCGCTTGAAGCGCAGCTCAGGACCGCTGTGCGTGTGACTGGCGTTGAGGGCGAGTCGCTCCGGCGGGATGCCATACTCCTTTTCCACCCGCGCCGCCACCGCCAGCCGCAGGTCGCGCGGCACACCGATCAGATCGAGGGTGACCAGGGCAAAGCGGCTGCCCGCCGCGTCCTCGAGCACCAGCGTCTTGGCGAACAGATCCTGCTCCACTCCCTCGGCCGGTTTCGTGCGCGAAGCATATCCCGCCATCCACATCAGCTTTTCCGGCGTGATCTTCACCGCAGCCGCCCCGGCCTTCCAGGGCAGCGGCGCGGGTTGTTGGGCAGGGATGCAGACCGCGACGGCCAGCAGGCCAAGAACAAGGAGCCGTTTCATGGCGGAGGAATCGGTCCTGCCAGCCCGGTCCTTGCAGGCGCTCCAAGCTGGCGCTTCTCCGGTCGTTGCGTTAGCCTCCGCTCATGCCCGACACCGAACGCCGAATGCCCGCCGAGATTTTGCGCGGCCGGGTCGAGCGCGTGCTCTACCACACCGAGGACACCGGCTACTGCATCCTCAAGGTCCTGCCCGAGGGCGCACGCGAACCGGTCGGTCTGGTCGGTCGCACCCCGCGCGTGGTCGCCGGCGAGGCCTTTGAAGCCACCGGCCACTGGCAGTCCAGCCGCGACTACGGTCGCCAGTTCAAGGCCGACAGCCTGCAGCTGGAACGTCCCGATTCCCCCGAGGGCATCGAACGCTACCTCGGCAGCGGCCTCGTCGAGGGCATCGGCCCGGCCTACGCGAAACGCCTCGTCGCCCGCTTTGGCGCCGGCATCTTCGACATCATCGAGCACGAGTCGGCCAAACTTGAGGAGGTCGAGGGCATTGGCCGCAAGCGCCGCCAGGAAATCCGCGCCTCCTGGCTGAAGCAGCGCGCCGTGCACGCGATCATGCTCTTCCTGCACGCCCACGGCGTCAGCTCGGCGCGCGCCCTGCGCATCTACAAGACCTACGGCGACGACGCCCTCAGCGTCCTGCAGGCCAACCCCTACCGCCTCGCCCAGGACATCCACGGCATCGGCTTCAAAACCGCCGACCAGATCGCCCGCCAGCTCGGCCTCGCCGCCGACGCCCCGGAACGCGTGCGCGCGGCCCTGCTGCACAGCCTCGCCGCCGCGGCCGGCAACGGCCACACCTGCCTGCCGGAAACCGACGCGCTCGACCAGGCCCGCGAACTCATCGGCGTCGAAGCCGCCGCCGTGCGTGAGGCGCTCGCCTTCCTCAGCGGCACCGGTGACCTCGTGCCGGCGGTGCAGGAGGGTGTTGCCAAACTCTGGCTGCCGGCCCTGCACACCGCCGAGGTCAACATCGCCCGTCGCCTGCGCGAGCTGGCCGCGCGCCCGCCCGACTGGCCGCAGATCGACCTCGAACCGGCCCTCGCCGCCATCGCCGAACGCACCGGCAAACCGCTGGCACCGAGCCAGGTCGAGGCCGTGCACGAGATGCTGCGCCAGCGCGTGCTCATCCTCACCGGCGGTCCCGGGGTCGGCAAAACCACCCTGGTCAACACCCTGCTCGAACTGCTCGGCGACCGCGAGATCGTGCTCGCCGCCCCCACCGGCCGCGCCGCGCGCCGGCTGGGGGAAAGCACCGGCCGCGAGGCCAAGACCCTGCACCGCCTGCTCGAGGCCCAGGGCGGCGGCAGCTGGGGCCGGCACCGCGGCCGGCCGCTTCAGGGCCAGGTCTTCGTCTGCGACGAGGCCTCAATGATCGACACCCCGCTCATGGCCCACTTCCTCGCCGCCCTGCCCGCCGAGGCCCACCTGCTGCTGGTTGGCGACGCCGATCAGTTGCCCTCGGTCGGGCCCGGCCGCGTGCTGGGCGACCTGCTCGCCAGCGGCGCAGTGCCCGCCGTCCGCCTCACCGAGATCTTCCGCCAGGCCGCCGCCAGCCGCATCATCACCAGCGCCCACGCCATCAACGCCGGCCGCCTGCCCGATCTCAAGCCGGCACGCGACAGCGATTTCTTCTTCCTCGACGAGGCCGATCCCGAAACCTTGCGCAACACCCTCGTCGAACTGGCGCGCACCCGCCTGCCGGCCAAATACGGGTTCGATCCGGTCGCCGATCTGCAGGTGCTGACGCCGATGAACCGCGGCCCTCTCGGCACCCGTGCCCTCAACGAGGCCCTGCAGGCCGCGCTCAATCCCCCCAACGAGAGCAAGTTCGAGCTGGAGCGCTTCGGCATCACTTTCCGGGTGGGCGACAAGGTCATCCAGACGAACAACAACTACGACAAGGACGTCTTCAACGGCGACATCGGCCACATTGCCGCCATCGACCTCGAACCCCTGCGCGTCAGCGTGCGCTTCGACGGTGAGCGCCTGGTCGAGTACGAACCCGGTGAACTCGACGAACTGCAGCTCGCCTACGCCCTCAGCATCCACAAAAGCCAGGGCAGCGAGTTCCCCTGCGTCCTGCTGCCGGTCAGCAAGCAGCACTACGTCATGCTCGAGCGCAGCCTGATCTACACCGCCCTCACCCGCGCCAAAAAACTCGCCGTGCTCATCGGCGACCCCGCCGCCCTGGAAATGGCCGTGCGCCGCCAGTCCAGCCGCCGCCGCTGGACCGGCCTCGCCAGCCTGCTAACCGCTGGCTGAAGGGAGCGCGGACACTCTTTGTCCGACTCTTCATCCTCGCGGCTTCGCCGCCATTTCAAAAAGCGGGCAAGAGTGCCCACGCTCCCCTTGATGGGCTACGACATGAAGCTCTTTGCGTTTCTCTGGCCCGAACATCCCCGTGGCTACCCACCCTTCAACGCTTCAGACGCCTGGCCTGTCGATGACGGTCAAAAGAAGCATGCTCAGCCAAAAGATCAGCTCGATCAGCGCAGGTGCCTGCAGCATCCAAACCCAGGCGCTCCAGCGACGTCCATTCCAAAAAAAGCGCCACCGCCGTGAGCGCCGAGAGGCAGGCCGCCAGCATTCGCGCAGAAAACACGGCCACCAGGGTGGTCGCCCGATCACGGTCCAAGCGTCGGAGGCAGCAAATTGCAGAGCCAGGCGAACCACAGCCCCAAGGCAAAAAGACAGGCCACCCAACCCAGGACCAGGCAGGTCCGTTTCACCGATCGCCAGGAGAACAACCCCACCAGCGCGCCCCGGCCAGGGGGAATTGGCGCCGCAGCCACGACACGCTCCAGGGCACTCAAGTCGACCTCCTCCGCCTCAGGCCCGACCCAGTAGCGACTGTTGTCGCCAAACGGCTCGCAGACCACGAGCCAACTGCCCCGATAGCAAAAGCGAAGATGCCAGGGGCTTCGTGAAAACGGCCGGCGCCGCTCCAAGGCTGAGACCCCGTCGACCGTCTCCAGCAGGCGCGCCAACCAGGGCAGGCTCACCTCCACCAGGTGCAATTCAAACGCGCCAACTGCCACTCGCTCTCCAGGCATCGGATGGGTTGTCATGGCGGTTCTGGAGCGGTGTCAGAAGACCGTGTGCCCCTTGGAAAAGGGTTTCCCATTCAGAACTCGCCAGAGAATGACGCCCGACAAGGGGTATCCAAAAACGAGCAGGACCGCCAGGCAAACATTTTGCGGCAAACTCCTTTCATGCCAGCTTCGATGCAGCCAGCCCAGGGCATAAACCCATAAAACGAACCCCGCTCCAAAACACAAAGTCACCACCACAAAGGCAGGAATCTTGAGCATCGGAACAACCTCATCGGGTTCAAGGTAGCGGTCCAGCACAGTGGCCAGGAGGAGAAGTGCTAACTGAGCCACCGCGCCAAGGATAAAGGCTTGGTAGCAAATTCGATACAGACGAGTTTTCATTGACAATGGAACCAACATCTCATGGGGCCGAAGTCAAAGACCGATCCGCTGGAAGGAAGCCTCGGGAGCACGGACACGTCTTGCCAGCTGGGACCAGGCCTACCCCGGGCTCGGCTGAAGAGCGCCGACGAAGGCAACTTTTGCCGCAATAGAGCACAAGGAGGAGCTCAACATTACAGTTCTCGTTCGACCGAATTCAGCCCTTCATGATCGGCGTTGTCGAATTGTCAGCCAACGCAGCCATGGCTTCTATCAGATCCTTCAGCGTGACCACCGCAATTTGATCGGCGGAAATCTCCGGCAGTTCCATCTTCAACTCCTTGAACCACTGAGCAACCAACTCATCCAAATCGGTGCCAACAATTCCATAATCCTCAACCAGCGCATCCTCCCAGAATGGGAAAAATTGCCCTGCGGGCGAGCATGCACTGGCAACAAAGTGCTCCCACACCGCCTCAGCGAATCGCCTTTCGGTTGGAGAACGGAAAAGGGAACAAAATTCATCCCGGGCAAGTCCCTTGCGCGAAGCCATCATGCCTTTTTCCTTCGCAGCCGCCGGCCAGCGAAAAACACTCAAAAACGACCCGGCAATTATTTCGAGTGAGTTCGGCATCTTTATGGAAACTTGATGTTTGGCGCACATTGGCATGACTCAGAAAGGGCTTGCCAAGTGTTACTTGGCACTTTTTCGCCTCAGTTCATCGACTCTCTTGTTGTTCATTCTTCCCCAGTATTCAGACAGCTCCTGATTTCCTTTTCTCAAATGCCAATCCGCAAGTTCGAACATGGCCTCAGGATCGCCGGCCTCCGCTTTTTCAAGCACCAGCTTGGCCTTCGCCTCATCCAAAATGTAGTACTTCCTGCTTCTATAATCGTGAACCAGCGACGGCGGTTGTTGGGCGACTTGACTGCTGACCTGTTGAGGATTTGTCTTCTTCTCGATTGCGCAGTAAATGCAATATGCCGCCACCGAGATTGCCACCCCCAGACTAACGATTTTAACACGCATCGAACCAGTCATTGCTTGTGCTCCTCAAGAATTCCATAGCCGATGACACCCTGACAGCCCTCCCAAACGGGTTTCAAGCCGCAGGCACTCAAGGGATCCTCCACCAGAGCAAGGCTGTCATTGGAGAAATGCAGTGATACAGGGGCCGCATCCTTCTCGCCGATGAGCTCCGAGGTCTGGAGGAGACACACCATGCTGCCAATGGGCGGCTCAAAAATGTCCCCCTCAATCCGCCCCTTGAAACCCACGGCCCGGCCATCACGCGAAATCCACGAAACAATCTTGGCAACGCGTGTTTTCCGTGCCGGCAGCTGAGCCGGTCTGATAAGGCCGTCATGAAGGAATTGCCAACCCCATCCTTGGGTGAAGTGAATGGACGCGCCGGCCTCATTCAGCTGATCGACGTATTTTTCCCCAAACGGCATGTCGGTGGTTAGGGTGAATTCTGCGCGTCGTCCGGATCGAACTTCAACAAACCCGACTCGGCCAGTTCAGCAAGAAGAAAGTGGTACAAGCTCGGTTTGCGATCGATCACGGTCTTCAGCGTGGTGTCCACCAAGTCCACCGTTGGCTGACCTACTGAACCAGTCACGAGGTAACCGGCTTCACCCAAGGCGCCCAAAATCAAGCGTTCGCCAAGATCCCCCTTGCGCGCCCAATCAGGAGCGCCCAGGAAGTCAATGACCCAATCCTCGAACTTAGCAACATACCGAACCGGTGGGTCAAACAATTCCTGATAGTGTGATGGCAGCTCAACTTCGTAGGCCTGCTCAAGTCGCTCCACTTGAAACCATGCGTCGTTGCCAAGCGCAATCATGGCCTGCCGCCTGGCTTCAGCCAGGTCAAGCCGGCCAACGACCTCGGCAGGATCGACGGGCTTCGCAGTCCCACGCAGGGGCCGTTTGGGGAAGATTTGCCTGAACCATCTCATCCATCACTCTGGCAATGCACCCATGCGCAAGATGCATGGGAATCCTCGTGCAGGAATAATGACTTGGGGGACTGTTGTCAAGGATGAAGCCCCTTTGTCATCCTCCGTTTTGCAGCATACTCCGTGAGAGTCTTTATGGGGGTCATCCTTTTTCTAACCCCCTTGGTGTTGGGATCGAACTCGAAGTAGATATTCGTCACGCGATAGTGATGGCCAACTCTACCAACCGTAAAGTACACGGTCTCATTCTTGCCGTAAGACCCCTTGAAGCGATGGACCCATTGATCCACCTGATACAACGCGATCCCCGCTTCATCCTTCACCCGTTTGACACGGCACCTCCAAGAATGATCACCGCCCGGGAAGAGAATGCCCCGCCGCATCCACCAATGATCCTCAGGCGGAACAAAAGCGATTGGCATGGACATGTACTGGTCGACCTCGGCATAAAGCTCTGCAGCCATTATCTTTCTAAATGTCCCTTTGTACTCCTTCCAAGCCTCAGGATTGCCCAAGCCGGATCGAAATGCATAAGCATTGTTGATTTGCACAAAATAGGAGGCGATCGCGTCAGACCATGCTTGAGGCGTTTCTCCTTTTGGATTTTTGACGACCAGTAGCGCATGCTTGCAGCCGCACAGTACGAAGATAATAAAAAGGATGAATGAATGATTCACGGTTTGGCCTGGTCTTACCTTTGTGATGGATGCGCTGATTGGGGGATCTTATTGCAGGCAGAGGTCCTTCCGATTGTTATTAAAGATCGGCTCCAGAATTCGAAGAATTAATGATTCGATCTATATTCCGCATTTGATGGTTTCACTCGCCTCCCCCATGCGCCCCCACCCCGAAGAAAGGCGGCCTGCAAAACAAAAGCAATCACAAACCACAAGACAAAACAGGCCACCCAGAAGGTTGGCGAGTTCGGCTGATCCAGATTTCCCGACGCCAAGGCGGCCACCCATAGGGCCAATGTACACACGGAACTGGAGTACACCAGGCTGTCGGTTCCCTGTTTCTCCCCAGAGCCGTCGTCGTTCACCAGGACAGTCCCGTCCGCCGCCGCGCGCTTCTGCGCCGTGGTGCTGGAGGTGAAGCTGCCCAGCTCGTTCACGACCCCAGTGATACGCCCCAGCACATCCATTGCAACCTCCTCGCTGCGGCTGACCGTGGTGCCATTGCCGGTGACGCCCCCATAATGGATGAGAACCCCTCCGCCCCTCTGTGGTGGCTCTGTGGTGGCTCTGTGGTGGCTCTGTGGTGTTCGATGGCCCGCAAGCACGGCACCGGCGCAGCGGCGCTCTAGCCCTCCGCTCTCTGCAAGCCGGTCGAACAAGCATGGCCGATGGCGCGTATCCTGAACCGACCTGAACGCCATGAAACCGCTGCTCCCGCTCTTCCTTGCCACCGTCGCGCTCGCCCAGCAGCCGTCCCTGCCGACCGGACCCAACGCGGATCTCAGCGGGCGGTTGCTGCTGCCGACGGACAGCGAGTGGAACCGCGATGTGTCCAAGGACCCGGTCGATCCGCTCAGCGACGTCCTCATTGCCGCCATCGGTGCCGACAAGCCGCTGCATGAGGATTTTGGCCTTGTCTGGAAGGGCGCGCCGGGAGGCATTCCCTACCATGTCGTGGCTGGCGACCAGCCCCGGGTGCCGGTGACCTTTGACTATGCCGACGAAAGCGATCCCGGTCCCTACCCGATCCCGCCGGACGCCTGGATCGAAGGCGGGCCGCAGAGCGATGGCGACCGCCATGTGCTGGTGCTCGACAAGGATGCCTGGAAACTCTACGAGCTGTTCCGCGCCTTCCCAATCAACGGCGGCCGGGCCTGGAAGGCGGGCAGCGGCGCGGTTTTCGATTTGAAGTCGCCCCGTCCGCGACCCGCCGGCTGGACGAGCGCCGATGCCGCCGGCCTGCCAATCCTGCCCGGGCTCGCCCGCTACGACGAGATCTGCGGCGCCAAGAAGCTGTCGCACGCGCTGCGCTTCACCGTCCAAAAAACCCGCCGCGCCTACGTGCCGCCGGCCACCCACTTCGCCAGCCGCCACACCGACGCCAGTCTGCCGTCCATGGGCATGCGCGTGCGGCTGAAGGCGGGCTTTGACACCTCGAAGTTCACGGGTGCGGCGCGGGTGATCCTCGAAGGCCTGAAGACGCACGGCATGATCCTGGCCGACAACGGCGGCGACTGGTTCATCAGCGGTGCGCCGGACGAGCGCTGGAACCACGAGGAGCTGTTGCCGATCCGCAAGGTCAAGGGCGGCGACCTCGAGGTCATCCGCATGGGACCGATGACGACGCGTTGAGGACTGCCCAGCTACCCGCTCATGAAACCCACCCTGCTGCCCCTGGTTCTGGCTGCCTCCCTGCAGGCTGCCGATTCGACCACGCCCGGCGAAATCACCACCCCGTTTCCCACGCTCCAGCACCTGGCGGTGGAATGGCGAATCGAGGGCGATGCCGACCTCGATGCGCGCTGCACCGTGAAGCATCGGCAGGCCGGCGCAACGGATTGGCAAGAGGGCCCCGCCCTGCAGCGCGTGCCGGCGGGAACGAGCCGCGGCACCTCGCAGCCCTTCTCCTGGACGAACCGCCTCAGCGGCAGCCTCTTCGACCTGGAACCGGGCACGACCTACGAGATCGAGCTGACGCTGGACGACCCGGATGGCGGCGCGGCAACCCGGCTTGTGCAAGCCTCGACACGACCTGAACCGGTCGCCGCCGCCGACGCGCGGGTGAGGCCCGGCGGCAGGGCGGACCTGAACGCCGTGCAACCCGGCGAGGTGCTGCTGCTTGCCGATGGCGACTACGGCGCGGTCACCTTCAACCGCGACGGCAAGCCGGGCCAGCCGATCGTCTATCGCAGCACAAGCGGCCGGGCCGTGTTCCGCGAGATCAGCCTGACGAACCGCCAGTGGGTGTATCTGGAAGGTGTCACCGTCCATGGACCGGTGCGCCTGAACGGCAGCGAGCACTGCGTCGTGCGACGCTGCACCCTCCAATCGCAGTTCGGCATCAAGGCCTACAAGCCGGGCATGACGAATGCCTGCATTGAGGACAATGTCATCACCGGCATCCGGGAATGGCAACCGGAGATCATGGGCGCGGGGGGCGACAACGACGGCGAGGGCATCCAGTTCACCGGCAGCGGCAACGTCATCCGCCACAACCGCGTCCGCGGCTTCCGCGACGGCATCAGCCACATGGAGGACGACGGCGCGGCACCGCAGATGTGCAACGACATCCTCAACAACGACATCGACAGCGGCCTCGACGACGGCATTGAGGCCGACTTCGCGATGCACAACTGCCGCATCCTGCGCAACCGGCTGACCAACTGCTTTGTCGGCATCTCCTCGCAACCGGGGCTGGGCGGACCGAACTACTTTCTGCGCAACGTCATGTTCAACATCGTTCTGACCCCCTTCAAGCTGCACCGCTTCAGCCAGGGCGACGTCATCCGGCACAACACCGTCGTCAAGGCCGGCGACGCCTTCGGCATCTACACGAGCGAGCCCTTTGATCACGCCCGCATCGAGCACAACCTGTTCATCGGCAGCCGGCCGCCGGCCGACCTCCGCTACGGCGGCTACAGCCCCGGGCGCGGGCGCGGCGTCGACCTGCAAAACTTCGGCGACCACTGCGTCATCGACCACAACACCTACGCAGTGGTCGGCCTGCCCTTCGAGGGCAAGATCCGCAGCCGCACCTTCGACCGCCTGCCCGGCCCCGAGTTTGAGAAGCACGGCCGCGTCATCGAGGTTGACCTGCCGGAGTCCGCCGACCCCGCGCGCCACCACGCGCCGCCGGACCTGAGCGCCCTGACCGCGGCGGGCGCCTACGCCGGCGAAGCCCCGCCGCGCTACGGGCCGCGCGACCGTTGAACGCGATGCATCGTTCGCTTTAAGCGAACGATTTTTGCCAAAACATCGATTGGAGCGAACTGGCGTTCCGGGCCAGAAAACGCTGCCATGGATTTTGCCGATGCCATCCTGTCCAACCTGCTCAGCCCCGCCGTCCTGTTTTTCGTCCTCGGCGTGTTCGCGGCGGTCACCAAGAGCGACCTGAAGTTTCCCGAGTCGCTGTACACCACGCTGACGATCTACCTGCTCACCGCCATCGGCTTCAAGGGCGGGGTGGCGATTCATGAGGCGGGGCTGGGGGCCGTCTGGCTGCCGGCCCTGGCCGCGATGGCACTCGGCGGGCTGATCCCGCTGTGGACCTACCCGGCGCTGCGCCGGCTCGGCCGCTTCAGCGTCGCCGACGCCGGCGCCATCGCCGCCCACTACGGCAGCGTCAGCGCGGTGACCTTCATCGCCGCCACCAACTTCCTCAAGGGCATCCAGCAGCCCTATGAAAGCTATGCCTCGGCCTTCCTCGCCGTCATGGAATCACCCGCCATCATTGTCGGAGTCCTGCTCGGCAAGGGCGCGTTCGGAGGTGGCCGGTTTTCGCTCGCCGATGCCGGCGTGCGGCATGCGCTGCGCGACGCGGTGCTCGGCAGGGGCGTGCTGCTGCTCATTGGCGCGATGGTCATCGGCGCGCTCTGCGGCCAGCACGGCATGGCCTCGGTGGAGGGATTCTTTGTGACGCCCTTCCAGGGGGTGCTGGCGCTCTTCCTGCTTGAGATGGGCCTGGTGGCCGGCAGGCGGCTCGGTGACTTGAAAAAGGTCGGGGTCTTCCTGCTGATCTTTGGCGTCACCGCCCCGGTGCTTCAAGGCGGGCTGGGCGTGCTGCTTGGCAACTGGGTGGGGCTGAGCGCGGGTGGCGCCACCCTGCTCGGGGTGCTTGCCGGCAGCGCCAGTTACATCGCCGCGCCGGCGGCGGTGCGGCTGTCCCTGCCTGACGCCAACCCGACCTACTCCCTCACCGCCGCCCTGGCGATCACCTTTCCCTTCAACATCACCCTCGGCATCCCGTTGTTCTTCGAGCTCGCCAAAATCCTGCACGCCTGATCCGCCATGAACCTGCATCCCATGACCCTGCTCACCGTCATCTGCGAAGCCGTGCTGGAGGACCGCGTCGTCGAGGTGCTGCGCGACTGCGGCGCGCACGGGCACACGGCCTTCGACGTGCGCGGCAGCGGCCATCAGGGCGAGCGCAGCGCCGACCTCGTCGAAAGCGGCAACGTCCAGATCGAGGCCATTGTGCGGCCCGCCGTCGCCGAGACGGCGCTCGCGCGCCTGCAGGCCGACTTCTTCCAGGACTACGCCATGGTCGCCTACGCCAGCGAGGTGCGCGTCCTGCGCCCGGACAAGTTTTGAGGCGTGACGGCCGCACGCGGCCGGGTGATTCACTTCCGGCCGAAGGCCGCCCTGTTTTTTTAACCTGACCCGCCGCCGTGCTGACGCCACCACGTGCGCATGAGCGCGTGCGAGGCGATGGGCAGGGTCAGGAACAGCAGGGTCATGGCGAGCAACCCCTTGAGGGCGACAGTCCAATCGGCGGCGTCGACGGCGACCGCGGCGAGCAGCAGGCCGAGGCCGAGGGCGGCAGCCTTGCCAGCGGCCTGCATGCGTGAGGGAAAACCGTTCATCCGCACAAGGCCCACCGCGGAGACCAGCACGAAAAAGCAACCGGCCAGGAGCAGGGCTGCCTTGAGCAGTTCAATCGCGAGTGTCATGGCGGCCCTCCTGGGTGGAATGTCGGTTGCGCACCTCGAGCGCCCTGGCGAAGGCAATCGTGCTGAAGAACAGCACCGCGCCGAGCAGCAGGATGGCGTCGAGAAAGACCGCCTCGCCGCTGCGCACCATGTTGACGAGCATTGCCGCCGCCACGACAACGGCGGCGAGGTCAATGGCAAGCACGCGGTCGGCATCGCTGGGGCCGCGCCAGAAACGCCAGAAGACAAGGATCAGGGCCGCCGCGAGCAGGGCCCCGCAAGCCGGGGTGATGGAGGATTCCAGATTCATGGCAGCAGTCGGTCGAGATCATCCTGCAGGCGCTCGACCTCACGGCCGAGCCGGGCCGCATTCGCCTCGGTGTCACCGCCGTAGAGGCTGTGGATGACACAGGATCGACCGTCGTCGGCAACATCGACAAAAACGGTGCCGGGCGTGAAGGTGATGAGGTTGGAGAGCAGCAGCAGCTTCAGTTCGCTGCAGGGGCGCAGGGACACGCGCACGAAGGCCGGATCGATGGCCGGGCGCGGCGACAGCACATCGCGGGCAACCTGCAGGCTGGAGCGGATGACCTCGGCCGCGTAGCGCAGGGTGAAGATCAGCAGGCGCAGCAGGATCATGGCGATCCTCCTTTCCGGACCGCCTCGACATAACGAGCGGGATTCACCAACACATCCGCGGCGCGACCGGCGAGGTCGAGCAGCGGCTGTGGCTGCAGGGAAAGCACCACGGTGGCACCGGCCAGCAACAGGCAGGCGGCGAGGCCGGCGCGCGGCCAGGGTGCCGGTGCGGGCGCGTCCCCGGGCGCCGCCTTCCAGAAGGCCTCCTTCCAGATCTTGGTCATCGAATAAAGCGTCAGCAGTCCGGTGAAGAGCGCTGTCAGCACCAGCCAGCCGTCGCCCAGCGCAAGCGCCTCGCGCAGCAGGGTGAACTTCGCCCAGAAGCCCGAAAGCGGCGGGATGCCGCCGAGTGACATGGCCGGGATGAGGAAGAGCAGGGCGAACCAGGGTGCGGACGCATACAGGCCGCCACAGCGTGCCAGCGCGGTCGAGCCGCCGCGCGCCGCGATGACACCGCCGAGGAAAAACAGGTTCGCCTTCACCAGGATGTGGTGAACGATGTAGAACACCGTGGCCGCCAGCGCCGCACGCGTGCCGAGGGCGAGACCGGCGACCATGTAACCGATCTGGCTGACGATGTGGAAGGACAGGACGCGGCGAATCTCCCCTTGCGAGGCGGCACCAAAGACGCCGACCAGCATGGTCAGCACCGCCGTCCACCAGAGCAGCGGCTGCATCCAGCCGGCATGCACCGGGAAGACGAGGCTGAAAACACGCAGCATCGAGTAAACACCGACCTTGGTGAGCAGTCCGGCGAAGATCGCGCCGAGGGCGGGCGGCAGTGCCGGATAGGAGGCGGGCAGCCACATGAAGAGCGGAAAAACGCCGGCCTTGATGCCAAAGGCCAGGAGCATCAGGACGGCCGCCCCCTGGGTGCCGGCGGCCGCGGCGGGCGTATCGAGCTTCAGATGCAGGTCGGCAAAACCGAGCGTGCCCGCCTTGCCATACAACAGGCCGAGGGCGATGAGAAAAAGCACCGACGCGGCAAGGTTGATGACCACATACTTCACGGAAGCCTCCACCGCCGCGCGACCACCACAGAGGCCGAGCAAAACAAAGGAGGCCATCAGCATCACCTCAAACCAGACGTAGAGATTGAAGGCGTCGCCGGTCAGGAAGGCGCCGTTCACCCCGCCGAGCAGGATGAGCAGCAGCGGGTGAAGGCCGCGCGCCTCCAACGGCTCACCGCGCTCGCCCGCCAGCCAGACCGCACCGGCAAAGCCGACCAGCGCGCAGACGGCGACCATGAGGGCGCTGAGGGGATCGGCCACCAGGCTGATGCCGAAGGGAAAACCCCAGCCGCCGGCATGCACGACCTGCAGACTGCCATCGGCCGTGCCGACGATCAGTCCCGCACCGGCAACGCACAGGCCGGCGGTGGCAACCAGCGTCACCGCGCGGTGCAGCCGGTAGCAGCGCCGACCCGACAGCGCCTGCAGTGCGGCGCCGAAAAACGGCAGAAGAATCGGGGCGACCACCGCCGCCGTCATGCCGACCCCTCCTGCTGCAATTCCTCGACATCATCGGTGCCCAAACGGGTCTGCGCGCGCATGACCAGTGCCAGGGCAAAGGCGAGCAGGCCAAAGCCAATGACGATGGCGGTCAGAATGAGCGCCTGCGGCAGCGGATCGGCGTAACCCGCCGCCGGCACAGTGCCGTCGGCACCAATCATCGGCGTGCGATCACGACGCAGGCCGCCGCTGACGAAGATCACCAGGTTTGCCGCGTGACTGAGAAACATGATGCCGAGCAGCACCTGCACCAGGCTGCGGCGCAGCAGCAGGTACACGCCGAGGGCAAACAGCAACCCGGTGAGAATGGACAGCAGGGTTTCCATCGGCGGTTACGCTAGCAGGCGATGCCCACGCGACAAGCGGGGATGCGCCGAATCGGCGTTTCATGACCGGTCGCGCCCGGCCGCCTGCATGAACAGCGAGGCGATCTTGAGGGTGACGCCGGCAACGGTGAGAAAGACGCCCGTGTCGAACAGCAGCGGCGTGCCAAACTTCAGCTTGCCGACCACCGGCAGCCAAATCGAACCGCCCCAAAGTGCCTGAAAAAAGTCGCCGCCGCCGAACGGCCCGGCGATGGCCGCAAGCAGGGCGAGCAGCCAGCCCAGGCCAATGAGCTGTTGCGGATCCACCCAGAGGTTGAGGCGCGGCGTGGCCTGCTCAACGAAGGCGGGCAGCAGCAGAGCCATGGCGAGGACCAGGCCGCCGATGAAGCCGCCACCGGGATCGTTGTGGCCACGCAGCATGATGACCCCCGCCAACAACGCCAGCAGGGGCGAGAGCACGCGGGCGGCGAGGCGCAGGATGCGACTGGTCATGGCGCCCCCTCCTTTCGACGGCTGTCCTCCAGACCGTCCTCACCGGCCTGGCGCATGCGCACGAGCGCATACACACCGAGGGCAGCAACGCCCAGGACGACGATCTCGCCCAGGGTGTCGAGCGCGCGGAAGTCGACCAGGATGACGTTGACGACGTTGCGGCCATGCGCCTCGGCCAGACTGCGCGCCATGAACTCCGGCGCGATGCTGTCATGCAGCCTCATGTGGGCGGCCTTCCAGACCACGACCCCCACGGCAGTGCCGGCCAGCAGGGCCAGCCCGGCATCGCGCAGGCGCCCCGCCAGGGCATCGCGCGGACGGATCGGTGGCAGCCGGGTGATGACCACCGCGAACAGCACCACCGTCAGCGCCTCGACCAGAATCAGCGTCAAGGCAAGGTCGGGCGCGCCGAAGTCGACGAACAGGTAGGTCATGCCCAACCCCACCCAGCTCAGGCCGAGCAGGGCGGTGATGCGAGAGTGCGTCAGCGCCGCCACCAGACCGGCCAGCGCCATCGTCGCCACAACCAGGCTCTCAAACCCGCGGGGTGTCAATTCCCCCCGGCGCTCAAGCCCGGGCAGCACCGGCAGCACGCGCAGCAGCAGCAGGCCGCTGGCGACCCCGAAGAGCACCCGCAGGTAATGCCGCAGATGCCCGTTTTGGATCCAGCGCTGCGTGACATCGGCGAGGCCGAGCAGGCCCTTCCAACCGCGTTCATACAGGGCGCCCGGACCGAGGCGCGCCAAGCCGGCGCCACGTTCACGCAGGCGCTGAAACGGCCTTCTGACCAGATGCATGCCGACACCGCCCGCCACCGTCAGCGCGCTCAGCGCCAGCACCGGATTGAAACCGTGCCAAAGCTTCAGGGGCAAAGCCTCCGCCAGCGGATCCAGGCTGCGCAAGGCCGGTGCCAGCAGCAGGCTGTTGACCGTCTGTGGCGCCAGGCCGCAGAGCAAACTCAGCAGGCCGAGCACAAGAAAACCCAGACGCATGCGCAGGCCGGCATCATGCGCCTGCGCCAGCGCCGGCGGCGGCTCGCCATGGAAGGGCGACAACCCCACACTGAAGGCCACCTTGACGGTCGCCATGTTGGTGAACACCGCCGCCAGCAGCAGCGGGGTGCGCAGGTCCGGCACACTGACCTTCGCCTCATAAAGCAGCTCCTTGGAAATGAAGCCGAGGAAGGGCGGGATGCCCGACATTGAAAAAGCCGCCAGCACCGCCCCGGCCGCCGTCCACGGCATCCAGCGGCGCAAGCCCTGCAGCAGGTTGATGTCGCGCGTACCGGTCGCATGATCCACCGCGCCCGCCACCATGAACAGCGCGCCCTTGTAAAAGGCGTGCACCAGCAGGAACACCACCGCGGCCTGCAGCGACAGCGGATCGCCGATGCCGAGCAGCATGACCAGGGTGCCAAGCGCACTGACGGTCGTGTAGGCGAGCAGACGCTTCAAGTCGCGCTGGCCGAGCGCCAGCACCGAACTGACCACCATCGTCACCGCACCGGTCAGCCCCAGCAACTGATGCCAGAGTTCCGTGCCGCCGAGCACCGGAAACAGCCGCGCCAGCAGAAAGACGCCGGCCTTGACCATGGTCGCCGAGTGCAGGTAGGCACTCGCCGGTGTCGGTGCCGCCATCGCTCCCGGCAGCCAAAAATGGAAGGGCCACTGCGCGCTCTTGGTCGCCGCACCGAGGAAGACCAGACCGAGGATCCACGGGTAGTGCGCATGGGCCTTCACGACGTCGGCCTGGGCCGCCAGTTCGGAAAGCCTGAGAGTCCCGGCGACCTGGCCGAGCAGGATCAACCCGGCGAGCAGCGCCATGCCACCGCCGGCGGTGATCAGCAGGGCCTGCTGCGCCGCCTCGCGTGCGGCCGAGTCCTTGTGCTTGAAGCCGATGAGCAGGAAGGAGGTCAGGCTGGTCAACTCCCAGAACACAAAGAACAGCAGCAGGTCGTCGGCCACCGCGAGGCCGAGCATGGCCGCCATGAAGGCCAGGATCAGGGTGAAGAACCGGCCGCGCGCCACCGGCTCGTCCTCGAAATAGGCGGAGCCATAGAGCACAATGAAAAAGCCGATGCCACACACCAGCAGACCGAGCAGCAGGCCCAGGCCGTCGAGACGGAAGGCGAACTCCAGGCCGAGCCCCGGCACCCAGGGCACCGACCAGGCGGGCAGCACACCCTGCGCGACTCCCGGCATTTCAAGCAGCAGCCAGAGCGCACCCGCCGCCGGACCCGCTGCCAGCAACCAGGGCGCCCATCCGGGCCAGCGCCGCTGCAACATGCCGGCCCCCACGCTCAGCAGGACCAGGATCAGAAGGATCAAGGGAGCCGTCACGCTGTCACTCCTGCAACGGGATTGAGCGCCAGGCAAGAAAACATGACTGCATGAAGCCAGAAAGCGGCAGAACCGACGCTGGGGCGTCGAGCCGGCAAGGCTCGGACCCGCGGCACTGCGCCGCCTGACGTGCTCATTCTCGCGCCCTCCTTCTTGCGATGGTCCATTTCGTTGATTCGTCCGGCGTCATTCGGTTTTCATTCTCCACGCCCGCGCCATGGCTTCCACGTGGCGGGCGTCGGTGCCGCAGCAGCCGCCGAGCACATTCAGTTCCGGCAGCCGCCGGGCGAGGGTGCGGCAGTCGTCACCGAGTTCCTCGGGGTCGCCGGCATCGAGCTCCGTGCTGTTGTCGAGCTCGGCATGGCTGCGCCGCGAGGCGTTGACGCGCAGGCCGCGCAGGCGCGCCAACCAAGGGCCCTCCTCGGCGAGGGCGGCGTGCAGGTGTTCGGGGTGGGCGCAGTTGACCATGTAATAGGCCGGCGGCTGCGCGGCACGCTGATCAACCCGCTCCACCGCCTCGCGCAGGCCAAGGCCGGAGGGCAGACGACCGTCGGTCTCGACGGTGAAGGAGATCACCGACGCAACCTTCAGCGCCGCAGCGGCATCGGCGATCCCCTGGGCTTCCTCGACGTCGTTGAGGGTGAAGGCGCTGACGTAGTCGGCGCCGGCATCACGCAAAACTCGGATCTGCTCGCCATGGTAGCGCGCCGCCTCGACGGCGGTCATGGCGGAGGTGGGACGGTAGCCGTCGCCGCGTGGGCCGAGGTTGCCGCTGAGCACCATGGGCAGGTCGGGCGACTCGAGTTCCTCGCGCAGTTCGTGGAGCAGGCCGATGGCCTCGCGGTTGAGGTCGGTGAGCGCAGCGGCGTCCAGGCCGAGCTTGCGACCCCAGTCGGCACTGGCGCGCCAGGTCGGGGTTTCGAGCACGAAGCCGAAGCCGTGGCGACGCGCGATGCCGGCGTAATGCCGGTAGTAGCGGCGCAGCCAGTCGCGCCCGGCCTCGTCGCGAAGCAGGACAAAGGCGGCGAATTCGGGCAGGTCGCGGCCTTCGTGGAAGACCAGGGTGGTTTCCATGCCGCCATCGGTGAGGAAGAGGCGGCCGCGGAGTTGGGGAAGGGTGTCGGTGTGCATGGGTGGTAAAAGGGAATCCACTCCCCAGGCGTGACAGCGTGACGAGCCAGGGCGGGGGCCGCAGTGGGCGGCGGTTGAGTCTACATCCCCGCGCCCCGGCCGGGAAGAGGGAAACTGCAGGCCTTCAGGTCCGCTTGGGTAAACCTGCGGCCAACCCGCCGCCCATCCACTTAGTCCGAAAGTTGCCGGCGGAGGATGTCGAGCAGGGAGCGGTTGTCGTACTCGGTCAGTTGGAACCAGCCCCGATGGAGGGCCGTGAGCCCCAGTCCGAGGCCACTGAGAAATCCGCCGATGTGTGCCCAATAGGCAATCATGCCACCCCCGCTGGCCGCGCCCCAAAGGTCGAACAGGAACCACGCAACGATGATCCACCAGGCCTGGCAGGAAATGGAGCCGCCACGGATCATGAAAACCCAGAGCAGATAAACCCGGTTCAATGGATACATCGCCAGGGTCACGCCGACGATGCCGTTGATGGCACCACTTGCGCCAATCGCCGAAGAGCCATCCAGCAGCACATGCGCGACTGCCGAGATCAACGCGCAGGCAAAAAAAGTAGCCAGGTAAATCCAGTTGTTCGTGTTGGTGCACACCGCATTGCCGAACACCCACAAAAAGATCATGTTGCCGGCCAGATGAAAGAAATCGGCATGCAGCAGAACATGCCCGACAAGGCCGGGGAGTGAAAACCCATCCAGAATCCAAGCATCGAAATCGCCGGACGCCAATCCCCCACCCAAGAGCGCCAGCAGCGAAACCCCAGCGCAGGCCGCCACGAGCAGCCAGTTGGCCCACGGGCGCTCCTGTTGCAGCGTCTCGATTTCGTAAGGGATGAGGAGCAGCATGCGCGCGTGATGGCTCAATAATTCAGATTTCCATTGCCGAAACAAGCTCCCCCAATCCGCTCAAGGCCCGTCGACCGAGTCATTGGCTCCTGCAAGCTTGAACCTTGGAAAGGTCTTTGGACCCGACTTCTCGTCAAGCAAACCGGCATCTCCCATCTCCCATCTCCCATCTCCCATCTCCCATCTCCCTTATCCCTTATCCCTTATCCCTTATCCCTTATCCATCCCCTCCAACGCGGCATCGACGCGGCGGGAGGTGTCGCCGGGGCTGCCGGTGCGGCGAGAGACGGCGCGGTAGGCGAGCGGCACAACGAGCAGGGTGAAGACGGCGGACAGGGCGACGCCGTACAGGATGACGACGCCGACCACGAGGCGGGTTTCGGCGCCGGCGCCGGTGCCGAAGACGAGCGGCAGCGAGCCCATGACCGTGGTCAGGGTGGTCATCAGCACGGGGCGCAGGCGCAGCACCGAGGCCTCGACGACCGCTTGGTCATAATCCATGCCCTCGTCGCGCAGCTGGTTGATGAATTCGACGATGAGGATGCCGTTTTTGGCGGCGAGCCCGACCAGCATGATCAGGCCGACCTGGCTGAACAGGCTCTGGTTCTGGCCGGTGAGCAGCAGGCCAAGCAGGCCACCGCCGATGGCGACCGGCACGGTGAGCATGATGGTGAAGGGATGCACAAAGCTTTCGAACTGGGCGGCCAGCACGAGGAAGACGACGAGGATGGCGAGGCCGAAGACAAAGAGCACGCTGCCGCTGCTCTCGCGCAGCTTGAGGGCGTCGCCCTTGTAGCCGATGACCGCGTCCGGAGGCAGGTGCTCGCGCACGAGGTTCTCCATGAAGGCGACCGCCTCCGACAGGCTGTAGCCGGGGGCGAGACCGGCGTCAAAGGTGATGGCGCGCAGGCGGTTGTAGCGGTTGAGGGCGCCCGAGTCGGCGAACTCGGAGAGGCTGACCAGGTTGGCAAGCGGAATGAGCTGGCCGGTGGTCTCGGAGCGGACATAGATGCCCTGCAGGTCGCCGGGCAGGCGCTTGCCCTCGTAATCGCCCTCGAGGATGACGTCGTACTCCTCGCCGTTGTCGACGTAGGTGGTGACGCGGCGGAAGCCGAGCAGGCTTTCCAACGTGCGGCCGATGTTGGCGATGGAGACGCCGAGGTCGGCGGCGCGGGCTCGGTCGATGGCGACCTCGAGCTGGGGCTTGGTTTCCTTGTAGTCGTAGTCGAGACCGACGAGGTTGGGGTTGGCGGCGGCCTTTTCGAGCAGGATGTCGCGCCAGCGTGCCAGCTCCTCATAGGTGGGGCCGCCGAGGACAAACTGCAGCGGCTTGGTGAGGCCGCGGCTGAGGCCCTGGCGCATGATGACGAAGTTCTGCACGCCGCGCAGGTCGGCGACCTTGGCGCGCACCTCCTCCATGACCTCCCAGGCCGAGCGGCGGCTGCCATGATCGTTGAGATTGATGATGGTGATGACCTCGTTGAAGTCGGCGTTGTTGCCAAAGGAGCGCGGCACGCGCACCAGCAGGCGCTGGGCCTCGCCGCTGTCGACGAGGTACATCAGGCGTTTCTCCAGCTCGGCAAAGATCTCCATGCTGTAGCCGTAGGAGGCGCCCTGGGGCGCGGAGGACACCACGAAGAAGGAACCGCGGTCCTCGCGCGGGGTGAATTCCGAGGGCAGGGCGCGCAGCAGCCCATAGCTGAGCGCGGCACTGCCGACGACCGCGAGGAAGGCGGGCAGCGGATAACCGAGGGTGGTGGTGAGCAGTCGGCGGTAGCCGTTCTGCAGCAGCCGGAACAGGGCGTCGACCGCACGCGTCAGCAGGTTGCCGCGGCCGGCCGGGCGCAGCAGCTTGGAGGCGATCATCGGGCAGAGGGTCAGGGCGACGAAGCTGGAGAAGCTGACCGCGACCGCCAGGGTGACCGAGAACTCGGCGAAGAGCTTGCCGGCATCACCTTCGAGGAAGCTGATCGGCACAAAGACCGCGACCAGCACCAGGGTGGTGGCGACCACGGCGAAGCCGACCTGGCGGGCGCCGAGATAGGAGGCGGCGAGCGGCGTCTCGCCATCCTCGATGCGGCGATGAATGTTTTCCAGGACCACGATGGCATCGTCGACCACCAGGCCAATGGCGAGCACGACGGCGAGCAGGGTGAGAACATTGACCGAGAAACCGAGGAAGTACAGGACAATGCAGGTGGCAATGATGGAGACCGGCACGGCCACCGCGGGCACGAGCGTGGCGCGGGCGGTGCCAAGGAAGAGGTAGATGACCAGAACGACGAGCAGCACGGCGATGCCAAGCGTGCGAAACACCTCGATCAGCGAGGCCTCGATGAACTGCGAGGTGTCGTAGCTCTGTTCCAGCTTCATGCCCTCGGGCAGGACCGGTGCCAGGCGCAGGGCCTCGGCCTTGGCGGCGCGGGCGACATCGAGCGTGTTGGCGCGCGACTGCTTGATGATGCCGAGTGCCACCATGGGCACGCCGTTGCCGTGGAACCGCCGGCGGGCATCCTCGGCGCCGAGCTCAACGCGTGCCACCTCGCCCAGGCGGACCTGGTAGCCGTCATCGCCACGCTTGAGCACCAGATTGCGGAATTCGTCCACCGTGGTGAACTCGCGGCGCAGGCGCACGGTGATCGTGCGATCGCGCGCCTGCACGGCCCCGGCCGGCAGCTCGACATTCTGGCGGCGCAGGGCGTCCTCGACATCCACCACCGTCAGGCCGCGGGCGACCAGCGCCTCGCGATCGATCCACAGGCGCATGGCAAAGCGGGTGGCGCCGCTCAGGCGCACACGCGCCACGCCGGGCAGCTGCGAAAAGCGGTCCACCAAATAGCGTTCGGAGTAGTCGGCCAGCTCGACCGGCGACAGGTCGGGGCTGGTGAGGTTGAGCCACATGAGCACCTCGGTGACGGCGTCCTGCTTGGTGATCTCCGGCGGGCGCACCTCGTCGGGCAACTCATCCAGGATGCTCGACACCGCCTCGCGCACGTCGCTGGCGGCGTTGTCGATGTCGCGGTCGAGCGAGAACTCGACGGTGATCTGCGACTGGCCGTCGGTGCTGATGGAATCGATGTTCTCGATGCCCTCGACGCCGCTGATGCGGTCCTCGATGAGCTGGGTGACGCGGCGCTCCACCACCGCGGCGGCGGCGCCGGGATAGACCGTCTCGATCGAGATGATCGGCGGCTCGATGTCCGGGTACTCGCGCACCTGCATGCGCGAGTAGGCGACGATGCCAAAGGCCATCAGCAGCAGGTTGGCCACCGTGGCGAGCACGGGCCGGCGGATGGAGACGTCGGACAGGAACATGCTTGCTCAGTTCGTCCGCGGATTGTAGGCCGGCGCCGCCGCGCGGAAGCGACCGGTGATCTCGACCGGACTGCCGTCCGCCAGGCCCATGTAGCCGTCGGTGACCACGGTTTCACCCGCCTTCAAACCGGCGGTCACTTCGACAAAGCCGGTCTTGCGCAGGCCGATCTCGACGGCACGGCGCTCGACACGCAGGTCGCCCTCGCTGCCGGTGACGACAAAGATGTAAACCTGCCGGTACACCGGTGCCAGCGCGCGTTCGGGCACCGCGGGGGCGCGGCGCGGCGCACGACTGAGGGTGGCGGTGAGCAGCATGCCGGGCCGCAGGGCGTGGTCGGCATTGTCGATGTCGGCGCGCACCACCAAGGCACGCGTGGCGGGATCGACGCGCGAGCTGATCTGGGCGACGCGCGCCGCAAAAACGCGCCCGGGATAGGCGGCGCTGCGCGCCTGCACGGCTCGGCCGATTTCGAGTTCGGCAATGAAGACCTCCGGCACGGCGAAATCGAGCCGCACCCGGTCGATCTGGTCGAGGGTGGCGATGACCGTGCCCGGCGAGATGAGGGTGCCGGCGCTGATGTTGCGCAGGCCGAGCACGCCGCGGAAGGGCGCGGTGATGAGGCGGTCGGCAAGGCGTGCCTCGACTTCCTGAATCTGGCGCAGGGCGACTTCGGCGAGCGTCTCGCGCTCCTCGACGAGGACCGACGACACCGCGCCGTCGGCGGCGAGCTGGCGCAGGCGGGCGAGTTCGCGCTCGTGTTCGGCGAGCTGGGCGCGCGCCGCGGCCAGACGGGCCTCATCCTCCGCTGAAGACAGCTTGACCAGCGGCTGGCCCTTTTCGACGCTCTGACCGTCGGTGAACTCGATCTTCTCCACAACCTCGGTGACGCGGGCGGAGACATCGATCGACTCGAACGAGCGCACCGTGCCGACAACCTCGACCTGCTCGACGAAATCGTCCTCCTTGACCTCGTGAACGACCACGCGTCCGACCACCGGTGTGCCGCGCTGTTCGGCACCAGCCTTGCGATTGTCGAGCGATCGGCGCAGGAACAGTCCGGCGGCCGCCAGTACGGCCAGCACCAAGGCCGCGGCCAGGAGTTGTTTCAATGCCTTCATGCGTTCCACTGCCCCGCCTTCGTCACCGTGTCAAAGAGGTAGCGCAAGGCATCGCCCCGTGGGGATCGGGGGCACTGCACCCGGCTAGGGAAGCCATGTCAAAGGTGGGGCCAGACAGTACGCGCATGAAGTCAAGAATCTTCATGCCAGATGCAATTCCGGGCATGCCGGCTGCCTTGCCAGGACCAGCGCCGGCCTGCACGATGCACTGCATCAACGCCATGAGTTCCTCCGCCCGCCCCGCCAAAACCGTCCTTCTCATCGCCAGTGGCGACCTCCGCCCAGCCGCCAACCAAACCTGCTGGCCCGCCCAAAAAGCCATGGAGGATGCACTCGCCAAGGCGCTCAGGGCCGAGGGCTGGGAGATCCGCCGAGCCCACCCTTATGACGCGAAAAAGAAGCACGGTTTCATCGCCAGCCAGCGCGAGGGCATGGAGGTCTTCCGCGGCATCGATCCCGAGGCGCCGCTCATCGTCGCCGAGGCGGTCTGGCAGTACTCCCACCACGTGCTCGCCGGCCTGACCACCCACCGCGGCCCCATCCTCACCGTCGCCAACTGGAGCGGCCAGTGGCCGGGCCTGGTCGGCCTGCTCAACCTCAACGCCTCGCTCACCAAGGCCGGCGTCGACTACTCCACCCTGTGGAGCGAGACCTTCAGCGATGGCTTTTTCAAAAACGGCCTGCGCGAGTGGCTGAGCACCGGCCGCGTCCGCCATGACCAGTCGCACGTGCGCGACCTCAACCTTGTGCGCCTGCCCGCCGAGGACGAGCGTCTCGGGCGCGACTTCGGCCGCCGCTTCCGCTCGGCCAAGGCCATCCTCGGCGTCTTCGACGAGGGCTGCATGGGCATGTTCAATGCCATCGTGCCCGACCACCTGCTGCACCCGACCGGCTGCTTCAAGGAGCGGCTGAGCCAGTCGACCCTGTACGCCGCCATGCGCGAGGTCAGTGATGCCGACGCCCAGGCGGTGTACGCCTGGTACCGCAAAAAAGGCCTGCAGTTTGAGCTCGGTGCCGACGAGGCCAGCGAGCTGACCGAGGCCCAGGTGCTGGAGCAATGCAAAATGTACCTTGCCGCCGTGCGCCTCGCCGATGAGTTCGGCTGCGATGCCATCGGCATTCAGTACCAGCAGGGCCTCAAGGATCTGACGCCGGCGAGCGACCTCGTCGAGGGCACGCTCAACAATGCCGACCGGCCCCCGGTGCGCAGCGCCGACGGCCGCCGCGTGCTGTTCGAGGGCGAGGCGCTGCCGCACTTCAACGAGGTCGATGAATGCGCCGGTCTCGACGGTCTGGTGACCTACCGGCTCTGGCGCGAGCTGGGTTTTGCCCCGGAGAACACCCTGCACGACCTGCGCTGGGGCAAAAAGTACGGCAAGGACTACGTCTGGGTGCTGCTCATCAGCGGCGCCGCGCCGCCCGCACACTTTGTCGGCGGCTGGAAGGGCGCAAGCAGCGAGCGCCAGCCATCCATGTACTTCCGCCTCGGCGGCGGCACGCTCAAGGGCGTCAGCAAACCCGGCCACCTCGTCTGGAGCCGCGTCTTCGTCATGGACGGCGTGCTCTGCTGCGACATCGGCGTCGCCGAAGCCCTGCACCTGCCGGAGAAGGAGACCCAGGCGCGCTGGCGCGAGACCACCCCACAGTGGCCAATCCTGCACGCCGTGCTCAAGGGCGTCACCCGCGACCAGATGATGGCGCGCCACAAGTCGAACCACATTCAGGTCGTGTACTGCCCAAACGAGAAGCAGGCGCACCGCGCCGCGCGCATCAAGGCGGCGGCGATGGCGGAACTCGGCCTGCGCGTCAGCCTGTGCGGCGATGTCCGCCTGGAGTGATTCAGACCAGGCCCTCACGCAGGGCGCGGGCGACCGCGGCCGCGCGGCTGTGCACGCCGAGCTTGGTGAACAGATTCTTCGTGTGACTGCCGGTCGTGTGGATGCTGACGCCGAGGCGGTCGGCGATTTCCTTGGCGGTGAGACCCTCGACCAGCAGGGCGAGCAGCTCGCGCTCGCGCGGCGAGAGGGCGACCGGTGCCGCTGCGGGCGGCGCATGGCGGGCCAGCAGGCGCACGACGCTGGCCGCCACGGCGGGTGACATCGGCGAGCCGCCGGCGTGGGCCTCGCGCAGGGCGGCGAGCACCTCGTCGGCACGCGAGGTTTTCAACAGGTAGCCGCAGGCGCCGGCGCGGATCGCCTCGCCGATCTTGGCTTCGTCCTCAAACACCGTCAGAATGACGACACGGCAGTCGGACGCGTGGCGATGCACCTCGGCGATGGCCTCGAGGCCGCCGCGGCCGGGCAGGCCGAGGTCGAGCAGCAGCACGTCCGGCCGCTCGCCGTCCGTCACGCTGCGCAGGGCGGCGAGCAGGGTCTCGGCGTTGGCAAAGGCGCGGGCGGGCGCAAGGCCGGCATCGGTGGCGCACAGGCGCAGCAGCGAGCGGCGAAACGTCTCGTGATCCTCGACGATCCAAACACGGATGGGAGCTTCGGTTTTCATGGATGTCGCGGTCGCCAGCGCGGACTGCGTGGCACATGCAAAGAGAGGCGCGTGCCGCGGCCGGGCGCGCTGTCGAGTTCCAGATGCGCCTTCAGCACGGCGGCGCGCTCGCGCAGGTTGCCGAGGCCGTGACCGGCCGCAGGCGCGGCGGGATCGAAGCCGCAACCGTCGTCGAGGATTTCGAGCGTGAACCCACTGCTCGCAGCGGGACTGACGCGCAGGCTGACACGACTCGCGCCGGCGTGGCGGCGGATGTTGTGCAGGGCCTCCTTGCAAAACAGGTAGATCTCGCGCCGGGTTTCCGGATCCGGCTCATGGCTGAGCGGTGCCGACGGCAGGGCGGCGTCGAGCACCAGCCCGCGCAACTGACGTTCGCCAAGCCGGCGCAGCACGTCGAGCCAGTCCTGGCCGTTGTCGCGCCGGCGCGGCCGCAGCAGATCGACCATGTCGCGCATCGAATCAGCGGTCTCGGCAGCGACGCGACCGACCTCGGCAAGTTCCCCGCGCAGGGTTTCGGCATCGAGACCGCTGCGGTCGGCGAGCGAGCACAGCAGCGTGATGCTGCCGAGGTTTGAACCGATTTCATCGTGCAGGTCGCGCGCCAGTTTTTCCTGGAGGCGCAGGGCGTCGCGGCGGCGCTGCCGGCGCTGGCGCCAGAGCAGCAGCCCAAACAGGCCGGCCATGCCGCCAAGGCCGCCGACACTGCCGTAGGCAAGCTGGGTGCGGGCCCGCGCGGCCAGCCCCGTCCGCGCCACCAGCACCCGCGCGCGTTCGGCTTCCAGGTCGCGCCGCCGCTGCAACTGCTCAAACCACTCGGGCAGGGAGAGCAGGCGACCGTCGCGGGTGAGGTTGTCCCCCAGCGCCTCGGGCGACCAGGCTGCGCCCTCCGTGCCCTCGAGGCGGTCGCTGGCGCTGAAACGTCCGCGCCGGGCGAGATTGTCCTCGCCGCGGAAGACCTGCAGCTCGGCCAGGGCGAGCACGTAATCGCCGCGACGGAACCAGAGCTGGGTGGCTGTCAGACGGACAAACCGGGCCGGCGTTTGCCGGGCGGGAATGACCACCAGATTCATGCCCGGCGCGGCGGGCTCGGTCGTCTCCTGCAGCACGACCGCGTCGGCAAAGTCGGCGCGCGTGGCGACCTCGACGCGGTAAGTCGCGGGAAAACCGTAGTCGAACCAGAGCGGCACCTCGCGCACGCGCGCCGGCACCAGCCGGATCTCGTCGATCCCGGTCGTTTCCGGCAGTTCAAGCTGGATCCATTTTGTTTCATCCGCGCGCGCGGCAACCGCGCTGTGGTAGCCGGGCGCACCGCCCGGCTGCGGGGCCACCGGCAGGCCGAGCGGCGTGATCATGTCGGTCAGGTTGGCGCGCGTCCAGGCACGCGGCGCGTTGCGCGAGCTGGAGCTGCCGACGCGCGACCCGAGCGCCACATTGCGCCCGCCGGACAGCACCAGCAGTTCCGCCAGGGCCAGAACCTCGGGTCCGTCGGCCGTCCAGGGGTCGGTGGCGGTGAAACGCACCCGCCGCACCGGCCGCGGTGGGAAGCGGGCGACGACGGGAAAACAGCCGGGGTTGGGAAAATCGCCGCCGGTTTGGTCGAGGGCCGTGTGAGCCGCCCCGGTCTCGTCGAAGACCTCGAGTTTGAAGCGCACCGGAAAACCATAGCCGGCGACGACCGCCTCGGCCCCCTTGGCAAGGGGTGGCACCAGCACCACGCTGTCCGCCAGCACTGTCTCGGCAAGCGTGAGTTCCATCCAGCGCACGTCCTCGCCGGTCGTGTACCCGGTTTTCAAGCCGACCCGCACACTGCTGTTGACCAGCGACAGTTCGGCGAGGCCGGCGAGCTGGGTACCCAGATCCGCCAGCCGCGTGTCGAAGCGCCGGAGATCGCCGCGCGCCCAAAAGGCCAGACGTTCGCTCCACGGGGAGGCCCCGGCCTGGCCGAGCAGGACGGCAGTGAGCAGCGCTGGCAGAAGTTTCATGCGGGCGCGGCCAGCATAACGCGGCAGGCCCCGCTGTCGCATCCCCTGTTTTGGGGAGATGACGCGCGCAAGGATGGCGCGAGCATGGCCGCTTTCCTTCCCAGCATGAAAACCCTCTGCCTCATTGCCTGCCTTGGCCTCGCCATCGGCACCACCCGTGCCGAAGAAGCCGCGCCGAAAGCCCCGGCCAAGGCCGCGCTGAAACCCGTGGTGATCCCCCCCGACCTCAACGGTCACCGCACGGTGATTGCGCCGCCGGCCCATCCGGCACCGGTGCGCATCGCCATCTTTGAGGGCTCCGGCGCTCCGGACAGTGGCATCGCCAACGTCTGCGCCCGGGTCGAAGGGCTGCCCGGTGCCACCATCGACCGGCTAAAACCCGACCAGATCGCCGGCGGCGCGCTTTCCGGCTACGATGTGGTTGTCTTTTCCGGGGGCAGTGGCAGCGCCCAGGCCAAAAGTCTGGGCGACGAAGGCCGCGAGCGCGTGCGCGAGTTTGTCCGCAACGGCGGCGGCTACGTCGGCATCTGCGCCGGCGCCTACCTCGCCTGCTCCAATTTCTCCTGGGGCCTGGGCATTCTCAATGCCTCGACCGTGTCGAGCAAATGGATGCGCGGCAGCGGCTTTGTCGAGATGGAGGTCACCGTCGATGGCGCGCCCATCCTCGGCCCCGTCGAGGGCGTCTGCCTGGTCCGCTACAACAACGGCCCCATCCTCAAGCCCGGCGACCGTGCCGACCTGCCGGCCTACAAACCGCTCGCGCTGTTCCGCACCGAGGTGGCCAAAAATGGCACCCCCGTTGGTGTCATGGTTCATTCGCCCGCCCAGGCGGCCGCCCCCTTCGGCCGCGGCCGCGTCTTCGTTTCCAGCCCGCACCCGGAAAACACCCCGGGCCTCGAGCATCTCATCCCGCGAGGCATTCTCTGGGCCGCCGGCAAGCTGCAGGAAACCCCCGCACCCGCCAGCCTGCCATGAAGCCGCTGCTGCTGTTCGCGCTGCTCGCCATCCTCGCGCCCACCATTCACGCGCTTGAACCGGCCGCGGCCGACTACCGTTCGCCCGCCACGGTCGCCTTCAGCTTTTCCCAGGAGGAGTTGACCGGCGATTTGTTGAAGGGACCCCGAGCCGACTGGAAGGATCAGGCCGCCGTCGATCACCGCGAATGGTTCCTGCCCGCCAACCGCGGGCGCTGGGGCTACTGGGGACCGCCCGCGCGCCATTATGACCCGCCCACCGGCCTGGCCCGGCGCAGCGCGCAGTGGCTGCGCGAACGCGTCATCGCCACCGGCCTGCGCTACGTGGGCTACAGCTACCAGCACCACCACATCCCCGACTGGGAACCGCCCGCCGACTGGCCGGCCGCCCCCCAACAGGCCACGCCGCGCGGCAAGGGACTCGACTGCAGCAACTTCACCTCGTTTGTCTACAATCTTGCCCTCGGCATCAAGCCGACCAGTGACGTTCAACAGCAGGCCGCCATGACCGAGGCCCCCGGTCCAGGCCGCGGCCGGCAAACAACCGTCCGGCGCATCGAACTGCCGGCCGACCCTGCCGACTACCCTCAGGTGCTGCGCACCGGCGACCTGCTCTTCGTCAAAAACCGAGGCGGCCGCATCTCCCACGTCGTGCTCTGGGTCGGCGCCATCGGCCGCTCGCCCGATGGCCTGCCGCTGGTGCTCGACAGCACCGGCAGCGGTGCCACCGACAGCCGCGGCGTGGAGATCCCCGACGGCATCCAGCTCCGCCCGTTCAAACCCACGACCTGGTACTTCACCCAGGCCAGCCACGCCCTGCGCCTGCTGCCCGACGACTCGTGAAAGCCCTTCTCTGTGTTCTCGGCCTGCTGGCGGCCGCCGCCCCCGCCGCCGAACCCCGGTTCGGCACGCGCCGCTTCATCGAGTACCAACCGGGGGAACTGCCGCTGATTCTCGCCGCCCCACACGGCGGGCGCGACAAGCCGGTCGACCTGCCCGACCGCCGTGAAGGTGTGCTGACCATGGACGCCAACACCCAGGAACTGGCGCGGGCCGTGGCCGACGCCGTCGCAGAACGCTGCGGCAGCCGCCCGCATCTGGTGATCTGCCATCTGCACCGCTCCAAGCTCGACGCCAATCGCGATGTCGCCGAGGCCGCCCAAGGCAATGCCGCCGCCGAACAGGCCTGGCTGGAACACCACGGCTTCATTGAACAGGCCTGCCGCGCGGCCGTCGACCGCCATGACTGGGCCTTCCTCATCGATCTGCACGGCCACAGCCACCCACAAGCGCAGATCGAGCTCGGTTGGCTGCACGATGTTGCCGCCCTCGCGCAGCCAGAGCCCCTGCTCAACACCGCGGCCTTCGCCGCCCGCGGCAGCGCCGAGCTGCTGGCGCGCCGCTCCCCCCTGCCCTACAGCGAGTTCCTGCGCGGACCCACCAGTCTCGGTGCCCTGCTGGAAAACCAGGGCTTTCCCGCCACCCCGAGTCCGCGTCTGCCGGTGCCGACCCTGCCCTACTTTCGCGGCGGCTACACCCTCGTCCGCCACTGCGCCGCCGAACGCGGCGTGGCCGGTGTGCAGATCGAGGCCAACCGGCCGCGCCTGCGCGACACCGAAGCCAACCGCCAGCGTTTCGCTGAGGCCTTGGCGAACGCCCTGACCCACTTCCTGCCCAACGGCTTGCGGGTGCGCGACCAGCATCAGCCCGGCACCGATCAAAAATAAAGCTTTCATTTTAGGTAAATTACTGGAAGTATCCGCGTAAATCGCGGAGCTTCATGCGTCCTTGCCCCCTTTCCCCCCGCCTGCAGGCATCGTTATGGAGCAGTCCTCTCTGCAGCGGCTTTCTTCTGCTCAGCCTCGCCGCCAGCCCGGCGACAACGGCTGTCTGGGATGGTGGCGTCAGCGGGCTCGGCACCTCCTGGAACAGCGCCGCCAACTGGCAGGGTGACCTGTTGCCGGCCCAATCGGCGGGCACCGATCTGCGCTTTGACAGCCGCAATGGCGGCAGCACCCTGTTGCCGCAGATGAGCCTGGGCAGCAATCGCACGGCCGGCCGCATCCGTTTTGACGGAGCGCTCGGTGGCCTGCCTGAGGTGCTTCACGTGGATGCCAATGGCAGTGGCGGCAGCATCGCGCGCACCCTGACCCTGCACAGTGGCCTGACCCTGGCGAACACCACCAGCCATGTGGTTTTTCGCGGCGCCAATGGTGGCCTGACCCTGGCCCTGGGGGCCGACAACCGCTTCGAAACCTCGGCCGGTGCCCTGCTGCACCTGCAAATGCCCATCACGGGCGCCCACGGCCTCACCCTCGACGGCGCCGGCAGCGTGCGGCTGGACGTCGCCAGCAGCTACAGTGGCGGCACCACAGTGCAGGCTGGCACCCTGCTGCTCGGCAACAGCGCCGGCTCCGCCACGGGAACCGGCTTTGTCCATCTGGCCGGCGGTGCCGTGCTCGGCGGCCACGGTCGGCTCGCTCCAACCGGCAGCGCAAGCCTGACCCTGGCCGGCACCCTCGCCCCCGGCCTGCCCGGCGAAAACAGCGGGCTCGGCACCCTGACCCTGGCCCCGGAACAGGGCGACGCCGTCTTCACCACCGGGGCCGGCCTCATCTTTGAGCTGGGTTTGGCGGGTGCGAGCGACCGCCTGGTGTTTGCCTCGGCCGGAGCAGGCCAACTGGACCTCACGGCCCTGGCACCCGGCAGCCTGCGTCTGGCTTGGGCGGCGGGTGCGACCCCGGCCTTGGGCGCGTCCTTTGACCTGCTCGACTGGTCGGCCGTCTCCGGCAGCGGCATCGCCGGGCTGAGCCCAAGTCTGCTCGACCTGCCAACCGACGGCTTTGCCCCGGGCTGGCAGTGGGATGTCTCGGCATTCAGCAGCAGCGGCAGCCTCACCATTGTGCCGGAACCGTCGCGCACAGGCCTGCTGCTGCTCGCGGCAATGGCAGCACTGAGGCGACGCCGGTCACCAACCTGGGCTGGCGACAAAGCGGCGCTTTTCCCCGCCGGAGCTGTCGGTCAGCCGGACCTCGCCGTCGTGACTGGCGCTGATGAGCAGGGTGCCGGTCGGCTGCGGACGCAGCAGCAGGGCCGTGAGGCGGTCGCCATGGACGGTGAGGCGATCGGTGGCGGCGCGGGTTTTCAGATCGAGGCGGCGCAGCCCGCCATCGGCGGTGGCCGCCACGGCGGTGCCGGCATCGAGAAAGCCGAGCGCCAGCGCCTCGGAGCGGCCGGCTGGGCGCAGGCTGCCGTCCTTTTTCGCCGCGCCATGGAGTTCCCAGCGGCGCAATTCGCCGTCGCTGCCGCCGGAGATCAACTCGCGGCTGTCCGGGCCGAAGGCGACGCTGAGCACGGGCACGCTGTGACCGGTGAAGGTGCCCTCGACCGAGCCGGTGGCGGTGGCCAGCACTTTCGCCGTGCGGTCGCGGCTGGCGGTGGCGACGTGTTGGCCATCCGGACTGATCGCCAGGGCCAGCACCCAGTCGGCATGGGCCTCGACGTCCCAGACCGGCCGCCCCTCGGGCAGGGCAAAGCCGCGCACCCGGTTGTCAGCACCACCGGTGATCAAAAACTTGCCGTCGGGTGTGGTCACCGCACAGAGGGCGCAGTCGCGCAGGCTGGCGAGGCGTCGGCGCACCCCCGCCTTGGCGAGGTCGACGAGCCAGACCTCGCCGGAACGGCCCGGCGAACCGCCAACCACGGCCAGCAGCGGACCACCGGCGACAAAGCTCAACCCGAGAATGCGCTCGGGCAGGTCGCTGATGCGGGCGCGCAAACGCCCGTCCTCGGGATTCCAGGTCAAAACCTCATGATACCCACTGGTGGCCAGCACCTTGCCATCGCCGTTGAGCGCCAGCGCCGTCACCGGCAGCGGCCGCGGGTAGCGCTCCGGTGCCGGCTTGCGCGGCGCCCGTTCGAGCAGACCCACCAGCGATGTGCGGTGATCCGGCACGTCGAAGGCAGCCCCCTCGGCAATCCACACACGCAGCAGCTCGACCTGGGCCGCCGGCAATGGATCCGCCTTTTTCGGCATGCGATCGTCGTCGTCGTGGGTGAGGATGAGGCGCATCAGCTCACCCTCGTCCGGCTTGCCGGCCACCAGCGGTGGCTCGCCGCTGTCGCCCGGACGCAACAGCTGTTCAACCGTGTCCAGCCGATACGCCCCCTTGGCCTTCTCGGCGCGGTGGCATTCCAGGCACTGGTCGACCAGGATCGGCACGATCTGGCGGGCAAACGACACCGGCGCAGCAACGACGGGGGCAACGAGAGCAAACAACAGGCAGGTGACGGCTTTCACGGAATGGCAAAACTACGCACGCCGCGAGGCCGTTTCCATCGCACCGGCTCAAAAAGCCCCGGCGAGGGCATCGCTCACCGCCGCCTCAAAGGGCCGCGAGCCGTCGCCGCCGAGGCGTTCGTCGAGCGCCTCCAAGCGCTGGATGAGGTCGGCCACCTGGCGCCGCGGCAGCAGGCCGCCGGCCGCCGCGCAGAAGTGGGTGCGGCACCCGAAGGGCCGAAACTCATAAATCGTGCAGCGCTGGTCGGCGCCGAGCGCCGGGCAGGCGCCGTCCGGGTGCGGCTTGAGCTGCTTGCGACCGGCGGCGCGCACGCCCTTGGCGGCGAGCAGGGCCTCGCCGCGGGTCAGCACGGGGGTGCGGCCGGTCAGGCGGAAGTGGCAGCAGCCGGCGAGCGACCGGCAGTCGCGTTCGGCCGGCCGGGCGGCCAGATCCCGGTAAATGGCTCGCACCTCGGCGAGGGCGTCAGCGAGACCGGGGGGCGGCTGCCTGCGGGACACGGGAAGGGGCGGTTGGAGCGGGTAGTGGGAATCGAACCCACATGGCCAGCGTGGAAGGCTGGAACTTTACCATTAAGCTATACCCGCGGACTCCTGAGGAGCAGCCATCAACTTAAGCCCTGCCAGCACCGGGCGCAATCGCGGATTTCGGCACCCCCCTTGCCGACGCCCGGAAAAAACCGTCGCCGGCACCCGAAAAAAACCCCGGCAAAATCTGCAAAAGGGATTGACGACGAAGCGGAAATTGGGTTGAACGGAGACGTCGCCACGCAAGCGTACCCCTGCCTGTGACCCTGTTCCGGCAGATCCGCCCCTGAGTTTGGCAAAAAAGTTGCTTCAAAAAAAGGAAGAAAAATCTCAAACCTGTGTCAGACTGCCGCCCCCCTTTTTCTCGGGGACGCCAGAAGAACCGCCAAACTGCATCGTACCACTCACCGCAACATGTCAAACATGGAACTCGACGGAGGCATCAAGATCTACCTGCGTGAGATCGGCAAGACGGACTTGCTGACTCCCGAGCAGGAGGTCGATCTCGCCGAGCGCATCAAGCGCGGCGACCCCGAGGCGCGGTCCCACATGATCCGCGCCAACCTGCGCCTCGTCGTCAAGATCGCCCAGGATTACGCCAATTACGGACTGCCGCTTCTCGACCTCATTTCCGAGGGCAACATCGGCCTGATGAAGGCCGTCGAACGCTTCGACCCCAACAAGGGCGGCAAGCTCTCCACCTACGCCGCCTGGTGGATCAAGCAGTCGATCAAGCGCGCCCTCGCCAACCAGTCGAAAACGATTCGTCTGCCCGTCCACATGGTGGACAAGATCAGCAAGATGCGCCGTGTCGCCATGGCGATGTCCGAGGAACTCGGCCGCGAGCCGACCGACGACGAGCTGTCCGAGGAAATCGGCATCGACCGCGCCAAGCTCAGCCAGCTCAAAGTCGCCTCCATGCGCCCGGCCTCGCTCGACGCGCCGATCAGCGACGACGACAGCACCGAGTTCGGTGAAATTGTCGGCGACGAAAACGCCCAGACGCCCTTCGACCTGCTCAGCCACAAGAACATGCACAGCCAGCTCGACGGCTTGCTGACGGTTCTCGACGAGCGCGAGCGCAAGATCATCGACGCCCGCTTCGGCCTCGCCGGCCAGAAGCCGCGCACGCTGGAGGAGGTCGGCCAGGAGTTCGGCGTCACCCGCGAGCGCATCCGCCAGCTGCAGAACATCGCCCTGCGCAAGCTGCGCCGCGCCCTGCAGAAGAAGGAGGACCCGATCCCCAAGGCCCTGCGCAACGCCGGCGCCAAGAAGAAGAAGAAGGCGGTGGCCGACGACAAGAAATGAGCTTCAGGGCGGACCTTCGGGTCCGCCCTTTTGCTGCCTCACCCACTCCTCCGGGGTGTTCACATTGTCGAGCCCAGCCTCGGCGGGGGCCGGGCGCACCACCAGCGCACCCTGCGCCGCACAGTCCCCCAGCAGCTTCTGCAGGCCGAGCCGGCGCTCCGCCAGCGCCTGCTGCAACAGCGGCCGCAGCGACGGCCCATAGATCGCCGCCAGCGGCTCCAAACCCTGCGTCGAACGCCAGCACAAGCCGCGCGCGGGCACAGCCTGCGCGCGCCAGTCGGCCAGCAGCGCCGCCGGTGCAAAGCGCGGCAAGTCCACCGCCAGCACGAGCAGGGGGAAATCCCCGAGGCTGCGCGCAATGGCCCCAAGCGGGCCATCGTCGCTCCCGGGCGGATCGAAGCACCACTCGCAGGCCGGCGCCGGCGCCTCGGTGTGCAGGCCCTGGGCTTCGCGGCAGGCGACGATCAGGCGCGCCGGCCCGAGCGCGACCAGCTTGGCGAGCTGCAGGCGCCAGAGCGGTTGGCCCTGCCAGACGAGCCGCGCCTTGTCGGTGCCCATGCGCTCGGAACGACCTCCGGCAAGCAGCAGGGCGGCAAAGGGGGCGGCGGTCACGGCGGCAGGAAAGCCCGGCCGCGCCCGCCGGCAAGTACGGAATGCCGACTGGAAACAGGCGCAAAGCGGAGTATGAGTGCGTCATGGCAAGGACCGCACTTCCTCCGCGCTGGTGGCTCACACCGCTGCTGTACGGCGTCACCGCCCTGGCGGCCGGCATCGCCGTGCTCGTCTTCAGCACCACCGCCCGTGAAGTTGTGGGCCGCGCGTTCTCCATGCTGGTCGGTGCACTCGCCACCCCCTTCATCCTGGAAACGGCAACCGCGATCGCCGGCCTGGTGATCGTCATCACCATCAACCAGTGGCGACTCAACCGCGAGGGCGACGGCTGGGTCTACCTCGCCAAGACCGAGCCCGATGCCGACAGCGTCGCCGCCGGCGCTGACCCCGCCACCGCGCGCCTGGAAGCGGTCGTTCTGCCCGAGGCCCCCGATGCCGCCGTCGATTTCGAAGGCCGGATGGCCATGGCCGAAGGCTACCTCGAACTCGGCTTGGCGCGTGAGGCGCTCGATCATCTCGACCGGCTCAGCGCGGAGGAGCAGACCCACGAACGCGCCCGACGTCTGCGGTCGCAAGCACAGGCCCAACTCGGCTGAACCGCGCCATGAGCCGCTATCGCGTCGTGCGCTGGCTCTTCCCACGCCTGCTCGCCGCGGTATACGCCATCACCTTCGCTTCCTGGGCCTGGCAGTGGCAGGGCCTGTTCGGTGAGGCCGGCCTGCTGCCGGTACGCGAATGGGCGGAAAACCTGCGCAGCCTTCAGGCCGAGCGCGGCGTGTCGCTGTGGACGGCCTATCCCAGCCTGCTGCGCTGGACCGCCCTCGACGGCCGCCTGCTGTGCTGGATCGGCCTCGGTCTGGCCCTGCTGATCTTTGCCGGACGCCTGCAGGGGCCGCTGCTGCTCGCACTTTGGGTCGTGCATCTGTCCATCGTCACCGCCGCCGAACCCTTCAGCGGTTTCCAATGGGACGCCCTGCTCCTCGAAGCCGGCCTGCTCGCGGTCTTTCTCGCCCCTTGGCGGAGCGGCCTTCGACCGGCAGCGGCTGCCGATCCGCCCTGGCCGGCGGTCTGGCTGCTGCACTGGCTGCTGTTCCGCCTGATGTTCCTCTCCGGCCTGGTCAAAGTCGCCGGCGGCGATCGCAGCTGGCTTGAACTCACCGCCCTGACCTTCCACTACGAGACCCAGCCGCTGCCGAATGCAGTCGCCTGGTTCATCCACCAGCTGCCGCGCGATTTTCACCGCATCGGCTGCGCGGGCATGCACTTCATCGAGCTGGCCCTGCCCTTCGCGATCTTCGCCGGCCGGCGCGGGCGCCAGGTCGCGGCCGGCGGCTTCCTGCTGCTCATGGGCCTGGTCTGCCTCACCGGCAACTACACCTACTTCAACCTGCTCACCGCCGCACTCGCGCTGACCCTGCTCGACGACACCTGCTGGCCGGCGCGCCTGCGCACCCGGCTCGGCCTCGTCGACAACCCGCCGCCCCCCCGCTGGGGCCGCTCCCAATGGCCCGCCCTCTCCTTCGCCCTGCCCTGCCTGCTGCTCACCCTGGCTGCTGCCGACCAGTCGCTCGCCGCACGCCTGCCCGGCAACTCGCGGTGGCTGCCGGCACCGCTGCACACCGCCGCCGATCAGCTGGCCAGCCTGCGCAGCTTCAATGCCTATGGCCTGTTCCAAAGCATGACCCGCGAACGACGCGAGCTCATCCTTGAGGTGAGCGATGACGGCGCGCTCTGGCTGCCGGTCGAGTTCCGCTGGAAACCGGGCGACCCGGCGCGCGCCCCGGGCTTCGTCGCCCCGCACCAACCACGGCTCGACTGGCAGATGTGGTTCGCCGCCCTTTACCCCGGCTACGACACCACACGCGGCGACCATCCCGGCGCACCGCTGGCATGGTACGGCCGGCTCGTGCGTCGCCTCACCGAACCCTCCGCGCCGGTCTGGGACCTGCTCGGGCCGCCGCCCCTGCCACCGGAGAACATCCGCCATGTGCGCACCCAGCTCTATCGCTACCGCTTCAGCACGCCGGAGCAGCGCCGAACCACCGGTGTCTGGTGGACCCGCGAACGGCTCGGCCCTTGGTCACCGGTGTTTTCCGCACCGCCGCGCTGAAAAAGCCGCAATTTTTTGCCGCCTGCTTCGTCTCATCCGCAGAGAAAGCGGCGCTGCGCCGCGTATGGGATGAAGATGCGACGCCTGCTGCTTGCCCTCCTCGCCCTCCCGGCCCTGCAGGCCGCGGAGCCTGGGAGCGTCAGCCTCGATGCCCTGCGTGCGGTGCAGCATCAGGTTCAGGAACGGCTGTCCGACGTGCGCCCGGCGGTGGTGGCCATCCTCACAGGCGACGGCACCGCCAGCGGTGTCATCATTGAACCCGGCGGCCTGGTGCTGACCGCGGCCCACGTTGCCGAACAACCCGGACGCGAGCTGCGCGTCGTGCTCGAGGACGGCCGGCGCATCAGCGGCACCACGCTCGGGCTCGACAAGACGACCGACGCCGCCCTGCTGCAGCTGCACGACAGTGGTCGCCGCTGGCCGCACGTACCGGTGTCGCGCCGCGTGCTCGAGGCCCAGCCCGGCACCTGGTGTTTCGCCCTCGGCCATCCCGGTGGCTTCGACAAGGCACGCGGGGTCGTGCTGCGCGTCGGCCGCATCGTCAAGCAGACCGCCAATGCCCTGCAGACCGACTGCGTGCTGATGGGCGGCGATTCGGGCGGGCCGCTGTTCAACCTGCAGGGCGAGGTGATCGGCGTGCACAGCCAGATTTGGGAAGGGCGCGACGAGAACATGCACGTCTCCATGGCGCCCTTCCTGCGCGCCTGGGACGACTTGAAAAGCAGCCTGGTCATCCAGACCTGGGGCACCGGCAGCGGCGGCTACCTCGGCCTCGCCGCCGATCTCAACGAGGCCAGTGGCCGGCTTGAGGTGTTGGAGGTGTTTCCGGATTCGCCCTCGTCCAGGGCCGGCCTGCGCGCGGGCGACCGCATCCTCGCGCTCGACGGCGAGCCAATGCTCAGTCTCGCCCATTTTTCCAGTGCGGTGAAGCTGCGCGCCGCCGGCGAGCAGGTGCGCCTGCGCGTCGCCGGCGCCGCCGGCGAACGCGAGCTGGCCATCACCCTCGGCCAACGGCCGCGCAATCCGGAGGGCTGAGCATGCGAACCCTGCTCCTGCTGCTCACCACCCTCGCACCGCTCGGTGCGACCGAACTGCGTGCCCCACTGCCACCCGAGGCACGCCGCAACGGCGCGGAAACCCTGCGCGCGCTCGCGCCACTGCGCATGCGCAGTGCCGCCGCCAGCGTCCGCTTGGTCGGTGCCGACGGCAGGGAGGCTGGCCTGGCCACTTGGGTGCATGCCGAGGGTTACCTGCTTGCCAAGGCGAGCGAGGCCCCCGATGTGCAAGAGCTGCGCGCACGCCTGCCCGATGGCCGGCTGGCAGAGCTGCGCGAGGTGAAGCGCGACGTTGCCAATGACCTGCTGCTGGCACACGCCAAGGGTGCCAGCGGCCTGCCGGTCGCCGCCTTCGGCAACTCCAAGCACCTGACCTTTGGCCAGTGGATCGCCGCCCCGGCGCGCGACGGCGCCCTGCGCCTCGGCGTCATCAGTGCCGAGCGCCGCCAAATCCCCGGCATGGGCGCCGCCATCGGCGTTCGCATGGAGGAACTGCCGCCGGCCGGCCGCCGCGGTGTGCGCATCCTCGGGGTCGCCGAAGACAGCCCCGCGCGGGCGGCCGGCCTCGCCCAGGGGGATGTCCTGCTGACGCTCGCCGGCCGGGAGGTGAATGACTTCCGCCAGGTGCACGAGCTGATTTCGAAACGCCAGCCCGGCGAGTTGCTCGAGGTGGAGTTCGAGCGCGCCGGCAAGCCGCGCCAGGCGCGGATTCGCCTCGCCAGCCGCACCAAGGTGCTCAACAACTGGGAGGGCGAGGACTTCGCCAATGGCGGCATCTCCCTGCGCACGGACAACTTTGCCGAAGTGCTGCAGCACGACCTGCCGCTGGAACCCGCCGACATGGGGGGCGCCCTCTACGACCTCGATGGCCAGGCCATCGGCCTCAACATCGCGCGCGTCGATCGCATCACCACCTTTGCCCTGCCGGCCGAACGTTTCTGGCCGGCCGTGCGCGGCTGGATCGAGGCCGACCGACGACCGGCCCCGCCGGCGGCAAAGGCACCCACGGCCCCAACGCGTGCTGCCGCGACCGCCGCCCCATCCGCTGCGGCGGCGAAAGACGCGCCTGCCAAGCCGGCAGCCGCCCAACAGGCGCCCTGAACCACGGCGCAAAAAGGCTCGCCAGCAGCCGCGCGATTTTTCACAATCGCGCCATGAAAAAATACCTTCTCGCCCTCGACCAGGGCACGACCAGCAGTCGCGCCATTGTCTTCGATCGCCGCGGCCGGGTGGTGGCGGTGGCGCAGCGCGAGTTCACCCAGCACTACCCGCAGCCGGGCTGGGTCGAGCACGACGCCGAGGAAATCTGGGCCACGCAGCTGCGCACGGCGAAGGAGGCCCTGCGCAGGGCCGGCACCACGGCGTCCGAGGTCGCCGCCATCGGCATCACCAACCAGCGCGAGACCACGGTCGCCTGGGACCGCCGCACCGGCAAACCCATCGGCCGCGCCATCGTCTGGCAAGACCGCCGCACCGCCGGTTTCTGCGACCATCTCAAGGCGCGCGGCGCGGAATCGATGATCCGCCACAAGACCGGCCTGGTCGTCGACGCCTACTTTTCCGCCACCAAACTGCGCTGGCTCCTCCAGCACACCGCCGGCGCGCGCGCCCTTGCCAAGGCGGGTCAGCTCGCCTTCGGCACCATCGATTCCTGGCTGCTCTGGAAGCTCACCGAAGGCCGGGTGCACGCCACCGATGTCAGCAATGCCTCGCGCACGATGCTCTACGACATCACCCGCGGCGCCTGGGACGCCGAACTGCTCAAGCTCTTCGGCGTGCCGGCCTCGGTGCTGCCCGAGGTGCGGCCCTCGAGCGGTCACTTCGGCGAAACCTGCCTGCTCGGCGGCAGCATCCCGATCAGCGGCATCGCCGGCGACCAGCAGGCCGCGCTCTTCGGCCAGGTCTGCACCCAGCCCGGCATGGTCAAGAACACCTATGGCACCGGCTGCTTCATGCTCATGCACACCGGCACCAAGCGCATCGCCTCCGGTCACAACCTGCTCACCACCGTCGCCTGGCAGCTCGGCGACGCCGCGCCCGAGTTCGCCGTCGAGGGCAGCGTCTTCATCGCCGGCGCAGTCGTGCAATGGCTGCGCGACGGCCTCGGCATCATCCGCAAGTCCTCCGAGATTGAGGCCCTCGCCGCCCAGGTGCCGGACACTGGCGGCGTCCACTTGGTGCCCGCCTTCGCCGGCCTCGGCGCTCCGCACTGGGATCCGCATGCGCGCGGCCTGCTCAGCGGCCTGACCCGCGGCACCACCCGCGCCCACATCGCCCGCGCCGCGCTCGAAGGCATCGCCTTTCAGGTCGCCGACATCCTTCAGGCGATGCAGGCCGACGCCGGCGTGCGCCTGCGCGAACTGCGCGTCGACGGCGGCGCCAGCACCAACAACCTGCTCATGCAGTTCCAGGCCGACCTGCTCGGCGTGCCGGTGGTGCGCCCCCAGGTCACCGAAACCACCGCGCTCGGCGCCGCCTACCTGGCCGGCCTCGGCGTCGGCTACTGGAGCAGCCCCGCGCAGATCGCCACCCAGTGGCAGACCGAACGCCGTTTCGAGCCCGCCCTCAAACCGGCGCGCCGCCGTGAGCTGATGGCCGGCTGGACCCGCGCGCTGGCGCGCTGCCGCGGCGAGTGAAGCTCAGTCGCCGGAGCGCGGATCAAAGGCGTCGCGCAGGCCGTCGCCGAGGAAATTCAGCGCCAGCAGGGTGAGCGACATCAGCGCCGCAGGGAAGGCGAGCAGCCACCACTTGCTCTCGAACGGGTTGATGACCTGGGCACCGTCCTTGAGCAGCGATCCCCAGCTCGCCGCCGGATCCTCGATGCCGAGGCCGAGGAAGCTGAGGAAGGATTCATCCAGAATGACCGCGGGCAGGGTCAGGGTCAGGCAGGTGAGCAGGACCGTGCTCAGATTCGGCAGCAGATGCCGGCGCAGCATTCCGGCATGGGTCTGGCCAAGCGCAAGCGCGGCCGCGACAAAGGTTGTCTCGCGCAAGACCAGCACCTGGCCGCGGATGATGCGCGCCATGGTCAGCCATTCGACCAGGCCGAGCGCCAGAATCATCACCAAGATCTTCGAATACGGGATGAGCTGGCGCGCCCAGCCCTCCGCCGCCACCCAGCCGGAAGCCTGGGCACGCAGGCGCAGGCCGTCGAGACCGTCCTTCAGCACGGCATCGAAGGCGGCGATGAAGATCATGATGAAGAGGATGCGCGGCACCGCGTACAGGAGGTCGACCACGCGCATCATGAGGGCATCGATGCGCCCACCGCACAGGCCGCTGACCATGCCCCAGAGGCTGCCGATGACGAGCGAGAGCAGGGCACCGACGAGCCCGACCCCGAGGGAGACGCGGGCACCGGCGAGCAGGCGGTAAAACAGATCCTGGCCATTGTTGTCGGTGCCACACAGGTGCCAGCCACCGCCGGCGGCCGGACTCAGCGGCGGCAGGAACAGGCCCTCTCCGGTGCCCTTGAGATGCTCGGGCAGCAGCGGCGGCACGGCCAGGGCCAGGGCGACCACGAGGGCGAGAAAGGCCAGCGACAGCATCGCCGGACGGTTGCGACGCACGCGCGACCAGCCGTCGGGACGGCGGGCAACGGCGCGGCTGGCGGAGGCTTCAGGCATGCAGCTGGATGCGCTTGTCGAGCACGCGGTAGAGCAGGTCGACGACGAGGTTGAAGAAAACCAGCAGGGTGCAGTACACGACGACCGCGCCGCAGAGCAGGAAGGCGTCGCGATTCTGGATGGCATTGACGAACAGGCCGCCGGCACCGGAGATGTTGAAGACGCTCTCGACGACCATCGAGCCGGTCAGCAGATGCGCCGCCAGCGGGCCGAGAAAGGTGACCACGGGCAGCAGGGCCGGCTTCATCGCGTGACGGACCAGTGCCCGCGCGTCCGACAGGCCCTTGGCGCGGGCCGTGCGCAGAAAATCGCTCTTCAGCACGTCGAGCAGGCTGTTGCGCATGAGCCGCGCGACATAAGCGGTGTAGGGGGCGGCCAGGCAGAGCGCGGGCAGAATCACCTGGGCGGGGTCGCCCCAGCCGCCGACCGGCAGCCAGCCAAGCCAGAGGGCAAACACGGCGATCAGGGCGGGACCGGTGATGAAGGAGGGCAGCGAGACGGCCAGCAGGGCACCGGCCATGGCCAGCCAGTCGACCGGCGTGTCGCGTCGCAGGGCCGCCAGGGCGCCGAGGCAGACGCCGAGCAGGCTGGCGATGAGGAAGGCGACCGCGCCAAGCTGCAGCGACACCGGCAACTTTTGCGCGAGGATCTCCGCCACGGTCCAGTCGCGGTACTTGAAGGACACGCGCAGGTCGCCGCGTGCGAGGTCGCCGAGATAGGCGATGTACTGCTGCCAGAGACTGCCATTGAGCTTGTACTTGGCGAGCAGGGCCTCCTGCACCTGGGCCGAGGCCAGCTTCTCCCGGTCGAACGGCCCGCCCGGCAGCGAGCGCGTGAGCAGGAAGGTGAGCGACACCGCGCAGAACAGCACCAGCAGGCTGCTGGTGAGGCGGCGGAGGAGGAAGGCGGCCATGGCCGGCACCATGGAGGCGGCCGATGCAGCCGGCAAGCGCGGCTCAGCGCGCCGGGGGCGGCGGCGGCTCGTTGAGCAGCAGCCAGTAGAAACCCAGCTGGCGCGTCGCCTCGACGAACTGGGTGAAATCCACTGGCTTGCGGATGTAGCTGTTGCAGCCTAGGGAATAACTTTCGAGCAGGTCGCGCTCCTCCTTCGAGGAGGTCAGCACCACCACCGGCAGCAGACGGGTGTCCGGCGAGGAGCGCACGCGCTGCAGCACCTCGATGCCATTGACCTTGGGCATGTTGAGGTCGAGCAGAATGAGTGCCGGTGTGACGCCGCGCTGGGGAAAGGCGTTCGGGGCGTCGCCGTAGAGCAGCTCAAGCGCCTCCTCGCCGTCACGCGCGACCACCACCTCGTTGAGGATGTTGTTCTTTTTGAAGGCGAGCAGGGTGAGATCGATGTCGTCCGGATTGTCCTCGATGAGCAGGATGATTTTCGGATTCATGGCGGCAGGGTGGGTTCAGAGTTGGAAACGGAAGCAGGCGCCGCCGCTGGGGCGCGCCTCGGCCCAGACACGGCCGCCGTGGCGGGCAGCGACGCGCTGCACGATGGCCAGGCCGATGCCGGTGCCGGGGAATTCGCTCTGGGCATGCAGGCGCTGGAAGGGACTGAAGAGCTTGTGGACATAGCGCATGTCGAAGCCGACTCCGTTGTCGCGAACGAAAAAGGTCGGAGTGCCATCCTCCGCGATCTCCTGGCCGACTTCAATCTCGGCGACGGCCGTGCGGCTGGTGAATTTCCAGGCGTTGCCGAGCAGGTTTTCCAGCAGGATGCGCAACAGGGCGGGATCACCACGCGCCACCAGCCCGGGTGCCACCTGCGTAGCGATGCGGCGCTCGGGCTCGCGCTCGCGCAGGACCGTCAACACGGCCTCGGCCAGGGCGCTGAGGTCGACCGTTTCCAGTCGCATCTCCGCACGCGTCAGGCGCGACAGCTTGAGCAGGTCGTCGATCAGGTCGCTCATGCGGTCGGCGGCACTGCGCACACGCTGCAGATGACTGCGGGCGGTGTCATCGAGCACCGCTGCAGCATGGTCCTCCAGGGCGAGGGCGAAACCGGCGATGCCACGCAGCGGCGCGCGCAGGTCATGCGAGACGGAGTAGCTGAACGACTCCAGTTCCTTGTTGGCGGCCTCGAGCTGCGTCGTCCTTTTCAGCAGCTCCTCGTTCATGCGCCGGGTTTCCTCGGCAGCCGCCTTGGCGCGGGTCACATCGCGACCGGAGGCGTAGATGAGCTGCTCGCCTGCGAAACACCGGCTGTTCCAGGAAATCCAGTGCCAGGAACCATCGCGGTGCCGGTAGCGATTCGTGAAATGCAGGGTCGGCTCGCCGCGGCCGAGCTTCTCCACTTCCGCCAGTGTCGCGGCACGGTCGTCCGGGTGCACCATGTCGAGAAAGGGCGTCGCCAGGAAGGTTTCGCGATCATGACCCAGCAAGTCCGTGAAGGCCGGATTGATACGCCGCCAGTAGCCGTCCAGACCGGCGATGCCGAGCAGATCCAGCGACAGCTCGAAAAAGCGCTCAAGGTCGGCCTCCATGCGCGCCCGGCGCAGGTCCGCGAGATGCAGGGACCGCGCGCTCCACCAGATCAGCCCTCCCAGCAGGAGAATGCTGGAGAAGGTGTACAGGGTCGTGCCCATGTCGGCGTCGTAAAGACCGCGGCGCTCACCCGCGAGACGCAGCCAGCCGAGCACGAAGAACACCAGGACAAAGGCGGGCAGGAGCCGGCGCAACAGCAGCCCGCCTGGACCACGACTGGCCAGCAGGGCGGCCGCTCCCCCGTGCTGCGGCTGCTCACCCAACGCGCCAGCTGCGAGGACCGCGAAGATGAGGGCGGTCGGCAGTGCCATTGGGATGAAGACATCGACCCCGTACAGCCATTGCACGCGGTAGGCATACCCGATGACAGCCAGCAGGGCGGAGAGCAGCACGGCCAGCAGGGCCAGTTCACGCACCGTGCGAAGCAAGCGCCCGCGCTGCGCCGGCAGCAGCAGGCCCGCTCCGAGCAGGACAAAGTTGAGCGCCGTGTTCGGCGCAATCTGGTTGACGAATCCGGGGAGATCCTCGGCCAGACGGGCAGGGAACAGCCACTGGTCAGGCCCGAAGGGCATCCCCACGGCATAGGCTAAGATCTTGCCCAAACCCACCGCCGCCACCAGCAGGGCCACCGCCCCGGCGTGACAACGCCACCGCTCCGCCTTCGAGCCGTTGCGCCCGATCAGGGCCAGCCCCGCCAGGATGAAGCAGAGGGCCGTCAACGGATTCATCGACACCGCACCCGGCACCAGCCGGCGCAGCACCTGCCAGTCCGCGGCCCAGCCCAGCAGCACCAACAACCCGGCCACCGTCGCCACCCCCCCCGCAAAGCGGGCCCAGCGCCGCCCGAGTGGGGCGCCGTCTTCGGCCGCGGGCGGGATCGGTCGGGAGGAAGACTCAACCATGGCTTACTGTCACAGTCGCGCGGGAAACCCGCTCCGGCAAGCACGGAACATCAGCTGCCTAACTAAAAGTCAATCAAAAAACCTCCCTCCATCAGGCCAGCACCGCCTTCACCGGATGGTGCGGTTCCACCCCGGTCAGGCGCTGATCGAGACCCTGGAACTTGAAGCTGAAGCGCTCGTGATCGATGCCCATCAGGTGCAGGATGGTCGCATTGAGGTCATTGATGTGCACCGGATCCTTGACGATGTTGTAGCTGAAGTCGTCGGTCTCACCGTGCACCAGGCCGCCGCGCACGCCGCCGCCGGCCATCCACATGCAGAAGTTGCGCGGGTGATGGTCGCGACCGTAGTTGTCCTTCGTCAGCGTGCCCTGGGAATAGACCGTGCGACCGAACTCGCCGCCCCAGACCACAAGCGTGTCCTGCAGCAGGCCACGCTGCTTGAGGTCCATGACCAGCGCCGCGGTGGCCTGATCGGTGTCCTGGATCTGCCCGCGCAACAGCCGCGGCAGGTTGTTGTGCTGATCCCAGCCGCGGTGCAGGATCTGCACGACGCGGGTGCCGCGCTCGATGAGCCGGCGCGCCAGGAGGGCGCTGTGGGCGTAGCTGCCGGGCCGGTGCACGTCCTCGCCGTACATCTCCAGGGTGGCCTTGCTCTCGCCCTTCAGATCGGTCAGCTCCGGCACGCTGCTCTGCATGCGGAAGGCCATCTCGTAGTTGGCAATGCGCGTGCGGATGTCGGGATCGCCAATGCGGCTGTGGTTGATCTCGTTGAGCCGGTTGAGCGCGTCGAGCATCGCCCGGCGGTCACCGGGTGCCACACCCGGCGGATTCTTCACATACAGCACGGGGTCGCCCTGGCCGCGCAGCGCCACGCCGGTGTACTGGGTGGGCAGGAAACCGCTGCTCCACATGCGGGTGAAGAGGGCCTGGGCCTGGCTCTCCTTGGGGAAGCTCGGGGTGAAGACGACAAAGGCCGGCAGGTCGTTGCTCTCGCTGCCAAGCCCGTAGGCCAGCCAGGAACCGAGGCTGGCCTTGCCGGGCACCTCGCTGCCGGTCATCACAAAGGTGCAGGCCGGATCATGGTTGATCGCGCTGGTGTGGACGGATTTGATCAGGGCGATCTCGTCGACGATTTTCGCGGTGTGTGGCATCAGCTCGCTCACCCACATGCCGCTCTGGCCGTGCGGCTTGAACTCGAACATCGACGGCGCCACCGGCAGCCGCGCCTGGCCGCTGGTCATCGTCGTGATGCGCTGGCCCTGGCGGATGCTCTCCGGCAGGTCCTTGTCGTAATACTCCCGCAATTGCGGCTTGTGGTCCCACAGGTCGAGCTGCGACGGCGCGCCGTTCATGTGCAGGTAGATCAAGCGCTTGGCCTTCGGCGCGAAGTGCGGCAAGCCCGGCAGCGGCGGATGCACCGCGGCGGTGGCGGGCGCACCGGCGGCAAAATCCCGGCCCAGCATCGAGGCCAGGGCAATGCTGCCCGCGCGCAGGCCCATGTGGCCGAAAAACTGCCGCCGGGTCTGCTGGAGATGATGTTCGAACAGGGGGTCCATCGACCCTAACAACGCTGCGGTCGGGCCCGGGCTATCCATCAGCCTTGCCGAAACCCCGGTTCGGAGGGACCGACAAAAAAGCCGAGGCGGCTCTCCTTGCCAGCCTGGGCGAAGGATGGCAGGGAGTGCCACCGTACTTTTCCGCCCATGAGACCCGCCCTTGCCGCCGCCTGCCTTGCCCTGCTCGCCGCCTGTCAGCCGGACCCCAACGCCGGCTTCAAGCCCCTGTTCAATGCCAACGACTTCGCGGGCTGGGTCAACGTCAACTGCGCCCCTGAAACCTGGACCATCAAGGACGGTGTCGTCGCCTGCACCGGCAAGCCGATCGGCGCCCTGCGCACGGAGCGCCAGTATGAAAACTTCATCCTCGAAATCGAGTGGCGCCACCTCAGCGAGGCCGGCAACTCCGGCGTCTTCGTCTGGGGCAGCCCGATCAACGCCCCTGGCGTGCCCTTCCTGCGCGGCATCGAAGTGCAGGTACTCGACAACGGTTACCAAAAGAAGGCCGACCCGAAAAAGCCGAAGTGGTTCACCACCCACGGCGACGTCTTTCCCATCCATGGCGCCACCATGGAGCCGCATGGCGAGCACAACGGCATGCGCAGCTTCCCCTCCGAGGAGCGCAGCCGGCCCAGCCCGGACTGGAACCACTACCGCATCGAGGCCAACAACGGCCGCCTCACCCTCGCCGTGAACGGCAAGGTCGTCAGTGGCGGCGACAACTGCAACTACCTCAAGGGCTACCTCGCCCTCGAATCCGAGGGCGCCCCGGTCGAGTTCCGCAACGGCCGCATCAAGGAGCTGCCCCCCACCAACGCGCCCGCCGAGCAGACCGCACCGCTTGATGCGGGCTGGAAAAGCCTTTATACGGGCACCGACTTCCGCGGCTGGAAGGTGCCGGCCGCTGGCGGCGACAAATGGCAAAGCGCCGACTGGCAGATCCAGCTCAAGGCCGGCCAGACCGGACCCGCGCTCTGGTCGGAGGCCGAGTTCGGCGACTGCGAGGTCATCTGCGACGTTTTTCTGCCCAAGGACACCGACCTGAGCAAACCCGCGGCCGGACTCTGCCTGCGCGGCCACAGCCATCCGGTCGTGATGTTCGGCCAGGGCGAGGCCCCGGTCGTGCTCGGGGCCGACCGCCTCAAGCCGGGCCGCTGGTACCGCATCCAGGCCAGCCTGCAGGGCGACCAACTCCAGGTGCGCGTTTGCGAGGCCGCCGAGGCCAATCCGCAGACCTTCGAGGCGAAGGTCGACCGCAACCCGCTCGGCTCGATCGGCCTGGCCGACCTCACCCAGGCGGTCAGCTACGGCAATGTCCTCGTTCGCAAGCTCTAAGTCGTCACACGGCAGGCATATTCTTCCGGTTGATTGCACGGCAGGGAAATCGTATGGGCGGGGCATGTTCCGCGCCGTGCCCTCCCCCGCCCTGACGCTCCTCCGCCAACTGCTGCTCCTGCTGGTGCTGGCCCTGCCCGCCAGCCCGCTCGCCGCCGCCTCCAACAGCGACCAACCGCCGTTTGAAGGCCACGCGCAGCTCGCCCACTTCCCACGCCCACTGGAGACCTACGGCGATCACGACGAGGCGAGCACGCGGGTGAAAATCATGGCCCGCGCGGCCAAGGAGCCGTTCAACGTCGCCGCAACCCTGATCTTTGTCCTCGCCATCCTGCACACCTTCGCCTCCGGCTTCTTCCGCAACTGGGCGCACGCGCTTGAGCATCATCACCAGGAGAAGATCGAGCGCGAGCGCCGCACCGCCCGCCACAAACCGCATCAGGACGCCGAGGACGACGTCTCCTTCGGCGCCACCATCCTGCACTTCCTCGGCGAGATCGAGGTGGTCTTTGGCCTCTGGGTCATCGCCCTGATGGCCGCGGGCGTCTACTTCCACTCCTGGCACGATGTCCAGCTCTACCTCGGCCACGACGTCAACTTCACCGAGCCGCTCTTCGTCGTCGTCATCATGGCCATCGCCGCCTCGCGACCGGTCATCCAGTTTGCGGAAAAATGTGTCGCCGGCGTCGCTTCACTTGGCGGCGGCACCGTCGCCAGCTGGTGGCTTGCCGTGCTCACCCTCGGCCCGCTTCTCGGCTCCTTCATCACCGAGCCTGCCGCCATGACCATTTCCGCCATGATCCTGGCCCGCAAGATCTACCCGCTGCGCCCCAGCGGCAAGCTCGCCTACGGCACCCTCGGCCTGCTCTTCGTCAACGTCTCCATCGGCGGCACCCTCACCCACTTCGCCGCACCGCCCATCCTGATGGTGGCCAGCCTCTGGGAATGGGACATGGGCTACGTGTTCTCCATCCTCGGCTGGAAGTGCGCGCTCTCCATCCTGCTCGGCAACGGCCTCTATTTCCTCGCTTTCCGCAGGGAACTCGCCGAGCTCGACCATCGCGCCCATCCGCAGGCGGGCGAAAGCCGCCTGCTGCGCTGGGCCGAACGCGAGGACCCTGTGCCGCGCCGCGTCGTGCTCGTCCACCTCGGCTTCCTCGCCTGGACCGTGCTGTGCAGCCATTACCCGGCCATGTTCCTCGGCGGCTTCCTCTTCTTCATCGCCTTCGTCGAGGCCACCCGCCACCACCAGAACCTCATCGGCCTGCGCTCACCCATCCTCGTCGGCTTCTTCCTGGGCGCCCTCGTCATCCACGGCCGCTGCCAGTCTTGGTGGATCGAACCCCTGCTCACCAGCGGCATGCCGGAATGGATCCTGCTGCTCGGTTCCGCCTTCCTCACCGCCTTCAACGACAACGCCGCCATCACCTACCTCGCCTCCCAAGCCCCGGGCCTCTCCGACTTCGCCAAGTACGCGGTGGTTGCAGGCGCCGTCGCCGGCGGCGGCCTGACCGTCATCGCCAACGCCCCCAACCCGGCCGGCCAGTCCATCCTCGGCCGCTTCTTCGACGGCGGTGTCTCCGCCGGCAAACTCGCCCTCGGCGCCGCGATTCCGACGACCCTCGTTGTGGTCATCCTGCTCCTGGTCAAGTCGGGTGTGGCCGCCTAACCCCCCCTGCGACAACCGCACCGCCAGCGGCAGGGGTGCGGTTGCCTGCGTGCAGAGGCCTGCCAGAGACGTATAGTGGAGGTTGCCCATGACCCGCGCGCTCGCCCTCTTCACCCTCGCCGCCGCCCCGCTGCTCGCGCAGTCGGAGGCCGACTTCCTCACCAACGTCCGCCAGCTCACCTTCGAGGGCCGGCGCGCCGGCGAGGGCTACTTCAGCGCCGACGGCCGCCAAATGGTCTTCCAGTCGGAGCGCGAACCCGGCAACCCCTTCTACCAGATCTACCTCATGGATCTGGAAACCGGCGACCAGGAACGCCTCTCGCCCGGCCTCGGCAAAACCACCTGCGCCTGGATCCACCCCGACGGCCAGCGCGTGCTCTTCGCCAGCACCCACAGCGACCCGCAATCGAAGGCCCTGCAGGAGGCGGAATACCAGGAGCGCGCCACCAGCCGCGTGCGCAAGTACTCCTGGGACTACGACGAGAACTACGAGATCTGGGAATACCGCCTCCATGACAAATCGCTCAAAAAACTGACGGACGCGCGCGGCTACGATGCCGAGGGCGCCTGGTCGCCCGACGGCAAGTCGCTGGTCTTCGCCAGCAACCGCGCCGCCTACAGCGACACCCTGTCCGCGGAGGACCAGGAGCGACTGAAGATCGACAAGCAGTACTTCATGGACCTCTACCTGGCCGATGCCGACGGCTCGAACGTGCGTCGCCTCACCGATGTGCCCGGCTACGACGGCGGCCCCTTCTTCAGCGCCGATGGCAAGCGCCTCTGCTGGCGCCGCTTCACCCCCAAGGGCGACGTTGCCGAGGTCTGGAGCATGAACACCGACGGCAGCGACGCCCGCCAGCTCACCCGCCTCGGCGCCATGAGCTGGGCGCCCTACTTCCACCCGAGCGGCGAGTACCTCATCTTCACCACCAACCTCAACGGCTTCGCCAACTTCGAGCTCTACCTCGTCGATGCCGCCGGCAAGCACGAACCCGTGCGCGTCACCCACACCGACGGGTTCGACGGCCTGCCGGTGTTCTCGCCCGACGGCAAAAAGCTGTCCTGGACCAGCGGCCGCACCAGCAACGGCCAGAGCCAGATCTTCCTCGCCGACTGGGACCATGACCATGCCCGCGCCGCCCTTGGGCTCGATCGACCGGCTGCCGCCGCGGCCGCCGGCCCGGCCCCGGACCTCGCCCAAACCGCCGCGGAAATCCGCGCCGAGGATCTGCGCCGGCATGTGGAAGTGCTTGCCAGCCCCGAGTTCGACGGCCGGCTCACCGGCACCGAAGGCGAACGCCTCGCCACCCAGTACCTGGCCGACGTCTTCCAGGGGCTCGGCCTCATGCCCTACGGTGACGACGGCTGGTTCGAGCCCTTCGACTTCACCGCCGGGGTGGCGCTCGGCGAAAAAAACGCCCTCACCCTGCAGGGCAACGGCGAGGGCGTCCCGCTCGTCGTCGACAAGAACTGGCGACCGCTGTCCTTCTCGCAGACCGGGGAGGTGCCGGCCAGTGCCATCGTCTTTGCCGGTTACGGCGTCGAAACGCCCGACGAGGCCACGGGAGCCGATGGCAAGCCGCTCGAACCCTACAGCAGCTACGCCCATCTCGACGTCAAGGACAAGTGGGTGCTCGTCCTGCGCTACCTGCCCGAGGGCCTGAGCAAGGAGCGCCGCGGCGACCTCACCCGCTACGCCAGCCTGCGCCACAAGGCCATGGTCGCCCGCCAGAAGGGCGCGCGCGGCCTGCTCATCGCCAGCGGCCCCAACAGCAAGGTCGTCCAGCAGCTGGTGCCCATGGCCTTCGATGCCTCGCTCGCCTCCTCCGGCATCGCCGCCATCAGCGTCACCGACGCCCTCGCCGACCGCCTGCTGCAACCGGCCGGCAAAACCCTCAAGGCCTTGCAGGACCAGCTCGACACCGGCGCGCTCATGGGCGGCATCGACTGCGGCCAGCTGACCCTTGGGGCGAGCATCGACATCCGTCAGGAGAAGAAGCGCGGCCGCAACGTGCTCGCCGTCCTGCCCGCCCGCGACAAGCCCGATCCGCATGTCGCGCCCCTCATCATCGGCGCCCACATCGATCACCTCGGCAGCAAGGGCGGCTCGAACTCGCGCGCCCGCGGCGACGAGGCCAACCGCATCCACCACGGCGCCGACGACAACGCCAGCGGCGTGGCGGGGATGATTGAAATTGCCCAGTGGCTAGCCGAGCAGAAAAAGCAGGGCCAGCTGAAGCTGACCCGCGACATCATCTTCGCCGGCTGGTCCGGCGAAGAACTCGGCCTGCTCGGCAGCAACCATTTCGCCGAGGGTTTGGCGAAGATGTTCACCGGCGATCCCAATGGCAAGCTGACCGGCATGTTCGCCGCCTGCCTCAACCTCGACATGATCGGCCGCTTCCAAAAGACCCTCGTGCTCCAGGGCGTCGGCTCCAGCTCCTGGTGGCCGAAGGAAATCGAACGCCGCAACGCCGTCGTCGGCCTGCCCATCACCCCGCAGAGCGACGCCCATCTGCCGACCGACAGCACCACCTTCTACCTGCGCGGCATCCCGACCTTGAACGCCTTCACCGGCAGCCACGAGGATTACCACCTGCCGAGCGACACCGCCGACAAGCTCGACTACGCACGCGCCGCCCAGGTCAGCCGGCTCATGGGCCTCATCGCCCGGGGTGTCGCCACCGCCGAAACGGCGCCGGATTTTGTCGCCATGGAGGCGCCGAAAAGCCAGGGCACCCGCGGCGGCCTGCGCGCCTACCTGGGCACCATCCCCGACTACGCCCAGGGCGACATCAAGGGCGTCAAGCTCAGCGGCGTCTCGCCCATCGGCCCCGCCGCCAAGGCCGGCATCAAGGGCGGCGACATCATCGTTAAACTTGCCGGCAAGGAGGTACTCAACATCTATGATTACACCTCGCTCATGGGCGAACTGAAGATCGGCAGCGAAACCTCGGTCACCGTCCTGCGCGACGGCAAGCCGGTCGAGCTGAAGATCACCCCTGGTTCACGGGATTGAGCCGGGGGCATCCGGCACAAAAAAAGCGCACGATGCCGCTGCCGGCGGTTGGTGAACGGCGGGGCCCTGTGTTGGTTCGCCACTTGACCTTGCGTCCACCCCTCCGAGCCCTGATCGCCGGCTGCCTCAGCCTGGCGGCAGGTGCGCACGCGGCCGACGTCCTTGGCCTGCCCGACTTCAACACCTACATGCAGGGCAAGTACGTCTACGAGCGCCACTGCAGGGTCTGCCACGGCGTGCGCGGAGATGGCGGCGGCGAAATGAGTCCCAGCCTGCAGCCGCGACCGCGCTCGTTCCGGGAAGGGCTGTTCAAATTCCGCACCACCCCGTTCGGCACCCTGCCCACCGTGGACGATCTCCGGCACACCATCCGCCACGGACTGGCGGGCACCGGCATGGGCATGTTCAAACAGCTGCCCGAGGACGACCTGCAGGCCGTCATCGCCTACGTGCAGTCCTTCTCGCGCCGCTGGCGCAAGCCGGAGAACTACGCCGAACCCATGCCGCTGCCCACGCCACCGGAGTGGTTCAAGGACGAGCCAGGCAAGGCGAAACAGGCCGCCGCGGGACACGGGCTGTTCCTGCAGCACTGCGCCACCTGCCATGGCCCCGAAGCCGACGGCCGCGGCCCCGCGGCGGCAATGCTGCGCGATGTTTGGAACCAGCCGGCCAAGCCGTCCGATCTGCGCGAGCCGCATCTGCGCAGTGGCAGCCGCCCCGAGGATCTGTACCGACTGCTGGCCACCGGCATGAACGGCACGCCCATGATCAGCTTTGAAACCCTGCTCACGCCAGAGCAGCGCTGGGCGATTGTCGCCTGGATTTTCAGCCAGAAACGCGCGGAAGCACCGACCCTCGGCGTGGCACCCCCGCGCGAGCTGCCGGCATCCGCCCCCAAAGACGGGCTCCGGTAAGGCCGCACCCTATGTACTGCCGGCTTCGGACAGGTCAGACTTGTCGGACAGGTCGGACTCGTCGGACGCCCAACATGCCACACCGGCCATGTCAACGACCCGCCAAGAACTGCCGGAGGGGCTTCGACGCATTCTCCCCCCTCAGACCGCCTCCGGTCCGCCTTGCAAAGCGACCGCGTGCCGCCACCATGACGACCCGCGCATGCGTTTCCTCCTCCGCCTTCTGACCTGGCTCGTCCTCGCCGCCTGCGGCTGGCTGATCTGGACGGAGATCGGCCTGCGCGAGTGGTTTTCGCCCCGGCGCAGCGCCGCGCTCGACCCCGCCTTGCTGCGCCTGGGCGCTGCCGAGATCGCCAGCCTGCCGCTGGCGGTGCGCTTCGATCACCCGCTCGGCACGGAGCATGGCGGCCTCACCTACAATGCCCGCGGCTTTCGCGTCGCCCGCCATCTCGGCGCCGACCTCAACGGCATCGGCGGCGGCAATTCCGACCTCGGCGACCCGGTGTTCGCGGTCGCCGACGGCCGGGTCGTCTACGCCGGCGAACCCGGCGAGGGCTGGGGCCGCATGCTCATCGTCGCCCACCGCCTGCCCGACCCGGCCGATCCGCGCGGCCACCGCGTCGTGCAGAGCGTCTACGCCCACCTGCAGGACTTCGCCGTGCCACCCGGCCGGGACGTCCGGCGCGGCGAGCGCCTGGGCAGCGTCGGCACGGCCGAGGGGCGTTATCTCGCCCATTTGCATTTCGAAATCCGCGAGGGTCCCTACATCAACCCCGGTCAGGGCTATGCCGACACCCCGCTGAACCGGGTCGATCCGGAAACCTTCCTGCGCGCCCACCGCGGCGCCGATGACGCCCAGCTCAACGCGGCGCCCTGAGCCTTCAGGGGCGGGCCAAGGACCCGCAGGAACGCCGGGATCACTGTCCACGGCTCCAGAAACGGCACTCCCCGCCGCCCTGATCCGCCCTTGAGAAGCGGCCCCGCCGGGTGCAACATGGCGGGTACGCGGCGCGTAACCTCCCCCAGAGGGCGGCTGCCCGCCCGCATCGTCCCCCCGATGAATCCTCGTTTCCTCCAGATCCTCCTGGGCGGCGGCCTCGCCGTCGCCGCCTCCCCTGCCGCCGAAACCTTCCCGGCGGAGCAGATTGAGTTTTTCGAAAAGCAGATCCGCCCGGTGCTGGCGGAAAACTGCTACGACTGCCACGGCAATCACAAGCATGAGAACGGCCTGCGGGTTGACCTGCGCAGCGCCCTGCTGCGTGGCAGCGACTACGGCAAGGTCGTCGAACCCGGCAATCCGGCCGCCTCCAAGCTCATCAAGGCGATCCAGCACGCCCCGGGCGTCGAGGCCATGCCGAAGAAGGGCGACAAGCTCAAGCCGGAACAGATCGCCGCCTTAGAGAAGTGGGTGCAGATGGGCCTGCCCTGGCCGGAGGAGAAGGAAATCGCCCATGGCCCCGCCAAGGACCCGCTGCAGCACTGGTCCTTCCAGCCGGTGAAGGCGCCTCAACCGCCCGCCGGCAGCCCGGAACGCCATCCGATCGACGCCTTCATCGGCGCCAAGCTGAAAGCCGCCGGCCTCGACCTCGCCCCGCCGGCCGATGCCGCCGCACTCTGCCGTCGCCTTTTCGTCAGCCTCACCGGCCTGCAGCCAAGCTTTGAGGACGTCCGCGCCTTCGAACAGGCCGCCGCCAAGGACCGTGAGGGCGCCGTCGCCGCGCTCACCGAACGCCTGCTCGCCTCGCCGGCCTACGGCGAACGCTGGGCGCGCCACTGGCTCGACGTCGTCCGCTACGCCGACACCGACGGCTACCAGGTGGCCGGCAAGAGCAACCGCTATCCCTACGCCTACACCTACCGCGACTGGGTCGTCGAATCGCTCAACCGCGACCTGCCCTACGACCAGTTCCTGATGCACCAGCTCGCCGCCGACAAGCTGCATCCGGAGGATCCCGCGCATCCGTCGCTGGCGGCGCTCGCCTTCCTCAACATTGGCGACCGCTTCATCAGCAACAAGGACCTGCAGACCGACGACCGCATCGACGTCGTCACCCGCGGCATGCTCGGCCTGACCGTCGGCTGCGCGCGCTGCCACGACCACAAGTACGACCCCATCCCGAGCAAGGATTACTACGCCCTGTACTCGGTCTTCAACAGCAGCCTCGAGCCGGCCGCCGACGCCCTGCCGGTCATCGGCCGCGCCGCCAATGAGGCCGACGCCAAGGATTACCAGGCCAAGGTCGCCGAAATCGCCACCAAGGAGCTCGACTTCAAGAAAAAGGTCCACGCCGAGATCCGCGATCCGGCCCGCCTCGTCGATTACCTCGCCTTTGTCCGTGAGTCGGAGGACATCAAGGACAACACCGCCCGCCGCGGCCGTGCCGGCCAGCTGAAGCTGCGCGACAAGGTCGCCGACAAGTGGGGCGAGTTCGTCAAGCGTCACGCCCTCGCCGCCAAGCCGCATCCGGTCATGCTCGCCTGGAAGGAGTTCGCCGCCCTGCCCGCGGCCGAGTTCGCCGCCAAGGCGCCGGCCGTGGTCGCCAAACTCACCGATCCGGCCGCCGGTCTCGGCGGCGTGCCGCGCAACGAACTCGCCAAGCGCCCGGCGCCGAAGGACTTCGGCGAGGTCGCCAAGCTTTACGCCGACATCTTCAACACCTGCCTCGCCGGCCAGGAGCCCGACAACGCCGACTGGCAGCAGGTGCGCGCCATCCTGCAGAGCGAGCCCAGCCCGATGGCTCTGCCGATCGAGCGCATGAACGAGTTCTTCACCCGCCGCGACCAGACGGACGTCGTCAAGTTCGCCAACGAGCGGGTCAAGCTTGAGACCGATCACCCCGGGGCGCCGCCGCGCGCCATGGTCATGGTCGACCGCGACAAGCCGGCCGACGTGCGCATCTTCATCCGCGGCAACCCCAGCCGCCAGGGTGAGGTCTCGCCGCGCGGCTGGCTGACGATGTTCGGCGGCGAGAAGTTCACCGAGGGCAGCGGCCGCCTGGAGCTGGCGCGCAAGATCGCCAGCAAGGACAACCCGCTCACCGCCCGCGTCATCGTCAACCGCGTCTGGGCCCAGCACTTCGGCAAACCCCTGGTCGATCAGCCGAGCGACTTCGGCGTGCAGACCGACGCCCCCGTCCAGCAGGACGTGCTCGACCACCTCGCCGCCACCTTCATGGCCGAGGGCTGGAGCCTGAAAAAGCTGCACCGCCGCATCGTCACCAGCCGCGCCTGGCAGCAGAGCAGCCAGGTCGCACCGGAGAAGGCGCTCAAGGATGCCGACAACGCCCTCATCAGCCGTCAGAACCGCCAGCGCCTCGACTACGAAGCGATGCGCGACGCCATGCTGCAGGTGGCCGGCGAACTCGATGCCGGCCGCGTTGGCGGACGCGCCCTCGCCCTCACGGACAAGACGGCTGATCAGCGTCGCAGCCTGTACCTGCTCGTCGACCGCTACGATCAGGCCACCGTGCCGGCGATGTTCGACTTCGCCAATCCGGACAGCCACAGTCCGATGCGCTACAACACGGTGGTGCCACAGCAGGCGCTGTTCCTGATGAACAGCCCCTTCCTGCGCCAGCGCTCGCAGTCGCTCGCCGCCGCCACGCCCGTCGAGGGCAGCAGCGTCGATTCGCAATCGATCGAAACCCTCTACCGCCGTGTCCTGCACCGCCAGCCGTCGCCGGCCGAGGCCGAACTGGCCCAGCGCTTCTGCTCGGAGGCCGATGCCCTTGCCAACCGCCGCTTCGCCTTCGTCTGGAGCTACGGCTCGGGTCGCATCGAGAAGGATGCCGCCGGCAAGGCGACGCTTGCCGGTTACACGCCGCTGCCGCACTTCAAGCAGGAAGGCAAAACCCTGCGCTGGCTGCCGGCGGAAACCTACCCTGACAAGCAGCACGGCCACCTCTATGTCGGCCCGGGCGGCGGCCACCCGGGCCGCGACGCCGCCACCGTGCTGCAGTGGACCGCGCCCGCCGCCGAAACGATCCGCATCGCCGGCACCATCAAGCGCTCGAGCGACCGCGGCAACGGCGTGCGCGCCTGGATCCTGTCCAGCCGCGCCGGTGCGGTGAAGGAGATGCTCGTGCCACCGGCCGGCACCGCCGAGATGAACGCCGAGGTCCGCGTCAGCGAGGGCGAGGTGCTCAGCTTCGTCGTCGAATGCGTCGACGGCAGCACCGACAGCGACAGCTACTCCTGGGTGCCGCGCCTGGAGCGCGTCGATCCGGTCACCGGTCAGGCCGTGCTGCTGACCAAGGCCGACAGCGACTTCTGCGGGCCGGCCGGCTGGCCGCTCAACCGCGAGAAGCCGCAGACCCCGCTCGCCCAGCTCGCCCAGGTGCTGCTGATGTCGAACGAGTTTCAGTTCGTCGACTGAGCCGCGTGCCGGTCGGCCAAGCTCCCGCCTCCGACGCAGCGCAGCGGCACGCGCCGCGTGTGCCGTGCCAGCGACGTCCGCGGCCGCGTTTCCAACGGCGCGCGGCGGAGTGGTCCCCGGCCCCGCCCTGCCGTCTGCATCACACCTCCTGTTAGGCCATCGGCCGCGCGCCAAAAGCAAAGAGGCTTCCGGGTTGACCGGAAGCCTCTCGCGAGTTGTTCAGGAGGGTGTGCGCGATCCTCAGGCGGTGATGTGCGCCGAGACGAGCTTGGTCATCTCGAACATGGTCACCGACTTCTTGCCGCCGAACACCGCCTTCAGCGCGTCGTCCGCGTTGATCTGGCGCTTGTTCTTGGCGTCCTGCAGGCCGTTCTTCTTGATGTAGTCCCAGAGCTTCTTGGTGATCTGGCCGCGGGGAGCGGGCTTGCTGCCAACGACGGCGGCAAGGACGGCATCAGGCTGCACAGGCTTCATCAGGGCCGGGTTGGCCTTGCGCTTGGCTTTCGGAGCCGCCTTCTTGGCGGCGGGCTTCTTGGCGGGAGCTGCCTTTTTCGGGGCGGCTTTCTTGGTGGCTTTCTTGGTGGCCATAGGGTGTGTGGATGTTGTTGGTTGCTGGGGTCGCGGGACGTTTGACCGTCCCACAGGCAGTCAAACTTTAGACGTTAGACTGCCGGAATGCAACGGAGCGTAGGCGGAACTGCGGCGGATTCCCAGCGAAAAATCGGCCTTCCCCACGGAAATTCGGCGCTGCAACACCGGGGCGGGCGCGGCCGACCGGCCGATTTTGATCGAGTTTTGGCCGGAAGCGCGTATCTTCCCTGCCCCTCAACGTCATGGATTCCCACGATTTCCGCCTCGAACACCGCTTCCTCACCCGCCGCCAGTTGCTCGGCCGGGTGGGCATGGGCTTTGGCGCGCTCGCCCTCGGCGACCTGATCGGTGCCGGCGCTGCGCAGGCCGCCCCGGCCAGCCCCTTTGCCGCCCGCCAGCCGCACTTCGAACCCAAGGCCAAGCGGGTCATCCACTTCTTCATGAACGGCGGCCCCTCGCAGGTCGACACCTTCGACCCGAAGCCGATGCTCGACAAGTACGACGGCAAGCCGCTGCCGAACCTGCTGAAGACCGAGCGCCCCACCGGCGCCGGCATGAAGTCGCCCTTCGCCTTCAAGAAGTACGGCGAGTGCGGCCTGGAGGTGAGCGACCTCTTCGGACGCACCGCCGCGTTTGCCGACGACCTCTGCGTCATCCGCTCGATGCAGGCCGACGTGCCCAACCACGAGCCTTCGCTCGGCCTGATGAACTGCGGTGAAAGCCGCCTGCACCGCCCCAGCTTTGGCTCCTGGGTCACCTACGGCCTCGGCTCGGAAAACCAGAACCTGCCCGGTTACATCTCCATGTGCCCGAAGGGCATGCCGACCCGGCGCACGAAGAACTGGCAGTCGGCCTTCCTGCCGAGCATCTACCAGGGCACCTACATCAACACCGAGAACTCGGAGGTCGACAAGCTCGTCGAGTTCATCAAGAACAGCTCGCTCGATCTGCGCCAGCAGCGCCGCCAGCTCGACCTGCTGTTTGCGCTCAACGAGCAGCACCTCAAGCAGCGCGAGAACGACCAGCAGCTCGACGCCCGCATCCAGAGTTACGAACTCGCCTACCGCATGCAGATGGAGGCTTCGGACGCCTTCGACATCAGCAAGGAACCGGAGTACGTGCGCCAGGCCTATGGCGACACCGACTTCGGTCGCCAGACCCTCATTGCCCGCCGCCTGCTCGAGCGCGGCGTGCGCTTCATCCAGCTCTGGACCGGCGCCGGCCAGCCCTGGGACAGCCATGATGAAATCCTCGACCACCAGCGCCTCGCCAAGGACGTCGACCGCGCCATTGCCGCCTTCATGCATGACATGAAGCAGCGCGGCCTGTTCGACGACACCCTCATGATCTGGGGCGGCGAGTTCGGGCGCACGCCCTCGGTTGAGCTGCCCACGCCCGGCGCCAATGCCGGCAAGCAGCGCGGCCGCGACCACAACCACTACGGCTTCACCTGCTGGCTCGCCGGCGGCGGCGCGCGCGGCGGTTACACCCACGGCGCCACCGATGAGTTTGGCTTCCAGGCGGTGGAAAAGCCGGTCCACGTGCACGACTTCCACGCCACCCTGCTGCGCCTGCTCGGCTTCGACCACGAGCGCTTTACCTACCGCTACGCCGGCCTCGACTTCAAGCTCACCGGCGTCAGCGACTGCAGCGTCGTCAAGGAACTGATCGCCTGACGGGACCGGCACGCGATCCCAGCGCCGGTCAGGCGCAGACCAGGCCCTCGGTGGCCACATTGCCGGCGGTCAGGCGCAGGCAGGCGAAACTGTTTGCGGCCAGCGCGTAGGAACGGCCGCCGTGGTAGTGCGCCGGATGGCGCGGCGGCGCCGCATGGCCGTCGTGGGCACTGTCAAAGACGATCTCCCAGACGCAGGCGCGATCGCCCGGCAGCAGGAAATCGATGGCCTCGCCGGCGCGGTTGAAAAGCAGCAGCAGTCCCTCGCCCAGCAGGGCGCCGAAATGACTGCGGACCGGCTCATGCCAGCGCTCATGGCAGAGCAGATGACCGTCGCCGCGCAGCCAAAGCACATCGGCTGGACCGCCTTCGGTCGCGGGCAGACCGGTGAAAAACACGGTCCGCCGCAGGGCCGGCTCCGTGCGCCGCAACGCGATCAACCGACGCGTGCAGGCGAGCATGGCCTCGTCGCAAACCGACCAGTCGATCCAGCTCACCACGTTGTCCTGGCAGTAGGCATTGTTGTTGCCGCCCTGGCTGCGGCCGCGCTCGTCGCCGGCCGTCAGAAAGGGCACGCCCACCGAAGTCATCAGGGTCGCCATCAGGCTGCGTCGCAGGCGCGCGCGCCGGGCCAGCACCTCGGCATCGTCGGTCGGCCCCTCCACCCCGCAGTTCGTGCTGTGGTTGGCGTCGTCGCCGTCGCGGTTGGCCTCGCCGTTCGCCTCGTTGTGCTTGCGCTCGTAGCTGACCAGATCGAGCAGGGTGAAGCCATCGTGCGAGGTGAGGAAGTTGATGCTGGTGAGCGCCGGCCGCTGGCTCCAGCCGTAGAGATCCTGGCTGCCGCACAGGCGCTTGGCGAACTCGGCGGTCGAGCCCGGCTCGTTCATCCAGAAACGCCGCACACTGTCGCGGTAGCGACCGTTCAACTCGCGCCAGGGCTCGGGAAAACCGCCGACCTGATAGCTGTCGAGCCGCAGGATGTCCCAGGGCTCGGCGATCAACTTGACCCTGGCCAGCACAGGGTCCTGAGCGACCGCGGCCAGGAACTGGCTGTTGGCGTGGAATGCATGGTCGTCGTCGCGCGCCACCGTCACCGCGAGGTCGAAGCGGAAGCCGTCGACGTGCATCTCGGTGACCCAGTAGCGCAGGCTGTCGAGGATGAGGCGCAGGGCCGGCGGACTCGCCGTGTTGACGGCGTTGCCGCAGCCGGTGACGTTGACATAGCTGGCGCCGCTTTCGCCGAAGTGATGGCGGTAATAGAGGCGGTCGTCGAGACCGCGGAACAGCAGGGTTGGCCCGCGTTCGTCGCCCTCGGCGGTGTGGTTGTAAACGACGTCGAGGATCACCTCCAGGCCGGCCGCATGCAGGGCCTTGACCATGGCCTTGAACTCGCGAACGCAACCGCCAGGATCGGTCGCCGCGGCATACTCCTGGTGCGGCGCAAAAAAGCCGATCGTGTTGTAGCCCCAGTAGTTTGTCAGGCCCTTCTCGAGCAGGAACTGGTCGTCGAGATGCTGATGCACCGGCAGCAGTTGCAGGCTGGTGACGCCGAGCTCGCGCAGATACTGGACCACCTCCGGATGCGCCAGCCCGGCATAGGTGCCGCGCAGCGCCTCCGGCACCTGCGGGTGCCGCTGGGTGAAACCCTTGACGTGCAACTCGTAGATCACCGTCTCGGACCAGGGCCGCCGCGGCGGGCGGTCGTCGCCCCAGTCGAAACCCTCGTCGACCAAAACGGCCTTGGGGGTGAACGGGGCGCTGTCGAGCGCACCGTTGCCCTCGCCCGGCCCTTCGGGACCGAGCTGCGCCGAGTGGCCGTGCGCCGTACCCAGCAGCGCGCGCGCGTAAGGATCGAGCAGCAGCTTGTTGGGATTGTAGCGCAGCGCGTTTTCCGGCAGCCAGGGGCCGTGGGCGCGGTAGCCATAAACCAGCCCCGGCCTGGCACCGCGCAGGTGCAGGCGCCAGAGGTCGCGCTCGCCGCGGGTCATTGGATGGCGGGCGATCTCACGCGTCGGATCCGCGGGATCGAAGAGGCAGAGTTGGACCGCCGTGGCATGGCGCGAATGCACCACAAAACAGGCTCCGTCCGGCAGCAGCGTCACCCCCGGCGGCGGCGCCGGATCGGGACAGGGTTCAGCCTTGAGGGAACGCATGCAGCTTCATAGCGCAGGGTTCGGGCCGGAGCGAGGAGGGATTTTCCGGCTGGGGCCCCCTCGCTGTTGCCGGGGGCAGGGACCCCACTGCTTCCCGCAGGTCGTTCCCAACAGCGATACCGGGTGGGGCGGGCTGTCCTCAGCTCGCCGTGCAGGATCCAAAATGGAGCCTTCCAACCCCCAAACCCGGCGCCCTGAGACAGGGCGCGCCACCCATGCCCCGCGCGACCGCGCGCCCCTCAGGCCGCCTCAAACCAGCGGTTGTGCTCCTTGATCAGATCGACGAGGCGCTCCACGGCCTCCTCCTCGGGGATGTTGAACTTCACCGCGGTCTTGCCGACGTACAGATTGATCTTGCCGGGCGCGCCGCCGACGTAGCCGAAGTCGGCATCGGCCATCTCACCGGGGCCGTTGACGATGCAGCCCATGACGGCGATGCGCACGCCCTTCAAATGACCGGTGGCCGCGCGGATTTTCTGGGTCGTCTGCTGCAGGTTGAACAGCGTCCGCCCGCAGCTCGGGCAGGCGACGTAATCCGTCTTGAAAATGCGCACGCCGGCGGCCTGCAGGATGTTGTAGGCAAGCCGCAGCGACTGCCCCGGCGCCGGTTCGCTGCGCACCAGCACGGCATCGCCGATGCCGTCGCAGAGCAGCGAGCCGAGCGGCGTCGCGGCGGCGAGCAGGTTGGCGGTGAAGTCGCCCTCGCCGGCCGCCGGCGCGAAGCGATCCTTCAGAAGAATGGGATGGCGCTCGTCGAGCTTTGCCGCCAGCAGGCGGTAGGCATGGATCGGGTGCAGCGGCGTGCCGTCGGCCACCGTCACCAGGCGGACCTCGCCACCGGCGTTGACCGCAGCGAGGGCGGCGTCATCGCGCGGATCGAGCTCGAGCGCGCCGCTGGTTTCCCAAACGATCTCCGGCTTGTAGTCGCCCAGCTTGTCCAGCTTGTGCGCCAGCGCGTCCCAATGCGCCTGCGGAGCGAACACCGCCACCGTCGCGCCCCCGCCGACCTCGACGCCCTGAAGGACGAGCTTCTGCGAGGCGCGCCGGCGGTAGCTGAAGGCGTCGTAGCCGGCCGCCGCCGGCGCCACCACCTGCGTGCCGGCACAGACCTGCATGGCCCCGGTCACCGAGGCAACCAGGGCGCGCGCCACCGGGATCTCATGGATGGCATCCTCCGTCAGCGAGACGCGGATCGTGTCGCCAATGCCGTCGGCCAGCAGCGAGCCGATGCCGATGGCGCTCTTGATGCGACCGTCCTCACCGTCGCCGGCTTCGGTAACCCCGAGATGGATCGGGTAATTCCAGTCGCCCCCCAACTCCTCGAGCCGGGCAACCAGCAGCCGGTAGGCCTCAATCATGACCTTCGGGTTGCTGGCCTTCATGCTGAACAAAAAGTTGTGGAAACCGCGGGCGCGGGCGATGCGGGCAAACTCCAGCGCGCTCTCGACCATGCCCAGCGGGGTGTCGCCCCAGCGGTTCATGATGCGGTCGCTCAATGAGCCGTGGTTGGTGCCGATGCGCATGGCGCGGCCGAGCCGCTTGCACTCCTCGACCAGGGGCACGAACTGCTCCTCCATGAAGGCCACCTCGGCGGCATATTCCTCATCGGTGTATTCCTTCACCGCGAACTTCTTCTTGTCGGCGTAGTTGCCCGGGTTGACGCGCACCTTCTCGACCCACTTCACCGCCTCCAGGGCGGCATCGGGCTTGAAATGAATGTCGGCCACCAGCGGCACCTCGCAGCCGGCGGCGCGCAGGCCGTCGCGGATGTTGCGCAAATTTTCCGCGATCACCCGCGTCTGGGCGGTGACCCGGACGATCTCGCAGCCGGCGGCAGCCAGCTCCAGCGCCTCGCGCACGCAGGACTCCGTGTCGCGGGTGTCGCTGGTCAGCATCGACTGCACCCGCACCGGATTGTCGCCACCGATGCCGACCGGGCCGACCTGGCAGACGCGGGTCTGGCGGCGCTGGTAGTGATAGAGATCGGGGCAGTAACGGAGGAGGGCGGGCGACATGGGAACGGAGAAGCGGGCGGCGTGGGAG
>DAIUCN010000004.1:0-120720 GCA_036846165.1 Prosthecobacter sp.
GGTGCAGGTTCAATACATAGGTGACACGAATGGTTCAAAACATGGGTGACACACAGGCAAGGCAGACGAGCGCGAGCGAGTCTGCTGGATGCCCTGGAAACAGACCCAAGCCATGGACCAAAGAATTGAATTTGTGATGAAGGCTCTCAGCTGCAGCGACTTCGCGCACTTGTGCCGCGATTACGGCATCAGCCGCAAGACGGGCTACAAATGGCGGGAACGCTTTCTCAATGAGGGCATTGCAGGCATGGCGGAGCAGAGCCGTCGGCCCAAGAGCCACGCGCATGAGCTGACCGAGGCGGAGGTTTGTGAAATCGTGAGGCTCCGTCAGGCGCATCCCCACTGGGGGGCGCGCAAGCTTCAGGAGCTCTATCGGCGAGCCCACCGGATGGAACCGCCCAGCGAAAGCAGCTTCAAACGCGTGCTGGAACGCACGGGATTGACCCGTGAGCGGCGGCGGCGCGAGGTCAGGCAGAACGGGCGACTGGCCCGTGGGCTCAAGGCCGAGGCACCCAACGACGTTTGGAGTGTGGATTTCAAGGGTTGGTGGCGCGACAACCGCGGGCACCGGATCGAACCGCTGACGGTGCGTGACGAGCACAGCCGCATGGTCTTGGACTTGCGCGCGGTGGCCAACGCCCGCACGGAAACGGTCCGGGCCTGCTTTGAGAGGTTGTTTGAGGCACACGGTCTGCCTGCAGCCATCCGTAGTGACAACGGCCCACCTTTTGCCTCCGCGAACGCCCTGCACGGGCTGAGTCGCCTGTCGGTCTGGTGGCTGGCATTGGGCATTGATTTGGAACGCAGCCGGCCGGGGTGCCCGCAGGACAACGGAGCACATGAACGGATGCACCGAGACGTGAAGAAGGAACTGCAGGCGGGGCGAGTGGGCTGCACCCAGGAGGCGTTTGATCTCTGGCGTCAGGAATTCAACACGGAGCGCCCGCATGAGGCGCTGGGGATGGCAACGCCAGCGGAGTGTTACCAGCCATCCATCAGGTCCTACGAGGGCACGCCTGAGGAACTGGATTACCAAGGCAGGGAAACCCGCCGAGTGCGAAAGAACGGCACGATTTGTTTTTCATGCGAGCCCATCCTCATCAGCACCAGCCTGTCGGGCTGGGATGTGGCTTTTGGCGAGCAGGAGGACAACCGCATCGAGCTGTGGTTTTCGAGCCTGCTGCTCGGGCATTTGTACACTGACACCCTGAGTTTTCGGCCAGCCTCCCCACCCCCACCCGGGGGCGCGACCGGTGGTTTGGCCGCTTCCGCTACGCTCCAGCGGCCAAACCACCGAAGCAAAGCCTGATCTCAACCCCAACCACCATCCTCAACTCAACGTGTAACCCCACCCCCTGAAAGTGTCACCCATGTTCTGACCCAAATCTGTTACCCATGTATTGACTGCGCCGAGCGCCTATCTAACATCTCCCATCTCCCATCTCCGATCTCCCATCTGCCATCTCCTATTTTCCTCCCACGCACCAGAGGTGCTGGTAGCTGCGCAGGAACAGGCGGCCGTCGCTGACGGCGATGGAACCGATGACTTTTTCACCGATGGAGTTGGTGGCGAGCAGCTCAAACTTCGGGCTGGCTCGGAAGACAAAGGCGTCGCCGCCCTGATTGACGGCGTAGCAGAGGCCGTCGGCACTGAGCACGATCGACGACCAGTTCTGCCCGGTCGGGCCCGGGCCCTTGAGGCGCTCGTTCCAGACCATCTCGCCGGTCTTCAGGTCGCGGCACTCGGCGATGCCGGGGTCGCTGAGGATGTAGTGATGCCCCTCGTGAACGACGCCCGAGCCGATGCGCTGGCTGACCTTGGGCAGGTGCCAGAGGCGGCGTGAGGTGGTGACATCGCCCTCGCCGCCGGCCTTGACGGCGACGCCCATGCCACCGTAGCCGCCAAAGGCAATGACGTGTTCGCTGGCGGCGTCATAGACGGGCGAATTGTACACGAGCGGGTTGAGGCCGGCGCAGGTCCACAGCTGCTTGCCGCTGGCCGGGTCGAAGGCGCAGACGCGGCCGGGCCAGGACATGAACAGTTCGTAGCGGCTGCCGACCTTGCGCAGCAGGGGGTCGGCCCACGAGCCGAGCCAGCTCTTGCCACCGGCCTCGCCCGAGTTGCCGCCGGGCTCCTGATGCTGCCAGAGAGTGCGGCCGGTTTTTTTGTCGAAGGCATACAGAACCGTGGTTTCGCCGGGGCCGAAGTTGAGGAAGACGTGGTGGCCGGCAAGCACGGGCGAGGTGCCGCTGCCCCAGATGTGATGGAGTTTGCCGAGGTCGGTGCGCTTCCACAGCTCCTTGCCGTTGAGGTCGTAGCAGAACAGGCCGGCCGAGCCGAAAAAGGCCAGCACCACCTCGCCGTCGGTGGCGGCCGAGCCGGCGCAGTAGGGGTTGGTTTTGTGGGTCAGCTCCGGCTGGGTGTAGGTCGTACCCGACTCCCAGCGCTTTTTGCCGGTCTTGACGTCGAGGCAGAGCAGCAGGCGCCGCCCCTCTTTTTCGATCGCCTGGGTCAGGAACAACTGGTCGCCCCAGACCACGGGGGTCGAGTTGCCGCCCTCGGGCAGCGGAACCTTCCATAGGACATTTTCAGTGGCGCTCCAGGTGCGCGGCAGGCCGGATTCGGCGCAGCTGCCATCGCCGTTGGCACCGCGCCACATGGGCCAGTTGGCGGCGGAAGCGAGCGCGGGCAGGAGCAGGGCGAGCAGGAGTGGGAGGCGTTGCATGCCTCTTCAACGGTCGGACACGGCCAGGGCTTGAAAAAAACTTGTCGGTCGTCGCCCCGGCTTGACCGCGGTGCCGGCCGGGTGCATGCGGTGCGCCATGCCCACGCCCCTGCTTTACGTCAAGACCGGCTGCCCCTGGTGCGAGGAAGTCCTCGACTACTTCGACGCGCACCGCCTGCCCTACCGCAAGATCGTGGTCAGCGGCAATGCCGAGGCCATGCGCGAGATGGTGGCGCTGTCCGGCCAGAGCAAGGCACCGACGATGGACTGGGATGGCGAGGTGCTGGCCGATTTTGGGGTCGACGAACTGATTCCCTTTCTCAAGGCGCGCGTCGCGCTATGAGCCGCGTTCAGCGGGCGAGCAGCTCGATGCCCCGGAAAATGACACGTTCGACGCAGCCGCGCAGGGTGCGGTCGAGGAAGGGCGTGTTGGCGCTCTTCGACTGCAGGAAGCTGCGTGAGAAGGTGGTTTCGCGGTCGGGGTGGAAGACGACAAACTCGGCGAGTCCGCCCGCCTCAATCGGCACGGGGTCGAGGCCGAGCAGGCGGCGCGGCTCAACGCTGCAGCGGCGGACCAGGGTGCCCCAGTCGAGCGCGCCGGTGGTCACGAAGTGGTGGTGCAGACTGACCAGGGCGGTTTCCAGGCCGGTGATGCCGAAGGGCGCGCTGGCGAAGTCCTGGTTTTTTTCGAACGGCGTGTGCGGCGCGTGGCCGCTGGCAATGGCGTCGATCCAGCCCTCGCGCAGGCCCTCAAGCAGGGCCGCGTTGTCCTCGGGCGTGCGCAGGGGCGGGTTGACCTTGAAGTGCGTGTCGTAGTCGCCGACGTGCTCGTGATGGAAGATCAGGTGGTGTGGCGACACCTCGCAGGTGACGCGGATGCCGCGCTCCTTGGCACGGCGGATCGTCGCCAGTCCCTTGGCCGTGCTGACCTGCTGGATGTGCAGGTGCACGCCGGTGTATTCGGCGAGGCGGATGTCGCGGGCGATGCCGATTTCCTCGCTGATGCTCGGGATGCCGGGCAGGCCGAGTGCATAGCTGACCCGGCCCTCGTGCAGGCAACCCTTGCCGGACAGTTCGCGCACCTCACCGCGGCAGGCGATGGGCAGGCCGAATTCGCGGGCGTACTCCATCGCCCTGCGCAGCACCTGCGGGTTGTCGACCGGCGCACCGCCATCGCTGAGCAGCACACAGCCGGCGGCCTGCATGCCGGCGATGCCGGCGAGTTCCTGCCCCTGGCGACCCTTGGTGATGGCGCCGGCGGCAAGGATGCCCGGGCCGAGACGGGTGCGGCGGGCGCTCTCCAAAGCGGAGCGCAGGGTGCCGGCACCGTCGATTGACGGCGTGGTGTCCGGCATCATGACGAAACCGGTGACGCCGCCGTTGATGGCGGCCTCGGTGCAACTGGCGAGGTTTTCCTTTTCCTCCTGCCCGGGTTCGCGGGCATGCACATGGAGGTCAAACAGGGCCGGCAGCAGAATGGCTCCGGAGCAGTCGATTTCGACGCAGTCGGCCACATTCCCCATTCCAGGCGCGACACCCGTGATGCGGTCGCCCTCGACCAGGACGTCGGCCTCGTCGAGCTGAGGACTGTCGGCACGGGCGATGCGGGCGTTGCGGTAAAGGCGTTTCATGCGGCGTGACCATGATGGCATGCCCGCTGGACGTGGCAAGGGGGTGTCGCATGCCTTTTCCACACCCCTCGGGCAGATCAAGGGTGGACGCCGACCCGGACGAACGTATGGGAATAAACGGCCCTGCCCAGCCTCCCACTCCCCATGCATCGTCTCCTTTTGCTCAGTCTGGCACTCGCCCTGCCGGTTGCCTGCGAGCGCGCCGCCCGGGCGCCCGCGGCGGCTCCACCCGCGCCGCCAGTCACTGTCGCCAAGCCCCTGACAACCGAACTCGTCGAGTGGGATGAGTTCATCGGCCGCCTCGCTGCGCCGGCCTCGGTGGAAGTGCGGGCGCGTGTTTCGGGTTATCTGGAGAAAATTCATTTTCGCGAAGGCAGCGATGTCAGGGCGGGCGACCTGCTTTACACGATTGATCCACGTCCCTACCAGACCGTGGTTGATGGTGCCCAGGCCGAGGTCGAGCGTTCGCAGGTGCGGGTGGAGCTGGCCAAGATGGAGGCGCGCCGCGCCAAGGAGTTGACGGCTTCGAAGGCGATTGCCGTCGAGGAGATCGAGCAGCGCAACCAGGCCCTGGCCGAGGCCGAAGCCACCCTGCGTTCGGCGCGTGCGGCGCTGGAGACCGCCAAGCTCGACCTCGAATTCACCCAGCTGCGCGCCCCGATCAGCGGTCGCATCGGCCAGGCTCTGGTCACCGAGGGCAACCTGATCAGCGGCGGCAGCAACGCCTCCAACGCCACCGTGCTGACCACCATTGTCGCGGTCGACCCGATCCAGTGCTACCTGGATGTCGATGAGCAATCCTCCCTGAAGTACCGCGAGCTGCGTCGCGAGGGCAGCCGCGCCAGCGCCCTCGATGGCCAGATTCCAGCCGAGATGGCCCTGGCCAGCGAGGAGGGGTACCCGCACAAGGGGGTTATCGACTTTGTCGACAACCGTCTGGATCCCGGCACCGGCGTCATCCGTGCCCGTGCGGTCTTCCCCAATCCCGGCGGCCTGATGGCCCCCGGCTTTTTTGCCCGCGTTCGCATCCCGGGCAGCGGCAGGTACAGCGCGCGGCTGATTCATGACAACGCCGTCGGCAGCGATCAGGGCAAGCCCTTCGTCTTCGTGCTGGGCGAAGCTGACACCGTGCGCCAGGTGCCGGTGGAAATCGGCCCGCTGCACGAGGGTCTGCGCGTGGTGAAGAGCGGCCTCGGTGCCGGTGACAGGGTCGTGGTCGATGGTGTTGCCCTGGTGCGCCAGGGCATGAAGGCCGAGGTCAAGGCCGAGGTGGAAATGCGGTCGCTGCTCGCGCCCGCCGGCAAGCCGACCCAGCCATGAACCTCGCGCGCTTTTTTGTCGACCGGCCGATCTTCGCCACGGTCCTGAGCATCGTCATCACCCTGCTGGGCGGGCTGTCCTACTTCGGTCTGGCGGTCAACCAGTACCCCGATGTCGTACCGCCAACCGTGGTCGTCAGCGCCACCTACCCGGGCGCCAACGCCCAGGTTGTGGCCGACACGGTGGCAACGCCGCTCGAGCAGGAGATCAACGGCGTCGAGGGCATGCTGTACCTGTCGTCCTCCTGCACCAACGACGGGCGCATGAACCTGACGGTGACCTTCCAACTCGGCACCGATCTCAATCAGGCGCAGGTGCTGGTGCAGAACCGCGTCAATGCCGCCCTGCCGCGCCTGCCGGAGGATGTGCGCCGCCTCGGCGTGCTGGCGCAGAAGCGCTCCCCCGACCTGACGCTGGCGGTGCAGTTCTATTCGCCGGACGACTCGCGTGACGTCATTTATCTCTCGAACTACGTCCTGCTGCAGGTGCAGAACCAGATCGCCCGCCTGCCTGGCGTGGCCGAAGCCTCGACCCTGGGCGGGCTCGACTTCTCGATGCGCATCTGGCTGGATCCCGACAAGATCGCCGCGCGCAACCTGACCGCCGGCGACGTGCTGCGTGCGATCCGCGAGCAGAACGTCCAGGTGGCCGCAGGGCAGCTCGGCGCCATGCCGGCGCCGGAGGGCACCAGCTTCAGCTACACGCTCACCACCAAGGGCCGCCTCATCGAACCGGAGGAGTTTGGCGACATCGTTCTCAAGACGAACAATGACGGCCAGGTGATTCGCGTCAGGGATGTCGCCCGCATCGAACTGGGCGCGCGCGACTATGCCGTGAAGTCCTACATGGACGGCAAAAACGCCGTGTCGTTGCGGGTCTTCCAGCTGCCAGGCACCAACGCCCTGACCACGGCCGACAGTGTCTATGCCGAGATGGAGCGGCTCAAGGAGCGCTTTCCGCCGGGTGTGGGCTACCGCATCAACTACGATCCCACCCGCTTTGTCCGTGCCTCGATGCAGGCGGTGCTGACCACCCTGCTGGAGGCGGTCGTGCTCGTCGTCTTCGTCGTCGTGCTTTTCCTGCAGAACTGGCGCGCCTCGCTCATCCCGCTGCTCGCCGTGCCGGTCTCGCTGATTGGCACCCTGGCGGTCATGCAGGCCTTTGGCTTCACCCTCAACAACCTCTCCCTGTTCGGCCTGGTGCTCGCCATCGGCATCGTGGTCGACGATGCCATTGTCGTCGTCGAAAACGTCGAGCGATTCATCGCCCAGGGGCACACGCCGCGCCAGGCCACCCTGCTGGCGATGCGCGAGGTTACCGGGCCAGTCATTGCCGTGGCACTGGTGCTGACCGCGGTATTCGTACCGACCGCCTTCCTGGGGGGCATCACCGGCGAGTTCTACCGCCAGTTCGCCCTCACCATCGCCGCCTCGACGATCATCTCGGCCTTCAATTCGCTCACCCTCAGCCCGGCGCTGACCACCCTGCTGCTGCCGTCCCATGGCGCCAAGCCCGACCTCTTGCAACGCGGCATCGACGGCCTGTTCGGCTGGTTCTTCCGCGGCTTCAACGCCTTCTTCAACGGCGTTTCCAGCCTGTTCGGTGCCGTTGTCGGCAAACTCGTCCGCCTGGGTTTCGTCGTTCTGCTCATCTACGCCGGCTTGATCGGCCTCGCCGGCCATCTTTTCAAGATCACCCCCACCGGCTTCCTGCCCTCGCTCGACATGGGCTACGCCATTGTCGTTGTCCAGTTGCCCGACGGCGCCTCGTTCGAGCGCACCGACGCGGTGGTGCGCCAGATGGACGAGATTGCCCGCACCACGCCCGGCATCGCCCACACCTTCGCCATCTCCGGTTATTCGTCGGTGCTGCAGGCGAACCAGAGCAACGTCGGTGCCGCCTTCCTGGTCTTTGAGCCGCACGAAAAGCGCGGCCCCGGCCAGAGTGCCGACGAGCTGATTGCCGAGATGAAGCGGCGCTACGCCGGCATTCAGGGCGGCCGCGTCATTGTTCTGCCGCCGCCCTCCCTGCGCGGCCTCGGCAATGCCGGCGGCTTCAAGTTCCAGGTGCAGGATTTGAACAACGCCGGCCTCGCCAGCCTGGAAGCCGCGACCAGCCGGCTGATGGCGGCGCTCAGTGACGAGCCCGGCTTCACCTCGATCATCTCCGGCTTCCGCGCCAACACGCCGCAGTTCTTTCTCGACATCGACCGCCAGGCCGCCAAGAGCATGGGCATCTCGCTGGCTGACCTCAACGAGACGCTGCAGGTCTGCCTCGGATCGGCTTACGTCAACGATTTCAACCTGTTCGGCCGCACCTATCAGGTCACCGCCATGGCCGAGCCGCGCTTTCGTGTCAGGCCCGAGGACGTGCTGCGCCTGAAAATCCGCAATCAGAAGGGCGAGATGGTGCCGCTGGGAGCCCTCGTCAAGGTGCGCCGCATCAGCGGTCCGGACCGCGTGGCGCGCTACAACATGTATGTCACCGCCGACATCAACGGCAGCACCCTGCAGGGAGTCAGTTCCGGTCAGATGATCGAACGTGTCGAGCGCCTGGCGAAGGACACCCTGACGGACGGCTTCGCCATTGAGTGGACCGACCTCACCTTCCAGCAGATCCTCGCCGGCGACACCATCGCCTTCGTGTTCCCGCTCTGCGTGCTCTTTGTCTTCCTCGTGCTGGCCGCGCAATACGAGAGCTGGAGCCTGCCGCTGGCGGTCATCCTCATCGTGCCGATGTGCCTGCTCAGTTCCCTCGCCGGCGTTTGGCTGCGCGGCATGGACAACAACATCTTCACCCAGGTCGGCCTCGTCGTGCTGGTCGGTCTGGCGGCCAAGAACGCCATCCTCATCGTCGAGTTCGCCCGCCAGCGCCAGCAGGCCGGCATGGACAAGTGGGCGGCGGCGGTCGAAGCGACGCGCCTGCGCCTGCGGCCGATCCTGATGACCAGCTTCGCCTTCATCTTCGGTGTGCTGCCGCTGGTCATCGCCGAGGGCCCCGGCGCGGAAATCCGCCAGGCGCTTGGCACCGCGGTCTTCTACGGCATGATCGGCGTCACCTTCTTCGGCCTGCTGTTCACGCCGGTGTTCTACGTCCTGCTCAGCCGCAGGCACCTCAGCCTGCCGCAGCGGGAGCCGGCGGTGCTGGAGGACAACGACCTGTGACCCTGCCGGCTTCCCGCCCATTTGGCAACGAGGTTCCGCTGCCGCAGCCGACAGGTGTGCGAACAGCGGGCTGGCTCAGGCTCCCATGCGGCTGCGATGCTCGCTCGGCCGCCAGCCGATCCATTTCTTGAAGGTGTTCGAGAAGACGAACGGATTCTGGTAGCCGACCGCGTTCGCCACGGTCTCGATCTTGAGGTTGGTGGTCGCCAATAGCTCACAGGCCTTGCGCATGCGCAGCCAGGTGACGTGATGCATGGGCGTGCGGCCAAGCGCCTTGCGGCAGAGCCGGCGCAGGTGCTCGGCGCTGACATGCGCCTGGTGCGCCAGCTCGTCGAGCGTCCAGTCGCGGCCGACGTCGGCCGCCACCTTTTCCCAGACGCGCCAGAGCCGGTCGTCCTGCTGCCAGGGCTGGGCGAAGCGCTCGACGTAGCCCTGCACCAGTTCAACCCAATGGAACATGGCGGCCGGTTTCGCCGCCTGGCCGGCCTCGTCGATCAGGCCCTCGATGGCGTTCCACAAAGGCCGGCCGTCGAAGGCGGCCATCTGCGGCGAACTGCTGCTGAGGATGGGTCGCTGACCCGGCTCCTGCTCGTAGCGCACCCAGCAGCAGCGCCAGGACTTGCCGCGCACCGCCTCGAAGGCGTTGACCATGAAGGGCGGCAGCGCCACCGCCGTGCCGGCGGCGCATTTTTGCCAGCGCCCATCCACCAGCACCCGGCCCTCGCCCTCCAGGCAGGCCAGGAAGTACAGGCCGCCCTGGTGCATGCGCACGATGCGGTACGGCGCACGGGCGGTCATCACCCCGGCGTGGGCGATGCGGTGGGTCTTCAGCGTGCCGCAGGCCGGCGCCCCGCGCAGCCAGGCACGGCGGTCGGTCTCGTCGGCGCGCACCACCCGGAACTCGGTGTCCGGCCCGTGGGTGTGGGTTTCGGATAGTTCATGGATGGAGGCCGCAGCGTGCATGCAGTCGCGATTGATGATTTAGGATCCTTGGTGGATGATTGAACAGGCCAGTTCTGTCGGCGAGCCAAATCATCCATCAGAAATCGCCAATCCCAACTCCTCACCGCCATGCCCAATCCCTGGACCGGAATCGGAAATCCCTACACGAAGCAGGAAGTCGTCGACCGCCTCAAGGCCACCCTGGCCAAGGGGGAACCGATCATCGCCGCCGGTGCCGGCACCGGCATCAGCGCCAAGTTCATCGAGAAGGGCGGCGCCGACCTCATCATCATCTACAACAGCGGCCGCTTCCGCATGATGGGCCACGGCAGCACCTGCGGCCTGATGGCGTATGGCGACGCCAATGCCATCGCCATGGAGATCGGCGAGTACGAGGTGCTGCCGGTGGTCAGGGAAATCCCGGTCGTCTGCGGTGTGCACGCCACCGATCCGCGCCGGCGCATGTGGCACTGGCTGGGCCGGGTCAAGGAGATGGGCTTCAGCGGCGTCAACAACTTCCCCACCCACACGATTGTCGACGGCCACTTCCGCGGCGTGCTCGAGGAGACCGGCATGAGCGTGCAGAAGGAGTTTGAAATGGTCGGCCTGGCCACGCGCATGGACCTGTTCAGCATCGTCTACGTCGCCACCCCCGAGGAGGCGGTCGAGATGGCCAAACAGGGCGCCGACGCCATCATCGCCCACGTCGGCACCACCGTCGGCGGCAGCATCGGCGTGGTGAACGCGGTGGTCGACTGGGACTTCACCGTCAAGCGCACCCAGGAGATCATTGACGCCGCCAAGAGTGTGAAGCCCGATGTCTTCACCCTCACCCACGGCGGACCGATCAACACGCCGAAGGATGTCGAATACATCCTGGGCAAGACCACCGCCGACGGCTTTGTCGGCGCCTCCAGCCTGGAGCGCATGGGGGTCGAGGACTCGCTCACCCAACTGACCCGCGAATTCAAAAACGTGTCCCGCGGCTGAGGCCGGCAGGATGCAGCGACAAAAAAGCGGAGCCGCGTGAGCAGCTCCGCTTTTTGTTTGGGCTTGGCCCGGAGTCTTACTTGACCTTCTTGGCGTACTTGGCCGGATCGGCTTCGAACTTGCCCTTGCAGTTGTTGCAGCAGAAGGCGATTTCCTTGCCTTCGTGCGTGGTGGTCACGGAAGGCTTGGCGGGCTTGCCGGCGACCGGGCACTCGGTGTTGACCGGAGCGGCGGAGGCGAAGCCGGCGACGGCGAGGAGGGAGAACAGAGTTTTCATCGGATGGTATGCTAGTTTTGGGTGGAGGGTGACGCCGTGACGTGATGCCCCGGCCAGCCCACAACGTATCAACGCGCGGTTTTCTTGTCCTGGCTTGGTTTTCCTCGAAAATTTTTTGTGTTTTTTCAGGGCCACAAGGCCAGAAGGGTCAGGCCGCCGACCAAGGCGGCGGCCATCGCTGGCAGGGCGGCTCGGCGGAAAGCCGGGGTTCCGACAGGGCGACCAGTCCCATTTTGAACAGCCCATTGGCGAGGCCGCCGACCAAGATCATGCGCCAGGCCAATCAGGCCGGTGGAAGAGCCAAACAGGGTCAGCAACGCGAAGGTGCGGATGCCCGCCACCGGATTGCGCACTCATTCCTGCTGCAAACCCAGGGCGAGCGCGGTGGCCAGGGATGCAACACCTCGGCAGCGTCAGGCAAGGCATGCCGTAGCTAGCCGCACCTTTGGCACTGGTTCAAGCCGCGCTTTTCGGCCCGCCATCGGGGGCGGGGGCTCAAAGCTTGGCTTGCCGGCCGGCGCAATCTCGGCTTGAGAACGCCTCATGCTGGAACTCGTTCTCCGCCCCGAAGGCACGCTGCTCGTCGAGGGCCAGCCTGTCCGCGAGACTGAGACCAGGCTGGCCCGCGCCGCCGCACAGGGGCCGTCCACACTCCTGCTCACCCTCGGCACCAAGGAACTCGACACCGAACTCGACCTGCCCTGGCGCTGGCTGCGCGACTGGGCCTGCCGCTGCCTCGCCGCCCTCTGCCAGCACGGTGCTGCCGCCCCCACACCCGAGACGGCGACCTGCGAGGCCCGCGCCGCCGCGGTGCCACCCTTTCCTGGCGCCGAGCATGTGACCTCGGCCTGGCTGCAGGAGATCTGGCAGGCCCTCGCCGCCGAGGTCGCCGAACGCGCCAGTGGCCATGCCGGGGGCGTGGCCGACTGGCTGCGCACCCGCCATGCCGCCTGGCAGGCGGTGGGCCGGATCAGCTTTCACCTGGCGGAAAATCCGAGCGATCGCGAGCGCCCCTTCGCCTTCCTCGCCACCTACAGCGAGGGACTCAACGCCGCCGGCCAACCCCGCCACCTGCCGCTGGCGCGCGCCCTGCAACAACTGGCCGGCGACACAGCTGCGCTCGACCGCCTGCTCACCCCCGTGCGCCGCGCCACGGCAGAATGCCCCCTGCTGCGCGAGTGGCTCGAGTCCCGCCGACTCTTTCAACCGCTCGCCCTGAGCCCGGCCGAAGCCTGGCGACTGCTGCGCGAAAGCGATGCCCTGCGTGCCGCTGGCATCGTCGTCAAGCTGCCCGACTGGTGGCGCGCCGGCCGCGGGCCGCGCCCGGCGATTGCCGTCCGCCTCGACCTGCCGCCGCAGACCGCCCTGCACGCCGGCGCCCTGCTGCGCTTCCGCATCGAGCGCAGCCTCGATGGCGAACCGCTCAGCGACGCCGAATGGCAGCGCCTGCTCAGCTCAGAAACCGGCCTCGTCTCCCTGCGCGGTCGCTGGGTCGAGGTCGATCCCGAGCGCCTGCGCGAGGTGCTGGCACACTGGCAGCGCGTCGAACAGGCCGCCGGCGCGGGCGGCCTTGGCTTTCTCGAAGGCATGCGCCTGCTGGCCGGCCAGCCGCCGCGGCTCAAGCAGGCGGAACCGCCCGCCGGTCTCGGCGAGTGGAGCCGGGCCGAAGCCGGCGAGGCACTGGCCCGTGCCCTCGACCTGCTGCGCCAGCCCGCCGCGGCCACTCCTCCGCCCGGCCTGCGCGCCACCCTGCGACCCTACCAACTCGAAGGCCTGGCCTGGCTGCTCGGCATGACCCGGCTCGGCCTCGGCGCCTGTCTGGCCGACGACATGGGCCTGGGCAAGACCCTGCAGGTGCTGGCCCTGCTGCTGGCGCGCCGGCCCGAAGCTTCGGGTCCCGCCCTGCTGGTCGTGCCCGCCTCGCTGCTCGGCAACTGGCAGGCCGAGGCCGCCCGCTTTGCCCCGGACCTGCGCCTGTGTGTCGCCCACCCGGCCTTCCAGTCGCGCGCCGAGGTCGAGAGTGTCCTGGAAGATCCCGCCCAACTGGCCGGCCATGACGCCGTGCTCACCACCTACGCCCTGCTCCAGCGCGCCGAGGCCTGGCAACAGCACCGCTGGAGTCTGGTCGTGCTCGACGAAGCCCAGATCATCAAGAATCCGGCGAGCGGGGTCAGTCGCACGGTGAAAGGACTGACGGCTAGCGCCCGCCTCGCCCTCACCGGCACACCGGTGGAAAACCGGCCCGGCGATCTCTGGAGCCTGTTCGATTTCCTGCAGCCCGGCCTGCTCGGCAGTCAGGCCGGGTTCGCCGCCCTGCTCCAGCAGTGTGGCCGCGACCCCGAGGGCTTCGCGCCCCTGCGCCGCCTCGTCCGCCCCTTCCTGCTGCGCCGGCTGAAGACCGACAAGCGCCTGCTGCCCGAGTTGCCCGACAAGATCGTCGTCAAGGCCTGGTGCGGCCTGACCCGGCGCCAGGCCTCGATCTACGCCAAGCTCGTCGACCAACTCGCGCGCCGCCTCGCCGACCCGCTGCTGGATCCGAAGGAACGCAGCGGCCTGGTGCTCCGCCTGCTCAGCCAGTTCAAGCAGGTTTGCAACCATCCCAGCCACTGGAATGGTGACGGTGCCTGGCAGCCGGAGGCCAGCGGCAAGTTCCTGCGCCTCGGCGAGATCGCCACCGCCCTCGCCGAACAGCATGAGCGCCTGCTCGTCTTCACCCAGTTCCGCGAGACCTGCGATCCGCTCGCCCGCTTCCTCGCCGGCCGGTTCGGGCGCGCGGGCCTGGTGCTGCACGGCGGCACGCCGGTGCGGCGGCGGACGGAACTCGTTGAAGCCTTCCAGCGCCCCGACGGCCCGCCCTTCCTGGTCGCCAGCGTCAAGGCCGGCGGCACCGGCCTCAACCTCACCGCCGCCAGCCACGTGGTGCACTTCGACCGCTGGTGGAATCCGGCCGTGGAAAATCAGGCGACCGACCGCGCCCACCGCCTTGGCCAGCGCCGCGCCGTCGTCGTGCACACCCTCATCTGCCGCGGCACGCTGGAGGAACGCATCGACACCCTGCTCGAAGACAAGGGGCGCCTCGCCAGCGACCTGGTCGGCAGCGCCGACAGCCTGGAAGGGCTGCTCACCCGCATGAGTCGTGAAGAGCTGCTGGACTGGCTGCGGCTTGATGCCAGTTTGGCCGACACCGAATGACCCCGCCCCTGCCCAGCCTGAGCGAGATCGAAGCGGCCGCCGAACGCATCCGGCCCTTCGTGCCGCCGACACCGGCCCATCCCTGGCCGCTGCTCTCGGCTGCCGCCGGTGCGGAGGTCTGGGTCAAGCACGAGAACCACACCCCCGTCGGCGCCTTCAAGGTGCGCGGCGGCCTGATCTACCTCGACGAACTGCGCCGCGCTGAACCGGAGGTGGGGGGCGTCATCGCCGCCTCGACCGGCAATCATGGCCAGTCGATCGCCTGGGCGGCCGGCCAGCACGGCCTGCGCGCGGTGATCGTCGTGCCGCGCGGCAACAACCCGGACAAAAACACCGCCATGCGCGCGCTCGGCGCCGAACTCGTCGAACACGGGCGCGAATTTCAGGAAGCGCTGGAATACTCGCGCGAACTCGCCCGGGCCGAAGGCCTGCACGCGGTGCCCTCCTTTCATCCCTGGCTGGTGCGCGGGGTGGCCACCGCGGCGCTCGAACTCTTCCGCACCACGCCACCGCTCGACGCGGTCTTCGTGCCCATCGGTCTCGGCTCCGGCTTCTGCGGCCTGGCCGCCGCGCGCCAGGCGCTCGGCCTGGCCACCCGCCTGATCGGCGTCGTCAGTGCCCATGCCGACGCCTACGCCCGCTCCTTCCATGAGGACCGTTTGCTCACCCAGCCGAGCACCACCACCGTGGCGGAAGGGGTCGCCTGCAGCACGCCCAACGCGGACGCGCTGGCACTCGTGCGCGCCCATGCCGACGCCATCGTCACCGTCACCGACGACGAAGCGCTTTGGGCCATGCGCGAACTGCTCGAAGCCACCCACAACCTCGCCGAAGGCGCCGGCGCGCTCGCCTGGGCAGCCTTGAAAAAGACCCGCGCCCAGTGGCGCGGCGCCCGTGTCGCCTGCATGCTCAGCGGCGGCAACGCCAGCCTCGACCTGCTCCGGCGCGCGCTCGCCACCGGCTGAAGCCGGACTTTCCCGCGCCGGTTTCCGTGCCATGCTCGGCGCCCATGCGCGCCCTGCAACTCGTCGCCCCGCAGCAGTTCGACTGGATCGACCTGCCCGAACCCGGATTGCCCGGGCCGGGCGAGGCCCTGGTCGCCGTCCGCGCCATGGGCGTCTGCGGCACCGACATCAGCGGCTGGCTCGGCAAGATGCCCTTCATCACCTTTCCGCGCCTGCTCGGCCATGAACTCGGCGTCGAGGTGCTGGCCGTTGGCCCCGGTGTCGGGCACCTGCAGCCCGGCGACCGCTGTGCGGTGGAGCCCTACCTCAACTGCGGCAACTGCCACGCCTGCCGCCAGGGCCGCACGAACTGCTGCGAAACGCTGCAGGTGCTCGGCGTGCACATCGATGGCGGCCTGCGCGAGCGCTGGCGGCTGCCGGCCCGCCGCCTGCACCCGGACAACTCGCTCGACTTCGAGCAGCTCGCCCTCGTCGAAACCCTCGCCATCGGCTGCCATGCGGTCGACCGCGCCGCACCCACGTCCGAAGATGATCTGCTCATCGTCGGGGCCGGCCCGATCGGCCTGAGCGTGCTCGAATTCGCCCGCCTCGCCGCGCGCCGCGTCACCGTGCTGGAAACCAGCGCCGCCCGCCGCGCCTTTGTCGAGCGGCATTATCCCGACGTGACGGCGGTTGCCGAGTTGGCCGACGCGCCCTGTGCCCAGGTCGTCATCGATGCCACCGGCAACGCCGCGGCGATGGCGCGCGCCCCACGCTTCGCCCGCTTCACCGGCCGCGTCGTTTACGTCGGCATCACCGCCGAGCCGGTGCCGCTCGACGATCCGCTCTTCCACCGTCGCGAGCTGACCCTGCTGGCGAGTCGCAACGCGCTCAGCGGCGATTTTCCGCGCATCCTCGGCCTCATCCGCTCCGGCCGCATCGACACCCGCCCCTGGATCAGCCACCGCGCCACCTGGGACGAGTTGCCCACCGCCCTGTCCGCCTGGACCGCGCCCGGCAGCGCTGTCGTCAAGGCGGTCGTCAGAGTCGGCTGAATTGTTGCTGGCCAGTCCCGGCCGCCCGGGCTTGGTTGAGCCATGGCCAACCGCGACTGGTACGACACGCCGCTGTACTACGACATCATCTTCGACGCCGACACGGCGCGCGAAGCCGATTTCCTGGAGGCGGTCTGGCGTCGCCATGGCGGTCCAGCTCGCAGCCGGCGCGTGCTCGAACCGGCCTGCGGCAGCGGCCGGCTGGTGCTCGAACTGGCGCGGCGCGGCTGGCGGGTCGACGGCTTTGACGCCAGCCAACCCATGCTCGATTACGCCCGCGACCGCCTTGCCGCGGCCGGCCTGCGCGCCCGGCTCTGGGCGGACCGGCTGCAGGATTTCACCGCGCCCGCCGCCGGCAGCTACGACCTCGCCCACTGCCTGGTCAGCACCTTCAAGTACCTGCTGACCGAGGCCGACGCCCGCGCCTGCCTGCTGCGCGTGGCCACCGCCCTGCGCCCGGGCGGGCTGTTCGTGCTCGGCCTGCACCTGAGCGACTACGAGCGCACCCAGCCCGATCATGAGCGCTGGGTGGCAACGCGCGACGGCGTCGAGGTGGTCTGCAACACCCGCACCTGGCCGGCCGACCGGCGCACGCGCCTGGAAAACCTGCGCACCCGGCTGCGCGTCCGGCGTGAAGGCAAGACGCAGACCCAGGAAACACGCTGGCCGTTCCGCACCTATGACACCCGCCAGCTGCGCGCCCTGCTGCGCGCGGTGCCGGAGCTGGAAACCGTCGCCTGCCACGACTTCACCCACGACGCCGCGACCGAGTTTCAGCTCGATGGCGGGCACCTCGACGTTGTGCTTGTCCTGCGTCGCCGCTGAAGTGGCCAAGAGTGGAGGGGGTTCCAGCTGCGGGGTTGTGCACGCCTCTGCCGAATCCGATACAACCTTTGCCGGAAAGCGAATACCGTGCTTACGTTACCAGACACCCACCTGCATGAAACTGCCTCTCCCGCCCGCGCTCCGCGTCATGTCCAAGCCGCTGTTCTGGCTCTGCCGGAACAGCTCGACAGTGCGGGTTGCCCGCATGCGGCGGGAGTCCCATATCGTTCCCATGATTCGCACCGTCCTCTTCACCGCCTGGACCGGCCTCACCCTTGCCGCCGCCGCGCAGGAACCCGCGGCACCGCCGGCCGCGGCCCCCGAGAAGAAGCGCTTTGAATTCAAGGACGGCGACCGCCTGGTCCTGCTCGGCAGCACCGTGCTCGAGCGCGAGCAGCGCTACGCCACCCTCGAGCCGGCGCTGGCCCTGGCGCTCGGCGAAAAGAAGATCACCGTGCGCAACCTGGCCTGGAGCGGCGACACGGTCTTCGGCCATGCCCGCTCCTACTTCGGCCCACCCAAGGAGGGCCTGGAGCGACTGGAAAAGCACCTGGAACTGCTCAAGCCCACCGTCGTCCTGCTCTGCTACGGCTCGGAGATGGGTTTCGACCGCCTCAACGGCCTGCCCGACTTCCTCACCGGCTACCGCAACCTGATCGAGCTGATCCGCCGCAAGTCGCCCGGCGTCCGCCTCATCCTCGCCTCGCCGCCCCCCCTGGAAACCCTGCCGCCACCGCTGCCCGACCAGACCGACGCCAACAAGGCGCTGTCGAGCTTCCGCGACGCCCTGCGCAAGTTCGCCGGCGCCCAGAACGCCTTTTTTGTCGACTGGTTCGAACTCATGGGCGGCGTGCCCAAACCCGGTGTGGTGTCCGCGCCGCTCACCGAAAACGGCGTGCACTACACGCTGGTGGGTTATGAAAAGCTCAGCCACAAGCTCATCGAAGGCCTCGGCCTGAGCGTGCCGCAGGTCACCGCCGCCGAGCTGGAACCGCTGCGCCGCGAGGTGCTGCACAAGGACGAACTCTTCTTCAACCGCTGGCGGCCGCAGAACGAGACCTACCTGTTCGGTTTCCGCAAGCATGAGCAGGGCCAGAACGCCCGCGAGATCCCCATGTTCGACCCGCTCATTGACCAGGCCGACGCCAGGATCCAGCAGATCAAGGCCGGCCTGCTCGATGCCCGCAAACGCCTGTGATTTTTGCCGGATCGCCTCACTGTCCCCGTTTCTGATTTCACCCGCCTTCCCGGCCCAATGCCCGCCGCCATGATCGCCCGCCTCACCGTCCTGCTTGGAGCCGCCTCCTGCGCCCTCGCCTCCCAGCCCAAGTCCGCCGCCGAACTGCCCGACCCGAATCCGGAGGTGCAGAAAGCCGGCTTCGTCGTGCCCGAAGGCCTGGAGGTGACCCTCTGGGCCCAGGAACCGATGATCCAGAAGCCGGTGCAGATGAACTGGGACAGCCAGGGCCGGCTCTGGGTCGTCAGCAGCACCACCTACCCGCAGATCAAACCCGGCGACGCCGCCAAGGATCAGGTCGTCGTGCTCGAGGACACCGATGGCGATGGCCGCGCCGACAAGTCGACGGTCTTCGCCGAAAACCTGCACATCCCGACCGCGGTCATCCCCGGCGACGGCGGCGTCTATGTCGCCAACTCGACCGAGGTGCTCTTCCTGCGCGACACCAACGGCGATCTCAAGGCCGATGAACGCACGATCGTGCTCAGCGGCTTCGGCACCGAGGACACCCACCACCTGCTGCACACGATGCGCCACGGGCCCGAGGGTCTGCTGTACTTCCTGCAGTCGATCTACATCCACAGCCACATCGAGACCCCGCACGGTGTGCGCCGGCTCATGGGCGGCGGGGTCTGGGAGTTCCGTCCGGAAACGCGCCGTTTGGAGATCCTCAGCAAGGGCCTGATCAACCCCTGGGGCTTTGAGTTCGACAAGTGGGGGCAGAGCTTCGCCACCGACGGTGCCGGCGGCGAGGGCCTGAACTACATCTTCCCCGGCAGTGTCTTCAAGACCTCGCCCGGCGCCGCGCGCACCCTCAGCGGCCTCAGCCCCGGCCAGCCCAAGCAGTGCGGCCTCGAGTACCTCGACGATCCCCACTGGCCCGAGGACTGGCGCGGCTCCTGGGTGACCAACGACTTCCGCGGCAACCGCGTCAACCGCTTCAAGCTGACCGCCAGCGGCAGCGGCTACCTTGCCAAGCAGGAAGCCGATGTGCTCGCCTCCAACCACCGCGCCTTCCGTCCCATCGACGTGCGCACCGGCCCCGACGGCGCGCTGTACATTGCCGACTGGTACAACCCCATCATCCAGCACGGTGAGGTCGACTTCCGCGACCCGCGCCGCGACCTCGTGCACGGCCGCATCTGGCGCCTCACCGCCAAGGGCCGGCCGCTCAGCGAAAAGCCCAAGATCGCCGGTGCTCCCGTGCCGGAACTGCTGGAGATGCTCAAGAGCGACCGCGCCTGGACCCGCCACTTCGCCAAGCGCGAGCTGCGCGAGCGCGGCGCCTCCGAAGTCCTGCCTGCCCTGCGCAGCTGGTCGGAGGCCCTGCCCAAGGCCAGCGAGGCCGACTGGCACCTGCTGCTCGAAGCCGCCTGGACCCGCGAGGGCCTGAACCGTTTCTCCGCCAAACTCTGGCGTGAACTCTGGGCTGCTCCCGACGCCCGCATCCGCGCCGCCGCCCTGCGCATCCTCAGCCACCGCTGGCGAGAATTGCCCGAGGCGCTCGAGGTGCTGAAAAAGGCGGTCGCCGACGACAGCGCCCAGGTGCGCCTGTGGGCGGTTGCCGTGCTCGCCGACATGCGCCGGCCCGAAGCCTTCGATGTTGCCATGCGCGTGCTCGACCAGCCCATGGATGAAAACCTCGATTTCCTGCTCGAACTCACCGCCCGCGAACAGGCCGACCTCTGGCTGCCGGCCTACCAGAAAGAGACCATCACCCTCAACGACAACCCGCGCCACCTCGTCTACGCCATGCGGGCCTCCGGCCGCAACGAGGCACTCAAGCCGCTGTTCGAGGCCCTGCAGGCCGGTCGCCTGTCCGCCGAGGACGCCGCCGCCGCCCTCGCCATGGCCGGCGATGTCGCCAACGCCGAACAGGCCGCACAGATGATCGCCATGGTCAACGAAAGCAAGCTCGCCGCTCATCACACCGGCCTGCTCGACGCCCTGCTCAAAGCCGCCACGGTGCGCGCGGTCACGCCCAAGGAGGCGGCCGCCACGGTCAGTGCCTGGCTGTCCCACGCGAACCCTGAAATCGTCCAGCGCGCCGCCCAGCTCGCCGGCGCCTGGAAAATCGAGCCCGCCCGCGAGGCGGTCGCCACCCTGCTCAGCGCCGAGGCCTCCAGCCCGGCCCTGCGCGAAGCCGCCATGCAGGGCCTCGCCCGTCTCGGCGGGGTGAAGTCGCGCGACTTCTTCGATCAACTCTTCCAGAGCCGCGCCGACCTGCGCAGCCTCGCCGTGCAGGGCCTCACCGCCACCGGCCCGCAGCTCGCCGCCAAGCGCGCCGTCGAATTCCTCGCCGCCGCCAAGACCAGCGCCGAAGCCGTGCCGATCCTCGACACCTTCCTGCAGAACAAGCAGCTGCCGAACGTGCTCGCCAAGGAACTGGAAGGCAAAACGATTCCCGAGGCCATCGCCCTCGAAGCGGTGCGCCGGGTGTCCACCCGCGGCATTCAGGGTCCGCTCGAAGAAGCGCTGCGCCAGGCCGGCGGCGTCAAGGCGATGGACCAGGCCCTCACCCCCGAACAGATGGCGGCCCTGGTCGAAAAGGTGAAGACCCTCGGCGATCCCAAGCGCGGCGAGGACATCTACCGTCGCGCCAACCTGCTCTGCCAGACCTGCCACGCCATCGGCGATGCCGGCGGCGTGCTCGGCCCGAACCTCGTCAGCATCGGCGGCAGTGCCCCGGTCGACTACCTCATCGAGAGCCTGCTCAACCCGAGTGCCAAGATCAAGGAAGGCTACCACATGGTCATCGTCACCACCAAGGACGGCAAGGTCGTCAGCGGCGGCCTGGTTCAGGACGGCAGCGAGGAACTCGTCATCCGCGATCCCGCCAACCAGCTGCAACGCGTGCCCAAGTCGCAGGTCGCCAGCCGCCAGATGAGCCCCGCCAGCATGATGCCCCCCGGCCTCACCGCCAGCCTGCGCGAGGATGAATTCGTCGACCTCGTCCGCTTCATGTCCGAGCTCGGCCGCGAGGGTGACTACAAGATCAAACCGAACCGCTACGTGCGCACCTGGCGCGTCATGGGCCAGATGACGGGAGAGCAGATCGACCACGTCCGCCACGTCGGCCTGCACGCCCTGCACGAGAAGGACGGTGCTTACCCCTGGGAACTGCGCTTCTCCAAGGTCGGTGGTGAACTGCCGCTCAACGAGGTTGCCATGGCGAAGATGTACCCCTGGTTCCCAAAGATTGCCCAGTTCACCCTCAAGCTCGACAGCCCGGGCAAGGTCAAGCTGGGCCTCAGCAGCACCAAGGCCGTTGAAGTCGTGGTCGGTGAGGCCGCCCTCAAGGAAGTGACGCCCGAACTCGTGCTCGACCTGCCCGCCGGCAGCCATCCCGTCACTTTCGTCATCGGCCGCGAAGCCGGCGATCTCGCCGGTTTCCACGTCGAGATCCTCGAAGGCGCCGCCCAAGTTGCCAACTGAGCCCGTGCTTGCCCCTCGCCGCCGCCCGCGCCATGCTGACGGCCACACGCTCCTGTAGCTCAACGGTTAGAGCAGGGGACTCATAATCCCTTGGTTCCCGGTTCGAATCCGGGCGGGAGCACTTCCCTTTCACTGGGGGATTCCGTGTGCCAACGCGGATTTTCAACTCCGCCACGGCCGGCCGATTTCGGAGCTTTTTTCGTGTGCCGTTTTGGGTGCTCTTGAAAATCAAGAGCCACGCGACAACGCGCGGCCAGCATTCACCTGCAGACGCTGCAGGAACCGCCGCTGCTGCAATTTTTGCAGTACTTGCAGTTGGTGCAGGCCCGGCAAATCCCAGCCGGGCTGCAGGTGGCGTTCATCGTTTCCGGCTGAACGGGCACAAAAGCCGCAAGTAAAAGGACCAGGGGCACCAAAGCGAAGACCAGCGCTGTTTTCATGGAGCCTGCTTTAGATCGATGCTGCGATCTTGGCAATCTTATCTATTGTTAGGTCATGTGAAGATTCTCCCAGAAATGAGCCTGACTCAAGCTCCCAAGAATTTGACAGCAACTTTGGCAAAAAAAGCCTCACGGAACTCCTTCCGACTTGGGATGCCTGTGAATTGGCAGTTCTTCCCATTTTTGCCTCGCATGAAGCCCTGCCCGCCGCACGTAGGCCTGCCATGCGCATGTTGAAGTCTTGTTTGTTTCTGCTGATCACCCTGCCTCTGCCCGCCGCGCATTGGCCGCTGGATGGACTCGACGAATCGGGCCTGCGCCTGCAGGGCGAGGCCCAAGCCATCGCCGGCGTGCAGGAACAGGCCCTGCAGCTCGACGGACACAGCGTGCTGGAACTGACGGATTCTGCGGGGCTTGGAGCAGCCGGCGACTTCACCTTCAGCCTCTGGTGCAATCCGCTGCGTCTGCGCGACGGGCAGCGCATGATCGCCGCGAAAAACCGCTACAGCCGGGGCGAGCGTGAATGGGGCGTGATGGTGGACACCGACGGCCGCTTGCGGCTCTACGTTCAACAGCAGGGCTGGCGGACCGTGACGGCGAAGACGGAGCCGAAACCGGGGCACTGGCATCAGATCGCCATCGTTCGGCGCGGCGCGACCGCAGAACTGTGGGTGAACGGGGTGCTGGAAGGCCGGGCCGACCTGCCGCAGGCCATGCCCGCCACGGCGGCGCCGATCACCCTCGGCGGAGTGCTGGATGGTGCCCCCCGGCAGACCTTTGCCGGCGCGCTCGACGACGCACGGTTTGAAGCACGCGCGCTGTCGCCCTCGGAACTGGCTGCGCTCCACCACCCTGTGACCGCAACCCTGCCCGTGCCGGAACCGATCGCCAAGGCGGTGCTCTGGGATGAAAAACAGCCGGTGCCGAAGGCCGCCGACCTGCCCGTGCTCAAGAACGTCCGCTTCTCGGTGATCAAACCCTACGAGTTCAGAAAGGACGGCTATCGCTTCCTGCACGGCGTCGGCCTCGGCTTCCACAAGGGTCGGTTGTATGCCAGCTTCGGCCACAACCAGGGCGGTGAAAACACCGACACCGAGGAGGCGCGCTTCTGCGTCAGCGCCGATCAGGGCCGCACCTGGAGCGCGGTGCAAACGATGGACGATGGCGGTCCGCAGGTGGCCGTCAGCCACGGCGTCTTCCTTTCGCACCAGGGCGCGCTCTGGGCCTTCATGGGGGCCTACACCGGCACCATGGTGGGCATTCACACCCGGGCGTACCGGCTCAACGAAACGACCGGTGTCTTCGAGAAACTCGGCGTGGTGGTCGAGGGCGGCTTCTGGCCCATGCAGGAGCCGATCCGCATGGACGACGGTCGCTGGATTATGTCCGGCATCTCCGCCGGCGGCGACGCACCCGCCGGAGGCAGGCATCCCGCCGCAGTGGCCATCAGCCGGGGCGACAACTTCCTGAAGTGGGACTTCGTGCGCCTTTCGCAGGTGCCCGGTCTCGGCAAGGTCTGGGGGGAGTCGACCGTCCTCGTCGAGGGCAAACGCATCACCAACCTCAGCCGCTACGGCGCCGAGGCCAACGCCCTGACCGCCACCAGCGAGGACTACGGTCGCACCTGGACGCTGATGCGGCCGAGCAACCTGCCGATGGCGACGAGCAAGCCTTACGCGGGCGTTTTGAGCACCGGCCAGCGCTATCTGGTCTGCAGCACCAGCGCCGATGGCGGTGGGCGCCGCGCCCCATTGACGATCGCCGTGAGCCAACCCGGCGAGACCTTGTTCTCCAAAGTCTTCGTCATCCGCCACGCCCTCTTTCCTGAAGGCCCGGGCGAGTCGCATGAGCGCGCCTCCCTTTCCTATCCCTACGCCATTGAGCACGAGGGCCACCTCTACGTCGGCTACTCCAACAACGGCGGCAACGTCGGCCGCATCGGCGAGGGCCGCGAACTCTGGAACAACAACAGCGCGGAGCTGGCGGTGATCCCGATTGCGGAATTGACGTGGTAGGCGCGAACGGGGGCAGACAGGGCCGGACTGCCGTCAGGCCATCGGAAAGAGGCCGAGGCATAAGGCTCCCTCCGAACGCGGCGCTGTGGGACCAAGCGCCCTGCCTCCTCACTCGTACTTCAGCCAGGCCGTGGCGGTGCAGGCGTCGCTGGCGGTGACACGCAGCCAGCGCGCCTGGACGGCGGGCTCGAACTCGAGGCGGGCCTGTTCGCCGGGCGACACCTCGCGATGCTGCCAGGTGACCCAGAGGCCGGTGCCGGTGAGGTCGAGTTCGACGCGGAAGTACACCGGCACGTTCTGGTCGTGCTCCAGGGTGAGCGAGCGTCGGTCATAGCCCCAGAGCAGGTAGGGATCACTCGCCTCGCCGGCCTTGACCCGGCTGTCCTTCCACGGACCGCCCTCACCGCGCGGTTTGCCGAGCTTCCACAAGTCGTCGATGGCACCCGCCCAAAGCGCGGCCTTGCCGTCGTCGCTGAGCCGCACGTGCTCGCCTGCGGGCGCATCGGCACGAACCCCGCTCATCAGGAAGAGCCCGCGGTAGCCGCCAAAGTCGGTGACGCGCAGCTCATGCGAACTCACCGGACGGATCTTGGCAAAGCCGTCGGCATTCTCCGCCGGCAGTTCAAAGAAGGTGCCGGCGACGTTGAGCATGTCGCGCTCGGTGGCGACCTCGCGGCAGAGACGGAGTTCGCCGGCGCGGGTGGCCTCATCGAGGCCGCGCGTGGCGCGCGGCAGGCGCCAGCGCCGGCCGCGGTCGTCGACGACGAGTACGCTGGCCTCATCGAGGCTGACCACGTCCTTCGGGATGGCGATTTTGTCCTTCACCCAGGCAAGGGTCGTGGGATCCTCCACACGCCGCAGGTTCAACTCGCCATCGAGTTCGTAATAGCCGGCCTCGGTGGCGAAACTGAGCGTGCGCTTGTCCTCGCCGCGCGGGCGAAACAGGCCGGTCAGCGCTGCGGCCCCGCCGACGCGAGCGACGCCGTCAAAGATCGGATCGGCCTCGCTGCCACGCGCATCGCCGTTGCTCAGCGTGATGACGGCGCTGAAGTCGGCACCGTCGTTTTCGGCCGTCCAGGTCAGCCATTCGTCCTCGCCGCTGACCTCCACACGTCTGGCCTCACCCTTGGCATGATCGATGAGCCAGAGACTGCGATGCTGCCAACCGGCCACCAGGAAAGGATCGCTCTTCTGACCCTTCTGCACCGGTTCGCGCAGCCAGAGCGCGCCGCTGGCCGGAGCCGGCCCGAGCTGACCGGGCGTGGCGGGGTCGGTGAACCAAAGGTTGCTTTGCGACTGGCCAATGCTGTCGATGCCCCCCTTGATCCGGCGCTTGTTGAGGAATTCCGACTTCGCCGAATCATCGCAGCCGAAGACCAGGCGGTCGTTCCAGCGACAGAAGTCGCCGATCACCTTCAGGTAGGCGCTGCGCACGCGGAGGCCGCTTGGGTTCGCCGCCGAAAAGCTGCGCGGGAAGCGCCAGAAGGCGCCGTGCATGGTCATGAGCAGGTCGTCCTCGCCGATGTCGCGGATGCGCGGCCATTCGGTGTTCCAGCCGTGGGCGCCGTCGTAGCTGTGGCTGACCTTGGGCAGGCGGAAGCTCTGCCAGCGGCCGCCATCGAGCAGCATCAGCAGCAGCGACTTGGCATCCCAGCCGATGCTCCAAACCGGATCCTCCGGCTTGCCACCTTCCAGGCCGCCGGGGCCGGTGACCTCGGTGAACTGGTTGCGGCGGACCAACTGCCAGTCGCCTTCACCTGTCCACTCGGCAAGCGCGCCGCTGGGCGTGGTCGGATCCTTGAGGGCGCGGTCGCCGCGTTCGCCGTTGTTGGCGTAGATGAGCCGGCCCTGACCGGAATAGAGGCCCTTGCCATGATAACCGGGCAGCTGTGAGGTCAGCTCGGCAAGCGGTGTCTCCACCTTGAAACCGGCCTTCAGCGGATTGCCATCGCGGATGAGGTTGCGCACGGCGAGCGTGTGCACATCCACCTCGTACAGCCCCTCCTCCATCGTCGCATGATAGACCTTGTTCGCCGGGTCGGTCAGGTGGCGCGCCGTGCCGGTGAGCCGGCCCGGCATCCGCTGCGGCGGCACCACCCGTACTTTGCCTTCGGCATCGATCACGTAGGGCCCGATGAAGAGCTGCTGCGACTCCCGATGGATGAACCGGTTCGCCGGCGTGCCACCGACGCTTTCTGGTCGCACGATCTGCTGCAACTCCGGCGTGATCTCGTAGAGTTTGTCGCTCGACCCGAAGGGCAGGTGCGGACCGTAGGTGATCACCCAGAGCCTGCCGGCCCAGGGCACGACGGCGCCGGTGCCGCACTCGCCCTCGCGGTTGAACATGGCGAGCGACGGGACAATGCCGCTGATCTGGCGCGGTTCCTGAGCGCCGAGCAGGCCGACGGAACACACGGAAAGCAGAAGGATGGACTTCATGACCGCAGCAAAGCCCGCCCGGGCCCGCCGGCAACCGCGGCTTGTTATGCCGGAAGGAAAAGGCTTACACGGCCTGTGCTTGCATGAGCGGTCGCTTCCGCCCAATCTGCGGCATGACCGAGGCCCTCTCTGCCGAGTCCTGGCGCAGCCTGCGTCACGAGGGGTTGTGGGTGTACCGCGGCCCCGTTCCCAACACCGGCGTTTGGTCATCGGAGATCCGCGTGCCGCCGGGCGTGTTCTTCGTCGAGCGCGGCGAAGCGAGGCTGCGCGCCGAGGGACGCGAAGTCGTCGCCCTGCCGGGACAGGCCTTCTTCTCCAAACCCGGCCTGCGCCGGCAATGGTTCGCGCCGGGCACGCGCCTGCTGTCGGTCGGTTTCTGCAGTCAGCGCCCGGAGGGTTCGCCTCTGCTCGGCGCAGGACTGAACTGCGTGCTGCACGCACCGGCGCTGCGCGCCGCCACCCTGCGACTTTTTCGAGAGGTGCATGGGGGGCGGCGGGTGGTGACCTACCGAGAGTCCATCGTGCCGGCGCAACGCACGGCCGCCGACTGGGCCAAGCACGACGCCGCCTTTCTGGCCTGGCTGGCGGTCTGTCTGGAAACTTTGGCCAACGCTGGTGTCGGACTCGCCGCACGTGCGGATCGAAACCGTCGCCTCAGCGATCAATTGCTCGACTGGCTGAATGGCCTGCCGCTGGAACAGGCCATCCCTTGCCTGCCCCCGGGCTTCCCGCTTGGCACGCGCCGGTCTGACCAACTGCTGCGCGAACACCTCGGGCTCAATCTGCGCGAGTTCCAGGAAAAGCGTCGCCTGGCGAACGCCCGTGAACGCGTGCTGACCGGCATCGAGCCGCTCAAGGCCATCGCCTTCAGCCTCGGCTTCCGCCATGCCTCGCACTTCACGGCCTGGTTTCGCCGTCACACAGGTCAGTCCCCCTCTGCCAGCCGCGCCGGCGGCATGGAGGCGGTGTAAGCCCGATGTGGATGGCTTGCCTTGGGCATGGAAAAACCCTTGCCCGACGGGCGCTGCTGGGCTGGGATGGGGGCATATGCGTCTCTTCCTCGCCCTTCTCCTCGCCACGGCCGCGCTGCGTGCCGAGTCCATCCTGCCGGCCAATGCCCGGGTTGCCGTCATTGGCGACAGCATCACCGAGCAGAAGCTCTATTCGAAGTACATCGAGACCTACCTGCTCGCCTGCACGGGGCGCAGCGACATCCATGTCTTCCAGTTCGGCTGGAGCGGCGAGCGCGCGGGCGGCTTTGCGGCGCGGTTGGAAAACGACCTGGCGCTGTTCAAGCCGAACGTGGCCACCACCTGCTACGGCATGAACGATGGCAGCTACAAGCCCTACGCGCCGGAGATTGGCGCCGAGTACGAGAAGAATCTGCGTGCCGTGCTCGCCGGTCTCAAACAGGCGGGGGTGCAGGCGGTTGCCGTCGGCTCGCCGGGCGGCGTTGATCCCGATTTCTTCAACAGGCCGACTGTGCCCGGCGCGGTGTACAACGACAACCTTGCCCAGTTGCGCGACCTCGCCCAGCAACTGGCCAAGGAGCAGGGCCTGGCCTTTGCCAATGTCCATGACACCATGCTCGGCGCGCTGCCCAAGGCGAAGGCGGCCCTTGGCAGGGAGTACGCCCCGTTTGGCGCCGACGGGTTTCATCCGGCGCCGGCCGGTCAGTTGCTGATGGCCGAGGCTTTTCTCAAGGCGCTCGGTTTCGATGGTGACCTCGGCACGATCACGGTGGATGTGAAGGGCACCGGCACCGCCACCGAGGGGCATCAGGTGCAGCCGGTGAGGCTGCCGCCGGGCACGGTGCAGGTGGTCAGCACGCGCTGGCCGTTCTGCTTCGACGCCGATCCCAAAAGCGCCGGCAGCACGCGCAGCATCCTGCCCTTCACCCGTTTCAATGAGGACCTCAACCGCCTGACCCTGAAGGTGCGGAACCTCGAGGCTCCGAAGGCGAAGGTTCGCTGGGGCGAGCAGGTGCGCGAGTTCCGCCGCGAGCAGCTCGAAGCCGGCATCAACCTCGCCGCCGAATTTGATCGCACGCCCTTCGATGCGGCCTTTGCCGGCCTGATGAACGCGGTCGCCACCAAGCAGGCCTTTGAGACCGTGCTGGTGAAAAACCTTGTCACCCACATGCGCCATCTTGGCGCCGAAGACCCCAAGGTCGCCGCCGCCCTCGCCAAGCTCAAGCAGCGCCTGGCGGCGGAGCACGCCAAGCAGGACGCCAATGTCCGCAAGTTGCTGCAGCCGGTGACCCACACGATTCGGGTGGAAGAGTGAGGGAGGGCGGCCCGCAGGCTCCGGGGTTTGGCATTGCATCGGGCATGGCGGTGGTGGTATGACATCCGTGCCACTTCCCAACCCACCATCCACCATGAAACTTGAGACCCTCTGCCTGCACGGCGGCCAGCAGCCCGATCCAACCACCGGCTCCCGCGCGGTGCCGGTGTACCGCACCGCCAGCTACGTTTTCAAGAACACCGAACACGCGGCCAACCTGTTTGCCCTGCGCGAGCTGGGCAACATCTACACCCGGCTGATGAATCCGACCACGGACGTGCTGGAAAAGCGCGTGGCGCTGCTCGAAGGCGCGCCGGAGATGGGCGGCCTGGCCCTGGCCAGCGGCACCAGCGCGGTGTTTTATTCGATCATCAACCTCGCCAAGGCGGGCGACAACATCGTCTCCGCCCGCAACCTGTACGGCGGCACCTACACCCAGTTCAACGACATCCTGCCGGCACTCGGCATCCAGGTGAAGCTGGTCGACTCCAACGATCCGGACAACTTCCTCAAGGCGATCGATGCCAACACGCGGGCGCTGTTCTGCGAATCGGTGTCGAACCCCGCGCTGGAAGTCGCCGACCTCGAAGCGATCGCCAAGATCGCCCACGACCACGGCCTGCCGCTCATCGTCGACAGCACCTTCAGCACGCCCTACCTGACCCGGCCGATCGAGCACGGCGCCGACATCGTCGTGCACTCGCTGACCAAGTGGTTTGGCGGCCACGGCGCCGGCATCGGCGGAGTCGTGGTGGACAGCGGCCGCTTCGACTGGGCCGCCGGCCGGCATCCGCTGTTCACGACCCCGGATCAGAGCTACCACGGCCTGCGCTGGGGCGTTGACCTGCCCGCGCCGCTGCGGCCGCTCGCCTACATCCTGCGCATGCGCACCGTGCCGCTGCGCAATCTCGGCGCCTGCATCGCGCCGGACAATTCCTGGTTCCTGCTGCAGGGCATCGAGACCCTGCCGCTGCGCATGGAGCGCCACTGCAAAAACGCCCTGGCGGTGGCCAAGCACCTGCAGCAGCACCCGCGCGTGCGCTGGGTACGCTTCCCGGGCCTGGAGGGCGATCCCCAACACGCCGCCAGCCGGAAGTACCTGCGCGGCAAGGGCGGCTCCATGGTGGTCTTCGGCATCGAGGGCGGCCGCGAGGCCGGCGCGCGCTTCATCGACCACCTGCAGCTGTTCTCGCACCTGGCCAACGTCGGCGATGCCAAGTCGCTGGCCATCCACAGCGCCAGCACGACGCACAGCCAGCTCAACGAGGAACAGCAGGCCGCCGGCGGCATCACGCCCGACCTGGTGCGCCTGAGCATCGGTCTCGAGCACATCGACGACATCCTGGCCGACCTCGACCAGGCGCTGGCGGCGGCCGTGCCGTGACCGGGAAAGCGCGGGCCGGGGCACGAAAGATTTGAAAAGCGCCGCTTCCGGCGGACAGCTTGTCACGCCCATGTCCTATCCCGCCACCGTTCCCGCCGCCGTCGATCTCTCGAAGCTGGGCGAGCCCGTCTACCGCGGCTCGGTCCAGAACCTGCATGCCGTGCCGGAGCATCCCGGCTACGTCGTCTGCGAGACGACACCGGCCGGTTCGGTCTTCGATGTCGGCAGCATCTTCGAGATCGACGGCAATGACCTCAACCGGGCGATCTTCCGCCACGCCATGTACCTGCGCCTCGGCCGGCCGCAGACCTGGGAGCGCGTGGCCGCGGCCATCCGCCGCGAGCCGGGCCTGGGCGAGGCTTGGCGCGACGAACTGCTCAGTGGGCCCCTGCAGGCGATGCTTGAAGGCGGCGCGCGCACCCATCACCTCGGCATGCTTGATGCCGCAACCGGCGCCATCGCCACCGAGGGCATGCCGGTGCAGCCGAGCCGCTACAACGTCGTCAAGCGCTTCCCGGTGATCCGCCCGCCGCAGCGCCAGGTCATGGGCAGCTTCGTGCATGACTACGCCCAGTTCCACCAGAGCGACATGTACGTGGTGCCGCTCGAGTACATCGTCCGCTTCGGCGTCACCAGCGGCAGCTCGGTGCTGCGCAAGTACGAGTCGCTCACGGAGAAGGAGCGTCGCGCCTACGAGGTCGAGCTCGGCCTGTCCGGACCGATGCGCGCCTGGCAGATGCTCGACCGGCCGGTGTTCGACCTGACCAGCAAGTACGAGCCCGAGGACCGCGCTGTCACCAAGCAGGAGGCCCTGCTCATGTCCGGCCTGAGCGCCCTGCACTTCACCAACACCATCAAGATGGCCCTGCTCGGCGCCTGGGCCGTGCGCGACCTGCTCGACGAGATCGGCCTGCAGCTCTGGGATTTGAAGTGGGAATTCGCCGTCGACCGCGAGGAACTGTTCTTCGTCGACACCATCGATGCCGACAGCTTCCGCGCCACCGGCACCGTCGAGGTCGACGGCCGTCGCCTCATCATCCATCACAACAAGCAGGCCATGCGCGATTACTACCGCCTCGCCTGCAAGGACTGGTATGCCGGTGTCAATGCCGCCAAGCAGGAGGCCCAGCGCAGCGGCGCGCCCTTCAAGCAGGTGCTGCGCGACGGCCAGGCCGCCGGTCGTTACCCGGTCACGCCGGTGGTCGACGCCGGTTTCCTGGCCATCCAGGCGCGCAAGTCGGCCCTCATCCGCGACCATGTGCTCGGCGTCCGGCCGGCGGCCGAGATCGAGGCCGGGCTGCGCGAGGCCGGGCTGGCGGAAGCGGAGTTCTACCGCGGCCGCGGCCTGCTGCCCGAGTTGCTGGCGGCGAACGCGCCGGAGTGAGCCGCTGTGACAGGAGCCGTGAAGGTCCGGGCGGCGCGCGCCGTAGTGTCTGGATGAAGCTCCCGCTGCTGTCCTGCCTCACCGCCCTGGCCCTGCCGGCCGCCGCCGCCCTCGAGGGCGAAACCGAAGACTTTTTCTGGCGCATCCCCGGCCCGGAGGAACCCTACGTCGACAGCCAGCGCGACGCCCGCATGTTCGCCTTTCAGGGCACGCAGATATTGCTCTCGGAGGACTGCGGCAAAACCTGGCCGCATCGCGCCGAGTTCGCCGAGGCGCAGAACCTCACCTTCAGTGTCCTGCTGAAGAACGGCAACGTCCTGTTCGCCACCCGCGAGCGGCTTTTCCTCAGCACCGACAACCTGCGCAGCCATCGCGAGATCACCGTCCAGACCGCCGACGGCCAGCCCTACCGCCCGCACGTCCCGGTCGATCCGGCCAATCCCGGCTGGTACTTCCACTCGCTCGACGGTGAGCACTGCTTCGACGTCGATGGCCGGGAAATGCTCGTCTGGGGCAACTACTGCAACGTGCTCGGCGGCGCCGTGCCGGTGAACCTGTACTACTCCGTCGACGGCGGCGAGACGGTCAAGCTCGCCTACCGCTTCGGTGTCAATCCGCACTTCCAGCAGAAGAAGGCCCCGGCCGACGCGCCCCTGCTCGGCGACCCGGCCAATCCGGTGATCGCCCGTCACGTCCACAACGTCACCTACAACCCGGCCGAGCGCGCCTTCTACGCCTGCACCGGCGACATCGACCGCGGCCACGGCAAGGAGTGCCACTGGCTGCGCGGCACCTACGACGCCGCCAGCGACCGCTGGGACTGGAAGGTGATCCTCAGCGTCGATGCCAACTCGCGCTTCAAGTCCGGTGGCATCAACTTCATCGATGGCCAGTGCTACTGGATCGCCGATGCCAACGGCCCGGCGCTCGCCAAACGCTGGGACCGCGGCATCTTCCGCTGCGACCCGCGCGACCTCGCCGACCGCTCGAAGCAGGTGCTGCTGTTCAACCCCGAGTTTGAGTCGGCCAACATGCTCTTCGAGGACGGCATCTTCCTCGCCACCCACTGCGCCCCGGCCTCGACCTATCAGAATGGGTTGATCTGGTCGGGCGACCACGGCCGCACCTGGACGCAGCACGACCTCAAGCAGCCCGGCCCGCGCTCGGGCGTGCGCCTGCAGCGCAAGAACCGCGACGGCTGGTTCCGCCTGGACCTGCGCAAGGGCTGGATCGAGCGCGCCGAGGTACTCTTCATCAAACCCAAGGCCTGATCAGGCCCAGGCCCGGCGCAGCAGGTCGAGGTAGTTGCCGTGCAGGATGCCGGCGATGTCGGCCTGCGAGTAGCCGCGCTTTTCCAGCATGGCCGGGATGCGCGCCAGGTCGGCGATGGTGTCGAGATCCTCCGGCGTCTGCTCGGTGCCGTAGCCGCCGTCGAGGTCGGTGCCGATGCCGGCATGTTTGGCGTTGCCGGCGAGCTGGCAGACATGATCAATGTGGTCGCAGATGACCTCCAATTTGAGGCCGGTCTGCTGCGGCGTGGTCTCGCCGCGGATCCAGCCGGGGATCATCATCCAGGCGTCGAGCGCCGCGCCGATCACCGCGCCGCGCTCAATGAGCGCCTTGAGCTGGTCATCGGCAAACTGGCGCGGGTCCGGCACCAGGGCACGGCAGTTCGAGTGACTGGCCCAGACCGGGCCCTCGAAGATCTCCAGCGCGTCCCAGAAACAGCCGTCGGAAAGGTGGGTGACGTCGAGGATCAGACCCAGGCGATCCATCTCGCGAACCAGATCCTTGCCCTGCGGCGGCAGGCCGCCGACCTGGTCGTGGCCGAGCGCGTAGCGACAGACGCCGTAGTGCGCCGGGCCGAGCGCGCGCAGGCCCTGCTGCCAGTGCTTTTCCAGGTGACCGACCGTGAGAATGCTGTCGGCCCCCTCGAGGCTGAGGATGTAGCAGATCGGCTTGTCGGTGTCGGGGATGGAGGTGTCCTGCCAGAGCGCCACCGCCGCTTCGAGTTCCTGCAGGTTGGTCACCTGGCGCATCTCGCCGGCCTCCTCCATCGCCTTGTACCAGGCGAGCTGGCCCTGGGTTTCGGCATAGGCCTGCTCGGGCGACATCCAGCCGGCGATGGGCGAGGCGCCTGGCATGCAGCCGGCGAGCTGGGTGGCGACGCAGAGACCGACCCGGCCCTGGCGCATCTCGGGGAAGGCGGTCGTGCCGCAGGCCCGGCCCTTGCCGATCAGGCCCGCCTCGCGGCGGCGGATTTCGTGCACCGGCAGGCGCAGGTCGCGGTTGAAACCGCCGAGGGCGTTGAGGCTGAGATCGAGGTGGGCGTCAAAGGTGAGCATGCAGGAGCAAAGCGCACCGCAGTGGCCGCTCCTTTCACTCTGCCACTTCCTCGATCAGGCGCAGCAGGCTGGCGGCGGTGGCGAAGGTGTCGACGGTGACCTTGTCGTCTGGCAGCGGCCGGCCGAATTCTGTCTCGATGTCCATGAGCAGGTCGATCGATTCCAGCGAGTCGAGCCCAAGCCGGCTCAGATCCTCATCGAGCGGGATCGGTGCGTCCGGCGCAACCAGACGCAGCCGGGGGCGCAGAAGCTTGAGCAGGCGCGGAGCGAGGTCGGTGGCAGTCGGCATGGGCGGATTCAGGGCGGGGTACATACCTGCTCATGGCCGCTGCGCCAGCGCCAGACCGACAAAATTTCGCCGTCGCGATGGACCACCTCAAGCGGGGGCGGGTGGCTGAGGAAGCCGACCAGGCTGGCGGTCAGGCCGTAGGCGCCGACGTTGGGCACGGCCAGCAGGTCGCCCTCGCGCAGTTCCGGCAGGGCGAGTCCGCGCGCCAGGCTGTCGAGCGGGGTGCACAGCGGGCCCACCACATCCGCCGGCGGCAGGGCAGGGCAGGGCGTGCGGCTGGAGGCATCCTCGGCGAGCCGTTGGAAATCGACCCGCGCACGCGGGATGCGGCCCAGGCCGGCCATGCCGCCCAGATGATGGATGCCGGTGTCGAGCAGGATGAAGCGGCGGCTGCGCGAGGTTTTCACCGCCAGCACCCGCGCCACCAGGGTGCCGGCGCCGGCGACGAGGTGGCGACCGGATTCAAACCAAAGTTCGGCGGTTTCGGACAGGGGGGAGTCGCGCCAGGCGCTTTCCAGGGCCGGGCGCAGGCCGGTGAGATCGGGTTCGGGGTCCGCGCTGGCGTAGGGCCAGGCGAAGCCGCCGCCGGCATTGACCACCGCACAGACGAAGCCGAGGGTCGCCTCCAGTTGCGCCGCCAAGGCCAGGGTGCGGCGGGTGTTATCCACCAGGGCGGCGACATCGGCGACCTGGGTGCCGAAGTAGACGTGCACGCCGCGCACACGCAGGCCGGGTCGCTGCAGGCGTGCGCGCGCCTCCGGCGCCAGCAACTCGGCTTCGTCGAAACCGAACTGGCTCTCCACACCGGTCATGGCCAGCCGCGCCGCCGGCGCCTCGGCCGGATTGACGCGCAGCAGCACCTGGGCCGAAGTGCCGGTCGCCGCCGCCAGTCCGGCGACCCGCTCCAGATCGTTCCAGTTTTCGCAGGAAAACCAGCGTACACCCGCTGCCAGTGCCGTGCGGATCGCCGCCTCGGTTTTGCCCGGGCCGCCGTACAGCGCCTCACGCAGGTCAAAGCCGGCCTGTTGCGCCGCCGCCAGTTCGCCCTCCGAGGTGATTTCAGCCTGGCAGCCACCGTGCCGGGTCGCTTCGGCAATGGCGGGCAAGGGGTTGGCTTTGAAGGAGTAAAAAAGTCGCGCCGGCTCCGGCAGTGCCGCCTGCAGGGCTCGCGTGCGTGCCGTCACGGCGGCCAGGTCATGGACGTAAAGTGGGGTGCCAAAGCGGCGGGCAAGAGCGGCGGGATCGGTCGGCATCAGGCGGGCGACGGCGGGCGGGTTAGGGATTTTGCCGGTCAAAAAAAGACGCTTTTTTGCATTGTCACTCCCAGAACCGATCGGTTATCGTTCATATTCCCCGAAAAACAACTGTTCCCCAAGTGTTTCGCATGAAATCCCTCCTGTCTGTGGTGTTGGCGGCCTCCTGTCTGTGTCTGACCCCGCGTCTGCCTGCCGCCGTTGGTTTCGGCGATCCCCAGATTCAAGCCAGTCCGCCGATGCCGGTGGTCGATGGCAACACGCTGACGCTCACCGCCCAGGCGCAGCCCGACAGCGGTTTTGCCCTGTATCTTTGGTACAAGGACGGGCTCAGTCTCAGCAACGGCGGCCGGATCAGCGGCGCGACGACGAACAAGCTGGTCATCAAGGGCATTCAAAAGGCCGATGCGGGAGCCTATCGCGTCCAGGTGCGCGAAGTCCTGATCGGCGGCGGGGTCGACGACCCGGTGTTCAGTGATCCGATCAATGTGGCCGTCATCGTGCGGCCGGTCATCACCGCCCAGCCGGTCGCACCGGCGGCGGCCATCCAGCAGGACGGTTTCCTCAGCCTCAACGTCGGCATCAGTGCGCAGAGCGAGCAGCCGCTGACCTATGAGTGGCAGCGCAACAACGTGCCGATCGACGCCATGGCCAACCCCAGCGCCGCCACGGCCAATTTCGTCATTCCGGCGCGCGATCCGATGGATCCGGGCACCTTTCCCGGCGTGCAGTGGGCGGATGGCGGCAGCTACCGCGTCCGCGTCACCAATGCCACCGGCGTCAACGTCTTCAGCAAGCCGGTCAACGTCACGGTTGCCTCTGCGGCCGTGCTGCTCTCCGATCTGCCGGATGAGTTCTTCATTGCCACCAAGGCCAAGGGCAAGCTGAGCGTGCTCGCCGGCGGCACTCCCAAACTCAACTACCAGTGGTCGATCGATGGCGTGGGCAATGTGCTCAAGGGCGGCAATGCCTCCAGCATCAGCATCGCCGGCGTGCCGGAGAATGACGGCAAGGTCTACCGGGTGACCGTCACCAACGCCGCCACCAATGAGGCGCACCCCGCCGCGGTCAGCGGTGGCGCCACCATTCGGGTCATCAACAAGCTGGTCGCTCCGACCGTCACGGGCAGCTTGGGCATGGACACCTACGAGAAGGGATTCACCTTCGACAAGGGCACCTCTCCCGTGCTCGAAGTGCAGGCCAGCCTCGACAACACCGGCACGCTGGTCTACCAGTGGCAGAAGGACGGGCGCAACATCAGCGACACGGCCACGGTCACTGGCACCGACGAGCGCCAGCTCGTCTTCGGCGACCTCGTCTGGGCTGACCGCGGGGTCTACCGCTGCATCGTTCGCAACGAGGTGAGTGTCGTCACCTCCAAGACCTTTGTGGTCGGTGTCAACTCGCCGCCCGTCATCGTCACGCATCCCGCCGCCGCCAACGCCGCCATCACCGGCGGCAAGGCTGTGTTCGCGGTCGTGGCCAGCGGTTCCGGCAAGCTCACCTATCAGTGGTGGCGCAAAGGCGTCGGCGGTGGCGAGGACACGCCGCTGGCCAAGGCCACCGGCAACAAGCTCACGCTCAGCAAGCTGCTGCGCAACATCGCCGGCGACGACTATTACTGCGAGGTCAGCAATGCCTTCACCGCCACCCTCGGCGGCGGTGTGCCCACGCCCAGCAACAACGCGAACCTGATCGTCTATGACCCGGTGAAGATTGACACGCATCCGCAGGCGCCCACGAATGGGGTCCGCGTCGGCAACAACCTCACCCTCAGCGTGGGCGTCAGCGGCGACACCCCCGTGGTGTTCGAGTGGTACCTCAACAAAAAGACCCGACTGGCCAACGGCCCGCTCGGCTCCGCCACCGTCTCCGGCGCCAACACCGCCACCCTGCAGATCAATGGCATGCAGCCGGCCCTTCAGGGCAGCTACAGCTGCGTCGTCCGCAATGCCCCCGTTCCGGGGCTGGTCCCGGCCAAATACCTCGTCAACCTCACCAGCAAGGCGGCCAAGGTCGTGGTGGTCGTGCCGCCCTCCATTGCCCAGCAGACCAGCGTCAGCCCCGCCTCGCCGGTCATTGAAGACGAAGCGGTGACCCTGACCGTACTCGGCGCCGGCACCGGCCCGCTCAAATATCAGTGGCAGCGCCGTTTCGACCCGCTGGCGCCCTGGGAGGACATGCCCGGCAAGACGGCCTCCAAGCTGGTGTTTGGCAAAATTCAACTGGAGGACGACGCCTACTACCGCTGCCGCGTTGACAATGTCCTCAACGAACCGGCCTTCAGCAACGCCCTTGATCTCGACGTCAACCCCATTCCCGGCGCCACCATCACCGACTTCTTCCCTGTTGTGGCGCGCACCGGTGATCTGGTCCGGGTCCGCGGCACCAACATGCAGTATGTCCGGAGCGCCCTGATCGGCACCGCCAGCGCGCCGGTGGTCAACGAAACCAACACCTCCGTGCTGCTGACCGTGCCCGCCGGCGTCACCCTCAACGCGGCGGTGTTGATCAAGCTGCAGACCAAGCGCGTGCTCACCCAGTCGGTCGGCAGCTTCACCCGCAAGGATGTCGCCGCCAACGATTCCCCCGCCGAGGCGACCATCCTGACCGGCCGCTCGGTGACCTACTCCGGTTCCAGCACCGGATTCAGCGTCTCGCCCGGATTCCCCGACACCAATGCCGATGCCACCGCCTGGTTCTGGTGGCGCGCGCCAAGCACGGAAACCTTCCGCATCGGCGTCAATGCCACGTTCGACTCGACCCTGAGCCGGCACGGTGGCGACATCACCAACCCGAGCTTCGTCAGCGGCATCAACATCATCGCCGCCACCGGCGAAATCCTCAGCTTTGCCGCGGTCCAGGGCCAGGATTACTACTTCGTCGTCGCCGGCTCAAGCCTGGGCGGGCTGGCCACCTCGGGTGCCTTCACCTTCGAGCTCCGCGCTGCCACCGGTGGCACCGGCACCGCGCCGGAACCGGTCGCCGCCGCCTTCGTCGACACCCCGCCGCCCGCAGACTACCAGCCCTACGAGCCGGCTTCCGCCAGCTTTGATTACCGCCTTGGCGGTACCGATCCGCAGGGCAGCGAAGCCCACACCCTGACCGGCTTGAGCCTCGGTCCGGATGCCGAGGGCGACCGGGTCACCGCCCACTTCACCCTCAGCCTGGAACTGCCCGAGGACGGCGTTTCCAGCGACGGCTTCGCCTGGACGCTGTTCGGGGCCGATGAAACTCCCCTGGCCGGCCTCTGGATCGACGCCGCGGACGGCCGCGTTTCGATCTCCGATGCCGCCGGCGGTTACGAGCCGACCGACGTGGTTCTGCATCCAGACACCCCGTACGAGGTGGAAATCTGGATCGACCGCGCCGCCGGCACCTGGAGCGCCTACGTCGATGGCGTCCAGCTCGCCGAACCCGCCGCCCTGCCGGCCGGTTCGCCCTTCCATGAACTGGCGCCGGTCTGGCAGCCTTCGAGCGATGGCTCGCCTCATGCTGCCATGAGCTTCCGCGGCCTGCGCCTGGAGGTTCACTGACAGGTCGCGCCGACCCTGCCGGCAACAAGCCGGGCCGGATCACCGGCCCGGCTTTTTCATGGACTCCGGCCGCCAGGGCGGCTGAAATCGGTATTTACCATGTATTTGAATTGACGGTACAAGCGCAGGCGGGTTATTCTGAACAAAAAACCGGAAATATCGGTCCGAAAAATCAACCGTTGATGCTCATCGAGTTATGAAAATGCCACCGCCCCCAACTGCCCTTGCCCGCCTTTCTGCCGCCGGTTTCTCCCTGGTGGAAGTGGTCCTGGCGGTTGGCATCATGGCGCTCGGCGTCGTCACCATCCTCGGCCTGCTGCCGCACGGTCTGGAGATGTCGCGCAAGACGGCCAATGAAATGGCGGAGGCACGCATCATTGAGCACATCGTCGGCGAGATGCAGAGCACGGAATGGCAGGCCCTGAACACCTATGGCCAGCAGACCCGCTACTTTGACGATCAGGGGCTGGAACTGCCCAATCTCAACAGCGCGGAATCGCGGTTTGCCCTCAACTATGTCGTCCGCGTCGAGGTGCCCGCCTTGGACGTGCGTCTGCCGACCAACAGCGCCAGCACACCCATCGATCAGAATCTGCGCCGGGTCACGATCCGCATGGTGGCCGCGCCGCTGCCCGATTTCAACTTCAACAGCACGACCTCCGGCGTGCCGGTCAAGACCTTCACCCAGCTCATCGCCAACATGTCGCCGGCGGTGAATCTTCCCTGAAGTCCCCGCCTTCCCAACCCGGCTGTTTGCCGCCGCTTCCGGCGGCAGACTTCCCATCCCCGCTTCTTCCATGAAAAGGTTTTTCTCCGTCCTGAAGCCTTCGACCTGGTGCCTGCTGACCGGATTGGCGCTCGCGGCCGGTGGAGTCCGCGCCCAGGATCCCAACTTCTCCCGGCTGGCCGGCTCCTGGACGGCCAACTCGAACACGACGCTGAGCGCGATCGGCAACTACTACCGCCCGCGCGGTCTTGTCACTGCCACCGCCACCGCCACCGCGGCGGGTGGCCAGGTCACCAGCTTCACCATCACCAATCCGGGCGCCGGCTACACGGCGCCGCCCGTGGTCACCCTCACCGGTGGTGGAGGCGGCAGCGGTGCCAGCGTGGTGGCCGTGCTCACCGCCACCGGTTCGGTGGCCAGCATCACCATTCTGCAGGGCGGTTCCGGCTACACCTCGAACCCGACCGTCACCCTCAGCGCGCCGCTGCTCGGCGGTGTGGGCACCACCGGCATTTTCAACACCGACATCACGGTCAATCCGCGCCTGCTCACCGTCGACGGCAACTACACCTACGGCCGCATGATTCTCGGCGACCTCAGCGGTGGTGAACCCTACAGCTTTGAGCTCGGCACCGGCGGTCGCTTCACCTTTGACAACGGCGTTTACGCCGGCGGCTACGCCTTCCTGAACAAGTTTCAGGGCGGCGCCGACCTCATCAAGACGCCGTTGACGATCAACAGCAACCTCATTGCCCGCGTCCAGTCCAACCGCATCACGGTCAGCAACACCATTTCCGGCCCCGGCCGGCTCACCTCCACGGGCAACGGCGTGCTCGCCATCACCGGCGACAACACCGGCACCGGCATGGACCTGGTGCTGTGGAACCGCGGCGGCACCGGCACCGGCGCCCAGGTCGAACTCGGTGCCACCACCGGTCATGCGGTCAGCGGCAACATCACCATCGGCAACACCACTCGCGGCACCAACGGCCACGCCGTCCTGCAACTGCTGCAGGGACGCACCAACCTCGACCAGATCAACGACGGCTCGACCCTGCTCTTCGACTCCATCAACGGCGTCGGCCGCAACGCCTACTTCAAACTCATGGGCGGCAGCGAAACGGTCGGCCGCATCCTCGACATCGGCGACCGCGCCATCATTGAAAACCGCGAAGGGGAAAGCGTTGGCACCTCCGCCATTCTCACCATCGGCAGCAACACGACCGCCGGCAACCTCAACTCACGCATCAACGGCTTCGTGCGCGACGCCAGCGGCAGCAACGTCCAGCAGGGCGATTCGAACGCCCTCACCGGTGCCGGTCCGTCGAGCCAGCTCGGCATCACCAAGCAGGGCACCGGCGACCTGCGTCTGATCGGCGGCAACATCATCTACTCGGGCAACACCCTCATCTCCAGCGGCAGCCTGACCCTGCAGAACACGACCAGCTTCCGCAGCAACATCACCAACAACGCCCAGCTCAATTTCGATGTCACGACAGGCACGCTGAACATGCGCAAGGTCTTCCCGACGATCCCCAATTCGAACCCCGCGCAGACCTATGCCGACGAGTATCTTTCGGTGAGCGGCACCGGCTCGATCCGCAAGACCGGCGCAGGCGTGCTCGGCCTGTTCGGCACCCAGACCATCGGCGGCAACTTCTCGATGGACAACGGCACGGTCAACCTCAACGCCAGCGCCACCGGCATGAGCATCGGCGGGGCACTCACCGCCAAGGGGGATCCCGGCCTCAACCGCAACCTCAACCTCAGCGGCGTCATCAGCATCGGTGGCGGCATCGATTTCACCGGCCGCTTCGTCAACACCGGAAGCGCCATCACCATTGCCGGCTCGCCGCTCGGCCGCGGCGACCAGGAGGCTGCCGTCTGGGTGAACACCGCCGTCAATGTCACCGGCTCGATTCACATCAACCACGCCAACCTCATCCTGGAGAGCGACTTCAGCATCGGCAAAACCACGACCAACGGCACCAGCAACAGCAACACCGTCATCATCACCAACAGCGCCGATGTGGTCGTCGGCATGCGCGTCAGCGGCAACGGCGTGCCCGCCAACACCACGATCACCGCCATCAATCCGGTCACCCGCGCCATCACCCTCAGCAACAACGCCAGCATCCCGGCTTCCACGGCGCTCACCTTCCGCTTCTCGAACAACATCGACGGCCGCATCACCGGCACCCCCACCAACATCACGCTCAGCGGTCGTCCCAACCTCGTCGGCGCCGGTGACAGCGGCTCGCGCCTGGTGCTGTCCAACACGGAGTTTTCCAACAACACGGACCGCATCCCCAATGGCACTCCCATCGTCAGCAACGGCGGCGTCATGGAGTTCGTCAACAACGCCAGCACCGTCGCCGGCGCCAACTTCTCCGAAACCGTCGGCAGCCTGGTGCTCAACCCCGGTGCCTTCCAGGTCATCGGCTACCGCGCCGCGGCCAGCCGCACCTCCACCCTCACCTTCGCCAGCCTGCAGCGCAATGCCGGCAGCATCCTCGAATTCGGCGGCCGCGACCTCGCCAGCGGCGCCGCCGTGCTCGATACCAACAACCTCGGGGTCGACACCCGCAATCGCATCCTCTTCACCACCGCGCCGACGCTCAGCAACGGCATCATCGGCGGCTGGGCCTTCGCCAACAACGAATGGGTCACCTACGGCGCCAATGGGGTCACCCGCCTGACCACCTACAACACCTCGGCCAACACCGAGTGGAAGGGGGTTGCCAACGTCAAGATGGCGGCCGGCCAGACCTTCACCGCCGCCGGTGAACGCCTCGTCAACAGCCTCAACATCCAGCCTGACCTCACCCTCGGCGCCGCCGGCCTGACCCTCAACCTCAACGCCAGCCCGCTCTACATCGCCAGCGGCGGCTTGCTCGCCAGCCACGGCAACCACACGATCAGCTCGGGCTCGACCGCCTTCCTCACCGCCGGCACCTCGGCTCCCGGCGAGCGTGAATTCTTTGCCATCGTCGGCAACACCGCGAACAGCACCGGCGTCAACATCCTGACGGTCAACACCAGCATTCGCGACTACGTCATCTCCCGCAACATCAGCTTGGCGACCAGCGGTGCGACCACGATCACCCTTGTCAACGGCTTCAGCACCGACGGACTCTCCGTCGGCATGGCGGTCAACGGCTCGGGCATCGTGCCCGGCACCACGATCACCGCCATCAGCGGCAACCTGATCACCCTCAGCCAGCCGACCAACGCCCAGATGGGAGCCAACACCGCCGTCACCTTCGGCGACACCCAGCGCGTCAGCCTGGTCAAGGGCGGTGCCGGCACCCTGCGCCTCAACAGCGACCTCAATGCCTTCACCGGCCGGACCGTTGTCACCAACGGCATCCTCATGCTCGGCGGCGTTGGCACCCTGGGGCCGGCCCCGGCCAGCTTCGTCGCCGACCAGGTGCGCCTCGACGGCGGCTTCCTGCAGTTTGCCCGCCGCACCGACGGCAACTTTGACCTCAACAAGGACACCTTGAGCGGCCTTGTCCCGGACAAGGTCTTCGACTTCACCGACGGCACCCGCGGCTTCACCATTGGTTCCTCTGGAGGCCGCTTTGAGGTCGGCGTCAACAACCCCAACAATGCCCCTGCCGGCGCCACCGGCGAGCCGCAGGTGCTGGTCAACATCACCAACCCGATCCACGCGGTGGGCCTGCTGGAACTGGCGGTGCGCGCCACCCCCGGTCTCGGCCAGTTCAACGTCCTCACGCTCGGCAATGGCGGCAGCACCAACAGCTACCTCGGCGGCCTGAAGACCGAGGGCAGCTTTGAGGGCATCGTGCGCGTGCACGGCAACAACACCATTGGCGGCCTGCTGGTGGAAGGCGGTCAGTTCTTCATGACCGGCCAGAACAATTTCACCAGCGACATCCGCGTCACTGCCGGCACCCTGACCATCAGCGGTGCCAACACCTACCAGGGAGGGCAGACCTTCCCGACGATCTCCATGCCCAGCGGCACCCTGCGCCTGGATCATCCCGCCGCCCTTGGCACCGGCGGCCTGTCCCTCGCCCTCGGCGCCGATGGCGAGGTGCAGTTGCGCGGCATCAATCAGACGATCCGCGAGATCAGCTCAAGCGCCACCAGCTCGGCGCGCATCACCAACACCGCCGCCACGCCGGCCACGGTCACCTTCAACCTGGACTACAACCAGACCTTCAGCGGCCAGATCAACAATGCCGGCAGCGGTGTGCTGAACCTGACCAAGACCGGTCCGGGTCGCCTCCTGCTCACCAACAGCCAGAGCGGTTTCTCCGGCACCGTGCGCATCCAGGAGGGCATCATCGAAGTCCGCACCATGGCCAACAACGGCTCGCCCTCCTCCTTCGGCACCGGCGGCAACGGCTCCGCCTCCCAGCTCGTGCTCGCCGGCGGCGTGCTCGCCTTCAACCCGACCGTGCCGCTCAATACCAACCGCAGCTTCACCCTTGGCGCCGGCCCGGAAGCCGGCACCCTGATGGCCAACGGCACGCTCCGCGCCGCCAGTGCCGTCATCGGTGCGGCCACCTCGCAGGCGATCGGTTTCGAGGGCAGCGGTCCGCGCACCCTCACGCTCGGTGGCGTCAATGCCGGTCTCAACACCCTCGCCCTGCAACTGGGGGACGCCGCGCCCGGGGATCCCACGGCCCTGATGAAGATCGGTTCCGGTGTCTGGCTGCTCGGCGCCGCCTCCAACTACAGCGGTCAGACCACCCTGGTGGATGGCGTCCTGCAGATCAATGCCAACTACTCGGCCGGCACGACGAGCATTCCCACCACCGCCTCCGCCGCCGCCAACACCCTCGCCGGCAACCTGCCCAACGGCGTTGTGGTCACCCTGCCCGAATTCAAGGGCAGCACCCTGCCGGGCGGCCTGCTGCCCGGGCAGCGCTACTACGTCGTGGAATCCACCGGCTCGGTCTTCAAGCTCGCCGCCACCCCCGGCGGCAGCGCCATCGACCTGACCACGGACGGCGTCAATGTCAGCTTTGTGCCCAACATCCAGGGCGTGTCGGCGACCACGGCGAATGCCACCACCAACACCTTCACCGGCAACCTGCCCAACGGCACGCCGGTGAGCTTCACCACCCGCGCGGTCTGGGATCCGGCCATCGGGGGAGGGCTGCAGTCGCCGGGCCTGCCTCTGGCCAGCGGCGGCAACATCGTCAACAACGCCACTTATTACGTCATCAATTCGAACGGCAGCACCTTCCAGATTGCCCGCACTCCCGGCGGTGCCGCCATCGACATCACCACGACCGGTGTCAACCTCGTCTACTCGGCGGCCGTCGCCGGCAACACCTCGGAGGGCATCTTCGTCCTCGGCGGCCGCCTCGACATCGGCAACGTCGACTACACCGCGCCGGAGACCATCATCTTCCAGGGCGGGGGACTCGGCGTGCCGCGTGGCCTGCAGGCGACCTGGGCCGGCAATGTCGACATGCAGACCAATGCCAACTGGACGATCAACGCCGGCTCCACCCTGACCCTCACCGGCAACATCCTCGGCAACCGCACCATCACCCAGCTCGGCGAGGGCACGGTGGTGCTCAAGGGGGAGGCGATCAACTTCACCGCGCCGGATGCGGTCACCAACACCATGGACAACAACCGCCGCAGTTACACCCTGCAGGCCGGCACCCTGGTGTTGGATTACAGTGCCAACAACAATTCCAAGCTGACCGACAACGCCACCCTGGTCATGGGCGGTGGCCGCCGAGGTGGCATTCTGCGCCTGGACGGCGGCACCCACAAGGAGATCGTTGCCAACCTCAGCCTGCAGGCCGGTGCCAGCCGGGTGTATCGCGACAGCGGCAGTGCCGTCGTCCGCTTCAACGCCATCAGCCGCCAGACCGGCGCCTCGATCTACTTCGACCAGGAGCGCATCGCCGAGGTGGACAACGCCAACCTCAACGGCATCCTCGGCGGCTGGGCGATCATCCGCGACGCCCGTCAGGACGCCTTTGTCGTCATTCCCGGCACGGTCAGCCGCAGTTTCACCGCCGATCCCGCCACCGCCACCCTGACGACGCCGCTCAACGAGCAGGTGCACTTCCTCATCTCCGGCGTGCCGGTGCGCTTCACCACCACCGGTGAGCTGCCTTCCGGCCTGGTCGCCGGCACCACCTACTACGTCATTGACGCCACCGCGCGCAGTTTCCGCGTCTCCGCCACCCCCTTCGGTGATGCCGTGCAGATTGCCACCGTCGGCAGCGGGGTGCACACGGTCGAGACCTTCGGCGCGCAGCGCCGTCCGGGACCGGCCTCCCTCGTCTTCACCGCCGATCCGCGCGGCAGGGCCGGTGCCGCCGGCAACAATGCCATCCGTGTGCGCATCCTCCACAATGCCGGCAATTTCGGGCCGATCACCTTCAACTTCAGCGGCTCGGGCACGACGCTGCTGCCCTGGAGCTTCACCATCAACACCACTGGTGCCGCCAGTTCGGCCTCCGAAATTGCAGACGCGCTCAGCACCTACGCCAACGCCATCGGCCGCCTGAAGGTTCTCAGCAGCGGGTTCGACACCAGCCCGGACAGCAACGTTTATCCCGCCGCGCCGGCCAGCTGGTTGAATCTCGACGGCGGCGCCGACGATACCGGCCGCCAGGCCCTGTCCTGGGCGCGCAATGGCAGCACCGTGCCGGGCAGCTTCGCCGACGGTCTCGTCGAGACCGCCAACGATTTCCAGACCAATGTGTGGTCCTCCGGCTTCAACACCGATGTCATCAGTTCCGGCAGCCCGATCAACATCGCCGCCGGCGCCGCCACCTACACGCTGCGCTTCGCCAATGCCCTGGCCTCCACCCTCAACCTGCAGGGCACCCTCGGGCACACCCTGCAGACCGGCGCCATCCTGGTGTCACCGACGGTCGGTCGCAATGACTCCATCCTCGCCGGCACCAGCACGCTGACGACGGGCAATGAGGGCTTCCTGCAGAATTTCCTCATCCATCAGTACAACGACCTGGGCGATCTCGTCCTCGGCGTGCCGCTGGTGGACCGCCAGCAGATCAGCCGCAGCGGCTACCTCAGTGCCGCCAACACCGCCGGATCAGTGCAGATCCGCCGCATCACCGGTCTGGTCGGTCTCGACGGCACGGGCGACACCTCGCAGCTCAGCGTCGGTATGACCGTCACCGGCACCGGCGCTCCAGGCGGGGCAACGATTGTCGCCATCCCGGACAATCGCACCGTCATCATCAGCGTCGACTTCACCACCGGTGACAACTCGCGCAACCTGTACACCTTTGACGGCATCATCCAGATGACCGGCTCGATCCGTCAGGTCGGCCAGAACCGCATCACCGGTGTCGTCAACGCCCAGGGCCAGCTGGCCACCAGCGACCTGTACATTGGCATGCCCATCAACGGCCCCGGCATCCCGCCCGGCTACCGCGTCCAGAGCATCATCAACGATTCCGACATCACCATTGGTACGCTCAACGCCAACGGCATCACCGTTGACACCAACAACCATGCCTACAACGGCATGGCCACGCAGATGACCTTCTCGCCGGTGACCGGCATCGAGAAGCTCGGCCCGGGCACCCTGGTGGTCTCCGGCAACAGTACCTACACGGGCATCACCTACCTCGGCGATGGCACCCTGCGCGCCAACAAGCTCACCGACGGCGGTGTGCCCGGCAGCCTCGGCGCCTCCACCAACGCCGTCGCCAACCTGACCTTCAATGGCGGTGTTCTCCAGTACATCGGGCCCACCTCCTCCTCGAACCGCGGCCTGACCCTGTTCGACTACGCCGAGGTCAACATCGGCCACGAACTCACCACCTCCGTGTTCAGCGGCAACATCACCGGTGCCGACATCTTTGCCAAGTCCGGCTCGGGCACCCTGGAAATGCGCGGCAATGCCGGTCTCGCCGAGATCCGCGTGCTGGAAGGGCGTCTGCGCGTTCAGGGGACCGACCTCAACAACGCACCGGCGACCTTCACGCTCAACAACTTCGGCCAGACCGGTCTCGGCGAGTTGCGCCTGTCCGGCGGCGCCTTCGAGCTGCGCGGCACGCAGAATGGCGACACCAATCTCACCCTGGGCGGTCAGCTCTACGTCGATGCCGGCGCTTCCGAGGTGCGCGCGGTGGGTGTCAGTGGCATCAACCCGAACAACCTCAACGCCGGCAGCGTCTCGCGCACCACCCAGCTGAGCCTGATGGGCGCGGAGGACTTTACCGCGGTCCAGCGCAACGTCGCCGGCACGGTGCTGTTCATTGAGGAACCACTCGTCGGCGGCTCCGTCGCCAACATCCTGCTCAACATCCTCGCGGACGACCGCGGTCGCATCCTGCCCTGGGCGGTCTATCAGGACACCACCAATCTCGCCCAGCCCGGGGTCAACAACTTTGCCGCGGTCTCCCAGACCACCGGCGCCGTCGTCTCGGCCGACAGCCAGAGCCAGTACGACATCGGCTCGTTCTACATGAACGCCAACAACTGGGGCACTGGTGGCGAGTCCCCAGGCTCGATCAATGCCTCCGAGGGCGGCAAGCTGGAGGTCACCCTCAACTTTGGCGTCGATTCCACGGCCGGCAGCAATGTCCTGCTCGTCTCCGAGTTCCTCTCCTTCCAGTTCAACAACCTGGTGCCCGACATGTTCGTCTACGGCCCGGGGCTGCCCTCGAACACCAAGATCGTCGCCCTGCAGACCAGCCCGCTGCGCATTGTCCTCAGCAAGAACGCCACCACCTCCAACAACGGCGCCACCTACACCTTCATCCGCGATCGCGCCTATGCGGGCACGCTCACCGCCAACCGCTCGCTCAACACGCTGCGCTACTTCAGTCCCGTCGACAGCCAGATCAACGTGCCCTCAGGCAACACCCTGCAGCTGCTCTCCGGCTCGATCCTGGTCGCCACCAACGTGCGCGGCGGCAACAAGTCCATCGTCGGCGACGGCAGCATCTCGGGCGCCGTCGGCTCCCCGGATGGCAGCGATCTCATCATTCACAACTACAACCCGGTGGCGCCCTTCACCCTCGGCACCCGCGTCACTGACAACGTGCTGAGCATCGTCAATTCCGGCTCCATCAGCAGTGGCAGCACCCTGCTCAACGTGCTGCCCAACGGCGTTCCGGTGCTTGTGCGCCTGCGCGTCGGCATGCGCGTCAGCGGCCCGGGCATCCAGCCCGGCACCACGATTGTTTCGATCGATGACCGCAACAGCCGGGTCGTGATCAGCGCGCCGTCGATCAGCACCCAGACGGCCCAGACCTTCAGCTTCACCGATGCCACCAGCTTTGTGCAGACCGGCACTGGCACGACCATTCTGGCGGGCAACAACGACTTCACCGGCACCACCTATGTCCACGGCGGGGTGCTGCGCCTGAACAGCGCCAACGCCGTGCCCGGCGGCATCGGCGCCCTCGGCGGCACCAGCAACATCGTGGTGAAGGGCGGCGTTGTCGGCCTCGGCCATGGCGACTTCAGCCGCGCTGGCGGCAGTGGCGCCGCCCAGATCGATTTCCAGGGCAGCGGCGGTTTCGCCGCCTACGGTGCCGACCGCAACGTCAACATCGGCGGCAAGGTTGTGCCGGACATCCTGCGCTACGGCAACAACGGTTTCGTGCCGGACGGGTCCTCCTTCCTGCTCGGCGCCGGTGATGCCACCCACAAGACCATCGTGCTCAACCCGATCGACCTGGGCAGCTTCAGCCAGGCGGTGCGCGTCATCGACGGTCCCGCCGCGACGGAGGGCGAACTCGCCGGCGGCCTGCTCGGCCTTGGCAAGCTCATCAAGTTCGGCACCGGCAGCCTGCGCCTCTCCGGCAGCAGCACCCACACCGGCGGCATCGAAGTCGCCGCCGGCCGCCTCGTCGTCGCCAACGTGCCCAACGCCCTCGGCCTCGGCGCCGGCCCGATCGTGCTTGGCACCGATCTCACGCACACCGCCAAGAATGCCGCGATTGAAATGATCATTGAAGGCGGCACGATCACCAAGAACCTGCAGGTCGGCAGCGTCAACAGCCGCGGCGCCGACTGGATCGTCCGTGGCAGTGTCGACACCTCCGGCAGTCTTGTCGGCAGCCAGGCCTCGACTGCCCTGATCAACAATCACCCGGCCATCGCCTACTACGATGCCACCGCCGGCGACCTGAAATATGTGCGCGCCGCCGATCCGCGCGGCACCGCCTGGCTGCCGCCCGTCACGGTCGCCAGCCGCGGCGATGTCGGCCAGAACCCCTCCCTCTCCATCGTCAACGGCAATCCGGCGATCAGTTACTACGATGCCACCAACAAGCTGCTCATGTTTGTCCGCTCGACCGACGTCAGCGGCGTTTTCTGGAGCAACCCGGTCGTCGTCGACTCCTCGCCCGTCTCCGCCATCGCCTTGCAGGCCGACGGCCGCGCGATCATTGGCGGCGTTTTCGTCGAGTTCGATGGCCAGGTGCGCCAGCGCCTCGCCCGCATCAACACGAATGGCAGCCTGGATGCCACCTTTGCCCCGCTGTTCAACGGTGAGGTGACCGCCCTGGCCGTGCAGAGCGACGACAAGATCCTCGTCGCCGGCGCCTTCACCGAGGTCAACGGCACCGGCCGCAACCGACTGGCCCGCCTGAATGCCGATGGCAGCCTTGACACCGGCTACAACCCGAACCTCAACAACACCGCCCGCGGCCTGCTCATCGAGCCGGACGGCCGGGTTGTCGTCTGGGGCACTTTCACCAGCGCCGGCGGCAGCGGCCGCAACCGCGTCGCCCGCATCAACACGAACGGCACGGTCGACAGCTTCAATGCGAATGCCAACAACGAGGTGCGTGCGGTCGCCCGCGAGAGCGACGGCAGCCTCATCCTCGGCGGCACCTTCACCCAGGTCGGCGGCGTCGACCGCAACCGCATCGCCCGCGTCAGCTCGACCGGCGTGCTGGATGGCGCCTTCAATCCGAACCTCAACAACACCGTCTCCGCCCTGCTGATTCAGCCGGATGGCAGGATCTTCGTTGGCGGCACCTTCACCACCCTCAACAACGGCGGCCGCCGTCGCGACCGCCTGGCCAGGCTCAACACCAACGGCACGCCGGATGAGAGCTTCTTCCTGGATGCCGATGCCGAGGTGCGCGGTTTCCTGCGCCAGTTGGACGGCAAGATTCTTGTGCACGGCGCCTTCACCCGCATCGGCATCACCCCGCGCTTCAACCTCGCCCGCCTGAACACCGATGACACGCTCGACACCGGCTTCAACCCCGATGCCAACGATGAGGTGCTCAGCGTCGCGCAGGTGACCGGCGGCCAGCTGCTGGTCGGCGGCAGCTTCAGCAACATCGGCGGCGGCACCCGCCACTTCCTCGCCCGCCTGACGCTGGACGGCCAGGGTGATCTCACCTTCAACCGCCAGACGCTCGATCGCGGCCGCTTCTCCTCGCTCGCCCAGGTGCGCCAGGCCGCCGCCTTCAACGCCGGTGAGGAACGCCCGGCCATCGCCTACTACGATGTCGCCGGCGGCCTGCTCCGCTTCACCCGCGCCGTCGACGTCAACGGTGCCAACTGGAACCCGCCGCTCATCCTCGATGCCGCCGCCAATGTCGGCACGGCGATCTCCCTGGCCATGGTCAACATCGGCGGTGATGTGGTCACCAAGAACAACAACGGCACCCCGAACAATCCCAACGACGACACGGCGACCATCTCCGGCATCGCCATCAACGGGACGCCTGCCGTCGCCTACCACGACGTCACCAATGCCGACCTCAAGTATGTGCTCTCCAACGATCCGGCCGGCACCGACTGGAGCAATCCCGTCACGGTGCACAGCTCGGGCGACGTCGGCAGCCACCTCTCGCTCGCCCTGGTCGACGGTCGCCCGGCCATCGCCTATTATGATGCCACCACCCCGGGCCTGCGTTACGTCCGCGCCACCACCCCCGGCGGCATCACCAGCAACCTGCGCGACATCAACGGCAACATCCTCACCCGCGCCGTCAGCGCCCTCATCTTCACCGGCAACTGGGGGGCGCCCGTGCTCGTCGAAGGCGGCCAGGTCGGCACCTTTGCCAGCCTCGCGATCATCACCGACAGCACCTCCGCCCAGGGGCGTCCGGCCATCGCCTATTACGACGGTGCCGGACTCAACCTCAAGTATGTGCGCGCCCAGAACACCACCGGCAGTTCCTGGGGCACGCCGCGCACGGTCGTCAGCATGGGCGATGTCGGCCGCAGCGCCGGTCTCGTGCTCACCGACGGCGTGCCCGGCATCGCCTATCACGACGCCACCGCCGGCGACCTGAAGTTCCTGCATCTCGCCGACGCCACCGGCTACAGCCGCATCACCCTGAATGACGGCACCGACTGGCAGGGCGGCGTCAACATTGATGGCGACATCTTCTTCAACGTTGGCGCCGATGCCGTGGCGACGGTTTCCGGCCTCATCGAGGGCGCGGCCGGCATCAAGGTTTCCGGCCTCGGCACACTGCGCCTGACCAACGGCGGCAACAGCTTTGGCGCCACCCTGCCGGGTCCGGCCGCATCGATCAACTCGGCGGTCATCGTCCGCTCCGGCACCCTCGCCCTCGGCGCCAATGGCGCTGTCGGCACGGCGACGATCGAACTCGGCGACGCCCTGCCGCAGATCCTCACCGTCGACCGCGCCACCACCTTCCAGAGCCTGACCGCGGTGGCCGGTCGTTTCGATGCCGACCACAACGGTTTCTTCGACAATGCCGGCGGTCCGGGCGCCTTTGTCGATGTCGATACCACCATCGACGGCTTCACCTACAGCCCCGAGGGCATGACCGCGCAGCCTGTCTTCATCCTGGTCAAGGACGAGCGCGACAATCCGCAGTGGAATGGCGTCTACCAGATCATCTTCAACTCCGACCTGCAGCCGGACGGTACCATGAACCTCGTGCGCGTCGCTGCCATGGACACCGCCGCCGAACTCGCCTACGGCACCCAGGTGCGCGTCACCAACGGCACCCATGCCGGCCGCTCCTTCTTCATCGCCAGCCAGGTCGATGAACTCAACACCTCCGCAGTCAACTGGGTGCGTGATGTCGCCGACACCAGTGCTGCCCTGCTCGCCGAGGTTGCCGGTCTCAACATTTCCAACGCCATCGACATCAACGGCAATCCGCTGTCGATCGGCGACGGCAGCCGCGCCGTGCTCGGCGGCATGGCCACGCTCACCTCCGGCAACGTTCAGTTCAGCGGCAGCGTGCTGCTGCAGAACCGCCGCACCGGGGTTCGCGAGGAGCGCAACCTCGATCTGCAGTCCTTCACCGGCACCGGCTATGGCGTCAGCTTCACCGGCCTGTTCGCCGAGTCGGACAGCGGCACCGGCAGCACCCAGGACCTGCTGCGCCTGCGCAAGACGGGCAGCGGTGTCGCCACCCTGACGGCGGCCAACACCTTCCGCGGCGGCGTCACCGTCAATGAGGGAACGCTGCTGGCCATGAACAGCGCCGGTTCGGCCACGGGCCTGGGCAGCGTCGTCGTCAATGCCGGCGCCGTGCTCGGTGGCACCGGTTTCATCGGCGGTCCGGTCAGCCTTGCCGGCACGACCGGCATCCAGGCCATCCTGCGTCCGGGAGATCCGACCGTCACGGCAGCGATCGAAACGCTGACCCTCAGCAGCACGCTCACCGTGGGTGCAGACTCCGTGGTCGAATTCGCCGCCGGCGCCGCCAGCCTGACCCGCCTCGTCGCGAACTCGGTCGCCGTCACCGGCACCGGCCGCTTCCTGCTCACCCTGCTCGACGGCTACACGCCCGCGGTCGACACCGTCATCGACCTGGTCGACGGCACCATCAGCCTGCCGGCCGGCGCCAACCTGCGCAACCACCTGGTCCTGCCTGGCAACCTGCGCTGGGACACCAGCAGCTTCCTCAGCGACGGCACGCTGCGCGTCCTCGGGGCCACGGTGCCGGTGGCGATTGCCACCCAGCCGGCCATCACCACGCCGGTGTCCGGCGGACCGGTCAATCCCGGCGGCAATGTCACGGTCACCTTCACGGCCACGGTCAGCGGCAGCGCGGACTTCCGCTACCAGTGGCAGAAGAGCCCGGTCGGCATGAACAGTTGGACCAACGTCGGCGCGCCGTTCTTCTCGACCTCGACCACGGCAACCCTGACCCTCACCGGCGTCTTTGAGGCCGATGAGGCCGATTACCGCCTGGTTGCCGCCAACGGCAGCCTGCTCGTCGAGGATGCCAACACCTTCACGGCCACCAGCGTGCCGGTCACCCTCGTCGTCAACGACCCGCCGACGATCACCCAGCAGCCCGCCCCGGTCACCGTCAATCCAGGTGAAACCGCCGTGCTCAGCGTCACCGCCACCGGCCCCGGTCCGATCTCCTACCAGTGGCGCCGCGGCACCACCAACCTGACGGCGCCGACCGAGGGGCTGAGCACCTTCCAGATTCCCAATGTCCAGAAGGCCCAGCAGGGCACGAACTACAACGTCCTGGTCAGCAACGCCGCCAGTGCCGTTTCAGGTCCGACCCAGAGCGTTTTCTTCAGCCTGACGGTGCGCGACCCGGTGGTTGTCACCAACTTCCCGGCCTCGACGGGCGTGGCGGAGGGGGATGCCATTGTCCTCAATCTCGGTCACAGCGGCAGCGGCACGCCCGACCTGCCCGAGCCGGGGGCCCCGGCCTTCACCTACGTGTGGGAGCGCGACAATGGCGCCGGCTTTGCTCCGGTGCCCGGTGCGCCCAACGCCGCCCAGCTCGTCCTGCCGGCCGCCACTCCGGCCGATCACGGCGCCGTCATCCGCGTCACGGTGAGCAACAGCTTCAGCACCGCCCAGGCCCTCACCACGATCGCCGTGGTCAACCCGAGCGTGCGCACCCAGCCTGACTCCAGGACGGTGCTCGCCGGCGCGGCCCTCACCCTCAGCGTCGAGGCCGGTGGTTCCGAGGAAGGGCGTGTCTTCCAGTGGAAGCGCGGCAAGGCGAACCTCAAGGAGGGGGCCGGCATCAGCGGTGTCAACACGCCGAACCTGCAGTTCGCCAACATCGACCTGAAGCAGGCCGGTGACTACTCCTGCGAGATTCGCAATGCCTTCGGCGTGCGCCTGAGCGATCCGGCCTTCATCACCGTTGTCGGCGCTCCCGGCAGCGTGGTGCCGGTGCAGACGGGCAAGAACATCACCTTCACCCTGCCGTTCGCCGCGCCCAAGGGGGTTGCGGTCCAGCTCAAGTGGCAGAAGGATGGCAGTGATCTGCCGGCCGACCTGCGCTTCAGCGCGGACAATCTCGCCAAGTTCACCATCGCCCGCACGACCGCCGATGACTCCGGCATCTACACCTGCCGCGTCACCAGCCGCGGTCCGGCGCCGGCCTTCACGGAATCCGTCGACGGCGGTGCCTTCGACCTGCGGGTCTTCTCCGAAGGCCCGGTGCTGGCGCTGGAGGCCTTCCCGCCGGCCATGGTGGGTGCCTGGTTTGAATACCAGATCCAGGTGGATCCGGATCCTGCGCGTGCACCGACCGTCTACTCGGCCAAGCCGCTGCCCGTCGGTCTCAAGCTCGACGCCAGGACCGGCCGCATCACCGGCATTCCCAAGGCGCCGGTCGAGAACATGCAGGTCGTGCTGGGTGCCGGCAACGTCTACGCCAAACTCGTCACCCAGACGCTGCCGCTCACGGTCCAGGCCGTGCCGACCCAGGCGGTGGGTGTGTTTGCCGGCTGGATCCCCCGTCACGCCCAGGTCAACAGCTTCATGGGCGGTCGCATTGACTTCACCGTTGCCGGCACCGGCGCCCTCAGCGGCAGGCTGATCCTCGGCCCCACCACCTATGCCTTCAAGGGCCTGCTCGAACTCGACCCAACCGGCGTCAACCTGCCTGAGGTCAACGTCTCGATCCCGCGCAAGGGCAAGCCGCTGCCGCCGCCGATCGCGCTTTCCTTCCGCATCAACACCAGCCTCAACCGCCTGGAATCCGGCACGGTGGAAGTGGACGGCCAGGAGGTCGAGTTCGGCACCACGACGTGGCGCAATCCTTGGAATGCCCTGACCAACCCGGCCGTCACCGCCCTGGAAGGTTACCACACCCTCGCCCTGCTGCCACCCGGCCATCCGAATCCGGCGGCCGAGCTGCCACAGGGCAGCGGGTATGCTGCCTTCACCGCCACGGCCGACGGACGTCTCACGCTTGCCGGCCGGACGGCCGACGGACAGACGATCGCCAATGCGGCCTTCCTCGGCCCGAACGGTCAGATCGTCGTCTTCCAGCCGCTTTACCGGTCGCTGCCGCGCGGCTCCCTGCTCGGCAACCTCAGCCTCAACCGCAACCTGGCATCGGAACTCTCCGACAACCATGTCAGCGGCGCGCTCACCTGGAACTGCCCGCCGAACCCGGCGAAGAACTTCCTTTATCCGGAAGGCTTCGGCAACGCCGGCGACGATCCGGTCGTGGTCACCGCCGTTGGCGGCCACTACGCGCCACCGGAGATCGCGTCGGAAGCCAATCCAAACCCGAACGTCCTCTTCGGCCTCGCACCCGGCAACGACAACGCGATGCTGAGCTTCCTCAACGGCGGTGTCGAGGACTCCGACACCAACCCGAACCTCGACGGCCTGCTGACCGATGCCTTCCCGCCTGACCGCGGCTGGGTGTCGATCCTCGCCGGCAGCCGTCCGGTGGTTCCCAAGGGCACCGGAGCCAACCCCGGCACCACCACTCTGAAGCTGGCTGCCAGGACCGGTCTGTTCAGCGGCAGCTTTGCCCTTCAGGACGTCAACTCGGCGACCTCCAAAGTGGAGCGGCGCACGACCCCCTTCTTTGGCATTGTCATTGATGAGGACGGCGGTGCCCTGAGCGCCGCCCAGGTGGGTGCCGGCTACTTCCTGCTGCGGGCGCATCCGAACTTCCTGCCGGCCGATCCGCCGCTCACCCTCAAGACCACGCCGATCCGCTCCGGCGAGGTGATCTTTGAGGCGCGCCCCACGGGTCCCTGAGGTGGGGTTGCCGGAACCCGACGGCGTCCATCCCCCGGGGCGCCGCCGTTCACCTCATGTAATAACCAAGTATTTACCCTGCATTGACTTGAAATGCTCGCCGCTTTCCGGTTAAATCAGAATAATCCGAAAAATTCAACGAATTCCCCGCCATGAAACCGTTTCGTTCTCTCCTGGCTGATGCGCGCCGCCACCGGGGTTTGGCCCTGATCATCGTGCTGTCGATGCTGGCGCTCGCCACCATCGTCATTCTGGCCTTCCTCAGCGTTGCCGACACCGAGCACAAGGCGACGATCACCTACGCGTCATCGCAGACCTCGCGGCGGCTGGCTGACACGGCCGTCAACATGGTCGTCTCGCAAATCCGCTCCGGCAGCCAGCGCGAGACGAACAACGAGCCGGTCATTCACGCCACCCAACCGGGGGCCGTGCGCAAGTACAATGCCGCCGGCATCTTCATTGGCGGCTACAAGCTGTTTTCCGACAAGGACATGGTGTTTCGCGCGCCGGCGGCCGGCGCCGACAACCCGAACGAGTTCGAGGAGCGCTTTGTCCGGGAATCGGAACCGCCGCAGGCTTGGAACACCGGCAACAACATCGCGCGCTACGTCGACATCAATGAACCCGTGGTCAAGGGCGTGCTCGATGCCGCCGGCAATGCCACCCAGACACAGACGTACTTTCCGGTGATGGATCCGCGCGCCGCGCAGGACATCGATCCGAATGCGGGCGATGACGTGCCGGTCGAAGGCTTTTCCTACACGGACAGCACCGCGCTCACCAACAACAACCTGGGCCAGGCCTCGGAAGTCACCCCGCAGCAGCGGCCCATCGTGCTGCCTGGCACCGCCGGCGGCGGCATTGACGAACTGCGTCTGGCCATGCCGGTTCAGTGGCTGTACATTCTCAAGGATGGCGCGGTCGGTTACCTCAATGACAACCTGCAGTTCAACGTGCTCAACGGTTCCTCCGGCGGCTTGGGCGGGGGTGTCGGCACCAGCAGCAGTCCCCAGGACATCTACGGTGTGCCCTCGGAGACCAACCCCATCGTCGGCCGCATCGCCTTCTGGACGGACGACGAAAGCTGCAAGGTCAACATCAACACCGCCGCCGAACCGACCTTTGCCAGCCAGCCGGTCTACTATCACGAGCGCGACCAAAGCTGGGCCGACTTCCCGCCCTCGCGCGGCGAGTATCAGCGCTTCCCGGGTCACCCGGCCACGGTGGCCCTGAGCAGCGTGCTCTACCCCAACCCGCTGCTGACCGACGAGCGCAGCCTCGACACCTACGGCGCGCGCGGACGCATCACCGGCTCCGCCCTGTCCCGCTCCCTCGCCGTCAAGGAGCGGCTCTACGACCTCATTCCGCGCATCCACACGGGCGGCAGTCTTGCCGGCACGCGCACCTTTGAGCAGGATGCCTACCGCACGCTCTCCGGCGATGCCACGAACTCCACCGCCGTCGCCATCCAGCAGGCCGCCGGTGAGCGTCTCTACGCCAGTGTCGACGAGCTGCTCTTCGCCCAGACGGTTTCCGGCAGCCGCCGCGTGCTCAACGACACCAACGCCGGCGGTCTTACCCTCTTCAATCGCGACAGCCTCGAGCGTTCCTCCGCCTTCCTGACCGCGCACAGCCGCGCCAGCGAGACCAACCTCTATGGCCTGCCGCGCATCGCCATGTGGCCGATCGCCGAAAGCACCGACCGGCGCACGGGCTTTGACAACCTCATTGAATTCTGCTCGCGCCTCGGTTCGGCCGGCAATTCCTACATCTTCCGTCGCGCCCACGCCCGCACGATCCCGGACGCCTCGATCAGCGGCGCCTCCTACGACGTCAACATCGCGCGCAACCAGAACCTCCTGAACATGCTCGACAAGCTGCTCGAGCGGCCCTTCCCGGGCTCGACCTTCAACCCCGGTCCTGCACGTTCCTTCGTCGACAAGTACGAGCGCCAGAACACGCGTCAGATGATCGTCCAGTTCTTCGATTACATCCGCTCGACCAACCTCTACGACAGCTACCTCGTGCCGCAGAACCGCGGTGAATGGCCGACCTTTGTCACCACGGACACCAACAGCACGGTGAACTGGACCGAAACCTACCGCACGCGCGACCGTCTGCGTTCGCAGACCCGCACCTACACGGATGGCGTCGCCCGCAATCCCAATTCGACCCGTGATGCCACCCGTCGCACGAATGCGCGCATCAACGATCCCTTCGAGGATCGCTTCCTGCCCGGTCACGGCCAGGTCACCCCCGCGGAATGGACCATCGGCGGTGTCACCTACCGCGGCTTTGGCCGCTTCGTCAGCATCAGCGAGGTCGGCCTGCAGTTCATCTGCACCGCCGATGGCCAGCCCGACATGTACAGCTGGCGCATTCCCATCAAAAATCCGGCCGAGGGAGCTCCCGCCAACTCCTACCTGCTGCCGCTGCCGGGCGTCGAGGATTCGCCGCAGGATCTGGTCAACTATGTGCAGAACCGCACGACCGACCCGACGGTGACGGGCAATGACGTGCCCGCCGTCAGCGGCGGTCGCACGGCCCTGGAACTCGACGAAAGCCTCGACAACACCTTTGCCGTCGCCTCCCAGCCGATGAACAACATCAATCTCGACGACTTCGAGATTCCGAACCTGGCGGATGCCAAGTGGGCCGGCAGAATCGAGCGCAGCATCAAGTCGCGCTACTACTCCAACTTCCCGCCGCTGCGCGACTTCCGCGACCGCCCGGGTCTCTACGGCACGGCCGCCCCTGGCTCGGGCGTGGATCGCATCCGCCAGTGGGAGTTCCATCCCGGCTACCGTCCCGAGAACTGGAATCACACCCTCGAGGAGGACACGCCGCTGGAGGTCTTCCAGAAGCGCATCCAGGCCATGCTGCACCTTGAGTTTTTCTGCCCCTCGGTTGGCTACACCGTCATGCATCCGGACATGACCTTTGTCATCTCCGCGAACGACATCAGCAGCATTGAAGTTGACGGACGCGCGGTCTTCAGCACCACGGAAAACGTCATCATCCGCACCGAGCGGCCGCTCTACGACATGGATGGCACGCCCGAGGTCGGCGGCTTCGCCAGCTTCCGCAAGATTGCCCAGGGCCGTCGCGTCAAGGCCATGGGCCGCATGCCTGAGGACGTCGGTTACGACACCAACGCCACCTCCAACGTGCACTCCGGACTGGTCAACCTCGACCTCGTCTCCAGCTTCTTCACGGTCAATCGCAACCAGCCCCTGCAGTTCAGCTCGGGCACGATCACGGTCAACATCTACGACACCCACGACTGGCAGCGCGCGGCGCCGGTGCAGACCATCCGCTTCCGCCTTGAGGCCGGTCAGGCACCGACTCCCGACCTCATCACCATGGGTTCTTACAAGGTCAACTGGAACCGCGCGGACGGCACCCTCTACCACCACCCGCCGCTGCAGGCGCCGCGCTGGTGGGGCTTCCACCGCGATGGCGTGCTTGGCCGGTCGCTCGGCGTGGCTCAGCGCGACTCGCTGCGCGGCCGCTTCAACCGCGACTTCCCGTCCAGCCCGCGCGTCGACACGGAAACCCGCGCGGTGGACAACTCCCCGGGTGCCGGCAACGACCCGCGCTACGGCGCCGCTGGCCGCCAGAGTGTGCCGGGGGCGCGCGCGCTGATCTACGCCAAGGATCCCGGCAACTACATCGGCGTGCGTTTGATCGATGCCAACGCCGCCGGTGACCGCGTCCGTTACGGGCCGAACGCCGCCGACGGCCTCTATCCGGCAGTCTCCACCGATCCCCAGTATTACAACCGCCCCTGGCACTTTGGCTCGGACTCGGTGCGCACGCTCCAGCCGGCGCATGGCGACGCCCGAATGATCGCCGCCAAAAAGATCGTGGAAGCCAACGATTGGACACCGCACCGCCTGTGGAACGATCCCAACGAATTCGTGGCCCACAACTTCTCGTCCTACACCAACGGCAACGAGCCCGGCTTCGACTACGGGGTCGGCAACACCAGCGACGCCGATGTCTCCCAGGTGGCCAGCCGGCCGATTCCGCCCGCGGTCATCATGGCGGCGGGCCGTCACCCCGACGCGCCGCACGCACCCAACAGCTTCTCGCCGACCCGTCCCGCCCACCAGCTCATCCAGCGTTATTACGACTTCGATGACAGCGATCCGGGCGGCCGCCTCGGTCCGTTCATCAACAAGCCGGACGAGGGCAACTATGCCGTCGGTGAATTCTGGCTCACCGGCTGGACCTCGGGTGCTCCGAAGAAGTGGCGCGCCACCTACTTCCGCAGCAACGGCGTGACGGAAAACTTCGCCGCCGGTCAGGGCAGCTACTTCACGCCCAACCGCATGGTTTCCTCGCCGGTCATGTTCGGCTCCCTGCCGTCGCGCCTTCGCGACAGCAACGGTGCCGGTGCCTGGACCAACCTGCTGTTCCGCCCGCATGTGGCCATCAACAGCAACATCACCAACGGGGTGCCTTCCGACCCCACGCACCCGGGCCAGCTGACGCCGCCCGACCACTACCTGCTGGACCTGTTCTGGATGCCGGTGGTCGAGCCCTACGCGATCAGCGAATCGCTGTCGACGGCCGGCAAGATCAACCTGAACTACCAGATGCTGCCCTTCACCCACATCCGCCGGGCCACCGCCCTGCATGCGCTGATGAAGGGGGAGGTGTTCGCCGCCCTGCCCAACGCGGATTACAACTACTCCAAGGACGTGAACACGCGCTGGGGCCCGAATGGCAACACGGCGCCGATCATGAACAGCGAGTCGCGCACCCTGCGCATCAACGAGGGCAGTGCCCGCGGCACCAACGCCTACTGGCACCGCACCATTGCCATCGACCGCTTCAAGCCGCTCAGCGGCGCCGATCAGCGCTGGTGGGAGGTGGCCGTCGGTCAGCGTGTTCAGGGCACCCTGCGCCAGTTCGAGGAGCGCTTCAACTTTGGCAAGGGGCCGACGGCGCCGGGCGGCCTGCCAACCGGCATGCGCGGCGGTCTCTTCCGCTCCGCCTCACAGATCTGCGAGATCCACCTCATTCCGAATCCGGTGCCGGGTGGCTCGTCCGCCAATGTCACCGCCGGCGATGTCGCCAGCGTCGGCAGTCGCGAGGATGCCATGGAAAACTTCTGGGCGGCGCACTGCGCCACGGGCGACAACACCCGCGAGCGCCCCTACTCGAACCTGTACTCGCGCCTGACGACACGCTCCAACACCTTCCGGGTTCACGTCCGCGCCCAGTCCATCCGCAAATCGCTGCGCTCGGTCGAGCCGGGCACCTTTGATCCGAATCGCGACCTGATGACGGGTGAGTTCCGTGGTTCCTTCCTGCTCGAGCGCTACATCGATCAGGGCGACCTGCAGCGTGCCGGTGCCCAGGTGGACTTCGCCACCGCGGCCGATCCGTTCGCGCTCGCCCCGCTGGAAAATTACTACCGCTTCCGCATCCTTGAATCGAAGCGCTTCGCCCCCTGATCGTTCGCCCCTCAAGCTCATGAAAGTTTCCCTCATCCCGCCGGCCGGCGGTCGCTGGCGCCGAAGTCTGGTCCGCGCCTTCACCCTGGTGGAAATCCTCGTTTCCCTCGGGGTTCTGGCCATCCTGCTGCTGATCAGTGCCGAGGTCATCGGCACCGTGCAGACCACCTGGACCAGCACGAATGCCCGTGTCAGCCAGTTCCGCGAGGCGCGCACCGCCTTCGACATCATCACGCGCAATCTCAGTCAGGCGACCCTCAACGCCTACTTGGACTACGACAACAACTACCTCAATGCCACGGATCCCGCGGCGGCCACCACGACGGCGCCCACGCGTTATGAACGCAATTCCGACCTGCGTTTCGTCTGCGGGCCGGCGTCGACGCTGGTGCCGTCCGGCGGTGGTCCCGGCCTGTTGCCCGGGCACGCGGTCTTTTTCCAGGCGCCGCTCGGCGTCGCCCATGATCCCAGCTTTGCCGGGCTTGATCGCCTGCTCTGCGGTCGCGGTTATTTTGTCCAGTTCACTTCCGACGAGTTTTTCCGTCCCGAGTTCATCGCCTCCAGCAACCTGCGTTATCGTTATCGTCTGATGGAGTACTCGCCGCCGGCCGAGCAAAACCTCATCTACGCGGACCCGGCCACCAAGACGGCGTGGATGAACCGCGCCGGCATTTCCCTGCAGCGGGGTGAGACCGCCCTGAACCGCAGTCTGACCCGGCCGGTTGCCGACAACATCATCGCCCTGATCATCTCGCCGATGGTCGACATCGCCTCGACCGGCGTCGCCTCCAATGCTGGATCGCGTTCGTCCACCCTGATCGCCGAGGACTTCAATTACGATTCCGAGCAGATCAAACTCGCCAACCAGCTGGGTCTCGGGCCGCAGGGCACCCAGTACCTGCTTCCGCCGCTGGTCCGGGTCGTGCTTGTGGCGATCGATGAAAGCTCGGCTGAGCGTCTTTCGCAGACCTCGGGTGCCGCCGGCACGTCGCCCTTTGGCACCCAGATCAGCGATCTGGTCACCGGCCGGCCGGCGTCGCAGCTCAACCAGACGCTGGAGGAAATCGGCCGTGTCCTGCGCGAGGAATACCGTGTCAATTACCGCATTTTCTCCGCCACGGTGTCGCTGCGCGGCGCCAAGTGGAGCACCTGATCCCGTCCCAACCCGCCCGCAACGCCGGCCGCCGATTCTCATGAGCCCTCTCTGCCGCAGACACAACCGCGCCTTCACGCTGATCGAAATGATCTCTGTGATTGGCATCATTGCCCTCCTGGTCGCGCTGGTGACGCCGACCCTGCTGGACGTCATCCGTTCGACGCGACTGAGCGCCTCGGGCGACTCCCTGGTGAATCGCCTCAGCCTGGCCCAGCAGAGCGCCGTTTCGATGGGCTCCGAGGTGGAACTGCGCTTCTATCGCTACACCAACAGCAGCGCCGAGCGTCCGAGCGAGGAGCTGTTTTACGCCTACCAGGTTGTGCACAGCCCGCAGGCGGGTCTCGAACGCGCCCTCTCCGAGGTCTACTACCTCGAGTCCGGCATCATCCTGTCCCGCCTCGAACAGCTCTCGCCCCTGCTGCAGACCGTCAACAACCAACGGCCCAATGCCGACGGCAACTACCTGTTCAAGCCGCCGGGCAGCGCCCAGCCGGACACCGTCAACTACGCGGCGATGCGCTTTTACCCCGATGGCTCCATGCGCATGCTCACCAGCGCCGCCGCGGTCAATGGCAATGTCGAGGCTCTCGCCCGTGCCTACACCGTCCCCTCCTTTGACAAGAGTTTCCTGACGATCATTGAGAGCAAGGACGCCCTGACCGGCCAGCCGCGCAACTTTTTCTGCATTCAGATCGACTCCTACACGGGCAAGACCCGCGTGTACCGCCCCTAAAAGCGCGGGTCCGGCCTCACTTTCCGCATGACAGGAGGCAAAGTGTCGCTTCAATGGAACATGGGCGACACACCTTCCCTTGCACTCAGTTTTGACGACGTTCTTCTCCTCCCCGGGCTGAGCGGGGTCCTGCCGGGAGACGTGGAGATCGGCACTTCCTTCGGGGGCAGCATCCCTCTCAACATCCCGGTGCTGTCGTCGGCCATGGACACGGTCACCGAGGCCGAACTGGCCATCGCCCTGGCCCGCGAGGGTGGCATGGGCGTCATCCACCGCAACTGCCCGATCGACCACCAGGCCGAGCAGGTGGCGCGGGTGAAGCGCTCCGAGAACACGGTCATCCAGAATCCGCACATGGTCAGTCCGGAGACCACGCTCGGCGAGTTGCAGCGGCTCATGCATGTCAAGGGTGTCAGCGGCTTCCCGGTGGTTGATCCCGCCGGCCGCCTCGTCGGCATGGTCACCAGCCGCGACATGTGGTACATCGACGATGAGCAGACACCGGTCTCGGCGATGATGACGCCGCTCGACAAGCTCGCCACCGGCACCGCCGCGACCAGCTACGAGGAGGCGCTGAAGATCCTTTACACCCACCGCATTGAGAAGCTGCCGCTGGTCGATGCCGACGGCCGCCTCGCCGGTTTGATCACCAAGCAGGACGTCGTCAAGCGCCAGACCTTCACCAACGCCGCCAAGGACGCCAACGGCCAGCTCCGTGTCGGCGCCGCCGTCGGTGTCGGCGAGGACTGCGTGGAGCGCGGTGCCGCCCTGGCCGCCGCCGGTGCGGACGCCCTGTTCATCGATGCCGCCACCGGCCACACCACGCGCGTGGCCGAGGTCGTCCGCCGCCTGCGCGAGCGCCTGGGCGACGCCCTGCCGGTGGTCGCCGGCAACGTCGTCACCGCCGACGGCGCCCTGCACCTCGTCGAGGCCGGCGCCTCGGCGGTCAAGGTCGGCGTCGGTCCCGGCTCGATCTGCACGACGCGTGTCATCTCCGGGGTCGGCATGGCCCAGTTCACCGCCATTACCGAGGTTGCCTCGGTGTGCCGTGCGCGCGGCGTCAGTGTCATCGCCGACGGCGGCATCCGCTACTCGGGCGACATCGTCAAGGCCATTGCCGGCGGCGCCGACTGCGTCATGCTCGGCTCCCTGCTCGCCGGCACCTCGGAGAGCCCCGGCAACATGGTCAAGTGGCAGGGCCGCACCTTCAAGGAATACCGCGGCATGGGCAGCCTCAAGGCGATGCGCAAGGGCGCCGGCGACCGCTACGGCCAGAACTCCTCCGGCAAGCTCGTGCCTGAGGGCGTCGAGGCGCGCGTGCCCTTCAAGGGGCCGCTCGCCGATGTCGTCTTCCAGCTCATGGGCGGCCTGCGCTCCGGCATGGGTTATGTCGGCGCCGGCACGCTCGAGGAACTGCGCTCGAAGGCGCGTTTTGTCCGCATCACCGCCGGCGGCCTCAAGGAGAGCCACCCGCACGACGTCGTCATCACCGAGGAGCCGGTGAACTACGAGCCCTCCTGAAGCGCTCCCCAACGATCCCTTTTCCATGACCGAAAACGAAGTCGCCGTCCTCGATTACGGCTCGCAGTACAGCCAGCTCATCGTCCGCCGCGTCCGCGAGCTGGGTTATGCCTCGCACCTCTACCCGCCGGACGCCCTGGCGACCCTGGAGAAACCCGGCGCCATCATCCTTTCCGGCGGCCCGCGCAGCACCTCCGAGGCCGACGCCCCGGATGTCGACTTCGAAAGGCTGATGGCCTTTGGCGTGCCCGTGCTCGGCGTCTGCTACGGCATGCAGCTGCTCAACATCAAGCACGGCGGCACCGTCAAGCCCGGGGTCACCCGCGAGTACGGCCCGGCCAAGCTCGTTGTCACCGATCACGCGGACCTCTTCCAGGGCATCTCCCACGAGTCCCAGGTCTGGATGAGCCACAGCGACACCTGCGCCAATCTGGCCGCCACGACGAAGGTCGTCGCCACCAACGAGGATGCCGTGCCCGTGGCCCTGAAGTGGTCCGAGCGCTGCTGGGGCATCCAGTTTCATCCCGAGGTCACCCACTCGCACGAGGGCACGGCCATCCTGCGCAACTTCCTCACCCGCAGCGGTGCCACTCTGGCGAAGTTCGACATCCAGGCTTTCAAGGCGCAGATGCTCGACCGCATCCGCGAGGAGGTCGGCGGCCGCGAGGTCATCTGCGGCGTCTCCGGCGGCGTCGACAGCACGGTGCTCGCCGTCCTGCTGCACAAGGCCGGCGTCAAGGTGCGCTGCATCTTCATCGACACCGGCCTGATGCGCCTGAACGAGGGCAGGGAGGTCAAGGAGCTCTTTGAGGAGGTCGGTGTGCCCATCGAACAGATCGATGCCAGCGCCATCTTCCTCGGCGCGCTCAAGGGCGTCACCGATCCCGAGCAGAAGCGCCGCATCATCGGCACCCTCTTTGTCGAGGAATTCTGGAAGGTGGCCGACAACGTCGAACTGCTCGCCCAGGGCACGCTGTACCCCGACGTCATCGAGAGCGCCACCAGCGGCTCAATCGCCAGCAAGATCAAGACGCACCACAACCGCGTCGACCGCATCATGGAGCTCAAGGAGCAGGGCAAGGTGCTCGAACCGCTCGCCGAGCTGTTCAAGGACGAGGTGCGTGCCCTTGGTGCCAGCCTCGGCATCCCGCACCGCGCCCTCTGGCGCCACCCGTTCCCCGGTCCCGGCCTGGCCGTGCGCATCCCCGGTGAGATCACCCCGGAACGCGTCGCCATCACCCAGCAGGCCGACGCCATCTTCATCAGCGAGCTGCGCCGCAGCGGCTGGTACGAGCAGGTCTGGCAGGCCTACGCGGCCCTGCTGCCGGTGAAGACGGTCGGCGTCAAGGGCGACGAACGCAGCTACGAGCAGGCGATCTCCCTGCGCGCTGTGGTCAGCGAGGACGCCATGACCGCCGACTGGGTCGAGCTGCCCTACGGCGTGCTGCGCAACGCCTCCAATCGCATCCTCAACGGCGTCAAGGGCGTCAACCGCGTGCTGTACGACATCAGCACCAAGCCGCCGGCGAGCATCGAGTGGGAGTGAGCCCGCTCACTTCGCGGTGGCCGGCAGCGGCCTGACCTTGATGGACTTCACCGTCACGGTGGAGCCGTGCGCGGAGTACACCCCGACCGGACTGTCGATCTTCGAGTAGTCGCCGGCATGCTCGTAGCGCAGCTTGTCGTCGACGTAAATCTGCTGTCCGCCGGGCGTCACCACCCAGCGCACGGTCACGTACTTGTTCACCGGGATCATGCCGGCGCCCATCTTGTGTTTGCCGGCGGCGGGGCCGCCGTCCACCCGCAGCTCGTTCCTCGCACGCTCCCAGTTGAAGATGAGCTGGTCGGCCGCGTAACTCAGGCGCAGGTTGGTGGAGTCGGTCTTGGCCTCAACGCGGATCTCGACCGGCGGCTTGAAGGACTGCTTGGTGGCAATGGTCTCGTCGGGTCGCAACCGCACCGGCAGGCCGGTGCGGTTGGGGACAATTTCGCCGATGTGTTCGGTGAAGTCCTTGTCGTCGGTTGTCTGGGCGGCGGCCAGTCCGCAAAGCAGCAGGCCAAGGAGGGCGGGGCGGATCATGGTGAGGCGGTGTTCAACATGCTAACGGCGGGCTGCGGTCGGTCTTGCGTGCCTTGCCACCCCCGCAACGTCGCTTGCGTGCGCCGCAGGCCGGGCAATCATGGGCCATGCCCACCCCCAAGCCCGTCGTTCCCATCACCGAGGAGCATTTCTTCAACCGCGAGCTGAGCTGGCTGGCCTTCAACGAGCGCGTGCTGGATGAGGCGGCGCGCCGCGACCTGCCGGTGCTGGAGCGCCTGAAGTTCCTGGCGATCACCGCCTCCAACCTCGACGAGTTCTTCATGGTGCGGGTGGGCGCCCTGCAGCTGCTGCGCGAGCAGGGCCGCCGCGGCAAGGATGCCGCCGGCCTGACGCCGACCCAGCAGTGGGAGCAGATCCAGCAGCGCGCGACCGCCTTTGTCGCCCGCCAGTATGACATCCTCGAAAACCAGCTGCGCCCGCTGCTCGAGGAACGCGGCATCCGCCGCCTGCGGATTGACAACCTGAGCGCGGCGCAGCGCGCCCATCTTGAGGACTACTTCATGGAGCATGTCTTCCCGGTGCTGTCGCCGGTCGCGCTCGACGACGATGCCGTGCGTGTCACCGTGCCCGCCCTGCAGATTGCTTTGCTGTGCTCGGTCGCCTCCGAACAGGAGGGCCGCAGCTCGCGCCGGCGGGTGCTCTTCACCCTGCCATCGAACCTGCCGCGCCACGTGACCGTGCCCGATGTCGAAGCCGCGGCCCACTGCTACGTCAACCTCGAGGACCTGCTCGAACTCTTCCTGCCGCGCTACTTTCCCTCCGAGAAGGTCACGGCCACCGCCCGCTTCCGCATCAGCCGCAACTCGGACATCGCGGTCGATGATGAAAGCGCCTCCGACCTCGCCAGCGAAATGGAGGACGTGCTCGAGGCGCGACTGCAGAGCCCGACCATCCGCCTGGAGATCGAGGCCGGCGCGCCGCGCGACCTCGCCAAGGCCGTGCGCGACCTCTGCGGCGCCCGCACCGCCCAGGTGTACACCGTGCCGGGCGAGCTCGACCTGCGCGCCTGCTTCCAGATCGCCGGCCTCTCCGGCTTTGATGACCTCAAGGTTGAGCCTTGGGACAGCCAGCCCTCGCCGCAGCTCGTGCCCGGCGAGAGCATCTTCGACGCCATCCGCCGCGGCGACATCCTGCTGCACCACCCGTATGAGTCCTTCGATCCGGTGCTGCAGCTCGTTGAGGAGGCGGCCACCGACGAGAACGTCATCGCCATCAAGCAGATCCTGTACCGCACCGCGCGCAACAGCCGCATCATCAGCGCCCTGATCCGCGCCGCGCAGGCCGGCAAGCACGTCACGGTGCTCGTCGAGCTCAAGGCGCGTTTCGACGAGGCGCGCAACCTTGAGCGTGCCGAGGAACTGCTCAATGCCGGCGCTCAGATCATCTACGGTGTGCGCGGCCTGAAGACCCACGCCAAGATCTGCCTGGTCATGCGCCGCGAGGCGGGCCGCCTGATCCGCTACATGCACTTCGGCACCGGCAACTACAACGAGGCCACCTCCCGCCTGTATACCGACGTCAGCCTGCTCACCGCCCGCCCGGAATTTGGCGCCGATGCCTCGGCCTTCTTCAACACCGTCACCGGCCGCTCGCGCTTCGTGCACTTCGAACGCCTGTCCATGGCACCCTTCGGCCTGCGCGAGCGCCTGCTGTCGCTCATTCGCAGCGAGACCGACCGCGCCCGCCAGGGCGAGGAGGCCGCCATCTGGCTGAAAATGAACGCGCTTGAGGACCGGCGCATGATCGAGGCGCTGTACGAGGCCTCGCAGGCCGGCGTTCAGGTGCGCCTCAACGTGCGTGGCATCTGCTGCCTGCGGCCGGGCGTGCGCGGCGTCAGCGACAACATCTCGGTGGTCAGCATCATCGACCGCTACCTCGAGCATGCGCGCATCTACTGGTTCCGTCAGGGTGGCCGGCCGGCCATCTTCCTCTCCAGCGCCGACTTCATGAACCGCAACCTGTCGAAGCGTGTCGAGCTGCTGGTGCCGGTTGAGGACAAGGAGGCGAAGAAGCGCCTGACCCACCTGCTGGAGACGCACTTTGCCGACACCTCGCGCGGCCGGGTGCTGCGCGCGGATGGTTCGTGGGTGCTGCCTGCCGCCGGTGCCAGGGCGGTGCGTTCGCAGGCGGTCTTCACGCGCCTGGCCGCGCAGCGTGCGCGCACGCGCGGGCAGTCGCCCGATGTGCTGGTGCCGCACGTGCCCAAGGCCTGAAAGTCGTGACGGCGGTTCAGAAGTGCGGTGCCGAGACGGTGCCCTCCTCGATCTCCAGTTTCTTGCGCCGGACAATGGCGTCGGCAATGTCGAGCACCATCTCCTCCAGCAGCAGGCGCAGGTGGCTGCCGGGCCGGTAGTCGGCGGGCGCGATGTGCTTGACGCGGTCGGCCAGGGCCGAGAGCTGGTAGCACTTGCGGAAGCTGGCCCGCTGGGCTTCGTCGGGATTGTACACCGCGATGGCATGGCCGCCGTAGCGCTTCATCAGGGTGAAGCAGGGCACGTCGGTGGGGCCGTCGCCGATGTAGATCATGTTCTGGAAGGGAATGGGCCGCAGTTCCGGATCCATGTGGTCGTTGACGTCCTCGTGCGGTTCCAACATGCCCTTGTTGATGCGGAACAGGTACTGGGTCTTGGTCGTGTGGCTGATCACCCGCTTGGGGAAGCTGATGCGGCCCTCGGCATCAACGCCGAATTCACAGCCGAACAGGCGCTTGACGTGCGGCGCCAGCGAACTGCCCTCCAGCAGCACCTTCAGCCCGGACGAGACGATGTAATGCTCAATGCGGATGCCGAGCGAGCGATGCTGGTCGCTGAGCACCTGGTGCAGCTCGCCAAACACCTCGGGCACGCCCTGGTAGTAGCGCAGCCTGGCACCGAGCGCGCGCAGCTCGTCATTCGTCGGCCGGTCCATCTCCAGGCAGTCGAGCATGCACTTCAGATAGGCGAGTTCGCCGTCATAGCCCTCGTTGTCGACCAGCTGCCGGCTCTTTTTCCAGAACTGTCCCGGGTGGATGCCGAAGTGCGGGAACAGGGTCTCGTCCTGCATGTAGGTCGGACTCAACGTCTGGTCGTAGTCGTAAATGATGGCAATGGTGGTCTGCAGGGCGGCCATCCGGCACTTAAGCCGCGGAAGCCCGGCTCGGCAAGCCCAGGAGGTCGGCCAGGGCGGTCTCCAGCCGCGGGAAAGCGAAGCGGTAGCCGGCGTCAAGGGCGGCCCGTGGCACGGCCCGCTGACCGGTCAGCAGCATCTCACCGGCGAGCTCGCGCAGCAGCAGGCGCAAGGCGAAGGCCGGGGCATGACAGAAGGCCGGCCGGTGCAGCGCAGCGGCGAGCGCGCGGGTGAAGTCGGCATTGGTCACCGGCTCAGGCGCGCAGAGGTTGAGCGGCCCGCGCAGCGTGTCGTTTTCGATCGCCAGGCGGATCAGGCGCGCGGCGTCATCGGCATGGATCCAGGACAGCCACTGCCGGCCGTTGCCGAGGCGACCGCCGAGGCCGAGGCCAAAGACGCGGCGCAGCAGCGGCAGCGCACCGCCGTCCGCGCCCAGGACCATGCCGGTGCGCAGCATCACGACGCGCAGACCGAGGGCCTCGGCCCCGCGCGCGGCCGCCTCCCAGCGACCGCAGAGCTCGGCCAGAAAACCGTCTCCTTGCGCTGCGGATTCATCCACCGGAAGGTCGCCACTGTCACCGTAGTAGCCGGCGCCGGAGGCGCAGACCAGCACCTGGGGCCGGTTCTCCGGTCGCCAGCCCGCCAGCTGCCGCACCAGGCCCTCGGTGAAATCGACCCGGCTGCGCCAGATGCGCTCGCGCTTGGCCGGTGTCCACAGGCCCATGAGCGATTCACCCGCCAGATGGACGAGGGCGTCGAGTTGCGTCTCCGGCAGCGCATGCGGCGTGTCCGCCGGCTGGCGCAGCACGGTGGCGGCGCCGGCGGGCGCGCGGGTGCCGCGGCTGTAGGCCACCAACTCACCGGGCTGGCAGGCCAGGCGCGCGAAGTGGCCCCCGACAAATCCGGTCGCTCCTGTCAGGCCGATGCGCATGTCGAGGTTACGTCTGCGCCGTGCTCGGCGCCGCTACGATTCGGAACGCCGCCACCAGTCGGACGGTCGGGTCCAGGGCTCGTCCGCCTTTTCGTCGGTTCGTTCGCTGCCGCGCAGCAGGGCGTCGGCATCGGTTTCCGCCAGCTCCTGAAGCAGCTGTTCATGCGGCTGTGGCCGCGTTGTCCGCCGCCAGATTTGCCAGGCGGCGGTGGCCAGGCAGCCGAGCAGGAAGAACAGGGTGCAGAGCGTGAACAGCACAAACAGATCCATCGCCGCCGTATCGGCCGTGTGGGCGCCGGCTTGCGGGCGCTGAAGGAAGACGGCGAAGGCAACGGACATGGCGCGGTCAGGGGAAGACGAGGCGCATCGGGATCATGCTGGAGTGCGAGAAACCGTTCTGGGCAAAGAAGGCCTGCGACTCGGCGCTGATTTTGTCGGTCAGCAGGGTGATGCGACGGAAGTTTTTCTCGCGGGCGAAGTCGATCGCATGGCGCAGCAGCCGGGTGCCGTAGCCCTGGCGGCGGTGCTGCGGATGAACAATGACATCCTCCATGAGGATGACCAGGCCGCCCTCGGCGGTGCTGATGGTGAACAGCAGGTTGACCATGCCGATGACCTGATGGTCGGTGCGCAGCACAAAAATGCGGCCGCGGTTCGGCTGTTCAAGAATGAGTCGCAGGCCATGCTCCTGCTTGGTCTTGTCCGGCCGGAAATCCGCCTCGGCACTGAAAAGCGCCACCAGCAGTTCCACCAACTGCGGCAGGTCTTCGATCGTGGCGGGCTCGATCCGCGGAGCGGTGCTGGTTTTGGGCATCAGGTGGATGATAGCGGGCAACGTGCCAAAAGGCAACCCCACAGCGGGCTGCGCAACCTGGCGGTCCGGTGCGGGTTACACACGCCATCACCCCGTCCGTCATGTCCCGCCTTCTCACGCTCGCCTTTCTGCCCGCCGCCGCCTGGGCTGTGGAAACCGCTCCCGGGGGCCACGCCGATCTTCCGGCCGAATCATTGGCCTTCTTCGAGAAGCATGTCCGCCCCGTGCTTGTGGAACATTGCTATTCCTGCCATTCGGCCGAGGCAGACAAGGTGAAGGGCGGCCTCACGCTCGACACCCGCCAGGGCCTGCAGCTTGGTGGTGAGTCCGGTCACCCCGGTGTCACGCCCGGCCGGCCCGACCAAAGCAGTCTTTACGAGGCGGTGACCTGGGCCAATCCGGACATGCAGATGCCGCCCAAGGACAAGCTGCCCGACGCCGCCATCGCCAACCTGAAAAAATGGATCGAGATGGGAGCGCCCGACCCGCGGGACCAGGACCTGCCAAATCCCGCCGGTGGCCGGCGCGTTATCGACATGGCCGCAGGCCGTCAGCACTGGGCCTTTCAAAAGCCGGTCGCACCAGCGCCGCCCGCCGTCCGGACCGAGGGCTGGGCGAAGACCGACATCGACCGCTTCATCCTCGCCGGCCTGGAAGCGAAGGGCCTGCAGCCGGTGGCCGACGCCGATCGCCGCACCCTGATCCGCCGCCTGGCCTTTGATCTCACCGGCCTGCCACCGACCCCCGACGAGGTGCAGGCCTTCCTGGCCGGCACCTCTCCCCAGGCGCTGGAGCGCGTCATCGATCAGTACCTGGATTCACCGCGTTTTGGTGAACGCTGGGCCCGCCACTGGCTGGATGTTGCCCGCTATGCCGAGAGCAGTGGCAAGGAGACCAACATTTTGTATCCGCATGCCTGGCGTTACCGCGATTACGTCATCGACGCCTTCAACCGCGACAAACCCTACGACCAGTTTCTCAAGGAGCAGCTTGCCGGCGATCTGCTGCGCTTCGAGGACAAGCGGGATCAGGCGGAGAAAATCGTTGCCACCGGCTTTCTCGCCCTCGGCTCCAAGGGTCACAACAACCGCGACCGTCGCCAGTTCGCCATGGATCTGGTCGATGAGCAGATCGACGCTGTTTCGCAGTCGATGCTCGGCCTGACGCTGGCCTGCGCGCGCTGCCACGATCACAAGTTCGATCCCGTCACCCAGCGCGATTACTACGCGCTCGCCGGCATCTTCCTGAGCAGTGAGACCTTGTACGGTACGTACGAGCAGCAGCAGAATGGCAATCCCAGCGCCCTCATCGAGCTCGATCCGGAAGCCGGTCAGGTGGCCAGTCTGGCGCCGATCTCGCCCGCCGAGGTGGCCGAGTTGCAGCGCCGCCTGCGTGAAGCCGGGGAGGCCGCGGACACCCAGCAGCGTGAGGTGCTTGCCCAGCGCAATTCCGGCAATCCGGCGGCGAATTTCCTGCGTGTGCGCCTCGCCCGCGATCGTGCCACCGCGGTTCAGGCCGACCTCGATCTCTTCCGTGAGGACGGTACGCCGCGCGCCCTGGCCATGGGCGTGCTTGACCGTGCTCGGCCGGTGGATGCGCCCCTGCTCGTGCGCGGCGATGTGAAGCAGCCGTCCGACGTCATTCCGCGCGGGCTGGTCGAGGTTTTGTGCGCGGAGGGTGAACCGCTGAGCATCGGCCAGGGCAGCGGCCGCCTCGACCTGGCATACTGGATTGCCTCGCCCGACAACCCGCTCACCGCCCGCGTGCTTGTCAACCGTGTCTGGTTGAAGCTGATGGGGCAGGGGCTTGTGCCCACGCCGGACAACTTCGGTCTCATGGGTCAGGCGCCAAGCCATCCAGAGTTGCTCGACCATCTCGCCGTCCGGTTCGTGGCGGAGGGCTGGTCGGTGAAGCGGCTCATCCGCTCGATCCTGCTCAGCCATGCCTATCAACTCGGGTCCGGTCATCATCCGGGCAATCATGCGGTCGATCCCGACAACACCTGGCGCTGGCGCATGACCCCTCGCCGGCTTGAAGCCGAGGCGATCCGCGATGCCATGCTTGCCGTTTCCGGTGAACTCGACCTCTACCCCGCGGATGGTTCACCCGTGGCGCGCGCCGGCGAGGGAAGGGAAGGCCTGCTCAATCTCGCCCGCGAGCTGACCAGCCGTTCCTTCAACCACCGCAGCATCCACCTGCCCATCGTGCGTGATCAAATCCCCGAGTTTCTCAACATTTTTGATTTCCCCGACGCCAGTCTGGTCAGCGGCGAGCGCGACAGCACCAACGTGCCCGGCCAGAGTCTCTTCCTGATGAACAACCCGCAGGTGCTGGCGCTGGCCGACGCCTTCGCGCGCCGCCTCGCCGCCTTCGAGGGCGACGGTCCGCAGCGCCTCGCCCACGCTTACGAACTGGTTTTTGCGCGTCCCCCAAGCGCAGGCGAAGCGGAGGCGATCCGCCGCTTCTGGCAGGAGTTCCCGCGTCAGGCCGCCGGCGGCCGCAACACCGCGCAGGCCCAGGAACAGGCACGCAACGCCGCCCTCTCCGCCTTCTGCCAGGGGCTGTTTGCCAGCGCGGAGTTTCGCTACCTGAACTGACTTGATTGCGGAACGACTTCATTGCCCGGCCACGCAGAACTTTTGCCAGCTTCAACCTTCGCCCCCTCCATGCCATGAACCCGCCCTCCAGCTCCGGCAACCCGCAATCCGCATTTCCCCGTCCCCAGTCCCGCCGTTCCTTCCTCAAAACCACTTCCAATGGCTTTGGCTGGCTGGCGTTCTCGGCCCTGGCGCATCAGCAGAGTCTGCAGGCGGCCTCGGCACTGGTGCCCAAGCCGTCGCACCATGCCGCCCGCGCCAAGCGCGTCATCTTCCTGTGCATGCAGGGCGGGCCCTCGCACGTGGATCTGTTCGACTACAAACCCAAACTGGCGGAGGCGACGGGCAAAACTGCGCCGGCCGCGGCGGGTCGCTACGGCCGTGCCAACCTGATGGCCTCGCCCTGGAAGTTCCGTCAGCATGGCCGCAGCGGCCTGTGGATTTCCGACCTGATGCCGAACCTGGCCAAGCAGGCGGACTCGCTTTGCCTGCTCAACTCCATGGCCACCGACCTGCCCGCACATCCGCAGGCCTTCACCCAGTTGCACACCGGCAGCACCCAGTTCGTGAGGCCCTCGCTCGGTGCCTGGACGCTCTATGGTCTTGGCACCCAGAACGAGAACCTGCCCGGCTTTGTCACGATCAACCCGCCCGGCAACGCCACCCGCACCTACGGCAGCGCCTTCCTTCCGGCCATCTACCAGGGTGCCAAGGTGGGTGGCAACGTCCTGCCCGGAGTGCCGCCGCAGTTTGCCGCGCGCCTCGGTCGCGGCGCTGGTGAGGCCAGCATCGCCAACATCCGCAACGATCGCTTCAACACCGGTGCCCAGCGCGCTCAGCTCGATCTTGTGCAGGCCCTCAACCGCGACCGCCTCGTCCGCGACGGCGGCGCCAACCCCGAGGTCGAGGGTGTCATCGAGTCCTACGAACTCGCCTTCCGCATGCAGGCCGAGGTGCCGAAGGTGCTTGATCTTGACGGCGAGAGTGCGGCCACCAAGGCCCTGTATGGAATCGGCGAGACGGCGACCGACAACTTTGGCCGGCAGTGTCTGATGGCGCGCAAGCTCGTCGAGGCCGGCGTCCGCTTCGTCGAGGTCAGCCTCGGCAACTGGGACCATCATTTCACCCTCAAGGCGAGCATGGAACGCATGGCCGGGCAGATGGATCAGCCCATCGCCGGCCTGCTCCAGGACCTGCGGCAGCGCGGTCTGCTGCAGGACACCCTGGTCATCTGGGGCGGCGAATTTGGACGTACACCGCACAGCCAGGGTGACGACGGTCGCGACCACAACAACAAGGGCTTCACAATGTGGATGGCCGGCGGCGGCGTGAAGGGCGGCATGACCTATGGCAGCACCGACGAACTCGGTTACGAGGCGGTTGAAAAGCGCATGCACATCCACGACTGGCATGCCACGGTCCTGCACCTGCTCGGACTGGATCACGAGAAACTCACCTACCGCTACGCCGGCCGTGATTTCCGCCTGACCGACGTCTACGGCAGTGTGGCCCGCGAGATCCTCGCCTGACGGGGCTCACGCCGGCGGCAGCCAGTCAGCCAGGTCGTACAGCTTGGGATCGCGCTCAGGTGCGCGTGCCTGGCGCGTCAGCCGTTTCACCTCGGCGAACAACAGGTCGTCGCCTTCGGCCTCGCCGTCGAATTCGGCCTCCAGCTTTTCCGGGTCTTCACCCGCCTCGAGCCGGCGCACGGCTTCGCGCAGCAGCGGCGGCACCTTGTCGCCCATGACATCGGTCAGCCGACGCAGGCAGTGACCGAGCCGGCGCGGATCCGGGTCGCTCTCGTCCATGCCATCCATCTCCTCGGCCAGTCCGGCCATGACCGATTCCATGCCCGCCTCGTCTAACCCGGCGAAGGGATCGGCTTCGCCCTCCCGGGCGCGGCCGATGACGGCAAAGCGGCTCACCTGTTTCTCCATCCGAAAGGCGGGGTTGTCCGGGCACAGCGGCATGCGCTCACGCTGTTGCGGGCTGCGCGCAAGAAACTGGTACACCCTGTGGTTGTCCGGACAATAAAACTCGTAGATCGGCATGGCGGCGGGTCTCCAAGACTACGCCCGAAGCGGGCTTCATGCAACGCGCCTCCATCCGCCTTGCCGGCGGGCGGTTTCGGGGTAACGGGTGCGGTTCCATGACCCGCCTTTTGCTCCTGCTCAGCCTGCCCCTCTACATCCTCGACCAGGCGACCAAACTTTGGATCGTTCGCGAGTTCCGGCTGCATGAGGACATGCGTGAGGTCATTCCCGGCGTGTTCTGGCTGCATCACACGGCCAACACCGGCGTTGCCTTCGGCATGTTCAACGGCACCGCTTACGCGAACTACGCCTTTGGCGTGATCTCCCTCGGTGCCCTCGCCCTGCTCGCCTGGCTGCATCGCAAGGGCGCCTTTCCCGGCTGGATGAGCCGGCTCGCGGTCGCCCTGCTTGTCGCCGGCGTGTTTGGCAACCTCACCGACCGTCTGCTGCACGGTTACGTGGTCGATTTCCTGCTCTTCGATTTCGGCTTCCCGCCCTTCAATCCCTGGCCGTCCTTCAACGTTGCCGATTCCTGCGTGGTCAGCGCGGCGATCCTGCTGGCTCTGGCTTCCTTCACCGAAGCCCCCAGGCCTGGCGGCACAGCGGGAGTCTGAGGCCGCCTCAGAGTTCGATCTTCAGGGGTGGTGGCGGCTTCAGGCGCACGGCGGGTTGCTCCGCCGGATCCACCGATTCCTCGCCCTCGACCGGCAGCGCGCGCAGGATCGGGCTGCCGTCGTCATTCACCGGTCGCGCGCGCAGGATCGGCTGGAAGGCGTTGTAAGGGTCGACTCCAACGATGATCGGGTCGCGCACATGCACCGGCTCGACATGGGCGTGGCGACCGGTGTCGGCGATCTGCAGGGCGTCGCTGCCCTGGGTCAGCGACTGGTGGAAGGCGGCCAAGTCGGCCGGCAGTCCTTCGCCGGTGTGCAGGTTGCAGGTGGCGTTGAAGAGGGTGCCGGGGCGCACGTACTCGGCATAGGTGCTGCGCACGGATCGCTCGACGCCGTCCTGGCCGCGCACTTTCTCATAGCAGAAGTCGGTGGCGCGCAGGCCGCTCTTCCGGCAAATCTCCAGCCGTTCGGCCGACTCCGGCGGAGCAAACTCCTGCGGCGTGCGACTCCTGGCGGCGGCATTGACGATGTCAGTCCAGATGGGCAGGGCGATCTGGTTCGAGAAAGCCATGTCGTAAATCGTCTTTTGCTTGTCGAAGCCGGCCCAGACGCCGCAGGTGATGGCGCTGGTGTAGCCAAGGAACCAGAGATCCTTGTACTCGTGATGGGTGCCGGTCTTGCCCGCGGCAGGGAAGTCGCCCAGGCCGTACTCGCTCTGTGCCAGCGCGCCGGTGCCGCGGTGCAGGGCATCGTCGAGGCAGGTGTGGGTCTGCCAGGCGGCAATCTCGTCCATCGCGCGCTCGGTCTGCAGGTGCGCTTCCGGCAGCTGATAGACGGTTTGATCGTCGGCGTCGGTGATGCGCTGGATGATGTGGGTGCGTGAGGGACGGCGACCCAGGGTCGGGAAGCAGGAGTAGGCGAGCACCATTTCGTCGAGTCGCGCTTCACTGGCGCCGAGGAAGGTGGCCGGGCCATCGCGCAGCGGCGAGCCGACGCCGGCGCGCTTGACGAAGTCGCGGAATTCCGGGGTGATCAGGCCCCGTTCCAGGGCCACGCGCTCGCCGAGACGGACGGTGGCGGAGTTGTGCGAGGCCACCACCGCCTCGCGGGCGCTGATCGTGCTGCGCGACCACTTCGGGTCGGGCACCTCCATGCCATACTCGCCGAGGATGCCCGTGAAACCGCCGATCATGACACGATCATTGCCGAGAGGCTCGTCGGCCAGGGGTGACATGGGGAAGAAGTCCTGCCGGGTGAAGGCGGAGGCATAGACAAAGGGAATGAAGGCGGTGCCGGTCGGTCGCCGGCTGGCGGTGACGCGGTTGTACTGGCTGTCGATGAAGTCGCGGCCGCCGACCAGGGCCAGCACGGCGCCGTCGCGGTTGTCGATGACGAGGGCGGCGGCCTGCAGGTACTCGGGCAGGGGGCGCGGCGGCGGTTCGGTGCCGGCGGGCAGCTTGCCGGAGGTGGTCCGCCAGTCGCGCAGGATGGTCTTGAACTGTGCGTGGGTCTGGTGGGCATAGCCCGGGTGCTGCTCCACTGCGGCGAGACGCTTTTTCACCGCCGTCTCGGCGGCGCGCTGCAGGTCGCGGTCAATGCTGGTGTAAATCAGGAAGCCGCCGATGGCGGCGCGTTCCTCGCCGACAATGGCGACGACCTGGGCGCGAATTTCATCGAAGGCATAGCTCAGCCGGGGGTCGCTGCCCTGGGGCGCGGTGACCACGGGCCGGAGCTTGGCCGCCTCGGCCTCGGCACGGGTGAGGAAGCCCTCGGTGACCATTCGGTCGAAGACGTAGTTGCGCTCCTTGAGGGCGCGCTCGGGATGGTCGAGCGGCTGGATGTTGTTCGGGCTCTTGATGAGCGAGGCCAGGGTGGCGGCCTCCTCCAGGTTGAGGTCCTTGGTGTCCTTGCCAAAGTAGCCGCGTGCACCGGCCTGGATGCCGTAGAAGTTTTTGCCGAAGAAGATGCGGTTCAGGTACAGTTCAAGGATCTCGGTCTTGCTGTACTGTCGCTCGATGCGCTGGGCGACAAACGCCTCCATGAGCTTGCGCTTGTAGCTGCGCTCCATCAGGCCAAAGGTCTGCCGCGCGAGCTGCTGGGTGATCGTGCTGGCGCCCTGGGTCGTGCGGCCCGCCTTGAGGTTCTCAATCACGGCGCGTGCCAAGCCGATGTAATCGACGCCATTGTGCCGGAAGAAACGGCTGTCTTCCTGGGCGACCAGGGCGTCGACCAGATGCTGGGGCACATCCTGGATTGGCACGGGCGTGCGGTTGAGCACGAAGATGCGCGACAGCTCCTCGCCGTTGCGGTCATAGATGATGCTTGCCGACTCCAGCTTGCGCACCTCGGCGAGGTCGTACGTGTCGGCACGCTCCCTGAGCGGCACCACCACCATGACCCAGATGCCGAAGCCGGTGGCGCCGCACAGGAACGCGAGGGCCACGAGCGCACTGAACCACAGGCGCCGGTAGAAGGGTTTTTTGCGGCGGATCAGCTCGCCGCGCCAGTTTCTGAGGGGTTCCAGGTCGTTGCCAAACATGTCAGGTGGTCCTTGCTTCCAAGGGGAGCCAGACTAAAGCCGTTCCCGGCCTCCTGCCAGCGCTTTCCCATGCCCACCTTCGCCGACCTCCTCCACGCCGCCCTCGCCGTTGCCCCGGGCGGGCGACTGGACTTTGCCCGGGTCATGGACCTGGCCCTCTACCATCCGGAACAGGGGTACTATGGTCCCGGCCCGCGGCGGATCGGTCGCTCGGGCGATTTTTACACCGCCGTCAGCGTTGGCCCGCTCTACGGCCGCCTGTTGGCGGACCTCGCCCGCCAGGTCCGCCATGACCTGGGGGAGCCGGCGGACTTTGTCATCATCGAACAGGCTGCCCACGACGGACAGCTTGCCGCCGATCTGCTGGTGGCCGGTGACTTCGACCTCTGGCTGGTTGAGCCCAACCCGCGCTACGAAGCTGTCCAGCGCGAGCGCCTCGCCGCCTTTGCCGGTCGGGTCCGCTGGGTGGCCCAACTCGCGGATCTGCCGGCTGTGCCGGCGCTGTTTGTCTGCAACGAACTGCCCGACGCCATGCCAGTGCACCTGCTGCGCGGGTCGGGCGGCGCCTGGCGGCAGCTTTGCGTCGAGGCCGATCCGGGCGGTGGCTTTCGGTTCACCGAGGCTGACATCGAGGATCCCCGCCTCGCCGCTGAGGCGGCCCGGCTGCCCACCCATCTGGCCGAGGGCCACACGGTTGAGATCGGTTTGGCGGCGCTCGACTGGCTCGCGGAACTGGCCAAGGCGCCTTTTCACGGCCGGGTCTGGATCGCCGATTACGGCCTGGATGCCGACGAACGCGTCGCACCCGAGCGCGCCGCCGGCACCCTGCGGCGCTATCGCGGGCACCAGTGTGATGACCGGGTGCTCGAGGAGTTGGGCGATTGCGACCTGACCGCGCACGTCGATTTCAGCCGCCTGCGCGAGCAGGCCACGGCCTGCGGCCTGTTGGAGCGCGGCTATGAGCTGCAGGGCCGGCGCCTTGGCCGGTTGGCCATGGACTGGCTGCGCAGCCTGGAGGGCAGCCCCCCCGATGCCGCCCTGCTGCGCCAATACCAGAGTCTCACGCACCCGGCTTTTCTCGGACGTTCGTTCCGCGTGCTGGAACTGGAGAAGTCGTGACGCGCAGGGCCCCGGATTCACGATTCACTCCACAGGCCGATTCTGGATGCCGAGGGCTTTTTCCAGCTCCTGTTCCAGGTACAGGGCGGCGTCGAGTTCGAGTCCGCTGAGCAGCTTGCGGCGCACCCCGGCATCGGTCACGGACCAGAGCTGCCAGCTGATGCGCAGGCCGTTTTTGCTGCGTGTGGCGTGGCGCTTGCAGAAGAGTTGGCGGATCTGCGCCGTGGCAAGTCCGCGTGGTCCCGGCCAGGGCAGGGGGGCGTGGCGGATGTTCAAGATCCCGCGCTCCACGCTCACGTGGGTGCGATTGACGAAGGAGGCGGCGGCGAAGTAGCTGAGAAAGAGGCCGATCAGGACATGCACGATCGGCAGCAGCAGGGCGATGTCCGGGGTGCCGGTCTTGACGACCGTGAAGTACCAGAACACCAAAAAGCCGTCCCAGAGCACGCAGAAGAGCAGCAGGCCGATGGCCGCCGGAGTGAACCAGCCACGGGTGATTTGGATGCCGTGCAGGGTTTTTTCAAACGTCATGCCCTTGGGCAGTGCCACCGGCGCACGCCGCTGCACCGGTGCCTCATCCAAGCCAAAGCTGGTGGTCAGGTTCATCTGAGCGCCGCAGCCACTGCAGGTCGCCAGTCCCGCCGCGAGGTGCACCTCCTCCTGGCGAATCGGCGCGGCGCAGGCGGGGCAAAGCAGGGCGGTGAGGGACATGAAAACCAGCCTAACGGAACGCGGCCAGCCTGCCAAGGCGGATCCGCGGTGTTCCCGGCCCCAGCGTGCGGGGCGACCGCCGGACGGGCTCAAGCCAGCAGACGGAGCGCGGCAGACATCACCACGTCGAAGCTTGCCAAGTCTGCGCTTTGCGGTTGCAATGCCGGCATGAATGAGGTCGATCCCATCGAGATCTTGGAGAAGGCGCGTTGCCAGCGCCAGCGCCGGCAGGAAGAACAGCAGTGGCTGGAGGCGCTGCGCAAGCGCGCCACACCGCAGCGGCTGGCGGGGTGGTCGTACTTGGCCTGCGCCCTTGCTTTGGCGCTGGGATTTCTCTGGCTGGCGGTCATGACGGATCACTCGCCGCTGACGACGCCCCTGCCGCTGCTTAGTGTTTTCATGGGTTGGCTGGCGGGTCGCGAGCTCAACCCGGATCCGCGCGACCGCCTGCTGCTGCGCCTGGCGGAAAAGGTGTTCGGCGAGGAAAAAAACTGAGCCATCCCTACTTCCAGCCCATGCAGCGGAACGGATGGTCGTCGATCAGGTTCGGACGGACGCCGGTGAGGCGGTCAGCGTGATAAAACTGAACGCCGACGTAGGTGTACACCGGGATGACGGCGGCCTGGTCGCGGATGAGCCGGCTCTCGGCCTGCTGGAAAATCTGATTGCGTCGGGTGGCCTCGGCCTCCGACGCGGCCGCGCGGATCAGGCGATCGTACTCGGGGTCGGCATAGCCGGTGCGGTTCTGACCGTTGTCGCCCTGGAACAGGTCGAGGAAGGTGCTCGGGTCGTTGTAATCGCCGACCCAGCTGCTGCGGCAGAGGTCGTAGTCGAGCTCGCGCATCGACTTCAGCCAGACCTTCTGTTCCTGCTTGATGAGGTTGACGGTGATGCCGAGGTGTTTCTGCCACATGGCCTGGAGTTCGACCGCGATGTTGCGCTCGACGGCGAGCGGCAGGTAGAGGTACTCGACACGCGGAAAGCCCTTGCCGTCGGGGAACCCGGCCTCGGCGAGCAGGCGACGGGCCGCGGCGGGATCAAAATCGAGACCGGGCGGCGGCTGGTAGTCCGCGCCCGTGCCGGGCGGCACGACACCGGCGGCGGGATTCTCGCCGAGCTGGGTGATGTTGCCGACGATGCGGCGCTTGTCGACCGCCAGGGCAAAGGCCCGGCGCACGCGCGGGTCGGTGAAGGGCGGTCGCTTCGTGTTGATGCGGATGAACCAGGTGCCGAGAAAGGGGCCGGTGTGAAACCAGGGTTGCTCACGCAGTTTGCGCGTGAGCGTGGGCGGCACCATGCCCTTGTCCATGAGCAGGTCGCACTGGCCGGTGTGGAAGGCGGCGAGGGCGCTGCCGGCATCCTGCACCGGCCGGATTTCCACGGTGGCCAGGCGGACGTTGGCGGCATCCCAGTAGGCCGGGTTCCTGCGCAGGCGGATGCGGTCGTCGAGGTGCCAATCCTCGAGCAGGTAGGCGCCGTTGCCAACCAGGCGACCGGGTTTGATCCAGGCGCCGCCGTGCTGCTCGATGGTGCGCAGCGGCACGGGTGCGAGGGTGAGGAAGGCGCAGAGGTCGATGAAGTAGGGCACCGGGTTGTCGAGCTCGACGACGAAGGTGCGCGGGTCCGGCGCGCTCAGGCCGACCTGGTCAAAACCGGCGCTGCCTTCCGTGAAGGCGCGCGCGCCGCGGATGACGTGCAGCAGGCTGGCGTAGTCGGCGCCGGTCTCGGGCGTCAGCACGCGCCGCCAGGCGGCGATGAAATCCCCGGCGATCACCGGCACACCGTCGCTCCAGGTTGTGCCGGCGCGCAGGTGGAAGGTGTAGGTCTTGTGGTCGTCGGAGATGTCCCAGCGCTCGGCCATGCCGGGTTCGGGACGGCCGTGTTCGTTGACGCGGCAGAGGCCCTCGAAGAGCGAGGACGAGACGCGCATCGACACCTGATCGGTGGCGAGTGCTGGATCGAGGGTCTCCGGTTCGGCACTCTGCAGAAAGACCAGATCCGCGCGCGGCCGCCTTTCCCCGCAGGCGACGAGCAGCAGGGGCAGGAGGAGGGCGACGAGGCGGGGCATGGGATGGAAAAGGGAAAAGGGGCTCTCAGATCTACGCCCCCAGCTCCAGGCTTTCTCACACCCTTCGGGCCTCGCGCCCCAGGGCGGCGCTGGCTTCACTGCTTTGGAAGTGGGCGATGCCGACGGCGAGGGCGTCGGCCGCGTCGGCGGGCGGGGTTTCGCGCAGGCGCAGCAGGGAGCGGATCATGAAGGCAACCTGGTCCTTTTGGGCGGCACCGCGGCCGACGGCGGCCTGCTTCACCTCGCTGGGCGAGTATTCATAGATGGGCAGGCCATGTTCGGCCGCGGCAATCAGGCAGGCAGCGCGGGCGGTGCCGAGCACGATGGCGGTTTTGTAGCTTTGCACGTAGATCGTCGATTCGATCGCGCAGGTGGTGGGCGAATGGGTGCGGATGACGTCGGTGAGCTGCTCGCGGATGGCCAGCAGACAGCCGGAGTGGAGCCGTTTGGGCGGGTTGCTGACAACGCCCCAGGCGAGGGCGCGCAGGTCGCGTCCGACCTTTTCCAGGACCGCCCAGCCGGTGTTGCGCAGGGCGGGGTCGAGGGCGAGCAGGCGCTCCGGCGGTGCGGGGGTCATCACCAGCCTTTCTTGCGGGTTTCCGCGCTCCAGCTTTCGCCGATGCGGAAGAGTTGGTCGAGCGAAACGGCACCCGAGCCGAAGAGCAGCAGGGTCAGGCTCGCCAGCAGGTACAGCCAGCCGGTCTCCACGGCATCGCTGCCCGCGCGACCGGCGAAGAACACGAAGGCGCCGGCCAGCGGCAGGAAGAGGAAGGCGAAGAGCCGGGTCAGGAAACCGGTGATCCAGCTCAGTGCGACGGCGGCGACGGCGACGGCGAGCACCGGGGTCAGCAGATGCGGCAGGGGCAGGCCGGCATCCTTCACCAGGGTCACCCAGGCCCAAGGCTGCTCGTTCCACAGGAACTCATAGGCACTGCGCACGGCCTGCCAGCCGTGACGGTACATCAGCAGCAGACCGCAGCCAACGCGCAGCAGGAGAATGGATTGGAAAAGCTGCGTCCAGGGACTTTGATTCGCCTCCGGACTGCCGCCGACATGTTCGATCATGAGTTCAGAAATCCGTGGAAAGCTGCAGGATGTCGCCCGGTTCCGGCGTCATTTTGGCGTCGGCGGTTTCAAGGTCCGCATAATAGCGACTGAGACCCTCGCGCACCAAATAGATGCCGCGGTTCGATGAGCCGGAGCGGCGGCCGCCGGCGTGGGCGACCGCCTGTGAGAGGCTCATGCCCTCCCAGGCGGGCAGGTGGCGAGGGCGGGCAACATCGCCGGTGACGGCGACCAGCGGCACGTCCTCGACGGAAAGCACATGCACTGTGACCTGGCGGGTGAGGCGCAGGCCGAGGCGGAAGGTGCGGGCGAGGGTCTCCGTGGCTTCGCTGAGACCGAGACCGCCGATGCGGGCACTGCCGGCCTCGTCGAAATGGACCAGGCCGTCGGCATCGACCATGACCACGCCATTGTAAATGCGCTTGGTCGAGCGGGCGCCCTCGTAGATGTGCAGGCGCAGGGTGTGACCTTGGGCAAGCTTCTGGTCGGGATCAAAAGGCAGCTTGGGATCCTCGACACCCGTGCTGTCGGTTTCAGGCATGCCCGGCAACACGCGGGTGAGTTTCTTCAGGCCGGCAAAGGTGGGCAGGGGGGGCTTGGGCAGGCGGCTGAGGTCCGGCGTGTATTTTTTGACGGTGGCGCAGGCGCCAAGCAGAAGCAGGGCCGGGAACAGCAGGCGGGTCGGGGCAGTCATGGAAGGCGGGGGACGAACGACTCATGATGGATGCCCCCCCGGAAATGACAAGGCCAACGTCGGCTGACGTCGGCCTTTGTGCCGGCAGCGAAGCCGGGTGGGAACTGTGGGGTCGATCAGGCGGCAAGGCGCACCATGCCGTCATCGACGAGCAGGCGAGCCAGGTCGGGGGTGTGACGCACGAGTTCGCGGGCCAGGATCTCCAGGCTCGTGTCCGATTTCCACGAATCGCGGCGGTCGCGCTCATGGTCCTCGACTTCGATGCTCATCATGGCGTGGAAAAGCAGCACGTCGGCCTGGGTGTCGGGTTGCAAGGTCATGATTTGTGCGGGATGATCAGGCTGCTTCCGGCGCCGATACGACGACGCCGTCCTGCAGAATGAATTTGCGTTGTTCCAACTCACCGTCCCGAAGCTTCTTCTCGATCGCCGCGCTCAGCAGCATGCGCGCCGCTTCCGCGGGGCTGCAACCGAACGTGCCCTTGAGGGTCAGATCATCGAGATACGCCCGGATTTGGGGCGTGATCGCGATGGTCAGACTGACCGAGTCGAAAGTGTTGGAAGGGCGAGCCATGTGGCTGACGGGGTGATTAAAACCCCATTTCAATGCCATTTAAATCCAAGCCGACGAGTTGGGCAAGTTCCAATTCGATTCTTTTGGCGTTTTTATGCCGTTTTAATCCCTTCATTTTGTTAAGATTAATTAAGTAATCGGCAATCCGCCGATTTAACAGATGCAGGGCGTGGCTTTCCGGCTTTGATCCTCACCTGATCTCATGAAACTGATTCCTCTCTCCGCCCTTCTTGCCGTGGTTTGCCTCGGCGCCTGCAAACCAACAGCCCCTTCTGCAGCCATCCAGGCCGCTGGTGATGAAGGCTGGCAGACCTGGTTCACCGAGGGTCTGGGTGACGCCCAAATCGTCAGCGGCACCGCCACCTACAAGGCGGAAAACGGCGTGCTGACGGGCACCACGGTCGACGGCAGCCCGAACACCTTCCTTATGAAGGGGCCGTTCAAGGATTTTGAACTGCAGTTTGAAGTCAAGGTGGACGACGAACTCAACTCTGGTGTGCAGGTGCGCAGCAAACTCGCCAAGGAAGGCGATCCGGCACCGGAAGGCAGCAAGAATGGCAAGCCGCTGCCGGCCGGCCGGTTGTACGGTCCGCAGTGCGAGATCGCGGTGAACGGCACCGCCGGCGATTTTTATGACGAAGCGCGCCGCGGCACCTGGTGGAGCCTCCTGACCCAGACCGAGGCGGTGCGCACCGAGGCCGCCAAGGCCGCCTTCAAGAAGGGCGAGTGGAACCACTATCGCATTGTCGTCCAGGGCGACCACTACCAGAGCTTCGTCAACGGTGTCAAAACCGCCGACTTCAAGCAGCCGGGCGATCCGGAAGGCCATATTGGCTTCCAGGTGCACGGCATCAAGAAGGGCACCGGCCCCTACCAGGTGCAGTGGCGCGCGGTGAAGTTCAAGGCGCTCTGAGTCCAGGCGCTTCTGCGCGACTTCACCCCGGCGGCTGCGGATTTGCTTCCGCCGCCGCTTTTTTGATGCAGGATAACGGCATGGCCGAAGACCTCCTCGAACTCGCCCGAGCCGCCGCTGCCCACGCCCACGCGCCGTATTCCGGCTGCCAGGTCGGCTGCGCCCTGGAAACCGTCGCCGGCGGCCACTTCACCGGCGTCAATGTTGAAAACGCCAGCTACGGGCTGACCCTCTGCGCCGAGCGCGTCGCGGTCGGCCTGGCCGTCACGTCCGAGGGGCCGGGACTGCGCATTGCCCGGCTGGCGGTCGTCTGTCCCGGCCTGGAATTTGCCCCCTGCGGAGCCTGCCGGCAGGTGCTCGCGGAGTTCGCCCTGCCCGGTGGGGCCACCGAGGTGACCTTTCTCAGCGGCGGTCGGCCGGTCGTGCGCACCCTGGCGGAATTGCTACCCGAGGCCTTTCACCTGGTCTGAGGCTGGCACAGGTGTGATTTGGGGTTGCCTGGTACCGGCCGTTTCTGGTAAATTCTGCCTCCCCCTGAATTTTCGCATGTCCCGAGTTCTACCCTGCTCACTGTTCCTCCTGCTGTCGGCCTGGGGGCCGTCTGCTGTGGCCCAGTCGGTGCCCAAAGTGACCACCACGGCCAGTGTCGCCGCCTTCCAGGGACGCGCGGGTTCGCCCGCCGAGACACTGCCGACGCTGTCGGCACCGCGGGTGAACTCACCGACCGCGCCGAGGGTCGGCTACGCCCGCTATCCTTGGAAGACCGACATCACGGCGACGGTGTTTTGGGTGGGGGAGGAGCCGACCGAAAAAAATCCCACGCCCAATCACAAGAGTTCCTGGGACACCGCGTGGATGCAGAATTTCGGCGGCTTCGACGATCCGGATCCGGCCAAACGCACATCAAATTTCTGTCCTCCGGGCTTCACCCCCGGCCTGAACCCCTTCTACGTCGCCCTGCCGTACAATGACTGCGTTGATTACCGGACCCACAAGCCGGAAGCCGCCCAAGTGATCCCCTGGTTTCAGCAGCAATTCTCACGGCCAGGCAAGTCGGTGCTCAAAGGCACCTGGGTCGCCATTCGCTACGGCAACCGCGTCTGCTACGCGCAGTGGGAGGACTGTGGCCCCTTCGTTACCGACGATCATGACTACGTTTTCGGCACTGCCCGGCCCAAGAACCCCAACAACGGCGGTGCCGGCATCGATGTCTCGCCTGCGGTACGCGATTTTCTTGGCATGTCCGGCAAGGCCAAGTGTGACTGGCGTTTCGTTGACCTCAACGAGGTGCCGCCCGGGCCTTGGCGCAGCCTGGGCATGAACAACCCCTTTGTGCGTCCCCAGGAGGAACCGGCGGCGCGCGCGCCGGCCAGTTCCGGTCTGGCCTCGCGGCTTGAGGAGCTGCGCCGCCAGCGCGATGCCTACTTCCGCCAGAATGGCAACGGCGAATTCCGCCAGCGCTGAGCCGGCTCGCCTTGACGACGGCGACGAGCGGGCGCATTCGTGCCGTTCATGGCCCGGCAGCCCACGTTCCTGCTCTCCTTCGACTTCGACGGCACGCTTGTGCATCCCGGCTCGGAGCCGGTTTTTCATCCCGAGCTTGGACGCATGATCCGCCAGCTGCGCCAGCAGGGGGCCGCCTGGGTCATCAACACCGGCCGCAGTTTGCCGCAAACCCTGCAGGGCATCGCCCAGTACGGCCTGTTTATGGAGCCGGATTTCATCATCGCCATGGAGTGCGACATCCATCGTCCGGGCCTGTTCGGCGCCTGGAAGGATGCCGGTTCCTGGAACCGCCAGGCCCGCCGGGCCCACGAGCGCTTTGTGATCGACCACCGTGCGGCGCTCGACCTCATCCGCCGCTGGGTCGAAGCGGAGACCGGGGCGCAGTTTCTTGCCGGCGATTATGGCGAGCTCGGCATCGTCGCCGGGCATGAGGCGGAGATGGACCGCATTGCGGCGTTCATCGACACCCATGCCGCGGAGTTTCCCGACATCGGCTACCATCGCAACGGCATCTACCTGCGCTTCTCACACAGTGGCTACAGCAAGGGCAGCGCCCTCGCCGAACTGGCCCGCCAGTTGGGCCTCAACGCCTCACATTGCTTTGCCGCGGGCGACAACCACAATGACCTGTCGATGCTGCATCCGGCGCGTGCGCACCGCTTGGCTGCGCCCGGCAACGCCCTCGATCCGGTCAAGGTGCATGTGCGTGGCCATGGCGGTTTTGTGGCGGAAAAACCCGCCAGCGAGGGCATGATGGAAGCCCTGCGCCACTATTTCGGTGGCGGCGGCCTCTGAGCCTGTGCCTGTCAACGCGGGGCGTTGGGGATCGGGCCGCGCGGTCCCACCTTCAGCCAGCCCTGGCCGGGGATGTAGGCGCGGCCGAGTTGCTGGCGGGTGACGCCGGGCCAGAGCGCAGGATCACCGTCACGATAGCGATTCGCCCTGAATGAGGTGGCGGGTTGACGGTTGGAAGGCGTTGCGGGGGTGCTGCCCGGCGCTGGGATGAGGACTTCCGGGATCGGGCGCGATTTCACCAGCTGTGCGTCCGCCGGGAAGAGGTGGGGCGGCAGGTTGAAGCTGTAACCGAAGCGCAGCCGCAGTTCGTCGGCCAGTTCGTCGGCGCTCAGGCTGGTCACTCCGCCGTCGTGAGCAACGGTGAGGGTACTGCCATCGATGCGCATGATTTTGGCGTTGCGCAGCGTCCGGCCATTGCGCAGAATCAGTTCGGAATAGGTGGTGCCGGGGGCTTCGTTGCGCGCCCTTCGCACCAGAATGGCAAACAGGTTCTGGGCCTGCTCAACCTCGCCTTTGAGGTTGGCCAAGCGTTCGCGTGCGGCATCGACATCGGCCTGCGCCTGCGCGGCGGCGATGACGTAGGGAGCGAGCTCCTGGTATTGCTCGAGCAGCTCGCGGCTGGCCTGCAGGGCCTTGGTCATTTCAGCAGCCTGCGCCAGGAGATCGCGGTGTTCGCCGCGGACCAGGTCGACCTGCGTGGTGTAGTGGACCCCGTAAAAGGTCAGGAAGACCAAGGCGATGACGAAGCTGACAAAGGCGGTGCGCATGGTCTTCGAGTTCAGGGGGTGCGGCGGTTGAACCGGTTCTGATAGTCTTCCATCTGGGTCTGCAGGGTCTCCAGATGGGCCTGCTGCTCCAGATGTTCCTGTTCCAGTCGCTCCTTGTCCTTGACCAGGCTGGTGACAAGATCCTTGGCGCGTTGCAGTTCGGCCGGACCGGTGTTGCGAAACTGGCCGGGCGGGTTGAGGGACAGCAGCTTGGCATGCAGTTCGCGCAACTCCCTGTCATCACGCGCCAGTTGCTCGCGCAGCAGGGCCGATTCACCTTCGAGGCGTCCGCGCTGGTCGCAACCCGCGAGCATCAGCAGCAGGGTGGTGAGGGACATTCGTCCCAGGGCAGGTGCACGTTGCATGCCCTGCACCTATCGCAAGCGTGTGAATCCATCAAGAATTTACCGATGCGGAGGCGCTGATTTTTTCGTGACCCAGCCGGGGTGCTTCACCACAGCAGGGTTTCACGTTCCATCAGCGAGCCGCGCGGACGGCCATTCGGGCCGGGCGTGGCGGCGAGCAGGTTGCGCACGGCAAGGCGAGCCATCTCGGCATTGTCAGCCGGCATCAGCGAGGCAGGCTGTTCGCTGCGGCTGCTCGCCAGTCGCTCTCCCCCGGACTGCCGCACCTCCAGCACCAGCCGGCTCAGACGATCAGAGCGACCGGGCAGGGTTTCCCAGCGGTAGCTCAACCGGCTTTCGGCTGCAGCCGGCTTGCCTTCGCTGCGACAGGCGAAGCCCTGGGCGCTCATTTCGGTGGCGATCAACCCAGCGAGGCCAAGCGGGTCGCCATTGGCTGGGGCAATGTGGAAGCTCGTGCAGCCGGACAGGTCGCTTGCCTGGTGCACGGGCGCTTCAAGGCTGCGGCAGCTGGTCAGCAATCCAAGCAAGGCGAGGCAGAGGAGGGCGGCGGCTTTCATGAAGGCAGGAGTACACCCGTGCCGCCGGGCACGCAAGCTCAAGCGGTCTTTGACAAGCGTGGCTGTTCGCGCTCGGGTATCGGCATGGACGACCTGGCCGCACGGATGCGCGCGGATCTTGAAGAGATCGGCCGCACGCGCATGCCCTTCGGCAAGTACGGACCGGCGGCGCACCCGCCGGAGGGACTGCCCATTTGCGATTTGCCGGCCGAGTACCTCGGCTGGTTCGCCGGCAAGGCCGGCTTTCCCAAGGGCCGGCTCGGCGAATTGCTGCGCATCGTCCATCAAATGAAGGCCGACGGTTCCGATGCGGTCTTCGATGCGTTGCGTCGTCGCAACGGCGGGCGCAGCATCCTGAGGCCAGCGCGCCAGCGGCGCTATGATGTTGACGGGGAAGCGCACTGAAGCAACGGGTGCGCCAGGCAGCAAGCTGGCACCGTTTCGGCGCTGACGGATAGCTGCGCTGTCCCTGCGGCGTTGATAGGAAACCGCCATGAAACTGCACCTCGCCCTCGTCGCTGTCGCCAGCCTTGCCATCGCGGCTGCCGCCGCCCCCCTGCAGGACGCCCGCAAGGGTGGCCTGGCACTCAAGAATGTCAGTGCCCTTGGCTTTGGGCCGGACGGTCTGCTGCTGGTGGCCGACTCCGGCCAGGCCGCCGTGCTTGCCATCGACACCGGCGACACCGGACCCTTTCTGAAGCTGGCCGCCCCGGTGGCCGACATCGGTGCGGTGGTCGCGGGCGGTCTCGGCACAACGGCGGACAACCTCAGCTTCATCGACCTGGCGGTGAACCCGGCCAGCGGCAAAATCTATCTGGCGGTGCAGCGCCGGCCCGACAACGCCAGCTTGGTGCTGACGATCGATGCCGCCGGTCGTGTGCTGCCGCTCGACACCCGCGCCGTGGCCTGGGCCGCAGTGACACTGCCGGGTGGCACGGACAGCAAGGTCACCCGGGTCACCGATGTCGCCTTTGACCGCGATCGCATCTTCGCCACGGGATCGGCCAACGAGGAGTTCGCCAGCCGCATCTTCACGATCCCGGTGCCGCTGCGTCATGGCGACACCGCCGCGGTGTTCAGCGCCGAGACCTACCACGTCGCCCACCGCAAATGGGAGACCAAGGCGCCGATCCAGAGCTTCATCCCCTACCATGCCAAGGACGGTCGCTACGTCGTTGGCGCCTTCGCCTGCACGCCGGTGGCGCGGTTCCGGGTCGACGACATCGACAGCGGCGCCAAGGTCAAGGGCGTCAGCATGGTTGAACTGGGCAGTGGCAACCGGCCGCTCGACCTTTTTGAGTACACCGACGCCAGCGGCAAGGAGTGGCTGGTGGTGCATACCCAGCGGTTCAAGGACAACCTCTTCGGTCCGAGCAAGTTCTGGGGTGCGCGCATCAGCATGGACTACGTCAATGCCGTCGAAGAGGTCAATGAGAAGGCGGTCTGGCGTGACGTGAAGGAAAAGAAAGGCCCCGAGGGCATTGAAATCCTCGACGCCCTCTTCGGTGCCGTGCAGGTGGATCGACTGGGCGAACGCGAGATGGTGGTGCTGCGCGAGCAGGATGGTCGCTTCAGCCTGGAGGTCGCCGTGCTGCCCTGAACCAGCCCTGCGGGGTCCGCCCGATGCCTGTGCAAGGAACCGCGGTCTTGTGGCGATGGTGCTGCCGGTGGAGTGTCGTGCTCGGCCTGCTCGCCTGCGGCGGCGCCGTTGCGGGCGCCAGTGAGGCAGTTCCGTCAGTGGTCGTGAGCGAGGCCCGCGACCGGGTGGTCATCGAGGCCGAGGGGGATTTTTTCCTGCGCCGTGCCGAGGGGGGCGCACCTCTGCTGGGGCGCTGGGAACACGCGGCGGGACGCGCGGTTTTCCTGCCCGCCCTGCCGCTGCCCGCCGGGCAGGGCTTTGCCTTGGAGTGGCAGGGTGCCGATGGTGCGACGCGCCGTCACGAGTTCCGCACTGCGGCGGCGGCCGGGGCGGTGCCGAGCGTGGAACTGCTGCCTGCCGGCGTGCCGCTGCCGGCGAACGCGCTGAAGTTCTACCTGCAGTTCAGCGAGCCCATGGAACGGGGTGTGTTCCTCGACCGCCTGCGCCTGTTGGAGAGTGACGGCAGGGAGGTGGTTGGACCGTTTCGCGAGACGGAGTTGTGGTCGCCCGACGGCCGTCGCCTGACGGTTTGGTTTCATCCCGGGCGGCAGAAGACGGGGGTGAATTTGAACCTTGATGAGGGGCCGGTGCTGCGCGCGGGCAGGCGTTGCCGCCTTGTTGTTGCCGGTGCCTGGCGCTCGGCCGCGGGGGTGGCGCTTGGCAGCGACCGCTTTTTTGAATGGGAGGTGGGGCCGGCCGATCATGGTTTGCCGGCTCTGGCAACATTTCACTTGGAGGCGCCCGCCGGGCAGGGACGCGATCCGCTCATTGTGAAAAGCGACGAACCGCTCGACCCGGGCGTGCTCGCTGGTGCGCTGCAGGTTCGAAGGAATGGCTTGCTCGTCCCAGGGAGTGCCGTGGCCGCGCCTGACGGCCGCAGTTGGCGTTTCGTGCCCGACGCGGTCTGGCAGTCCGGCGAGCATGAGTTGCAGGCGGATCCCCAGCTTGAGGATCTGGCAGGCAACTCTCTGGTCAAACCCTTCGAGGTGAATCTGCAGGGGCCGGGGGAGAGCCAGCCGCTCCTGTTCTGGCGATTTTTTACCGTCCGTTGACTGCCCTCACGGATGGGCCGGCTCGTAGGACAGCACCACGGCCTCGTTCTGCATCCAGTCGCAGCGGAACTCGCTGCCGTCGCCCAGGTCGCGGCCGGCACGTTCGTCACGCACCCCGCGCACGGGGTGTGCGAAGCGCAGGGTCACGGGCAGCTTGGCGGTTTTCAGGCCGACCGAATTGCCGCCGCCGAGCGAGGTGCCGCGGATCTCCGGATTGAGGCAGAGAAACAGCAGTTCGCGGCCCGAGGGCAGACGCCAGCGGGTGATTTCATGGCCGTGCCCGGCCTCGCCCGCCTCCACCAGTTGAACCTCCGGCGCAAGGCCGGCGGCGCGGATGGGGCGCAGGAAGGTTTCGCCCCGGCGTGCGGCGGTCACGCCCTCGACGCGCCAGGCGTTGTACCACTGCGGCGACAGATTCATCAGCACCGCGCGGCCGCGGCCATGGGCGCGTTCCTGGAGGGCGGGCAGCTGGCGCACGGCGAGGTGGAAGCCGCTCTCATGCTTGAGGCAGGTGCTGCCCTTGCTGAGGAATTCCTCGTAGCTCTTCCACGAGTAGTTGGCGTCCTGATCGACCTCGACCCAGAGCTTCTCGCCAAAGACGTCACTGGCGCGCAGGGCCGGGTCGTGGCGCACGCCAAAGAGATCGTCGAGCACGCCGCCCTCGCTTCGGCCGCGGCCGTGCTGGTCCCAGACGCCGGGCAGGTAGTCGGCAATGAGCGTGCCGCCGCGTTCGACGAAGGTGCGCAGGGCGCGCGCCTCCGCGTCCGAGAGGCAGAGGCAGGCGGGCAGGATGAGCACGCGGTATTCCTCGGGCACGCCGCGCTGGATGACATCGACGTAACTGAGGAAGTTGTACTGCAGGCCGGCATCGCGCAGCAGGTTCTCCCAGGCGCGGCGAACGTGGTTGGCGCTGGCCAGGCGCTCGTCGGCGTTGCGGTTCACCCAGGTCTTGCCGTGCGCCTCGGCGTCGAGGATCCAGCCGAGCTGGATGCTGGCGTGGCTGTAGTAGAGGGCCACGCCATCGTGGCGCCAGGTGGCCCCGCGCATCAGCGGGCCGATCTTCTCCGCCGCCTCGCGGTAGGTCGGCGCGACCTGGGCGTGCCAGGCCTTCGGGGTGGCGCCATCGAACCAGTCCTGCACCCAGCCGATGAAGCCGCGGTTGCCGTGGGCGAGGTAGTACCAGGTCTGCCAGATGCTGTCGGCGACGCTTTTGTGGAAGTGGGTGGTCACCGCCGGCAGGGCGTTGCCGGGATTGAACGAGCGGATGATCGCCTGCGAGGAACCGAGGTTGTAGCTTTCGATGAACTGTACCTTGCGCATCAGCTTGGCGTAGTCGTAGCCGCCGAAGGCATTGGGCGACTGCCCGCCGACGATGCCGCAGGGCGTGTCGGGATCGAGCGAGTTGGTGAACTCGACCAGGCCGCCGAGGAAATTGCCCCAGTGCGAGTCGTTGAAGCTCCACTGGTCCATGAGCGGACTGGCGTCGAACTCGGCGATGCTCCACTCCTTGAGCTTGCCGCGCAGGTCCTCGTAGGTGTGCCAGCGGTCGCGTTTGGGAGCGCGGCCGACGCCGTAGACCGACTCCAGCCACTGCGGGTAGGCGCCGGCGTCATCGGTCACCTGCCACATCGTGGGATGCACAAAGTGGCCCCAGGAGACCTCGTCGTCGAAGGCGTAGGCGGCGCGCAGGGGCGAGCCCCGGACATTGGCGACACGCGGGCGGATGAACTGCTCGCGCAGGCGTTCGGCGGTGGCCTCGTTGAGCGGCACCAGGCGCACGCCGTTGCCATGCAGGGCGTCGAGGTGGGCCTTTTCCTTGCCGCCACCAAAGAGGTGCAGGCTGCCCTTGCCGGCGAGGTGATCGACATAAAAGCGCAGGCCGTGCTGCTCGATCCAGTCGAGCCGACCCGTCTTCGAGCCGCCGGGCAGGGACGTGCTGCCGTGGTCGATGAAGGCGCCATTGTAGCCGTGCTCGCGGCTCCAGCGGCCGGAGACCTCGTCGTAGCCGATCGTCCACTGGTGGGTCCAGGGCATGTAGGTCCAGGACGGCCAGGCCTGCAGCGCCCAGTCCTTGTCCTGGCGCACCGGCCGGAAGTCCTCGGAGGTGCGAACATAGGTCTCGTAGGGGTCGTCGGCGAGGGCGGCGGTGGCGAGCAGCAGGGGCAGGAGACGCGGGGGCATGCCGCCCATACGCGGTTTTGCGACCGGCTTTTTCCGGTGACCGGCCTCCGGGGTTGTCAAAGCCGCACCTGCCCGTATTTTGACGGTCCCTTCATGCCCAAAGTCTACATCAAAACCTATGGCTGCCAGATGAACGAGCGCGACACCGAGCAGGTGTCGCAGATGTTCGTGGAGCGCGGCTACACGATGACGCCTTCGGACGAGGACGCCGACGTGGTGCTCATCAACACCTGCTCGGTGCGCGACCAGGCCGAGCAGAAGGCCCTGGGCAAGATGGGCATGGCCCGTCGCCGGCGCGTGCCGTTGGTCACCGGTTTCATGGGCTGCATGGCCCAGAGCCGCGGGCCGGAACTGGTCGACACGGCCAAGGTCGATCTCGTCGTTGGCACCCAGAAGTACCACCGTGTCGTCGACTATGTCGACCAGATCATCCGCGCCAAGGAGGAGCGGCAGATGGATGACGAGCGTTTTTCCATCGTCGATGTCGAGGAGGAGGAGGCCTCGCAGAACGCCATCCGCGACCACACCCTCAAGGACCGTCAGGGCAGCGCCTTTGTCAGCATCATGCAGGGCTGCAACATGAAGTGCACCTTCTGCATCGTGCCCTACACCCGCGGCGGCGAGCGCGCGCGCCCGATCGCCGACATCGTCGAGGAGGTGCGGCGGTTGGCCGATCGCGGCGTCAAGGAGGTGACCCTGCTCGGCCAGATCGTCAATTTGTACGGCCGCCACGAGTTTCCCGCGGCCGACGGCAAAAGCCCCTTCGTGCAGCTGCTCGAGGCCGTGCACGAGGTGCCGGGCATCCAGCGCATCCGTTTCACCAGCCCGCATCCGATCGGTTACAAAAAGGATCTGATCGAGGCCTTCACTTACCTGCCCAAGCTCGCCGAACATGTCCACCTGCCGGTGCAGAGCGGCAGCGATGAGATTCTCAAGCGCATGCACCGCCCGTACAGCGCGGCGAAATTCATCGATCTGGTCGGCCGCATCCGCGCCGCCCGGCCGGGCATCGCCATCAGCACGGATGTCATTGTCGGCTTCCCGGGCGAGACCGAGGCCCACTACCAGGAGACGCGCGCCCTGTTTGAGCAGGTGCGCTTTGACAACGCCTTCGTCTTTCGCTACTCGAAGCGCCGCGGCACCCCGGCGGCGGAGATGGAGGAGGCCCTGCAGGTGCCCGAGCGGGTCAAGGAGGAGCGCAACCAGGACCTGCTCGCTCTGGTCAACGCCCACGCCCTGCCGCGCTACGAGGAACTGGTCGGTCAGCGGGTCGAAATCCTCTGCGAGGGACCGAGCAAGACCACCGAGACGCGCCTGATGGGCCGCACCCGCACCAACAAGATCGTCGTCTTTGAGGGCGAAGCCGCCCGGTTGACCGGTGAGATTTTCCAAGTTCAGGTGTGCAGCCACCACCACTTTACCTTGTACGGGGATGCGGTGACCCGGGGGTAACACGGAGCCGGTGGGCGGCGCTAGGGGGATTCTTGAGGCCTGTTTTCTGGCATTCTCCCTGCTTGCGCTTTTGTCCGAACGGTACAAACTACCCGCCCCTCCGGCCGGACGGTCGTCGTCCGGCACGGGGTTTTTCGCCCCCATGAAATATCCCCATTACGACCAGGACATCCCCAACGAAGGCAGTCTGCATCTCATTGAGAATGAGAAGGACGCCTGCGGCGTCGGCTTTGTGGCCAACATCCATGGCAAACGCAGCCGCGAAATCCTGGACATGGCGATCTGCGGCGTCTGCAGCGTCCAGCACCGCGGAGCGGTCGATGCCGACCGGGTGACCGGTGACGGTGCCGGCGTGCTCACCCAGATTCCCTACGAGGTGCTGATGCCCGAGGTCGAGAAGCTCGGCCACGCCCTCGATCATCCCCTCGACCTCGCCGTTGGCGTGTTTTTCCTGCCGCACGATCCGATGGAGCAGATGCGCATCCACATGATGACGGAGAGCATCCTGCGCCTGCGCAAGATCCCGGTGCTCGGCTGGCGCGACGTGCCGGTCAATCCGAACGAGCTGGGTGAAAAGGCCCGCCGCACCATGCCGCACATCCAGCATCTGTTCCTGGAGCGGCCCGAGGACATGGGTGACAACGAGTTCGAGCGCACGCTTTACCTGGTGCGCCGTGAGCTGGCGATCAAGGCGCGCGAGCAGAAGATGACGAATTTTTACGTCGCTTCGATGTCGCACCGCACCATCGTCTACAAGGCGCTGCTGCTGCCTTCCTCGCTGCAGAAATTCTACATCGATCTCCAGCGCGACGAATACGACACGTCGCTGGCGCTGTTCCACCAGCGCTTTTCGACCAACACCTTCCCGACTTGGGCACTGAGCCACCCCTTCCGGATGCTGGCGCACAACGGCGAGATCAACACGGTGCGCGGCAATCGCAACTGGCTGGCCAGCCGCACCAGCGACTTCGAGCACGAATTCTGGGCCAATGAGGAGCATCTGCTCAAGCGCCTGCTCGACGTCAACACCTCCGATTCCGCCAGCCTTGATCAGGCTCTGGAACTGCTCGTGCTCAGCGGTCGCAGCCTGACCCACGCCCTGGCCATGCTGGTGCCCAGCGCCTATGGCATCGACCCGACCACCTCGCCCGAGCTGAAGGCGTTCTACGAGTTCCACTCCTGTTTCAGCGAGCCCTGGGACGGTCCGGCCGCCCTGGTCATGACCGACGGCACCCGCGTCGCTGCCGGTCTCGACCGCAACGGCCTGCGCCCGAGCCGCTGGAAGCTCACCGAGGACGGCATCTTCGCCCTCGGTTCCGAGGTCGGCATCATCCACCTCGACGACGCCAAGGTGATCCGGAAGGGGCGTCTCGCCCCCGGCGAAATCCTTGAGGTCGACACCCAGAAGGGTCGCCTGCGCTTCAACGACGAGATCAAGGCCGAGCTCGCCGCCCGCCAGCCGTACGGCACCTGGCTGAAGAACCGCACCCGCCTCACCGCCCAGGCGCCGAACCCGCCCGCGGGCGACCTCGACATCCTGACGCTGTCCCAGCGTCAGGCCGCCTTCGGTTGGACCAAGGAGGAGCTTGATTTCACCCTCGTACCCATGCTGCAGAAGGGCGAGGAGAACATCTATTCGATGGGCGATGACGTGGCCTTGTCGGTGCTTTCGACGCGTCCGCGTCTGCTGCCGAGCTACTTCAAGCAGGCCTTCGCCCAGGTCACCAACCCGCCGATCGACCCGATCCGCGAGCGCGCGGTGATGAGCCTTGAGGTCGTTCTCGGCTGGCAGCGCAACCTGCTCGACGAGACGCCGGATCACGCCAAGGTCGTGCATTTGGACAGCCCGTTCCTGTTCGAAAACGAGCTGGAGACCCTGAAAAATCTGCCGGATTACCCCTGCCAGACCCTCGACATCACCTGGCCGGTGGCCGAGGGCCCGGTCGGACTGAAGAACGCCCTGGTTCGTCTCTGCCACGAGGCCGGCCGCGCTGTTCAGGACGAGGTGCGCATCCTCATCCTCAGCGATCGCGCCGTCGACCCTGGCCGCGCCGCCATCCCCGCCTTGCTGGCCGTCGGCGCCGTGCATCAGCACCTCAACCGCAAGCAGGTGCGCATGCGCCTGAGCCTGGTGGTCGACACCGGCGAGGCGCGCGACACCCATCACATGGCGACGCTGTTCGGCTTCGGTGCTTCCGCCGTCTGCCCCTACCTGGCCTTCGAGACCGCCCGCGAGGCCCTTGAGGCCGACAAGACCGCGAAGAAGCCGCAGCTGGAGGGCATCGACTACGCCAAGGCCCTCGGCAACTTCCGCAAGGCGCTCGAGAAGGGCGTGCTCAAGATCATGAGCAAGATGGGCATCTCCGTGCTCAGCAGCTACACCGGCGCGCAGATCTTCGAAGCCGTCGGTATCGGCAAGGAAGTCATCGACTTCTGCTTCACCGGCACGCCCTCGCAGATCGGTGGCATCGGCTTTGCCGAGATCGCCGAGGAGGCGCTGGCCCGCCACGCGCTCGGTTTTGGCCAGCCCGTGCCGGATGCCGGCCCGGCGGCGGTCGACCTGGGCGACCCCGGCTTCTACCGCCCGCGCCAGAAGGGCGAGATGCACGCGGTCACCGGTCCGGTGATCAAGAACTTCCACACCTTCGTCAAGACCGGGGCGCCCGAGGACTACCAGAAGTACGTCGCCGCCCAGCTCGAAAACACGCCGGTGGCGCTCAAGGACCTGCTGGAGTTTGTGCCGAGCAGCGACGGTCCGATCCCGATTGATGAGGTCGAGCCGATCGAGGACATCCGCCAGCGTTTCACGACGGCGGCGATGTCGCTTGGGGCGATTTCGCCCGAGGCCCATGAGGCGCTCGCCATTGCCATGAACCGCATCGGTGGCAAGTCCGACTCCGGTGAGGGGGGGGAGGATCCGAAGCGTTTCCGGCCGTATGAAAACGGCGATTGGGCGAACTCGAAGATCAAGCAGGTGGCCTCCGGCCGCTTCGGCGTCACCGCCGAGTACCTGAGCAGTGCCTGGGAAATCGAGATCAAGATGGCTCAGGGCGCCAAGCCCGGTGAGGGCGGCCAGCTGCCCGCGCACAAGGTCAACCGCATGATTGCGCGCCTGCGCAACACGACGCCGGGCGTCACCCTGATCAGTCCGCCGCCGCACCACGACATCTACTCGATCGAGGATCTGGCCCAGCTGATCCACGACCTCAAAGAGGTCAATCCGCGCGCCCGCGTCTGCGTCAAGCTCGTCGCCGAGGCCGGCGTCGGCACCATTGCCGCCGGCGTCGCCAAGGCGAACGCCGACATCATCCTCATCTCCGGTCACGATGGCGGCACGGGCGCCAGCCCGCTGTCCTCGATCAAGTACGCCGGCCTGCCCTGGGAGCTCGGCCTCGCCGAAACCCAGCAGGTGCTGATGCTCAACGGCCTGCGCGAGCGCGTCACGCTCCGCACCGACGGCGGCCTGCGCAACGGCCGCGACATCGCCATCGCCGCCATGCTCGGTGCCGAGGAGTACAACTTCGGCACCATCGCCCTCATCGCCCTCGGCTGCGTCTACGTGCGTCAGTGCCACCTGAACAACTGCCCGGTCGGCGTTGCCACCACCGACCCGAAGTTCCGCGCCAAGTTCAAGGGCAAGCCCGAGCACGTGGTCAACTTCTTCAACGGTGTTGCCCATGAAGTGCGTGCGATCATGGCCCAGCTCGGTGTCGCCCGCATGGACGACCTGATCGGCCGCCCCGAGTTCCTGCGCCAGCGCCAGGTGCCCGGTCACAAGAAGGCCAACCTGATCGATCTCAGCCGCGTGCTCAAGGACGTCGGCAAGGAGCTCGGACAGGATGCGCCGCGCATCTGCCTGATGAACCAGAACGACGGTCTCGACGCCCACCCGCTCGACGACCGCATCATTCAGAACGCCCAGTTCGCCATTCGCGACAAGGCGAAGGTCATGCCGCTGCGCTACCCGATCAAGAACACCTTCCGCAACATCGGCACCAAGCTCAGCGGCGAGATCGCCTTCCACCACGGCAACCATGGCCTGCCTGCGGGCAGCGTCGACGTCACCTGCGAGGGCAGCGCCGGCCAGAGCTTCGGCACCTTCCTCTGCGGCGGCATCAAGCTGACCCTGGTCGGCGAGGCCAACGACTACGTCGGCAAGGGCCTGTGCGGCGGCGAGATCCTCATCAAGCCCAGCCCGAAGGCGCATCCGGACTTCAAGTCCTGGGAGAACAGCATCCTCGGCAACACGGTGATGTACGGCGCCACCAGCGGCCGCCTGCACGCCGCCGGCCGCGCCGGCGAGCGCTTCTGCGTGCGCAACTCCGGCGCCACGGCGGTCGTCGAAGGCATTGGTGATCATGGCTGCGAGTACATGACCGGCGGTGTCGCCGTCGTGCTCGGCAGCTTCGGCAAGAACTTCGGCGCCGGCATGAGTGGTGGTGTTGCCTACCTGCTCGATGAGCACGGCATGTTCGGCCAGCTGCACAATCCGGAGATGATCAAGGGCGATCCCGTGACCGATCCGGAGGACGTCAACCAGCTGCGCACGCTGGTGAGCGATCATCTCGAACGCACCGGCAGCCAGCGCGCCCAGGATCTGCTGGACCGCTGGGACGAATGGCTGCCCAAATTCGTCAAGGTCGTCAGCAAGGCGGAACCCGTCCAGGTGCCGCCGGAGGACGAACCCGCCGTTGAGCCGGAGCCGGCCAAGGCCTGACGCTCCAGCTTCCTCCGCCCCCGGTTCCCTTGGAGCCGGGGGCTTTTTTCAGGGGCGGCTCAACCCGCGATCGGCGCCTGCGTCAGCTCGCCGAAGCCGCAGAACACGGCCGAGTCGGCGGGCGGCGTCTCGGGCAGCGGGGCATCGTGGTCGAGAAAATGCCGGCAGACCGCATCGAATTCCTCGGGCGTGTTCACCCGGCGGATCTGGAAGTCAAAGTCACGGTCGGTACCGGCGGCAATGAAGCCGAGGTAGCGCTTCATCTTCTGCACATGCTTCGCCGGCTCGAAGCGGCTCTGAAAACGGGCCGTGAGGTCGTAGAGATCGCGGATGTAGGCGAGCAGATCACGGCCGCAGGGCGCCGGCGCCTGTCGTCCTTCCCAGGCGGCGCGCAGGCGCTCGAAAATCCACGGATGACGGATGGCGCCGCGACCGATCATGAGGCCGGCGGCACCAGTGCGCTGCAGGTAGGCAAGGCCGGTGGCAGTGTCGACGACGTTGCCATTGGCGATGACCGGACAGGGCAGGGCGGTGACGGCGGCGGCGACACATTCCGGGTGCACGGCGGTTTTGTAGCCCTCGCGCACGGTGCGGCCGTGGATGGTCAGGCCGTCGAGGTTGTGGCGACGAAAGATCTCGAGCAGGCGCGGGAACTCGTCCGGGCTGTCGAAGCCGACGCGGCACTTGACGGTGAAGCGGCTGCGTACCGCCGCGCGCAGGGCACCGATGACCGCGTCGACACGGTCCGGATGACGCAGCAGGCCGCCACCGGCATCCTTGCGACAGACGATCGGCGCCGGGCAGCCGAGGTTGAGGTCGATGCCGGCCACGGGGTGCCGGTCCTCCAGCTCGCGCGCCGTACGCACCAAGGCGGGGATGTCGCGGCCGATGAGCTGGGCGATCACCGGCCGGCCGGTGTCGTTTTCGGTGATCGAGCGCAGGATGACCGGTTCCGGTCTGGAATCGGGGGTCACCCGGAAGTATTCGGTGACGAAGACATCCGGGCCGCCGTGACGGGCCATGAGCCGGAAGAAGGGCAGGTCCGTCACGTCCTGCATGGGGGCCAGCACCAGCCCCGGCCGATGGCTGGGCAACAGATCGCGCACAGGCTTTCGATACGGGAAAAGAGCACATGACGCAACCCGCGCGCGTTTTCTCCTGGATTGCAGCGAGGGGCTTGCCCTGGCCCGGCGCCTGCGCTAAGCATCCCGCCCTCTCCCTCATGCGCCTCCTTCATCTCACGCCCGGCACCGGCACCTTCCACTGCGGGAGCTGTCTGCGCGACAACGCCCTGATCAAGGCGCTGCGCGTGCGCGGGCACGATGCGCTGATGGCGCCGCTGTACCTGCCCCTGGTCAATGATCGCGAGGCCGCCAGCCCGGAGATCCCGGTGCAGGTCGGGGGATTGTCGCTCTACCTCCAGCAGAAACTGCCCTGGACGCGCCTGCTGCCGCGCGCCTTCCACCGCTGGCTCAACAAGCCCGAGCGCCTGCGCACCGCCGCCCGTTTCATGGGCATGACCCGGGCGCGTGACCTCGGCGAGATGACCCTCGGCGCCCTCATCGGCGAACAGGGGCCGCAGTGGCCGGAGTGGCAGCGTTTGATCCAGTGGATCCGCGACGAGGCTCGGCCCGATGCGGTCTCGCTTTCCAACAGCCTGCTCATGGGCCTGTGCCCGGCCATTGAGCGCGATCTCGGCCTGCCGGTGGTCGTCTCCCTGCAGGGGGAGGACGCTTTTCTTGACACGCTCATTGAACCCTACCGCACCCGCGCCTGGGAGGCGATGCGCGCCAATGCCCGTCATGTCACCCGCTTTGTCGCCCCGAGCCGCTACTACGCCGACGTCATGCGCGAGCGCCTCGGGGTCGGCGAGGAGAAGATGGCGGTGGTTTACAACGGCATCGACAGCAATTCCTTCGGCACCGCCGATCCGGACCCGAACTGGCCGGTGATCGGCTACTTCGCGCGCATGATCCACGGCAAGGGCCTGACCACGCTGGTCGACGCCTTCATCGAGCTCTGCCGCCGCGGCAGTGTGCCCCGCCTCAAGCTCAAGATCGGCGGTGCCAAGACGCCTGCCGATGAAAAATACGTCGCCGGCCTGCAGAAAAAACTCCAGCAGGCGGGCTGCGACACGCGTGTCGAGTGGCTGCCGAACCTCAGTTTCTCCGACAAGGTGAAGTTCTTCCGCAACCTCACCGTGCTGTCCGTGCCGGCCACCTACGGCGAGGCCTTTGGGCTGTACCTGCTCGAAGCGATGGCCAGCGGCGTGCCGGTGGTGCAGCCCGAGCACGGTGCTTTCCCGGAAATCCTCCAGCTGGCCGGCAGTGGCCTGCTTTGCCAGCCGGACGACGCCAACGCCCTTGCCGATGCCCTGGAAACGCTGCTGCTCGATGACTACCAGCGCGAGCAGATGATCAATCGCGGATTGCAGGGCGTGCGCACCGAATTCAGTGTTGCCCGCATGGCCGAGCGCTTCGACGCCGTGCTCGCTTCGCTGCGGCCGTCCTGAGCCGTGGCTTAGCGCTGGTAGACGATCGCGTCCATCGACTGCTCAAGGGCGAGGTCGCGCAGGATCGGCTCCAGTTCCGGCAGTGCCGCCGCCGCGCGCACCTGCGGCAGGTGCATCAGGCCGGCGAAATCGCGACGTTCGATCGCCTGGCGCACCTTGAGGTCCTTGCCGAGGGCGACGATGTCCGGGTGATTGAGCGCCTGGGCGGTCTGCGGTCCGCGCTGGGCGAGTTCCTGCCAGACGCGGCCGTCGGGCCAGAGGATGAGCAGGCGGGCGAGGTTGGCACGGGCGCGCAGGTCGTAGGGGTCGAGGCGGGCGGCGACCCGGCCGAGGCTGCTGCGGTCGACCTGCTGGCTGAATTGGTGGATCCATGCCGAGAGACGCTGGCCGATGGGTTCGCCCTGCTGCTGGACCTCGGCGGCGTTTTCCATGCCAAAGAGACCGCCGGTGACGCGCAGCATCAGGGCGCCGGCCCAGAGCAGGAAGCCGGAGGGAATCAGGCTGATCAGGCCGCCCTTCCAGCCGGTAAGACCGCCAAGCAGGCTGAGCAGGCCGAGACCGGCGAGCAGGTGGACCAAGCTGCGGCAGAGCAGGTAGGTGAGCAGGCCGGCGGCGACCGAAAAGAGCAGCAGGCGATCGCTGCTCATGCCGGCGCCGAGCGTGCCAAAAACCTCGGCGCGATGCTGAAAGACGTACATGCCGGCAAGCACGGACAGGCCGAGGCTAACCATGCTGAGGATCTGGCGCAGGACGCCGCGCGCCATGGCCATGCCGGCCAGGAAGGCCACCAGGGCCGCGCCGCCCGCCGTCACGTAGGTGCCGGCCGGCGCACGCTGCAGGCTTTCCAGCAGGCTGCTGAAGTCAGGCGGATTCAATCGAACGGTACCAAACGCCCGAACGCGCATCGCCGCAAGCGGGTTTCTCCGCCCTCACTTGCCAGGCGCGCGCTCCAGTCTCATGCTGGACGCCATGCTTCGCCATCCTGTCCGTCGCTGCGAGCGCAACGCCCCCGACTGGGAGCGCGCGCCCGTGCTGCGCGATTTTCGCTTCCCCTGGGAAAACCGGCCCGCGCCGGCCACCGAATTCCGTGCCCTGCACGACGGCGAGTGCCTGTACTTCCGCTTCGACTGCGTCGACACCGATCTCGTGCTGGCGGACGGCGATGCGCGCGCGCGGGTGCTCGGTTCCGACCGCGTGGAACTGTTTTTCGCCGCCGACCTGCGGCTCGATCCCTACCACTGCTTCGAGATGGAACCGCGCGGGTCTGTGCTCGCCTACCGCGGTCGATTTCACCGGCAGTTCGACTGGGACTGGCAGGGGCCGGATCTGCATCTGCAGACCCGGTTGGGCAGGGCGGAGTATCGAGTGCAAGGCCGCCTGCCGCTGGCCGAGTTGCGTGCCTGGGGCGTGCTGCGGCCGGGTTCGGGCGATCTGCTCACCGGTGTCCATCGCGGTGAGTTTTGCCATGGTTCCGACGGCACCGTGCAGCCTGGCTGGATGACCTGGGTGGATCCGCAGACCGAGCGCCCCGACTTCCATGTGCCGACGGCCTTTGGCGTGCTGGAACTGGAGGCGCCGGTTTAAGTCACCGTTTTCTAAAACGGCACGGCGCCACTGACGATGCGGTAGCTGCCGTCTTCGGGAGCCGGGCTGACGAGGCGGTCAAGCGCGGTGTCGGTCGCCTGCGCAGCCGGCGAGACGGTGCTCCAGGTCTCGCCATCGGCGCTCCATTGCACCGCGTAGTACAGGCCACGGCGACCGGTCCAGGCCACACGCACGCCGCCTTCCTCGGCGGTGACGGTTGGTGTCACGGCTTCGCTGAGAATGCTGCCGTCCCAGTACTTTTGCACCAGTTCCCAGGCCTGCTGGCCGCTCTCGGCGCCGACCACGCGGCCATGGTAGTCATCCTCGCTGACGTGAATGCCGCCGAAGCGGCGCGACAGGCCGGCCTGGTCGGCGGCGTCGAAGTAACTCGCCCACTGCAGCACCACGGTTTGCGAGGGGCCGCGCTCGAAGACCAGGTACTGGTTCTTGCGGGCGATGAAGCTGCCCATGCCGCCGGGGAACCAGGGTGAGCCGGTGTAGGCGGCCAGCACCTCGGCCGCGGCACGACTGAAGGTGCTGTGGCCGGAAATGTAGCCCGGGAAGGCCGGTGTGTTGAAGGTCTTGCGCTGGTAGGGAATCCATGCCAGCGCAGGCATCCACCCGACCCGGCTCGTCTGTGTCCTGCGGTCGGCGGGTTCACCCGGCCAGGAGTAGACGACGAGGTCACCCGGCTCGCCGGCGCCATGGTGACGGCCGCCCGTGGCGGCGGTCTCGGCGGTGACCAACTCGACCACGCCGGGCTCCAGCGGCAGGCCGTCGGCATGGTAGGAGGGCAGCTCGGGGTCCGAGCTCTGGCCCAGGCTGGCCAGGCAGCGGATCATGGTGATCGGGCGCGGCCCCTCATAATAGCGCTTGAGCGACCAGGCGGCGCAGGCGGCATCATGGGTGGCGGCGGCCAGGGCGAAGTAGAGTTTGACGTCCCATTCCAAGCGATCCACCTCCGCCCCGGCACCGCCGATGCGATGTTTCAAGCGCCGGTTGTCGCTGACCTGATTGGCGATCTTGTGCCAGTGGCCGGGCGGCGTTTCGGAATCCGGGCCGTCCGCCCAGTACTCCGCCAGCACGCGTGCGAAGTTGCCGAGCTCGACCCGGTTGGGCCGATAGGGCTTGCCGGTCACCGGATTGACCGCGTGACCGTTGCCGCTGTCTTCACCCAGCGGGTTGTTGCCATAGCCGCCGAGTCCGGGCGAGATGTCGATCATCTCCGTGCTGTTGAGCCGGCTGGAGGCCCAGAGCACGTCAAGCACCCCCTGCTTGTATTCCGCGTCCGTGGCTGTGCCCAGGAACGAGGGACCCGCGGCCGGATCCATCCAGGGCAGGCCGGGCGCAGCGCGCGTCAGCGCGAAGGGCAGGGTGTGCAGCCAGGTGACACCGACAAAGGTCTGCAGCAGTTCGCCGGGGAACTGGTTTTGGGTTTCGGCGTTGTCGAAGGCAAGCGGCTGCCAGCGGTTCGGGTCGGTGCCGGCCGGAATGCCGGCCTGGGCGACGCCTCCCTCCAGAACGATGAGCTCGGGCTGCGGGTTGACGTAGGAGGGATCGCGGTAGCCGCCGGCCTGATTGGAGCCGTCGGCCAAGCCCCAGGCGAGGATGGCGGCGGCAATGCGGTTGCCGACCGCAGCCGCCGAGTTGCCCGTGGTGGCGGTGTTGGCCGGCGAATAGCCGAGGCTGCGCAGGCGCTTGTCGAGGCGTTGGGCGGTTGCCGAGGCGCTGAACGATTTCAGGTAGCGGCTGCGCAGGATGCGGTAGGCCGCGTAGCTGATCGCCTCGCGGCGGGCGGACTCGAGGTCCTTGGCACTGACGGTGTTGAAGCGTGGACTCGCCATGTAGCGCCGCAGGGTGGCGGCGGCGTTGCCAAGGCCTGGCAGTCCGCTCGCCGCCAGCGTGCGCAGGAAGGTGGCCACCGTCTGCGCGTCCTGCTGGCGTTGGGCGAGCAGATCCGCGGGTGTTACCCGTTCGTGATGCAGGTAGCCGACCGCCGTGTCGTCGTAGGCCGCCCAGGCGTTGTACATGGCAGTGGCGACATGGAACAGGTTGCGTGCATGCACCGGCGGATTGGGCCGGTCGATGCGGATGGCGGCCAGATTCTCCTCGTTCCAGAAGCGGGCGGCTGACATCGCTGCCGGGCAGGCCGGGGCGAGCGCAAAAAGCAGCAGCGCCGGCAACAGGCGTCGCAGAGGTTGGAGCGACCGTCTCATAAGCTTACAAAATGATCGAAGGCGGGCTGGGAAACAAGGTCAATCGGCGGCGGCAGGATTTCCCCCGTTGCACGCGCCCGGCCGCGCGGCATGCTTGTAGCGCATGCTCGACATCACAGGACAACGCATCGCCGTCCTCTTTGGCGGCCCCGGCTCGGAACGGCAGGTCTCGGTCAAAACGGCGGAAAGCGTCATGGCCGCGCTTGCCTCGCTCGATGCCGAAGTGCTGCCCGTCGATGTCACCGGTCCGGACTTCGACTGCCCGCGCGATGTCCTCATCGCCATGAACCTGATCCACGGCACGTTTGGCGAGGACGGCCAGCTCCAGGCCCTGCTGGAAGCGCGCGGCATCCGCTACACCGGCGCCGGTGTGGCCGACAGTCGCACTGCCTTCGACAAGTCGCTCAGCAAGGCGCGCTTTCTCGCCGCCGGCGTGCCGACCCCGCGCTCCCAGGATTATCCGCTCGATGGCAGCGTGCCGAGGGCAATTGAGCTGCCGCTCGTTTCGAAACCGCCGCGCGAGGGCTCCAGCGTCGGCGTGCGCATCGTCCGCACCGAGGCCGAATGGCAGGACGCCCTGGAAGAGGCGCGCCGCCACGGCACGACCACCCTGCTGGAGGAATTCATTGAGGGCCGCGAACTCACCATCGGCATCCTTGGCGACCGCGTTCTGCCGGTGATCCACATCGAGCCGGTCGAGGGCTTTTATGACATGAACAACAAGTACCCGTGGCTGAGCGGCACGGGCAAAACGCTGTACCATTGTCCCGCCGATCTCGATGCCGCCACCACCCAGCGGGTGCAGGACGCGGCGATGGCAGCCTTCCGGGCTTGTGATACCCAGGTCTATGGCCGTGTCGATGTCATGCTGCGCGCCGACGGCCAGCCCTTCGTCCTGGAGATCAACACCATTCCCGGCATGACCAGCAGCAGCCTGCTGCCCAAGGCAGCGCAGGCGGCCGGCATCGGCTTCCCCGAACTCTGCCTGCGCATCATTGAGCTGTCGCTGGCCGCGCGTCCCTGAGGTCCGCGTGGGACTCGGCGGTGGTGCGGCATGTGTCTGCCACGGTTCGGTCGACGACGCGTCGCCTGCCTCATGCGGTCTGCAACGCGGGAATGGCAAGAGCGCACTCCGCCGCGGCGTTCCCTGCCCATGCCCAAGCCCGATTTTTCCCGCCGTGACTTTCTTGCCCGCGGTGCCCTCGTCTCTGCCGCCGCCCTCGGTTTTCCCGCCATCGTCAGCTCGCGTTCGCCCAATGCGAAGGTGAATCTCGCCTTCATCGGTGTCGGCGGCCGCGGTGCTGCCAACCTGATGGGCCTGGTTGGTGTCTCCACCGCCGCTCGCAAGGGCGACCCGGCCGCGACGGAACCCAGCGAAAACGTCGTCGCCCTGTGCGACGTCAATGGCCAGAACCTCGACCGCGCGGCCCAGCTCTTCCCGAAAGCGAAGACCTTCCGCGACTTCCGCAAGCTGTACGAGGAGTCGAAGGATTTTGATGCCGTCGTCGTCAGCACGACCGAGCACACGCACGCCTACGCCACGATGCCGGCGCTGCGCCTGAAGAAGCCGGTGTACTGCGAGAAGCCGCTGACCCGTGACATCGCCGAGGCGCGCCTGGTCACCGAGGAGGCGGCCCGCGCCGGTGTCGCCACCCAGATGGGCACGCAGATCCATGGCATGCCGAACTACCGCCGCGTCGTCGAACTCGTCCAGAGCGGTGCCATCGGCAAGGTCTCCGAGGTCCATGTCTGCGTGTCGCGCGCCTGGGGCCTGCAGAGCCAGGAGGACGCGGAGAAAAACAAGGATGTGGTGTTCGTCACCGAGCGCCCGAAGGAGGAACAGACGCCGCCGCCCTACCTCGACTGGGATCTCTGGCTCGGTCCGGCGCCCTGGCGCCCCTACCACGAGGTCTATTTCCCCGGCCCGAAATGGTACCGCTGGTGGGACTTCGGCAATGGCACGATGTCCGACCTCGGCAGCCACTGGAACGATCTGCCGTTCTGGGCACTCAACCTTGATGCACCGCTCGCCGTCGAGGCCTTTGGTCCGGAACCGCACCCGGAGATCGCGCCGGCGACGATGAGCGCCGTCTACGAATACGGCCCGCGCGAGGGTCGCCCCGGCCTCAAGCTGCACTGGCACCAGGGCGCCACCAAGCCCGACGTGTGGAAGAACGACCCGGTCATCGGCCAGTGGCAGAGCGGTGTGCTCTTCATTGGCGACAAGGGCATGCTGCTCTCCGACTACAACAAGCACCTGCTGCTGCCGGAGGAAAGGTTCAAGGATTTCCAGCGCCCGAAACCCTTCATCGCCGACTCGCCCGGTCAGCACATTGAATGGCTCAACGCCATCAAGAACGGCACGCCCACCGGCAGCCCGTTCAGCTACGCCGGTCCGCTCAGCGAGGCGAACCACCTCGGCAACGTTGCCTTCCGCGCCGGCGGCCGCATCGAGTGGGACGCGAAGGCAATGCGCATCACCAACAACGAGGCGGCCAATCGCTTCATTCGCCGGGAGCCGCGCGCGGGCTGGTCGCTCTGACCTCCGCCGCGGCCTCCGGCTTGCGCAGCCAGACGATGCGGGTGGAGCCGTACTCGCGGTCGCGGATCAGCTCCCACCCCGGCCAGGATGTGGGCGCGCCGCGTCGCACCAGGCTTTCCAGAACGATACTGCCACCCGGAGCGACCAGTTCCGCCAGTTCCGGCGCGGCGACCAGTTTGGCAGCCAGGTCGATTTCGTCCGGCCGGTGGGCGTAGGGCGGATCGGCAAAGACCAGGTCAAAGCGCAGGCCCTCGCGCACCAACGTCGCCAGCAGCTTGAAGACATCGCCCTGGCGCACCAGGGCGCCGGGGAGCCGCGTTTTGGCAAGGTTGCGCCGGATCGTTTCGCAGGCGCCGCGATCCTGATCGATCAGCAGCGCGCTGCTCGCCCCGCGGCTCAGGCATTCCAAACCGAGCGCGCCCGAGCCGGCAAACAGGTCGAGCACGCGCAGGCTGCTGACGTCGCCCAGCATGTTGAACACGGCCTGGCGCACCCGGTCCTGGGTCGGACGGGTGACGGATTTGGGGACATCGAGCGGCAGGCCGCCGGCGCTGCCGGAAATGAGGCGCATGCAGCATCCTTGGCGCGGAAATTCCGGCTGTCGAGCACCGGCCCTCAGGCACGCCGGCGACGCCAGGCCTGCAGGCCGGCTGTCGCCGCGCAGAGCAACAGCAGGGCGACCGCGAAGGCGTCGCCATGGCGGGCGTAAAAGGTCGTTGGCGGGTGCAGGGGCACGGCGATTTCGCCGGGCAGGCAACCTTCGACAAAGCTGCTGCCGGTGCTGGGATCAGCCAGTCGCGCGGTGATCCGGCCGGTGGCATCGATGAAGCAGCTGACGCCGGTGTTGGCGGCACGCACCATGGGCCGGCGCAGTTCGATGGCGCGGAACTTGGCGTTGGCCAGGTGCACCTCGGTTTCCAGGCTCTGCAGGAACCAGCCGTCATTGGTCAGGTTGACGATGAGTTGCGGCCCCTCCCGGACAAAGCGGCGGGCGAGCCGGCCGACGGTGTCTTCAAAGCAGATGAGCGGAATGATGCCGATGGCGGGCTTTTCCAGACGCAGCGGCTCGGTGCTCGCACCGGGTTGGAAGTCGCCGGGCAGCACGCCGCGCAGCCAGGCAAAGGGCGGGATCTCACGGAAGGGCAGGTATTCTCCAAACGGCACCAGGTGCACCTTGTCGTACTGCTGACGGTTGGCGGCCCGGCCGCGCAGCAGCAGGGCGGAGACATGGCTGCCGGTCGCATGGTAGATTTCACTGCCGGTGAGCAGGCTGAAATCGCCGACCGCCAGCAGGTCGTCGAAAAAGCGGTCGTGACCCTCGGGATCCTCGGTGTAGGGACGGGGCAGGGCACTCTCCGGCCAGATGACCAGATCGACCGGGCTGACGCCGTCGCGCGCCTCGGCGTAGAGGCGGGTGAAGTCGTGCAGGCGACGGTAGGTCTGCTCGTCGAGCTCGCCGCTCCAGGCATCGACCTGGGCGACATTGGGCTGCACAATCACGGTGCGCACCCTGGCGCTCTCGCCGGCATCGCGGCCAAGCTGGCGCAGGCCGTAGCCCGCCACGCCCAGCAGCAGCAGCAGGGCCAGGGTCAGATCGAGCCGCGTGCGGCAATGGCCTTCGCCGCGATGCACGCGGATCAGACGGCTGACGGTGTTCCAGGCGGTGGCGGCGACGAAGACCGGCAGGAAGGACAGGCCGGTGACGCCGACGAGGTCGGCGGCCTGGATGAGCACGCGGTTCTGGTGCAGGCCGATGCCGAGGCCATTCCAGCCGAAGCCATTGAACAGGGTCGTGCCGCGCAGCCATTCGCAGGCGGTCCAGGCGGCGGCGGTGAGCAGGGCGGCGCACAGGGAATGCCAGGTGCTGACCTGCCAGGAGCGGTTGACCAGGTGCTCCGGATCCGGCCGCGCCACGCGCACGCTGAACCAGGCCCACAAGCCCCAGTACAGGGAACACACCAGAGCGAGTCCAAAGACCGCCGCGGCACCGAGCAACTCGGGGCCCCAGCCGATCCAGGAGGCGTCGCGGGCACCGGCCAGCACGCGCGAAGAGTGGCGCAGCCAGACCAGGTTCGGCAGCCAGAAGGCCAGGCCGGTGATCAGGCCGATCGCAAAGGCTCGCCTGCCCGTGGCAGGGGTGCCGCTGCGCGTGCAGGGCCAGAGCACGGCCAGCACCGGGAACAGCCAGAGCCAGACCGCCGGCTCCCAGTTCCAGCCCGGGTAGGCCAGGGCCAGCAGCGCGCCGCCGAGGGCGGGCGGAAGAAAGGTTGGCAGGGCGGCGAATCGCATCGACCCGCCACCTTGCCGCGCCCGCGGCCGCAGGCAACCCCGACCCGCGTCCTCAGCGACCCGGGCGCCGGTGCTGGCGGTCGCGAAACTCGGCCGGGCCGCAGCCGGTGGTTTTGCTGAACACCCGTGTCAGGTAGTGCCGGTTCGGAAAGCCGCAGTCGAAGGCGATCTGGTCCATGGTTTTGTCGGTCAACACCAGCAACTGCTGGGCGAGACGGACGCGCGCGGCGGTGACATAGGCCGCCGGCGTCCGGCCGGTGTGCTCGCGGAAGGCGCGGATGAAGCGCTCCAGGCTCATGCCTGCGCGCGCCGCCAGCAGGCGGTTCGACAGCCGGGCGTGGGGCGCGCGCTGGATCAGCGCGATCACCTCCAGGAGTCGCTCCGGGATGGCCGGCGGCGCCGGCAGGTCGAGCCGGGCAAAGGCGGCGTGCAGCAGGGCGCTGCTTTCATGCTGCAGGCGCTGGTCGCGCGCCTCCGAGGCAGGTTCGCCATGCAGGGCGATGACACTGCCGATCAGGGCGCGCAGCAGGTCATCCACCGCCAGGCGCAGCGGTGCCGGCGTGATCGGCGGCCCCGGCCGGCTGACCGTGAAGTGCATCCACAGATGGCAGGCCGGCACCGGCCCGCGACAATCGAACACGGTGTCGGCCGGGATGAGCAGGCAGCTGGAAGGTTCCAAGGGGATCTCGCAACCTTGAAAGTGCACATGACAGCCGGGTTTCGGATTGTGGTAAAAACGCCAGAACGGACTGTCGACCCCGTCATGGTTCCAATCCTCGAGTTCCGCCTGGTAGCCGCATTCGTGCAACAAAAACGCCGACCAACCGGCACGCGCGGCGCGGGTCAGACCGACGCCCCAGGGGGTCGTGTAGTTCAGGTACTTGCGCCGGGATTTCACGATCAGACACAAACTGGCGAGAATAGGGCACCCTGTCCAGACGTTGTTGTCGATATGAGAACAGGTCCGATTCGTCCCTGGGTGCCGCTGCTCGGCGCGCTGCTGCTGCTCGCCCCCGGGCTGTCCGCGGTGGAGAAGCTGCGCTTCAACCGCGACATCCGGCCCATCCTCTCCGACAAGTGCTTCCACTGCCACGGCTTCGATCCGAAGACCCGCAAGGCCGGCCTGCGTCTCGACACCTTCGAGGGCGCGATTGCCGATGGCGGCATCGTTGCCGGTCAGGCGGAGCGCAGCGCCATCATCGAGCGCGTGCTCAGCCACGACCCCGACGAGGTCATGCCACCGCCGGAGTCGAAGCTCGGCCGGCTCTCCGAGAGTGAGATTGCCACGCTCCGGCGCTGGATCAATGAGGGGGCGGAGTATGAGGCCCACTGGGCCTTCGTGCCCCTGCAGAAGGCCCAGCTCGAGGCCTGGACGAGTCAGGCCCAAGCGGCCGGTGACGCGACGCCCATCGACTGGCTGGTCGCCGAAGGCCTGAAGTCGCGCGGTTTGCAGCTGCAGCCGCCGGCCGACACGGCCACCCTGGCGCGCCGCCTCAGCTTCGATCTCACCGGCCTGCCGCCGACCGAGGCGGAACTGGCCGACCTCGCCGCCGGTCGACTCGATCTGGCGGCCTTCACCGAGCGCAAGCTCGCCGCGCCCGCCTACGGCGAACGCATGGCGGCCGACTGGCTCGATGTCGCCCGCTATGCCGACAGCTATGGCTTTCAGGTCGACCGTCCACGTGACGTCTGGATGTGGCGTGACTGGGTGGTCAAGGCCTTCAATGCCAACCTGCCCTTCGACCAGTTCCTCACCTGGCAGCTCGCCGGCGACCTGCTGCCGGACGCCACCGATGACCAGGTGCTGGCCACCGCCTTCCATCGCCTGCACCAGCAGGAGAGCGAGGGGGGGTCGGTCGAGGAGGAATACCGCATCGAGTACGTGGCCGACCGCGTGCAGACCGTGGCGACGGCCTTCCTCGGCCTCACCTTCGAGTGTGCGCGCTGCCATGACCACAAGTACGACCCGATCAGCCACCGCGAGTACTACGGCCTGGCGTCGTTCTTCCAGAACATTGATGAGGCCGGGTTGTACTCCTTCTTCACGACCTCGCCACCGACCCCGGCGATGATGCTGATGGACAAGCCGGCCAAGGAGAAGATGGCCAACCTGCAGGCGCGGGTGGCGGATTTGGAGAAGCGCTTGGCCGAGTCCGGTGTTGCGCCGCTGAGCGAGATCCCGTTGCGCGAAGCTGTGCCGGCCCTGCTGGAAGGTCAGGTCGCGCACTTCTCCTTCGATCAGCTCGACGGCAACAAGCTCGCCGACAGCCTGCATCCCGAGCCGCCGCCGGTGAAAAAGAAGGATCCCCAAGCCAAGCCTCCGGTCAGCCCCTCGGCCCTGCTCAAAGGCGAGAACCGTCTTGTGCCCGGCCGGCTCGGCCAGGCGGTGCAGTTCACCGGCGACGATCCGGTGGACACACCGGTCGGCAATTTTCATCGCCACGATCCCTTCAGTGTTTCGCTCTGGCTGAAGACACCGGACGTCAAGGAGCGCGCCGTGGTTTTTCACCGCTCTCGCGCCTGGACCGACGCCGCCAGCCGCGGTTACGAGCTGCTCCTTGAAGAGGGGCGGTTGAAGTGGTCGCTCATCCACTTCTGGCCGGGCAACGCCATCTCGGTGCGCGCCCGCGATCCGCTGCCGCTCAACGAGTGGGTGCATGTGGTGGTCACCAACGACGGCAGCAGTCGCGCCGCCGGCCTGCGACTTTTCGTCAACGGCCAGGCGGTGCCGGTCGAGGTCGTGCGCGATCATCTCACCCAGGACATCACCGGCGGCGGAGGCGACACCATCGCGCTCGGCGAACGCTTCCGCGACCGCGGCTTCAAGGGCGGGCTGATCGACGATTTCCGCGTCTTCGCCCGCGACCTCTCGCAGCCGCTGAACCCGGCGCTGGAACCGCTACTCGCCGAGTTGCAGGCGGCGCGCACGGAGGTGACGACGTTCTCCGGTCAGCAGAAGGAGATCATGGTCATGCGCGAGCTGCCCGAGCCCAAAAAGGCCTACGTGTTGACGCGCGGCGAGTATGACAAGCGTGCCGAGGAAGTGACGGCCATGACCCCGGCCTCGCTGTCGCCGTTTCCGGCGGATGCGCCGCGCAACCGGCTGGGGTTGGCGCGCTGGCTGACCGATCCCGGGCATCCGCTCACCGCGCGCGTGACGGTGAACCGGATTTGGCAAAGTTGGTTCGGCCGCGGACTGGTCAAGACCAGCGAGGATTTTGGCAGCCAGGGTGAAAAGCCGCTCTATCCGGAGTTGCTCGACTACCTGGCGCTGCGCCTCATTCACAGCGGCTGGGATGTGCAGGCGCTCCTGCGCGAGATCGCCGGCAGCGCGGTGTACCGCCAGCGCAGCCTCGCCGCGGCGGCGGTCATGGCGGATGACCCGGAGAACCAGTGGCTGGCCCGCGGCCCGGCTTTCCGCCTGCCTGCCGAGATGATTCGCGACAATGCCCTCGCCGCCGCCGGCCTGCTGGAGGCGAGTCTGGGCGGACCGCCGGTGAACCCCTATGAACTCGCCGAGGCCTTCAAGCCCTTCGAGATCGCCAAGTCCGGCACCAGCCTGTACCGCCGCAGCCTGTACACCACTTGGCGGCGTACCAGCCCGCCGCCGGCCATGATCGCCTTCGACGCGCCGCGCCGCGCGGTCTGCTCGGCGAAGCGCGAGCGCACCGACAGTCCACTGCAGGCACTCATCCTGCTCAACGGCGTGCAGTTCGTCGAGGCCGCGCGCGTGCTCGGCGCGCGCCTGCACCGCGAGCATGGCGGTGCGGTCGAGGCCATGATCCACGCCGGTTTCCTGCGCTGCCTGAGCCGGCTGCCGGACGCGCGTGAGCTGGAGATCTGCCGACGGCTCTACACCGAGCAACTCGCGCACTACCGGGCCCGCCCACAGGAGGCGGAGGCGTTTTTGACCAATGGCGCAGCGCCACCTGAAGAAGGACTGTCCGCCGCCGAGGCCGCCGCTGCCGGCCAGCTCGCCCTTGCCCTGCTCAATCACGACGCTTGCGTCGTCAAACGCTGACCCCACCCGCCATGACTGCCGATGCTGAATCGATGAACTTCCTGACCCGCCGCCAGTGGCTGAACCGCTTCGGACAGGGCTTGGGCGGCGTCGCCCTGGCGGAACTGCTGGCGACCGAGCAGGCCGGAGCGGCCGGCCCAGTCGTCGGCACGCACCTGGTGCCCAAGGCCAAGCGCATCATCTACCTGTTCATGTCGGGCGGCCCCTCCCACCTCGACCTCTTCGACTACAAGCCGCTGCTCAACCAGCGCCACGGCGAACAACTGCCCGACAGCGTGCGCGGCAGTCAGCGCCTGACCGGCATGTCCGGCAACCAGTCGTCGATCCCGATGGTCGGCTCGCCCTTCAAGTTCGCCCAGCAAGGCCGTGCCGGTGCCTGGTTCAGCGAGCTGCTGCCGCACACCGCGTCGATGGCCGACGAGCTCTGTGTGGTGCGCTCGATGTTCACCGAGAGCATCAACCACGGCCCGGGCGTGACCTTCTTCCAGACCGGCTCGCAGATCGCCGGCCGGCCAAGCATGGGCGCCTGGCTCAGCTACGGGCTCGGCTCGGAGAACGCCAACCTGCCCGCCTTCACGGTGCTCATCACCCAGGGCAAGGGCGGCCAGCCGCTCGGCGCCCACCTCTGGGGCAGCGGCTTCCTGCCAACCCGCCATCAGGGCGTGCTGTTCCGCGCCGCCAAGGATCCGGTGCTCTACCTCGGCAATCCGTCCGGCGTGGATCCCGCCGGCCGCCGTCTGCTGCTCGACCGCCTGCGTGAACTGCATGAGCACCAGCTGGCCGGCACGCCGGACGTCGAGATCCAGAACCGCATGGATCACTATGAGATGGCCTGGCGCATGCAGAGCAGCATTCCTGAAGCAACCGGCATCGACGACGAACCGCAGCACGTGCTCGACCTGTACGGACCCGATGTGAAAACGCCGGGCACCTTTGCCGCCAACTGCCTGCAGGCGCGCCGCCTCGCCGAGCGCGGCGTCCGCTTCATCCAGCTCTACCACCAGGACTGGGATCATCACGGCGGCCTGCCGGGCGCCCTGCCGCGGTTGTGCAAGGAGACCGATCAGCCCGCTGCCGCCCTGATCAAGGACTTGAAACAGCGCGGCCTGCTCGACGACACCCTCGTCGTCTGGGGCGGCGAGTTCGGGCGCACCAACTACTGCCAGGGCAAGATCCAGGCGAACTTTGGCCGCGATCATCACCCGCGCTGCTTCACCGCCTGGATGGCGGGCGGCGGCATCAAGGCCGGTGCGGTGCACGGCGAAACCGACGAGTTCGGTTACAACGTCACCCGCGACGGCGTGCACATCCACGACTTCCATGCCACCCTGCTGCACCTGCTCGGCATCGATCACGAGCGCCTGACCTACAAGTTCCAGGGCCGGCGCTACCGCCTGACCGACATTCACGGCCACGTTGTGCAGGGGCTGTTGGCCTGACCGGCAGCCGCCTGCACAGATCGCCGCCGAATCGGGGGTTTGTCTGTGCTTGCAGGGCTCAAGCGGTCCCCCTGCGAGCAGTGGCGTGAGCCAAGGCGGGAGGGCGGGCAAAAGAAAAGGCGGGCTTGCGCCCGCCTTTCCGTGAGGTGTTCTGCTGTCGGAGGCTCAGATGTCCTCGCCCACCGCGTAGCGGGTGAAGCGGCGGACGACGAGGTTTTCGCCGAGCTCGGCGACCTTGCCCTTGATCAGATCGCCGATGGTGATGTCGGGGTTCTTGATGAAGGCCTGTTCCAGCAGGCAGTGGTCGGCGTAGAACTTGTCCATCTTGCCGTCGACGATCTTCTGAACGATGTTGTCCGGTTTGCCCTTGACCTGTTCAGCGGCGATTTCGCGTTCCTTGGCGACCAGATCGGCCGGGACTTCGTCGCGGCTGAGGTGACGCGGGTTGGCGGCGGCGATGTGCAGCGAGATGTCCTTGACGAGCGACTGGAAGTTTTCGTTGCGGGCAACGAAGTCGGTCTCGCAATTCACTTCGATGAGCACGCCGATGCGGCCCGCCATGTGGATGTAGGAGGCGATGATGCCTTCCTTCGTCTGGCGGTCGGCCTTCTTCTCGGCCTTGATGGTGCCCTTCTTGCGCAGGATGGTTTCAGCCTTCTCCAGGTCGCCGTCGGCTTCCTTGAGGGCGGCCTTGCATTCCATCATGCCCGCGTTGGTCTTCTCACGCAGGGTCTGAACGAGTTTGGCGGTGATTTCTGCCATGGTGTGGGGTCGGGTCGGGGATGGGGGTTACTTCTTGGCGTCGGCCATGGCCGTGATCACCGGGTCGATCAGCTTCTGCAGGATGATGCGGATCGAGCGGATGGCGTCGTCGTTGGCAGCGATCGGGTAATCGATGATGTCCGGGTCGGCGTTGGTGTCGACCAGGGCGACGATCGGGATGTTGAGGCGGCGGGCTTCGTGAACAGCGATGTGCTCGCGGGCCGAGTCAACGATGACGACGGCGTCGGGGTATTTGTCCATGCCGCGCACGCCGCGCAGGTTGCGCTCGAGCTTGATGCGCTCGCGGTTCAGGCTGGCGAGCTCCTTCTTCGACATCATCTTGAACTCCGGCTTCTTCTCGATTTCCTCGAGGTAGTTCAGGCGGGCGACGCTCTTGCGGATGGTCTCCAGGTTGGTGAGCGTGCCACCGAGCCAGCGGTGGTTGACATAGAACTGGCCGCAGGCTTCAGCCGCCTCACGGATGGCCTCCTGGGCCTGGCGCTTGCAGCCGACGAAGAGGATGCGCTTGTTCTTGCGGGCGAGGTCGGCGAGGAACTCGGCGGCCTGGGCGACCTGGGTGACGGTCTCCTCAATGTTGAGGATGTGGATCTGGTTGCGGGACTCCAGGATGAAGGGCTTCATCTTGGGGTTCCAGCGACGGGTTTGGTGGCCGAAATGGACTCCGGCTTCGACGAGTTCAGCGAGGGCTTGGGACATGTGGGTGGGGTTGCCTGCTCCTGCACGTCCGGGGGACGCTCGACGCATGGGGCGCCGATCCAGGGGCGGGGCGATGTGGTTTGAAACCCCATGCGCCGGCA
>DAIUCN010000005.1:0-100576 GCA_036846165.1 Prosthecobacter sp.
GTGATGGCGGCGGTCGAACCCGCCCGCGCGCCGGCATCCGCCGCTGCGGCGAGCGTTGAACCCGCCTTCGCCGTCACCACGCGTTCCGCCACACGCACACCCCAATCCGCCCCCCTGGCCCGCCTGCTCGCGCGCCCCGAGTCCGTGCGCCAGGCCGTCCTGCTGCGGGAAATCCTCGGTCCGCCAAAGGCCTTGCAAAGCGGTGCGGATGCGCCACTCTGACGACTCGCAGCACCCGCCGGTGTGGTGAAATTGGTAGACGCGCTAGACTCAAAATCTTGTGTCCGTGAGGACGTGTCGGTTCGAGTCCGACCACCGGCACTCTTTGAAAATCAAAGAGTTAAAATGCAGGAGATCGCCTCCCTTTGACACCCCACCCCCTGTCATGCATGACAAAAGCATGACAGAATCCGGCATCAAAAGCCGGAAAACCGGCTCCTCCGTTCTGCGCATCAAGCATGGCAGCGCGGTGGTCCCCATCTACACCGGCAAGGTACGTGGCGAGTCACGCTACACCGTGGCTTTCCACCTCAATGGGCGACGGATCAGGCGCACATTTGGCAGCCTCAACGAGGCGCGCCAGGAAGCGCAGCTTGTGGCCAGGCGTATTCAGCAGGGCTTGGCCGAAAGCAACGACCTGAGCATGGCCCAGCGTGAAAACTATCTGACCATTCAGCGCATCCTTGAACCCTTGGAAGTACCCCCGGTGTCGGCGGTGGAGGAATACGCAAGCTGCCGCAAAATGCTGGGCGAGGTTCCACTGCTGGCCGCCGTGATGGAGTTCGTTCGCCGGACCAAAGGCATGAAAATTGGCGTCAAAGCCGAAGACATCCTCGAAGAGTTCCTTGAGTCCAAACGACAGGACTTGGTCAGCCAGACCTACCTCAACCAGCTGTCGCTGGCTGTGCGGCGCTTTTGCAAAGTCTTCCACGGCGAGATCATGAAGATCAGCACCGGCGAAATCGACAAGTGGCTTCGCGGCATCGCCAAATCGCCCGTGACACGCAACTCGATTCACCGCTGCATCAAGGTGTTTTTTGCGTTCGCCAAAGCTCGCGGCTACTTGCCGCAGTCCGAGGCCACTGCCGCCGAACTGCTTCCACTGGCCAAAGAGGGCGACACAGCGGCGGAGATTTTCCAGCCCGTGGAAATGCGTCGGCTATTGGCCGAGGCCGACGGCGACCTGATCCCTTACCTGGCCATTGGCGGCTTTGCGGGTCTACGGGTTGCTGAGATTGGCCGTCTTGACTGGGATGCCGTCGACCTTTCGAGAAAGATCATCACTCTCCGAGCAGATCAGGCCAAGACCGCATCCAGACGAATCGTGCCGATTTCCGAGAACCTCTGCGAATGGCTGCTCAAACTTCCCCGCAAAGGCCGTGTGATGCCGAACAGCAAGGTGCCACTCCGCATCTCCGCACTGGCCAAAAGGTTGAAAATCCGCTGGCCGCACAACGCCTTGCGGCACTCCTACATCAGCTACCGGATCGCCGAGATCAAAGATGCCGCCCGCGTCGCCCTCGAAGCGGGCAACTCGGCCGAGATCATCTTCAAGCACTACCGGGAACTGGTCACGGAGCAGGAAGCTCAGGAATGGTTTTCCATCCTGCCTCCTCAAGACTGGAGTCCACCTCCGTCCAAAGTGCAGCGTCGGAAGCGGCGCTGATGGACCCGTTCAAGAAGGCACTCGTTGCGCAACGAACCAACCATGATAGACCCAGTCGCAACAAGGCCGCTGTTGGTCTCATCAAGTGGACGAGAGGCTGGCCTATACAGCCATACCTTGAGGGGATGGCCTGCCTGTAAAACGCGGCCCAAGCAGCTTTCCAGCCTGCCGGATCGCCTGCACGGCGCGTTCTGTGGCCCTGCCATCCAGCCAGGTGTAGGCAGCCAGCACCGACTCATGGCGCAGGGCCTTGACCGCTGGTGGATCAGTCAGAGCCTCGGCCACGGTGGTGCTCAGGCGGGTCAGGTCGTGAACCCGCAGACCTGGCACATGCTGCCAGAAGCGCAGCCCATGCCGGGCACTGCGCCGATACCACGGGGGATTGAGAGCCACGACTGGCCTGCCGGTCGCGGCGAACTCGTAGAGCGTGGAACTGTTGTCGGTGATGAACAGGTCCGCGGACTCCAGCACGCAGTGCCAAGAGGGCTCCAGTCGGATGCCCAACTGCCGGCAAACGGCCCGTTTCTCGGTTAAGACCGCAGGCCGCTCAAAGGGATGATGATGCAGGAGGAGTTCCCAGCGAGGATCGGCCGCAATTTGTGGCAGCGCTTCTTTCACCCAGGGCCAGGCGCTGCGCGTCTCAGGCAAGGTCTGGCAATCCCAGTGCCCGGAAAGACACACCACGGGCCGCGATCGTGTTGGCAGCCATAGCCGCCCGCACCAGGCATCAAGCGTCGGGGAACCAATCACCTCGACGGGAATCTGGGGGTGGGAGACTCGATGGCGCCTGGCCAGCAACCGTCCGGGGGCCAGAAACAGCCGCCGGCCTTGCGCGCGACCTCGGCCCCCTCTCCACACGGAGTCTGCCGGCAATGTGGCATCCACGTAACTCTGCCCTGCCCCGTGTTCCATGAGCACCGTTCCCCAGGCGCCGGCGGCGAGCGCCGCTTTCTCATCAGCCGCACTGCTGACAAGCACCAGCTCGCCGGCGAACTGCGTCCGCGGATCGGTGTGCAGATGCCATCCTCCGGCCCTTGTCACGGGCTGCAAATGGCGCTGGCACCAGGCGGTGACTGCGTACGCTTCAATGCGGCCGTTCCAATGCGGCTTTGGACCGCCCGGTTGGTGGATGGGGACGCACTCGATCATGGCAGCCAGCGTCCAAGCACGTAGATCACCAGTCCCTGAGCCGGGCCAGTGCTGTAGCCTTGGAAGGGGTCAAGCTCGATGTAGAGGTAGCCGCCTGCCTGCACAGTGCTGTTACCGGCTGGCATGATGGTAAAGAACCGCTCCAGAATCGGTCCATCAAAGGTGGCCAAGGGAGCGCCACCGTCGGTCACCCGCAGCACACAGCGATCGATGATCGATTGCAGATTGGCGAAGGCCCCAAAGATTTCGCAAATCTGGAAGCCGCGGGGAAACACGGGCAGTTCCCAGGCGAGGTAGGGTGTGACCGTGCTGTAGCTGGGCACCAGCTGGAACATCATCGTGTGCTGCCGCCGGAAGTAGAAAGGCTCCTGGAAACCCGAGGCCACGGTGTTGACCGGAAAATGACTGTGGGTCAGCGGCGGAAACACGTTCGGCTTGCCAGTGATCTCTTCCCAAGTGGAGGCCCCTCCCCCCTCGGCGTGGATGGTGATGACTTTGGCAGACTCGTCATGAGCCAGCGTCACGTTGTCGCCTGCCGCCAACCTCGACTTGAGCCAGGCCCAGACCAGTGAGCCGGTAATGTCAGGCGCGCCGTCATCATCCAGAACGTAGGCATGAACGATCTGCACGTCGAAGGGCTGACTCAGGCGAGGGGCGACCTCGCCAGCCACGTTCCATTCGACCTGGGCGGCGACTTGTGCGGCATCCTTGCCGACGAGCAGTTCCCGAAGGGAATCGGAGTCTGCCAACACCTCGAAGCGGTAGCGTTGGTTGCTACCGGCACCAAGGACCTCCCAATCCGCGTCCATGAGGACGGGCGAGCCCGCATGATCGAGATGCTTCTTCACAACCAGACGCCCGCTGCTGCCCTCGGGAAGAGCCTCGGGAACAGCGCCGCTGTGGAAGGCCAGATCAATCTTCAAGACGGCTCGGTGCAGGGCGACAATGAGCGGGCTTGAAGGGGATTCCGGGGTTGAACTGACACGGCCGGTGTCACGTTCAATGAACAGCGTTTGCGGGGACACGTCCCGGCGCGGCTGTCAATGTCACGGCATCTCGTAGTGCGTGACGTGGGCACCTGGCAGAGCCTTGATGGCGGAGTTGGCTACCTCGGAAGCAAAACGGGCCACCACGCTGCCACTGGCAGTCGGGGCAATCACGCCTTCGAGGATGGCCACGTTGCCGACCAGCAGCGAGGTGGCGTTGGCATTGGCTGGAGCGTTGTAGGCACTGAGGTAGTTGGTGGTTTCTGTGGTCGCGGTGAGCGTGTACTGGCTGCGATAGCTCAGGGCGCTGAAGGCAGGGCCGTTGATCGTCCAGCGACTGCCGGTCGTGGTGGCCGCGGCCGTGTAGGGGATGAAGAACCTGAAGCCGTAGCGCTTGCCAGCTTCAACCGGGAAGCTCAAGCCCGTCATGTCGATCAGGGTGTTGGCGGTCGGGTGCTTGTTTTCGACCTCCTGCGCGATGCTTTTGACGGTGGGGCGCAGCAAACTGCCGGAAGGCAGCGCAGGACTGGCTTCGCTTCCCCTCCAGACGTTGTTGTGGAGGATCAGCTCCACGGTCTGCGACCGCCTCCAGGAGCCCATGGACGGCCGCAGCCAGGCCACTTCTGCCTGCAAAGTGATGTGGCGGTTTTCGCGTTCGGCCCCAATCAGCAGACGTTGGTCGAGCGGGGCCACTTCGTAGGTGATGGCCGCCTCGTAGCGGCCGGTGGCGGGATCGAGCGTGAAGGCACTCGCGCTGGCCAGGGCATCGCCCGCGAAAACGCCAGGCGCCTTGACCACGAAGACAAACTGGCTGCCACCCGGGGCCTGCCAAGACACGCCGTCGCGTAGGAGTTCGAGGACGAGATGCTCGCCTGAGCCGCGCTTGGCTTCGAGGCGCTGCACGGGCGTTTGCACCAAGGCGCTGTGGAGGAGGGTGTTGGTGGTGGTTTCGAGGGTGAGGTGCATGGCGGATTAGCGCTGGTGGCGAAGAAGTGTCTGGAGGTGCTCATGGAGCGACTGCAGGTCGCGGATGAAGGCCACGCCACGGGAGCGGGGCCACTGATAAGGGTGCTTGTCAGCGAGTGGGCCGAAGGTGGTGAACACGTAGGCGGCGAAGTGACGCAGGTGGGCGAGGGTGATCAGGCCGGTGGATTTCGGGAACTCATAGGGGTCGGCCGTTTCGGCGTTCTTGTTGGGGCGAGTGAAGTCCGTCACGCCCTCGGCCATCCATTTGCGGGCGATCTGCGGAAACAACCAGGCGGCATAGTGCCGGAGCTGCCAAGCCTTGAGCAGGCCGCGGCGGCGGGTCCATTCGTATGGCTCGGGCTTCTTCTTCATCGGACCACGGCGTAGGGCACGTATTCGGTGGTGAGGCTGACAAGCCAGAGCGACTTATCGAGGAGCTGATCGGACTGAATGCCTTTCAAGGCCCAACCCCAAGGCCAGTTGAACGTGAACCCCGAGGATGACCACCAGGGATAGGAGAACAGGTCCTTCACCGGCGGGGCGTTCTCGGGCGTCAAGTGCCCGGGCAGTTTGTCAGTTGGGGGAGGCTCCGTGCTCAGGAACGTGTCCACCACCACGACGCGGCTGTTGTCGAGGTTGGTGTAGCGCTGGTCGTTCCAGCCGGTGAACACGCCCTGTTCGTTGACAAAGGGTGTGCCGGGACCATCGGTGAGAGCCAGTGTGGTGGAGGAACTGACGGGCTGGCCATTGACCGTGATTCGCCTTTTGCGGGCCTTGGGCGCCAGGATGCCCTTGGCATCGAGTGTGATGCGCCAGACGTGCCCGTTGAGGTCGTCCTTCTCGATGCCGACGATCCACAGGGAATCGAACCCCGGGAGTTTTTCCCCCGGAGCAAAACGCTCTGGCTGGGTGGTGAGGATTTCCATCGGCCCCTCGTCCCATCCCTCCTCAGGCTGGCGCAGGCGGTTGGACTCGATCTTGTCGAGGTTGCGGGCCAGTCCTTCCGCCTGGATGCGGTGCACAAAGACGGGGCCATCGGCCTTGGTTTGAACTTCCTTGATCCGCATGTGCGGTCGACGCGGAGGCGGTCCGCCGTGGTGAAAACTGTCCTCCCGTTCGGTCTGCCAGACCTGCAGGGTCGTATCCAGTCCGCGTGGACGGATGACGAGTTCCTCGGGCTCGATCTCAAGGCAGCGGGGGCCGTGCTCGATGTAGGCAGCCATCATTGCAGGGCGGCGAGGATTTGCGGCAGCACCTGGGCGACGATCTGGGCGGCCTGCGGGTTGGTGGAATCGGCGACCGGGGTTTCGGCAGAGTTTTGGGCGGCGCGTTGGGCAAGTGGCGAATCCCGACCACCCAACCCGGGCATGAAGCGGTCGTAGGAAGACTGCACACGAGCCCGGGCGTCCTCCATGCGCTGGGCCGCACGGGAGCGGGCATCCTCGGCGTTGCCTTGGGTGGCGGCGGAGTAACCCTGGATGCGCTTGCGGCCGGCCTCTTGCTGGCCGCTGACCTTCTCCTCCAGTCTGGCCCGCTCCTCGGCCACACGGCGGGCCTGTTCCTGGGCCATGCCGGTTTGCTCGACGATGCGCCGGGCCTCGGCCTGGATGCGCTGCTGGCGTTCGAGCGCATCGGCCTCGCGGTTTCGACCGGCAGCACGCAGTTGCAAGACTTGCAACTCACCGGCCAGCTCGGAGGCGCTCTGCCGCTGGGAGTCGGCCCGTTCCTGATCCGCCTTCTGCTGCCGCTCCTTTTCCACCGCGATCTGCTGTTCCAGGGCGATGATGTCACCGAGGATCTGCTGGCGCTCCAGTTCCAAGCGGAGGATGTCCTCGGTATCCTGGCCGCCATTGCCCTCTATGTAGGCGGCGTCACGCGCTTCCTTGATCTTGGCCTCGACGCTCGCGGCCTGACCACGGGCCATCTCCAGGTTTTCCTCAGGGCTGAGCTGCTGCTTGAGATTGGCGTCCTTGGCCTGGGTGATCTGCTCGCGGATGCTCTTGAGGCGCTTCTCCTGAGCTTCGAGTTCCTTCTGGCCTTTCTCGATCGAGTCAGCGGCGACCTTTTGGGCCTCGGCGATCTTCTTGGCCCAGTCAGCCGCCTCACGGGCCGCTTGGTTCTGGCGCTCCTGTTCTGCCGCGGCCGACTCGGCCTCCACGCGGGAACGCGCCAAAGCATCGGCGGCTTGATCTAGGCGTTCGATGAAACTGCCATCCAGGTCGCCGAAGAGCGTCAGTCCTGCCACCGCAGCCAGATCGGAGATTTCGAGCAGACTGCCGGCGGTCCAGGCCTTCATCTTGGCCAGGCCCTCGTCGAGCTTGTCATTGAAGTCAGAGAGTCGCTGAACCTGATCCTTGCTGAGGACGGGAGCATCGGCCAACGCCTCCAACTGTTCCCTGCCCTGCATGAGCAGCGGGATGAGCTCGGCCCCATTGCGCCCCATGAGGTCGAACACCTCGGCGAAACCTTCCCCACGGGCGCGGGCGGTGATGAAGGCATCAGAAAGCGCCACGATCTGCTCTTCGACGGAGAGCCGCCGCAACTGGGAAGCACTGATGCCGAGCTCGCGGAGAGCCTCACTAGTCTTCTCGCTAGATTCGGCCTCCGCCAGAGAGCGAGTCATTTTGGACACGCCCTTGGCGAGGGTTTCCACGTCACTGCCGGAGAGCTGGGCGGCCAGCCCGAGCCTCTGCAGGCTCTCCACGCTCATGTTGAGCTGGATGGAGAGGTCATCAAAACGGTCGAAGGAGTTTAGGAGCCCACGAAGACCTGCCACGGAACCGACGGCAGCCGTGAGTTGGCCGAAGCCTCCCACCACATCGGCGCTCATGGCCTTGCCGAGAGTGGACCGGGCCTTGGACGCAAAACCCGCCAGGATGCCCTGAGCCTTGGCAGCCCCGGCTTGCAGCATGCTGTTGTCCCAGCCCAGTTCAACTTTTGGTGCCGCCATCGCAGTCCGCAGAGGATGTCAATGGAACCGTCTACGGACCCGCTCCCACCAGCGCCCCGTCTCTGAGAGCCGCCGGTCAGGCCAAACCATGACTTCCCCCTCCATGAGGCGAAGCGCATGCACGTAGGCCCGGCCGCGTGCCAGGGGCAGTTCCCAGCGGATGAAAGCTTCACTCCAGCCCGTGCCGCGCGCCAATACCGCCACGTACTGCGCCTCGGCAACGGGCAGGGCTAGTTTCCCGGGTCTGCCGTCCTTTCCGACGGTTCCGCGACGGCCTGGTTGATGCCGGCTTCGTTGAAGATTTGCAGCGCCAGATTGACCGCCCCAACCTGCCTGGACCGCGGCACGTTGCGATCTCCCCAAGCATCAATGGTCTCAAGAAAAGCGGCGGGATCACCGCGAAGCGACCGCCACTGACTTGGTTCGTGACAGCAGAGCCATAGAATCTTGATGGCATCGCTCAGGAAGGTGGTGAGCTGTTCGAGAGTTTTGCCCAGCGGCAAGGCTCCATCCGCTGCGCGTAGCCTGTAGAAGAGGGCTTCCCGGCCGGAGCTGTAGGGGTGGAGCTGGGTCGGCACGAATTGCTGGCGTTTTTCGTGCCAGACCGGCCAAGAGTGAAGGGCGTCGAAGGCGTCCTCTCGCGCCTGATCCGCGGCGGCTGGATCAATCGCCGGAGCCGGATCATGAACGAGGCGGCGAACTGGCTTGGGGGTGTCTGGATCGAGTTGAAGTTTCATGGGATGCGAAAGTGGCGGCGGACGCGGTCCAGCAGGTCAGGGCTGGCCTCCTCGGCAATGAAGGCAGCACGCATGGATCGGGGCTTGCGTAGAAGCACCCGGCGTGAGGTGGCGCGAAGATGGCGCTGCAGTTGGGCGTGAACCGTGCGGGCGTTGTAGGCGCTGACCAGGGGATGCTGCGGCTCGTCCCTTTCGAGGCTGCCATCACGCAAGCGGGTGACGAGGCTTTGAGCGTCGTAGCGCGCCCACTCGCCCACGGCGGTTTTGAGAGGGTGGCCGAAGCGCGGCACACGATACCTCCTCCCTTCCCCATCGATCATGGGGAGGCCGAGCACGCCAAGAGCCGCGATAAGGGCCAGGTCCGAGGTTTCCACCACTTCGAGGGCCTCGCGCATCGTGAGGGATTCCTCGCCCTCCACGTAGAGAGTGGCGCGATCATCGGCGATCCGCTCCAACCTCAGCCTGTTGCGCAACGAGGAAGCCAATAGATTCGCATTGTGGCAGGCGCGGAGGCCACAGAGAAACGGGTGCAGCGGGTCGGCCTGCTCCAGTCGTCCGCTGTGCCAGCCTTGCAGCAGGGTTTCAGTGAGGAGTTCATTCCAGAGGGACTGCAGGCCGACGTAGAACGTGACCAACTCCTGGCCGGTGCGTTCATCCAGCACCACGTCGGTTCGCACGGGCATGCCCAGCGCGCCAAGACAGGCCACAAGGCTCATGCTGTGGGTTGGCCACCATCCTTCGATCATGACGTGGCGATGCCGGGATACATTTCGGCGGTGAAGCTGACTTGCGGGTCCTCCGAGTCGCTGAGTTCGCGCGAAGGGTCCTTGTAGATGATCTTGCCCTCGGTGGGCGAAAAGCCGTGAATCGAGCTCTGGAAGTTCGCCAGAGTGGTGATGGCCGTGCCGGGGTGCTGATCAGCAAAGCCGGTCGCCGATTCGCCAACGATGATGCCGGTGAACTCGAAGGTGATGCGCGGGTTTTCGGCGCGGATGTAGGAGACCATCCGCTGGCTGTTCTTGCGCTCGACGTATTCGCGGGTGGGCTTGATCGAGAGCTTGGTGACGAGCACCCCGGTTTCGTCCTCCAAGTCGTAGGCCGGGCGGGCACCGTGTTCGATGATGGCTTGCACTGGCATGGCTGCTCAGGCAGCCGGTGTCAATTCATCCGACTGAGCACTCAGGCTGAGACGCGTGGTGTGGCTGCGGGTGCGTTCCTCGCGGTTCAGATCGCTTTCGCTGCGGCTCAGCCGCAGACGTCGCAGGGTCCACCCCTGCCTGTCCTGCGAGGGCAAGTTCGCCAGCCAACTGAAGAAGGCGACCTGATCGGAGAGAGCGGAACGAAGCTGGGCGATCCAGAGCGCTTCGGTGAGGACCGGCGTCTCGTCGGCATGGGTGTGCAGAGTCACGGTCATTTCGGCTTCAGCAAGCCGGGGGTGCGGGAACTCCACGGCCTCGACATGGCAGACGATGCACGGGCGCTGCCTCGCGGCCATTTCCAGGCCGATGACAATCTGAAGTTCCTCAGGCAGGAACTCGGTTTCCTGGAGATGGATCAGGTAGTCGGCAAGAAGACGTGCAAGGAGGTATTCCAGAGCTGGATTCATCCCCTGTCTCGTGTGTCGAAACGCTGCCGGCCCTTGGCCGGGAGAACCTCACAATCGTCCCACAGAACCCCCAAAAACAACCGGGCGCCCCGGCAATGGGGCGCCCGGCCAACACGGTGGATTGAGTCAATTGCCGACATCCAGCGAGAGCAAATCAAGCTACCAAAACGCTCCCAGGAGTCAAGACGGCTCGGCCTCCCCTGCCCACCGGTCTGCATCGCTCAGCCCTTCTTGGCAAAGGCGCGGGCTGCCATAGCCTTGAGCCGCTCAGCCATGGCGCGCTGCAGACGAATCCGGGCGCGTTGTTCGGCCTGACGCAGCTGCGTCGAATTGCAGGCCTCCTGGGCATAGCTGACCTCGTTTCGCAGCTCGATGCGGGCTCCTTTGGCACCGGTCTTCACCAGCGCGCCACCTCGGGACTTCTTGTGTGACCCGGTATTCGCCCAGCGCGGGATGCCACGAACCGTGCCGCCCAGAAGCTTCGCCGCCGCGATCCAGCCAGCTTTGACCGAGCCGATCTGCTTCTGGACTTTGGCGATGTAGCGATCCAGTGCGTCACCCTTCGAGACGATGGCGACGGTGCGCGCGGTATCGGGCACGCGGCCAAAGCGGGCCGTGCGCGCAGAGCGGTGCAACTCAGGGCGGATGGCGCCAATGGGCAGCCCGGCTTTCGCACAGAGTTTACGCAGCAGAAGCCGAGCCCGTTTTTGATCACCCGATTTCCAGGCATGCCAGTAGGCGCGTGCCATGGCGGGATCCGCTTCTTCGAGGTGCTTGTAGGCGTCCCCGAGGTGGTCGGCACGCTTGAAGATACGCTGGATGTCTGCCTTGATACGGTCGGCAAGTTTCTTGAAGGCCTTGTCGCTCAGGCCAAACGGGAGGGTGATACGGGCGCTCTCAACGGCCAGTGTGCGGACCTCCTGAACAAGAAGCCTGTCCATCGGCCGCTGAATCTCCTTGGGGAAAATGGCGATCTGCTTCCGGAGATCCTCCAGGCCGGTGACTTTGCCTGTGACACGCATGTTCAGGGATCGGCCGGCCCGACTTCGAAGGCGACAATGGCGTGAGGTGGTCGGCTCATCACGGCACGAATGCGGTAGTCCTTGTCCTCCCAGCGGATGATCTGTCCAGTGTGCGGCAAGGCGGGCACGGAGGTGCGCAGGGTCTTCATGGTGAAACGCACGTCGTCGACCTCGCCACCCAGGACGAGTTCACTGGCGAGCATTGGTTCGGAAATGAGGGCCAGGAGGGGCTGCCCTTGGTAGAAGACGACCTTGCCGAAGTCCTGAAGGATTTCGGAGAAGTCGGCTGCGATCTCGTCATGGATGGACACCCACGAAGTTCGATGTCAATTGGACCACGATCGCTTTGGTCTTGCAGGAGAGCTTATCGGCACCAGTATACTCACTGAACCCGCCCCCACGCTTGGACGCGGCCAGTGTAGACCAAGAGTGCGTAGTGCCGACCGAATCCAATCCTTCATCGGCTCACCGGGTTCACCTCCTCCAGCATGACGCTCTACCTCGAAATCGATCCGGAGATTGCTGAGACATTGGTTCAGCATGGATTCCACCTTCTCGGAGTTGATGCGGTTCTTTGCTCGGACAGAAGCCTGGCTGATGCACCACTCCTGCCTGGAGTAGACGCCGTGGGTGAAGTTGCCGAAGTGCTGTTTGATTTTGATAACGCCGATCAGTTTGAGGTGCTCCCAACAGACCTACCGCCTGCGCGCTACTTTCACATCCCAATGCAACGTCTAAAGGGGATCAAGCCTACCCGAAACGGTGTGAGTGGGCGGTGAGTGCCGGGAGTTTTAAACCCAACCCGGCACCTACGCATCGCTGGCCTACGATTCAGTCTTCCAGCAATGGGAGCGCCCAGGACACATCTACTACCAAGTCGTGAGTTCGTCAAAGCAGTCTCCATGTTCGACTGACCTTCCGTCCCTGCTGAAACCGACCTGACTCAAACTGGACGACATGGAACTGAAAGGCATCTGGGAGTTCAAAAAAGCGCCTCGCAGCCAAAAGCGCATCACTGCAGACCGACGCTCGGAGAGCTGAAGCCCCATCAAAACACCAGCGCGAGGGTCAGCGTCTTGTCGGTGCTGTTGCCACCCGCGGCTTCCACAGCCGCTTTGGCCCGCAGGTAGCGCCGCAGATGGGCCGGGGGCCGCACACGACGGGTCACCGCCGCTGCTCCGGCCCCGCCAGCCCCCGTGACTTCAAGGGTGGCAAGGCCAACCACGGCAGCGAAGACGGACCCGTCTGCCGAGTCTTCGAGCGTGACCGTGACCTTCTTGGTGTCGGCCAAGGACGGCAGGGCGGGCAGCACCAGTTCGATCTCGAACCGGAACTCGTTGGGCGGCACCTGGCCGAGGTCGATGCCGGCCGTCGCGGTATCGGCTCCCGCGGCAGGCAAAGCCACGGTGCGGATCAGTTCAGCGTCTTTGAGATTGCGCATGATGGGTGAGATGGAGTGTTGAGGGGTCAGGATTCGTCGTTGGCGATGGAAGCCGTGCGGATGATCGGGATGCCCTCCCATTCAGTGGGCAGCGGGGCGGGCGTGCCGTTCGGGTTGGTGGCCGTGCGGCTGTTGCGCAACTGCTCACGGGAGCGGCCGTTCATGAAGATGTGGGTCGGCTCCATGCCGAACTCGGTGAACTTCTCGTAGGCGGCGAACAGGAGCGAGTCGTTGAGGCTCTTCTTGTTGCTGCCGGATTCCTCGACGTTCTTGATGCGCACGGCGCAGTTCTTGTTGGCAAGGCGCATGCCGATGCGACCACTCATCCAGTTGGTCCAGGCCTTGTAGGGGTTGCCGTTGTCGTCATAGACGGTTTCCAGCTCCCACTGGTCGTTGAGGCGGATCGTCTGGCCGTTGCCGAAGAGGAACTCCACGCACTCGCGACCGAGGCGCAGGAACCAGACCGAGGTCTTGGCCGTGCCGCCGCCCGCGTCCACCGTGTGCGCGGCATCGGACTTGCACTGTGCCAGCAGCCCGGGGAAGCCCTTGCTGTCGTTGCCGGTGCCGTAGTAGAACTGCGACCCGATGTACTGCATGGTCGCTTCCATGACCCCGGTGGCGTGGTTTTCCAGGAGCCGGCCCTTGTCCCTGGCGCCATTGACCACCTGTTCGTCGACGGCGATCTGGTGATCGAGGATGTGGGTCTGGAAGGTGCGGGTTTCGTAGCTGGATTTGCTGCGGGCGACGCCTTCGTTGGCGTTACGGAAGCGCACGGAGGGCAGACCGGTACGAACGGTGAGTTCCATGGTGGTGCCGAGGATGGTGTCGGCGGGGACCACCATGAGTTCGGGAGCCAGCTTGACGGCTTCCTCAATGATCGGATAGCCGATGCCAGCATCCAGCTTGGCGATGTCGAGCAGTGTGGGGAGGGACATGATCTTCTGGGAGGGGTTGGGGGAGTGAGGGGTCAGGCCTTGGCGAACTGGCGATTCCAGACCTCGGCGGCCGTGGCGGGCTTGGTGTCACCGGCGGGGGTGATCCGGGCAGGCACCTGGGAGCCCATCTCGGCAGCGATCTGGGCGGCCTTGGCAGCCGCGCGTTTCTCCAGGTCCTGATCACGCGCCTGGAGGTCGCGGATGAGTTGCTCCAGGGACGCGTTGCGGGCGGCAGCGCCCTTCAGGGCCGTGACCTTGGCCACCAGCTTGGAAGCCTTGCCCTGGGCCTTCTTGGCCGCTTCTTCGTCCTCCTCGTCACCGGAGTCGTCTTCCTCCTGGAGCAGGTGTCGGACGAGGCGGCGAAGCAGTTTCGTTTCGCCCTCGTCTTCATCCTCTTCCTCGGGATCGTCCTCAGGATCGTCCTCGGCCTTGCGCTTGGCGGCTTTGGCCTGCAGAGCGTCACGTTCCGCAGTGATTTGCTGCAGGGACTGCTGGTTCTGACCGAGCTGAGCCTGCAAGGATTGCAGTTGGGTCGAAGCCTCCGCCATGAGCCCCTCGCGGGCCTTGGCGTCAGTTTCCAGGGTTTGAATCCGGGCGAGAGCCTCGGCGAGTTGGTCTTCGAGCGTTTTCATTGGCGCCCTGGCCCCGATGTCAACTCGCGCCGCCTTTTCGGAGCGTAGCCGCGCCACCACGTCGCTGCGCCCGCGCACCATGCCGGCCAGGTTGAAGCGCTGGGCCATGCGAGCGCTGAAGCTCTGGCCCTCCATGGCGTCCTCAGGGATCTTGCGCCCCCGGGCGAGGACTGCGGCTTTGAAGTCGACCGCGATCTCCTCGATGTCGGACTGAAGCAGGGACCGTTGCTCTTCGGTGAGAGCCACACCGGGCGTGCCGATGCCTTTGAATTTGCCGGCTGCAAAAACCTCCACCTTCAGTCCATCTGCCCGGAACTTCTCGGTGCTGTCGATGAAAGGCAGCAGCACGCCGATGGATCCGACTCGGGCGCTGGGCGTGGCGTAGATGGCGTCCGCCTGCGAGGCGATCCAATACGCAGCGCTGCACATCTGCCCGGCGGTGAAGGCATGGACCCGCTTTTGTTTCGTGGCGTCGGCGACCGCCTGCGCAAGCTCTGGGGTGCCATTGACGGTGCCGCCCGGTGAATCGATGTCCAGGAGGATGGAAACCACGTCGGCACGTCCAACCGCCTCCTGGATGGCGGAGGCGACATCGTCCATATCGGTGGCACCGAAGAGCAGCACCGAGAAGAGATCCGGCTGACGCATCAGCGGGCCGTGGATGCGGATGGTGGCGACGCCGTCCTCCACGGCGAGCAGCGGGTGGATCTCCGGTTCCGGCAGCCGGACGTGGGCATCGAGAAAGGCCGCGGTTTGGGCGGCCATGGTCTGGATGGCGTCGGCAGTGATGAGCCAGGGCTGGCGGGAGAAGATCGGCGCGGTCACGCCCCAGGCGGACTGTCAACTCCGCCCTGAAGAGGCAAGCAGACGCCTCGAATAGCAATCGGCCACAGCATAGAGGGTGACCACCATTCCCTCATAGAAAGACGACTCGAGGATTCGGTTCTCCCGAAGCGTCATCAAACACCCTGCCCAGACAACCTCCTCCCCCTGCCGCACCGTGGTTTCCAGCCAGGCTGCTACCATTCGCTGGAAGTGCGCAGGGGAATCGCTTTCAATGGCCGTGAAATAGGCGTAAGCCCGCCTGACCGCAGCGGAAAATTCCTCTTTCCCGATGGGAGCCGCAGCGGTTGGGAAATGCTGTTTGGTCAGCCTTTGAAGAATGGACAGGTAATTGATCAACGCTTTCCACTCATGCTCATCCGCACCGTCCCGCGCAAAGGTTAGCAAATCGAGCAAGGGAACTTGCTGCTCCGCAAAAAGCTCGTCACAGCGGTCGAGAAAAGCCTGATCCGAAAGGCTTTGCGCCCAATGCAGGGCCTCACGATACTGCTCGGGTTTGAGAACGAACATTGGACGGGTGATGCGAAAGGTTGGCAGGCATGTCAGAGCTGGCTCCTGATGCCACGGATCCAGATGGCTTCCAAAGCATTTCAATAGGCACGTCGTATTTGCGCGCTGTCTCGAGGATGAGCCGGGCATCCCGAGCGCGCCGCTCCAATTCCTCGCCGAAGTCCGCGCCGAGTTCCTCATAGTGGTCGCTGATGGTCTTGAGGCCCATCTCCACGTCGGCTCGATTCTGCTGCGCCTCGCGCCCGGCATCACAGCTGAGCCTGCGAGGCGTAGTGCAGCTAATCTTCCACCACTCCGGCACAGCAGGTAGTTCACCCCGGTCGATGGCGTCGCCAATCACGTAGAACCAGACCGGCTTGATGAGGCGCTGGATGAGGATCATCTGCCGGTAGGAGAAACGGCGATCCGCTTTGGCGACCACGAGCCGAACACCGGCTCCCCCGATCTTGCTGGAGTCGGCCGCGAACTCGTAGGGCAGCACACCGAGGGCCGAGTCCCGGCGCAGATGCTCCAGGAATCCGGTGAAGGTGGGACTGGGACGCTTCGGCTCGAACGAGTCCAGGGACTCATGAGGTTTGAGGGCGACGAGCTTGCCGCCGGTGATTTGCTGAAGGCTGGCCGGATCGCTGCCGTCCCCAGCCTCGGTGCCGGCACCGCTGATGGCGAAGTCCGAGTCGTCCTGCAAATCACCTGCCTCGGTCTTGAGCACTCGGGTGACGTCGCAGTTGTCCTTCACGGCATGCTTCTCCAGCGCGAGGAGTTCCATCTCGTCGAGGATGTGGTTGATGGAATGCTGAATGGTCGGGGCGTTGCGGGCGGCGCTGGCGTTCTCAGGCTCAAAGATGTGCAGCACGCTCTGGGCCGGCAGATCTCGGGTGCCCTGATCCTCCATCACCCGGTAAGACAGTGGTGCTCCCCAGGCGTCCAAGGTGATGCCGTGGTGGGTGAGGTGATGGGCCGTGGTGCCGTCGCCGATCCGATGCGATTCGATAAGCTGCAGCGCGGGCAGACCGAGGCGGCTGCGGGTGAGGTGGATGAAGTATTCCCCATCCACGTCCATACCGCGACAGACGAGGTTTTGAACCTCCTCGAAGCTGAACCGGTTGGTGATCTCACAGCGCGCCGACCAGGAGCGAAAGAAGGCCTCGGCTTGCCGGTTCCATTCCGGGTCGGGAGACTGTGCCTGTGGGCGGATGCCATCGCCAGTTGAGTAGACGGCCATGTTGCCGACCATTTCCCGCACGAAACCCGAGTTGCGGACGAGGTAGCGGGAGCGCTTGACCAACTCACGCAGGACCTGCGGGGTGAGGTCGAGCCTGGCGTCACGGGGAGCAGTGCCCGGAACCGATCCCCGGCGAGGGGAAGCGTTCGCCGATTCGTAGAGCGAGCTGACGGCTTTGAACCAGCCCGATGCCCAGCGCAGGAGGGGTTTCATGGATCGATTCGGCGAACCGTGGAGAGGCGAATCCGTTGGCGAGGGCGGTAGGTGGCTGGATCGAGCACGCGCAGGGCGTGCGCACACTCGTCGAGGGTTTCACGCACGGTCATTGGGAACTGCTTGGAGGCGCTGGAGCCACTGTCGCCCCAGCTCATGAGGGTCTTCCCCTCCAGGAGCATCTGCTTGGCCTTCGTCTGGATCTGAAGGACCTCAGCGACCGTGAACCCGACAGTGAACAATCCTTGCGCCATGCTCTGACGGGGATTGTCAATTTGCTTCAGATGGCAGGATGGCACATCCTTCGATGTCGAAATCACGGATCATCACTGAAAAGCTTATGAAATCGAAACACCCCATTCCCCTTGGTCCTGCGGCTGTTTCGCCCGGAGTGATTCTCCTGGAGGAATTCATGACGCCTCTTGGCCTGTCGCAAACGAGCCTTGCCGCCAAGATGCGCGTTGGGCGCATGCGCATCAACGAGATCATTCGCGGCCAGCGTGCCATCACTGCAGAAACCGCCATTCTTCTTGGAGAGGCACTTGGAACCAGCGCCCGTTATTGGCTCAATTTGCAGACCAGCCACGATCTGGCGAAGGCCGCCATCAAAAGAAAAACACAGCCCAAGCGCAAACTTGCAGCCTGATTTCCTCAGCGGCTCTTCGTCTCCTTCAGGTCGCGTTTGATTTCATCCACGGAGAGGCGGATGTAGTTCACGTCCGTCTTCACCACGTCGGATGTGCGCTCGAGCAGCTGAATTTTCACTTCGTGGGCCTCCAGGCGTTGGCGGTCCTCGTTGCGCAACAGCTCCAGGTGTCGAAGCGTGCTGGTGTGCACGCCCCAGGCGGTGGCGCCAGCGATGACCAGCGAGACCACCTGCACCAGATGGCCGAGACTGATGGTGGAATCAAAGCGCGGCTGCGTCATGGGTCGGGAGAGGTCAAAACCTTGGCCAGGGCAACACACGCTGCCCGGCGTCGAGCGGGATCCAGCATGAGTTCGCGGTCCGAGGGGTTGTCGATGAAGCCAAGTTCGATGAGGAAGGCGCGGGGGAATGCCAGGACGGCGAGCCGGCCATGCTGGCTTTTGTCCTCGGTCTTGGCACCGCGGTTGCGGGTGCCCAAGGCTGCTACCACGGCTTGATTGAGGCGAGTGGCTTCAGCCTTGCGATGCGCACCGCGGTAGAAGGTTTCCGTGCCACTGGCCCGCCCATTGGCAGAATTGCAGTGCAGGGACAGCAGCACCTCGCAGCCGAAGGTCCGGGCGATGCCGGCACGTTTGCCGACCGGCGCAGGGTCTTTGTGATCGACGCGCGTGCGCACCACGGTGTGTCCGGCCGCGATCAGCAGGGCGCGCAGTTCGTTGGCCCAGTCCATGACGATGGCCGCTTCGGTGTGGCCCTCAGCCACGGCTCCTGGATCGTAGACGCCGGGGCGGCGATTGGCCATGCCATGGCCTGGATCGATGCAGATTTTCACGGCCGCAGAGCCTCCCGTGAGCGCTTGAGGTAGAGGTCAGCGGAATACCAGACTTCATCGGTCTGGCTCTGATAGAGGCCGTGCCGAGTCTTCACCTTGCTCCCGGCCGGGAGTTCCAGGGTATCCGGCGAGTAGAGCTGCATGGAGTCGGCGGCGGTAGGCGAGGGCGAGCCGCAGCTCGTCAGCACGAGCACGGGCAGCAGGAGTGGCGATAGTTTCATGGCGAAGAATTTCTGTGGTGAGGGCCTCGCAGTCCGCCGTCACCCGCCACGCGAGCCACAGGGGGAAGGCGCGCAGAGCGGCAGTGAGGGCGGAGAGCAGGGCGCCGATGGAGCTCATTTCGCGGCGACGCGGCTGGCCAGCTTGGAGAGGCCGAACTCGACCAGACCGGCCAGGGCGGTGAGAGTGCCGGTGACGATGGCGGTGCTGTGCTCAGGAGTGGCGCCCTGGGCGGTCAGCCAGGTGGTCAGGGCGGCACCACCCACGGTGGCGAACTTGAGCGCCTGACGAACAAGCCAGCCCGACTGGGTGGCGATGAGGGAATGCAGGAAGACTTTCATGGCCCCCTTGCGTCCGTGTCAATCCGCGGGCGGCTCGTCCCCTTCCCCAGTGGCGGTCCGAACCGATTCCTGGCCAACGAGCTTCAACATCACGGCCGCCGCCACCTGCATGGCTTCACAGTCCCAGTAGTGGTTTGGTCGCTTGCCGATCCGCTCCCAGAGCCATTTGCCGCCCTTGCGCACGCGCTGTTCGCTGTCCATCTGCGCGAGATAATCGTCGCCGGCATCCTCGGCGATCTCCCAGGTGGCTCCGCGCTCAGGGTCCTGGTTGCGTCGCAGGCGGGCGAGCATGTCCTTGATGTTGAGGTTCGACCAGTAGAAGACCGAGCAGCTCTGCCCCCGCCCGAGCACCACCTTACGCCGGGGTGAATAGAAGCGGTGAATGGAGCGTCCGTCCTTGCCGCGGTGCACGTAGGTCGGACGGCGGTCGCCCATGAGCGCCACCCAGCCGTGTTTGGCGCATTCCCGGTAGACATCGTAGGTGGCGTGTCCTGCATCGACGAAAACGAGGTTGGGATGGATCGAGAAGCGCTCCTGCAGGGTGAGGATTTCGTCCCAGCTCGGCAGGCGCTCACGCCAGAGCAGCCTGGAGGAACCGTTGAGGCTCCAGCCGCGCACCACCGCATAAAAATGGTCCATCTGACAGTCGACGGTGAGGAAGCGCAGGGGTGCCGCCGCCTGAACCGGGTCAAAGGGCGGCTGCAGCAGCTTGCCCTGCCGATTGAGGGCCGCTTCGTCATCCCAGGTCTCGCCGAGGCGGTAGCCGCTTGGCGTGATTTCCAGCCGGAAATCCTCCTGGTAGTCGCGCCACGGTAGCGCCAGCCGCTTCTGGTAAAACTGCTTGAGCGGTTCAAGATCGCCGCGTTTCGCGGCTGCCTTTGCCCGCAGGTAGAGTTCCGCCAGGCGGCCCCAGCTCATGGCGCAGAGGGCGTTCCAGTGGAAACCGACGTTTTCGGGGGAGGCATTCGGGTTAGTGGGCAGGTAGCGCCCGGTCGCATTGAGCTGTCGACGGGTGCGGTCGCTGTCCTCAAACGCGTGGCCGCAGGCCTGGCAATGGAGAGAAGCCGTTGCACGAACCCGGGCGAAGTTCCATTCGCCATCCTCATCACGGGCATCCTTGCTCCACTCGATGTTTTCCCACTGGAAAGGCTGGCGCACGCGGCAGTGAGGGCATTCAAAAGTCCACTCCCGCTGGTCGGTGGTCTCAAATTTGCGGTGGGTGTCGTCGTTTTCCTCGCCGCCCTGGGACATGAAGAGGCATTTGCCAAGCCAGCCGAAGGCCGTGACGCGCGCCTCGGCCTCGGCCATGTGTCCGGTTGGCCAGCGCCAAGTCTCATCCCCGATGAGCCAGCGGATGGAACGGCGCTGCAGGTTGGTCTTGTTGTGCGCACCCAGCACCCAGAGGGTCATGCCATTGGCGAAGTGCTTGGTGGCCGTCTTGAGCTTGTGTCGATCGCGCGGGTAGAGGGCTTTGACGGCCGGGCATTCGTCGAAGATGTGGCCCAGGCGGCTTTCGGCCTGGTCACGGGCGTCATCGTCGGTCTGGTCCAACCACAGGGCCGGCCCGGGCAGGTTGGCGATGACGTAGCAGAGGCCGACTTCGCCGATGGTTGTCTTGGAGGACTGAATCGAGGCGAGGATCGACACGATCCTGACCTTGGGATCGACCAGAGCCTCTAGCGGCTCCTTGAGCCAGGGGGAGTTGTCGGCCCGGAATCGCCCGGGCACCGGTGAATACGGGATGGCGTGCACGTGTTCCTCCGCCCAGGCCCAAGGCGGGCGCCGGTCGGGAGGGCGCCAGGCATCGCGCCAGATCGCATCAAGTTGACTCACGTCTGAGACGCAGCGTCAACCCGAGCCAGGCCGGCATCAGCGCTGGAGGACGATGAGCAGCGCCAGGCTCAGCAAGGCCCCGCACAGGCCAAGCAGCGGAATGAGGCAGCCGCGCGTGGTTCGGCTGTAGATGCGGTTGTAGAGAGCTCGCTTGGGATGGGTGAACCAGCCCATGCCGCGAGGCGCTTTGAGCTTCAGGGCATGACGGGCGTAGCGCTTCAGCGAGGTGCGAGCGGCGATGCGCTTTTTCAGCGAAGGTTTGCGAAAGCCGAATTTCATCGTTCCAAGTCACCCGTCCGTTGGCTGGGATCCCTGTCCCAAGAGCTTCATCAGGGCCACCACGGCATAGCCGCGGGGCGTGGCTCTCCCCTGCTCCCAATTCTCCAGCGTGCGCTTGCTGATCCCGAGGTAATCGGCAGCATCGCGCTGGCTGAAGCCCTTGTCGGCCCGCCAGTTCTTCAGCGAGTTGGCAAACTTGAAGGGCGTCACCCCTGTGGGAAGCTTCTTGGCCATGGCAGTTAGCGTTGCCACACCCTGCGTGCCGCATCCAGCCCATTTTGCCTCGAGGCTCAACCGTCTTGAGAGGAGCCCGCCTCCACTCCAAGCCAAGTTGACACCCCGGTTGGAGCGTGAGCATCCCCATTCACTGCGCCCACACCAGGTTGGTGGACCCGAACGCGTTGAAGCCGAACCCGGCCAACCCGAATCGCCACAGCGCCCACCAGATCCAGCTGCTGGCCTCGATCATTCAGGAGCAGGGCTGGCGCAATTCCATCACCGTGAGCAAGCGCAGCGGGCTGCTGGTCCGCGGTCATGGCCGTCTGGAGGCCGCCCTGCTCATTGGCTGCGAGGTGGTGCCTGTCGATGAACAGGACTACGCCACCGAGGCGGAGGAACTGGCCGATCTGCTCGCGGACAACCGTCTGGCGGAGCTTGCCGAATTGGACGAGGGCGACCTCAAGAGCCTGCTGGCCAAGATCCAAGAAAGTGATCCGTCCTTTGATCTCGAACTGACCGGCTTTGCCGAGGACGAGATTCGCAAACTCTTCGAAGCCGAGGACCCCACCGAGGAGATGGAGACCATCCCGCGGATGGAGTGCCAGGCGTTCGAGCATCACGACTACCTCGTCTTCATGTTCCATGACCTGCGCGACTGGATGCAGGCCCTGCAGCTCATGGGCGTCCGCGAGGTGGACTACTCCATCACCCGCACCACCAAAAAACTCGGCATCGGCCGCGTCCTCCATGGAAAACGCCTCCTCGACCTCTGCAAACGAGCTTCCCTGGCCGGAGCTCCGCCCTCTGAGCCTTCGCCTGATCATTCTCTCCCGCAGCCGCGCCCGGACGATGACAAGCCACCGGCTCTTCCCGTCCGCCACCCTCCTGGTGCCAGAAAGCGAACTTGAGCAGTATGCCCACATCCCGCTGGAGAAGGCGACGGTGCCGGATTCGGTGATGGGCATCTCGTCGTTGCGCAACTGGGTCCTGCGGCACTTTCAGGAAGACGCCATCGTCATGCTGGATGACGACATCAGCGCCTGCGTCTGCATGGTCAGCCTGCGCTGCCGCAAGCTCTCCGTGGAGGAGACGCGGGTCATGCTCACCAACTCGGCGTTTTGCGCGCGCGGGGCCGGTGCTCGGCTCTTCGGCTGGCATCAGCGCAGCGATCCGCGGTTGCTGCAACGCAACGATCCCTTTGGCGTCAATCACTGGGTTGGCGGCGCTGTGGGGGTGGTCAGAGATGCCGAGGGCGGCGTGCCGGTCTGGGACGAGCTGCTCAAGTGCAAGTGCGACATCGACGCCACCCTGCAGGAGTTGCTCGACAACCGCCTCGTCTGGAATGAGGCGCGCTTCTGCTTCGTCCAGGAGCGCGACAAGAACCTCGGCGGCAATTCGATTTTCCGGTCGGCGGATCGCATCGCCACCGAAAAGCGTCACCTCAAGCGCAAGTGGAAAGCCCATATCAACTTCGGGGACTACAAGAGCCAGGAGAAGGTGGCCATGAACGCACCGCGCCGGCAAAGCGTGGCGCTTGGATGACGCACCCCATGGCACCCGCCATTCCCCGCGACCACCCCTCACCACCTGCCATCATTTGGTGATGCAAACGGATGGATTCTCGAAGTCACGGTGACGAGGGCATCCTCCATGGACCTCCCTGACCTTTTCCCAGCCAACCCCATGCAGCTCAGAACCCTTCGCGGTTACAATTTTTCCGAGGTCTCCTCGGCCATGCAGAAAGCCATTCGCCGAGGGGACGCTGCCCTTGCCGGCTACTGGGCCTTGGAGCTTTGGAGCAGCGGCTTTGGCAAGTATGTCTGGAAGCGGCTGCTGACCGTCAGCGCGGAAGACTGCTGGGGCATCCTCACTCAGGAAGTGAAGGCCCTGCACGACTCCTACCTGGTCATCAACGAGGGCGTGCCCCCGAAGCAGGCGAAGGGCCGCATCTTCATCAGCAAAGCGGTCATCCTGCTGTGTCTGTCAAAAAAGAGCCGCGACCCCGACCACCTGCAGAACATGGTCTATGACCAGCAGGCGGGGCTGGACGCGGAAACGCTGGCGCAGGAACTGCGTGAGAGCGGCGAATACGTGGCCATCCCCGAGTATGCGTATGACTGCCACACGCGTGAGGGCAAGAAACGGGGGAAGACGAAGGCGGACTTCTTCAAGGCCGAGCAGGCGGCGCTGGAGCCGTTCCAGCCGGGGCTGTTCGATCACTTGATTGATTGAAGGAAAATGGCCGCGTAGCTTCGAGCCAAAGGCCAGCCTGTTCCCGAGCGGGAAAAAAATGGCATTGCACCGCTCAGGAAACGACCCAACATTCCCGATCGGGAATAAAACAGGTTGAGCCTCCTGTGGAATCGTCTATTATTCCCGCTCGGGAATGAAAAACGAATCCACCTTCACCCCCAAGGCACTGGGAAGTCTCGTCAAACAACGACGGGGACAATTGCGGCTTACCCAAGCGGAGTTGGCGATGACCACCGGTACGGGCGTGCGCTTCATCAGCGATTTGGAAAATGGAAAGGAAACCTGCCAGATCGGGCGGACATTGAAGGTGCTGGCAGCCCTTGGACTTCATGTATCCATCTGGAGTCCCGATGCGACTTGATTATGGCCCGCACCCTTGACGTTTTTCTGAATGCCGATCTCGTCGGCTGTTTGCTGCAGGACGATTCCGGCAATCTCGGGTTCCGATATGATGCGGCATGGTTGGGTGCCAGCCACAGCGTGCCCCTCTCAGCTTCACTTCCATTGAAGGAGGCGGCGTTCAATCGGCGGGAATGCCGACCCTTCTTTGCCGGCCTGTTGCCCGAAGAAATCCAACGCAAACTGATCGCCCAGAGTTTTGGTGTGAGCGAACGCAATGATTTCTCCCTGCTGGACAAAATCGGTGGCGAGTGCGCCGGAGCCGTGAGCCTGATGCCACCGGGACAAAAACCTGACGCAACCATGTGGACCAGTCAGCCTTTGACCCAAGAAGAGCTGGCTTTCAAGCTGGCGGAACTGCCCAAAAAACCACTCCTTGCAGGAGACCGTGGACTGAGGCTGTCGCTCGCGGGTGCCCAGAGCAAAATGGCAGTCATCCTCGAGAATGGTCAATATGGGATTCCTTTGAATGGAGCACCTAGCAGTCACATCATCAAACCGCAAAGCCCACGTTTTGACCATTTGGTCGAGAATGAATTCTTCTGCATGCGTCTAGCGGCAGCCGTTGGACTCAATGTCGCGCCGGTTGAAATGGGTCAGGCTGGCGAACAGTCATTTCTGCAAATCACCCGCTATGATCGCCACCAGGAGACCGATGGGACACTGTCGCGCATTCACCAAGAAGACTTTTGTCAGGCCCTGGGTTGTGTGCCGGAACAAAAATATCAGCAGGAAGGCGGACCCGGGCTCCGCCAATGTTTCGAACTGATTCGATCCATCTCGTCAGCGCCGGCGGTGGACTTGCTGCAACTTTTTGATGCTGTTGTCTTCAACTTTCTCATCGGCAATGGTGATGCCCATGGCAAAAATTTCTCGCTCTTGTATGCCCAAGGAAAGGCACGTCTTGCTCCGTTTTACGATCTGATTTGCACCCAGGCATACTCCAACCTGGACCAGAGCTTCGCCATGAAGATCGGCAAGGAACGAGATCCTGGTAAGATTCGCCTCAAGGACTGGCAACTTTTCATCAATGAGACAGGATTGAACCTGAGCGCAGCCTCACGACGAATAAAATCTATTGCGGACCGAGTTGAAGGATCCCTTGGCAAGGGGTCGGAACGACTTCCTGGTCAACAGACGGTGACAAACTGCGTCAAAGCGAACTGCACACGATTGCGCGTGGCCTTAGGGTAAGGAGCGCGAAACGGTTGACCTACCCGGCCGCCACCTACTCACGGTCTCAGTAAACTCCGCTGTTGGTCTCAACAAGTGCATGTGAGGGAACGGAATATCCTCATCCCTTGCGGCCTGTCGTGCCTGTAGTACGCATCCTACGCGGCATTCCAGAGCCTGCTTTGCGCCCTACTCGTGGAGACAGGTCGGACATCCGTCACATGGTGATAAAATCGGTTGGACAACGGCTCTTTGCGCCTCCGTCAAATGGTGATCAAAACGGTGCGACACACGCAGTCACGGTGATGAGGCACAAGGGCCATGCGCCGCAAAGCCCGCTATTCCTTTGGACAGTTCACCATCCAGTCGGTTCGTGAAGTCGTCGCTGATCCGGTCGTGTGCAATGCGCCCGACCGGCTCATGCAGTATTGGATCGATCACGTCGAAACGTCACCGCTGCATCAACCCGACAAGGAGTTGTTCGCCGTGGTTCTTTTCAACACAAAGATCGAAGCCGTTGGCTGGCACCTGGTCAGCCTGGGCTCGTTGAACGAGACGTGCGCGCATCCGCGTGAGATTCTGCGCCCGGTCATCGTGGGAGCCGCCTATGCGTTCGCCATGATGCACAATCACCCGAGCGGTTGCACCGATCCGAGTGATGCCGACCGGCGCATCACGCGCCGCGTCCGTGAAGCCTCCGAGATCATGGGCATCAACCTGATGGACCATGTGATTGTCGGCGCCCGCCCCGGAAAGCCGCACACGTACTTCAGCTTCCGCGAAGTTGGGCTCATCTGAGCCGCTGGAGAAGCGCGGCTGATGATCTCAACAAGACGCGCTGATGGTCTCAACAAGTGCACGTGCGGCCGGGGTATACAGCCATCCCTTGAGGGGGTGGTCTGCCTGTAAAACGCATCCTATGCAGCACCATGGCGGCTGGTGTTGCGCCCTATCCGGCAGGCATTGCAGGCGACGTAAAAATGGCGCTCAAATCGGATGGACAACGGCTCTCTGCGCCTCCGTCAAATGGTGATCAAAACGGCGCGACGGCACGAGGGGTGTTGACGAGACCAAGGGGAATCCAGCCCTGCGCTGGTCAACCACCCTCCACATGAACCCAAGTCCCATCCTCAAGCCGATGCTCGCCGGCAAATGCGAGACCCCGGAAGCACTGCGTTTCCCCCTGCTCGCCACGCCCAAGCTCGATGGCATCCGCTGCCTCAAGATCAACGGCCGGGCGCTCACCCGCTCCTTCAAGCCGGTGTCCAACCGCTTCATCCGCGAGTGGATCGAAGCCAACCTGCCCGACGGGCTCGACGGCGAGCTCATCGTGAAAGGCGCCACCTTCAGTGAAACCGCCGGTCACGTGGGCCGGGAAAGCGGCGAGCCGAACTTCACCTTCGCGGTCTTCGACTTCGTGAAGGAGAACGTGGACACGCCCTATGCACGGCGGATGCAGGATCTTGCCGCACTGCCGGAGTTTGGCCACGTCGAGAAAGTGCTGCCGGTGGCACTCCACTCGCTGAAAGAACTGCAGGCTTATGAGGAACGCTGCCTGGCCGAGGGCTACGAGGGCGTCATGATCCGTACGCCGGGCTCCCCCTACAAGTGCGGCCGGTCCACCGAGCGCGAAGGCTACCTGCTCAAGATCAAGCGCTTCGAGGACGCCGAGGCCGTCGTGCTCGACACCTACGAGGGCATGAGCAACCTCAACCCGGCGGAGAAAGACGCCTTCGGCCGCACGAAGCGCAGCCTGTCGCAGACGGGCATGGTCGGACGCGGCGAACTGGGCGGCTTCGTGGTTCGGCACGCGGAAACTGGTGTCGAATTCCGCGTGGGCTACAACCACGTCGTCGGTGGCATCGACCGTGTCACCCTCTGGCAGCACCGGCACACGCTGATCGGTCGGCTGGTGAAATTCATGCACCAGCCCAGCGGCGCGAAGGAAGCGCCGCGCTTCCCCAAATTCCTCGGCTTCCGCGAAGCCTGGGACCTGTGAGCCGGGGCCGCAAAATGGTGATCAAAACGGTGCGACACACGCGCCCACGGTGACGAGGCCAAGGGGTGCCCTGCATGGGGCCAGACCTCCGAAACCCAGCCCACCCTATGAAACCTGCTGACCTGAAAGCCGCCTCCATCCAGTGGGGCATTGAACTGGAAACCCGCATCCCCGTCACCGCCAATGTGCCGGTTGGCGGCTACCACGCCGGTGTGCCGGTGACTGCCGGGCTCTCCCCGAGCAGCCGCCTGCCGCTGGTGGCCCCCAAGTTTGGCAACTCGCACTGGAGGGCCGAACGCGATGGCTCGATCCGCTGCGAAGCCAACCAAGTGGCCAGCGAGTTTGTCTCGCCCATCCTCCACGGCGAGGCCGGCCTGAACAACCTGATGGGCTTCGTGGAGTGGCTCAATGCCATCGGTGCCACCGTGGATCGCTCCTGCGGCTGCCACATCACCGTGGGCATCGAGAGCGTGATCGGCACCACCGACCCGAAAGCGGTGAGCGAATTCATCCGCAAGCTCGCTCACATTGCCCGCTGGCACGCCCGCAGCCTCTACGGCCAAACGGGCACTGACCGCCACCTGAACCACTACAGCCACCCGCTCTATGAGCAGACCGAGCAGCACATGCGCAAGCTCGTCACCTGCGAGGAGGAGCGCGTCAAAGCCGAGTGCGCCGAGCACTGCGGGCGCGGCATGGTGAACTTCCGCAAGGCCTTCCGCCGCGACCGCAACGGGCGGTTTGTCGGTGTGATCGAGTTCCGCGTCTTCGCCGGCACGCTGAACATCGAAAAAATCCTCCATCACCTCGCCAGCGTGCTGGGGTTGTGCCGCCGCGCCCATGAAGTCCGCTGCCTGGGCAGCTTCACCAAGAACAAAGTGCAGCAGAAGCGCACCGCCACGGCCACCGACGCCCTGCGCTTCCTGTGGGACTACCTCGGGTGGACCGGCAGCGCGCGGCCGGTGGCGCTTGGCCTCTTTGGCGAGCTGCACGCGCAGTTCCGCCGCTACCGCAAGACGGCGGAGCGCCTCTGCCACCGCTTCGACGAGCGCTACCCGGACGCCGCCATCTGAACCTTTGCTCCAAGCATACGCAACTTGCGTATGCGCGGGGCCGCAACCCAAACCCAACGAACCCAAGTAACGACCATGTGTGTGATCCTTGTATGCCCTGAAACCGTGCGCCCGAGCCCCGAGGTGCTGTATGCCTGTCACGAAGCCAACCCGCACGGGGCCGGGGTGGCGTGGCGCGAAGGCGGCCGTGTCCGCTGGCAGAAGAACCTGACCACCGGTGAACTGTTGACGCTGCTGCGGCAACTGGAAGGCGAAGTCGTCATCCACTTCCGCTGGGCCAGCGTCGGCGGGGTGGACCCGCGGCTCTGCCACCCCTTCCCCGTGACGCCGAAGGCCAACGTGAGCCTCTCGGGCATGGCGGAGACGGTGCTGTTCCACAACGGCACGTGGAGCGGCTACGAAGACGCCCTGGAGAGGCTGAGCGAGGAACGGGAGCTGCCCGCAGCGCCGATGAGCGACACGCGGGCGGCGGCCCTGATGGTGAATGTCGAAGGCCCCGACGCCCTGCAGCACCTGCCCGGGCGGTGGGTGTGGATGAATGCCCGGGAAACCCGGCTGTTCGGTCCTTGGGAGGAGTGGCGCGGGATGCGGCTGAGCAACAGCCACTTCGTGCCGCGGCTGCGGGCCGCCCAGGCGCGCCGAGCCTCCAAGTCCCCTTCCCGCCCCATGACCCAGTCCTGCCTGTTTGGCTGCTGAACCCCAACCCAACCCGATACCCTCATGAAACTGTTCAAACTGATCGCCAGCCGTGCTGGCCAAGTCCTCTTCGACGACCGTGTGGAGGCGGAGTCTCCCCGTGAAGCGCGGGAGCAGATGAAGGCCCTGCTGGGCATGAACTCCCTGACCGGGGTTGTGTATGCCATCACGGAAATCCCCGTGGACCTCATCCAGAGCATCGTGGAAGCGAAGCTCGCGGAGGCGGTGCAACGCCTGCAGAGCGGCCGGGTGCCGGTGCGCTTGGAAGACTTGATCCGCCCTCTGGCCGCTGAAGCGGCGCGGGAACAGCTCGCGGGCCTGCGCACGGCCCAGCCGGCGGAGGCGGCCGAGCCAGCCAGCCCGCAGCGTTTTGATGCCTTCACCAGCGGTGCGGCAAGCCCGCCGCCGGAGCCAACGCCACCCCGACCGGCTCGCCAAACGCCCCGGCGGACGACGGCCGATGGCCGGATGGTCGACTGGCGGGCGGTGAAGCGGACCTATCTGCGCACGCGCTCGATCAAGCAGACGGCCGCGCGCTTCCAGTTGTCGGTGAACACGGTCAAGGCGCGCTGCCAACGGGAGGGCTGGAGCCATGAGTGAGCGCTTCCAGATCACCCGCTACGGGCACAGCCGCCATCGGGCGGTGATGGCCGCGATTACGAAGCTTTCCACGCCGCACGGAAAGGAGGTCAACCATGCCACCCAAGAAGCGTGAACGTGCTCCCAAACCATTGCCGGCATCGCCGATGAACTGGCGACCTCGGCGAGCGGATGAATTGATCGGTCAGGCCGGCCGAGTGGCGCAGGCTCAGGTGGCCAAGGCGAGGCGGCTTGCCAGCGATCCCTCGGCCACGATGAAGCTGCTGTTGTATGGCCCGCCGGGGGTGGGCAAGACCAGTGTGGTGGAGTTGGTGGCGCTGGAGCTCACCGGCAGTGGTCTCGCGATCGAGGACTACAACGGCCGGGAGGTGACGGTGGATGTGGTCAGGCAGTGGATGGCACAGTTGCCCTACGGCAGCCTGTTTGCGCCTTGGTCGGTGAAGATCGTCAATGAGCTGGACCGCTGCTCGCGGGAGGCGCAGGACTTGCTCCTGACCTACCTGGACCGGATGCCGCCGGGCCGGGCATTCCTTGGCACGAGCAACCTGCAGTTGGACCTGCTCACCGAGCGGTTCCAGACGCGGTTCCAGGCGATCAAGCTCCTGCCGCCCACCACCGAGGAGCTTTGCGAGTTCCTCATGCAGCGCTGGCCCGTGCCGAGGACACCGGCCTCGCAGATCGCGGTGGGCAGCGGCGGCTGTGTGCGGGCCGCGCTCGCCGATCTCGAATCCTACCTCGACCAACAACCCTGAACCCAACCCCCAATCCCCCAGCAACGTGTGATGAAAACCATCCAGAAACTCATCGACCTGCACGGCGGCTTTGAAGCCGTGCGCACCCGCTACCTGCGCCTCGAAAACCCACCCTTCATGCGGCTGGTTGTTGAAGTGATCGGCGGCCCATACCCGAACGGAGCTTACGAGTTGAGCGTGGCCCACTACGGAGAGCAGAACGGGGACGCGATGCGCGACCCCGAGATCACGTTCCTCGTCGTTCCGTCGGAGCAAGGCACTACCTGGACACCGCTTAGCTTCGAGAACAGCTACATGGGCGCCTGGCAGGTGGCGGCCACGGTCACGCCCGAAGGCCGGCTAAATGTGCGCAACTCCCGATTCCAGCGTGACCTGCGCGTGTTCTCCAATCAGTGGGACCGCAACCTCCAGCAGCAGGGGTTTGTCGAGGCTTACACGCGCCAAAATGGCGACACAAACGGCGCGACAACCTAGGTCACGGTGACGAGGCCAAGGAGGCAATCCGCACTCCATAGCCATGACCAAGAACGACCTCATTGAGAACTTGCGCCGCCGTCTCGCCAGCGATCCCCGCTGGGCCTTGCGGGCGCTGCTGCGCATCTACCAGAACCAGACGGCCGACGAACAGGCGAAGGACGCCGCCATTGAGCGCAACGGCATCGGATTCTCCGGTCCGGATGCCGAGATCCTCTCCAGCTTTGCGCGGCAGTATCAAAGGCGAGGTCCCCTCAGTCCGAGACAGATGACGCTGTTGATGCGCAAGATGCCCAGCTACGCCCGGCAACTCACCCGGTGCACGGATCGAGCGAGACTGGAGGCGGCTTTTTCTGGCCATCCGACTACGCAACCTGCGGACAAATAAGCGGTCCTCCAGCGCATTCCAGCCTCTCAATCCAGCGCACGATGATGAAGACCTAACTCTTTCCCCTCGAACGCCTGGTGACTCAACACGGCGGCAAGCATCCCGCCTGGGTCATCTACCACTGCATGCCGATGGTTAAGGTTGCAGTCGAGCGAACTGAAGCCGCTACGTGTCTGCGGTCACTCCGACGGCAATCGCCTCGAAGCGGGCGCACCTGAGACCGTGAGCAAGGGGGCAGCCAGGTTGTGAATGCCAAACAAAACGCCCCCGACCACCAAAGTGATCGAGGGCGCTTGTGCTGAGCAAGCTCAGCGGATATCCGGCCCTGCCGCTCAAGGCGGGGCTGGTTCTGTCAGCCTTCCGGGGCAGCTCCAAGGTCAAACGGAACAGACTCCTTCCTCGGGCGCGCATTTCAAGATGGTCGAACCGATCGACGAGTCAAGAAGCGAAGGTGCCAGCTCATCCCCGCGAACTCTGCAGCGGCCCGAGGGCCTACGGGTTCATCACGGCCAAAACCGACGGGGATCGAGCTGGCACTCCAATCGTCACCCATAATCACAAATTCGCAAGGGCAGGCCGGGTGTTGAGTGCGAGCCAGCAAAATGGTGCTCAAAATGGCGCGACACACGAAGTCACGGTGACGAGGCAGGAGGCATGTCCAAGCCTCGCCGACACCGCTCATCCTACCACCCCTCGCCCGACCTCGAACCCTTGTTCGCATGGCTGGCGGTGGCCGGTCTGATGGCTGCCCTGGTGCTGTTTGGCTGAACCCACAACCCGCGGTCCACCGCCACCCCTGCAACCCAAGCCATGCCAAACACACCCGAACGCATCCCCTACGTGCTCATCGGCTCACCCGCCGTGCGCCACATTGCCATCCAGACCGGATGGATGGTTACGCCATCCTCTGGGCCTGTGCCAAAGCGCAAGAGTTCATCCCGGCCCGCCTTGTCACCGGAGCTCCGCAACCGACCTCCAACAACCACATGAGCGAACAGCCGCTGCCTGATCCGAAGCGTTTCAACAGCCTGCGCGAGCGCATTGGTTACTGGGAGACTGTGCTCGAGCTCAATGACCCGGAGATTCAACTCGGCGCCGCCGTGTGCGCGGCCTTGAACTCCTACCTCCATCTGATCCAGCAGAGCTCTGTGGCCGCCCAGCCGAAGGAGTTCATCCGCATCATCACCGAGTCCGCCCGCGAGTGGGCGGAAGAATGTTTCTCATGAATCAACCTCAGCCATCAAGCCACGCCATGCCTACCCCGCCCATGCCCACAGGCCACACCACTGAGATCGAACTGCCCCCGGATGCAGCCACAGCCGAGGACCACCGCAACCCGCGTCGACGCAGGCGCGAAGCGGAGGATCCGGCTCCTGAACTTGGCCTTCTCGTGCAGCCCGAGCCCCGCCACAGCCTCGACAAGCTGATCCTGCATCCCGAGGTCAAGACGGACATCCAGAGCGCCCTGCGTGCCTTGGAGAAACGTGCCGATCTGGAGCGCATCTGGAACCTCAGCACGATCCAACCGATGCAGGGCCGCTGCATCCTCAACTTCTACGGCCCGCCCGGCACAGGCAAGACGCGCGCTGCTCTGGGCATTGCTCACCGCCTCGGCAAACCGCTCTATCAGGTGGACTACTCGGCGGTGATCTCGAAGTACTTGGGCGACACGGCCAAGCACATCAAAGCGGTTTTCCAGGCAGCGACGGAGCAGGACGCGGTCTTGTTCTTCGATGAGGCGGACAGCCTGCTCTCCCGCCGGGTGGCGACTGGTGAATCGTGCTCCACCAGCATCAACCAGAACCGCAACACGCTGATGCAGGAATTGGACCGGTTTGATGGGGTGGTGATCGTCACCACCAACCTGTTTGAGAACTACGACCCTGCCCTGCTGCGGCGCATCCAGAGCCACATCCACTTCCGGCTTCCCAACGCTTCCATGCGGCGGGAGCTGTTCGCCCTCCATCTTCCCAATCCGGAGCGGGTGACGGCGGATTTCGCGGTTCTAGCGGAGCTATCGCGAGGCCTGAGCGGCGGTGATATCCTCACCCTCTGCCTGAATGCCATCCATGCGGGCAGCACCGACCCTGATCCAGCGCAGTGGCGGGTGACACAAAAAATCCTCGAAAGCCAGATCGCCAAAGTGAAGAAAGCGAAGGCTGAACATTCGGGCGAGAAAGGCCGGCACAAGCGGCGAATCGGCTTCTGCCCCTGATAAGTTCCCCTTGCCCGCAGCGGTGCGTCGCGTTACAAACGAGGCACTGCCATGTTTACCCCTTCCCTTGAAAACCTGAAGCGTGCCATTGAGGTGGCCGAACAGATTGAGAAACTGCAAGCCGAACTCGCTGCCATGTTTGGCGGAGAGGCCCCAAAGGCCGTAGCCGGCAAGCCAGGCCGCCGTCGCGGTCGTCCAGCCAAGGCCGACAAGCCCGCCAAAGAGAAAAAGCCCAAACGCCAGATGAGCGAGGAGGCTCGCGCTCGGATCGTGGCTGCGCAGAAGAAGCGCTGGGCCAAGATCAAGAAGGAGAAGAAGGCCGAGGCCAAAGCGGAACAGGCAAAGGCTGGGGAGTGAATCTGGTAAGGAGCTGCAGCGGGCACACCACACAAACGGCCATGCCCCTTTGTCAGCTTTCGTTCATGAAGTATCAGAGCCGTATTCTATGACTACGGCTCTGATACTCGCGAGGCTTCCACACGGCATTCCGTTTCACGGGAACCGAAGGTCTGGTAGGCGATGCCTGCGACGCGCGCAAACTGCGGCCCGCTGAGTCCCGACCGCTCAAACTCAGCCAGCATCGCCTGGCGCTGCGCCACCGTGCTGCGCACCCGGCCACGCCAGGTCCGTCTTGAGAGTGCCCGCCGCCAATCTGTTTTCACCATCCATCATAGCGCTATGCTATGACCCATGGTGGCCAAAACGCATAGCGAGTTCAGACGGGGCTTGGGACACCCGGATACGATCCGTGAATGACCGGGTTATAATTGTCGCTCTCCAAGAGTCGGATCGCGCTTTTATTTTCCACTTTTTGCCGCCCCTTTAGCCTCCAAGTCTTTCAGCGCTTCCTCCAAGCTTTCGTACGATTTCCCTTTACTTGGCTCTGATGAGTCATAAATCGACTCCTCGATTCTGTCCAGCAAGTCCTGCGTCACCTGCGGGTGCCCCAGCGCCTTGGCCTTGGTCCCCCAGTAAAAAGCTTCCGCACACTGCATCTGTGTGTGTGAAAATGTCATGAGTTGATAAGCTGCTTCTGCACTTCCCTTTCTCACATCTCTCACAAGAGAAAGTCGCATTTCAGGAGGCATTGCCATGTAATGGTACATCATGACACCCTCAGGCCCCAACTCATCTGAAGTTGGCACAGCTCGATCCGAGCAGGAATTGCACAGAAGCACGACAGCCATCCAATTGATATTAATTTTCATCATCGTATGATCACGGAAAGACAATCCAACGACCCTTATTTAAGTGGATAACAGTGCCATCAGGTCTAGCAAAAATTTTCTGCGTTGGGGCAACGACAGTCTTGCCAATCAGCTTGGCCAGCTGCTGCGCAAAAGAATTATTTCCAGCACCTGTGTTGCATGAATACAAAACAATTTGCTTTACTTCTTCGAATCTTGAATTGCTTTTAATAATCTTTGCCAACGCCTCTGGCGTTAAGTATACATTACTAACAATGGTATTGTACGGCATCGTCCTGGCTATCAAAGAATCGCGCTGGTCCACCACATGAGTTTGGGTTCCATGCGCATAAACAGTCAGACTTCCAGGAAGAATTGGTGCATTGTTGACAAAGTCGATGGAGTCTTGTGAACGGCGGTTATAGCCATCCAATCCGATAGGGTTAAGATTAATATCAATACCGCTTATCAATTCACTAAACCCCAACAGATCTATCTGCATCACCGGCCCGTTGCCCACATACCCATACAAGTTCACCCCGCCCGCCTCCATGATCGGGTCCTCGCTCAGCCAGCGGCCCAACTGCGGGTCGTAGGCCCGGTAGGGCGCCAGCACCAGCCCGCTCGCCGCGTGCCGCAGGTGGCCCGTGTAGCCGCGTTCCGGTTCGCCCGGTCCCGCCGCCAGCAACTGCCGCTGGCCATAGGCGCCGTACTCGGCCAGGCCGACTTCCCCGTCGCTCACCCGGTACCAGGCCCGCGCGCTGCCCAGGTGGTCGGACAGGTACACGATGCTGTCGCTCCCGTGCTTCTCCCCTGAACCGTAGTAGTTCACCAACACCGTCCCGTCCGCTGCCGCGCGTTTCTGCGCCAGTTCCAGTCCGTCCCACAGGTAGTGCCAGTGCGACAGCGTCACCCAATCTGTGCCGTCGTGCTCCTTTTCGACCTGCTCCACCCGCCGGCCCTGGCCGTCGTAGCCGAACTCGCTGCGCTTCACCCCCGCCGCCGCCGTGGCGGCGTTCTGCACGGCCACCAGCCGGTTGTCCGCGTCCCACTCCAGCTTGCGCTGCACGACGCCCGCGCCGTCCTTCTGCGCCACGGTGTTGCCGTTGGCGTCGTATTCCAGTGTCTGGTCCGGCGTGGCCCCCACGCTCAGGCTGTAGGTTTTAAGATCGCTGTTGGCGTTGCCGTCCACCGCCTCGATCTCCAATTCGGTGACGCCGGGCGGGAAGCTGACTTCCTTCTGGAAGCGCCACGGGCCGCTGGGGCCGAGCTTGCTCACCGCCGCGGGCTGCTCATTGACGGTGACAAGCGCCGGCTCATCCAGCAAGCCTTCCACGAGCGTTTTGCCGCCGCCGCCCACCCGGGTCAACTGGTTGCGTCCGGCATGGCCGCGCAGGCTGAGGCTGCCGGTTTGGCCCGCCGGCACGACGTGGCTGGAGGCGAGGTTGCCCGCCGCGTCGTAGTGCCAGCCCTCCGTCCGGGTGGGGGTGCTGTCCACGCTTTCCTCCAGCTCCACCAACTGCGAGGCGGGATCGTGGCGCAGGTTCCAAGCGGTGACTTCGCTGGCCGCGTCGGTGCGTTCCCAGTCGGTCAGGTTGCCGGCCAGGTCGTAGGTGTAGTCGTGCTTCTGCACGGTGTTGGTGCCCTGGCGATGGTGCAGGCTTTGCAGACGCAGGGCGTTGGCGCCCGCGTTGGCCGCATAGCGCGCCACCTGGACGTTGAACCCGCCAGGCAGGCTGATGGAATCGGGCACGCCGCTGAGGTTGGCGGCCGCGTAGGCGGAGGTGAAGCTGCCCAGTTCGTTCACGACTCCAGTGATACGCCCCAGCGCGTCCATTGCAACCTCCTCGCTGCGGCTGACCGTGGTACCGTTGTCGGCGACGAGCTCGGTTTTGATGCGACGGCCCTGCCAGTCGTAGCTGTAGCGCAGGGTGTCGTCGGCGCGCGGGCCGTTGACCGTATGCGGCTGGCCCGCGCCGGCGCTGGTGCCGTCCAGGGTCAGGTAGCTGTAGGCGGTGGTGCCCAGACTGTCGATGAAGGTGGTCGGGCGTCCGGCAAAGTCGGGCGCGCCAAAGCTGAGGTCGCTCATGGACGGGTCCGTGTAGTTTACGTGGCGCAGAGAACCGTCCACTGCATAGGAATAGGTCTTGGTAACGCGTCCGGCCAAGACATCGAGCGGAGATGCGACCGTGGCCGGGCGTCCGCTCAGGGGTTGATACGTGGTGAGGTAGCGCTTGCCATCCGGGAGGATTTTCTCCGTCACCCGACCCTCGGCGTCGCGTTTCCACTGGGTAACCTTGTTCAGCGGGTCGATCAACATACTCAACTGTCCACAACGGCACCAAACGTAATGAATGGCCCGCAGCAGAGGGTCCATCTCCATGACCAACTGCCTCAAATGATTGTAGCGCATCCGGCGCCAGCGACCGGCACGATCCTTCACGGCCCAAACATCTAGGGTCTGGAGTTCGCCATTGGTATAAACCACCTGTTCCGTCGTATTGTCGGGGTGGGTCACAAGAGTCACCCGGTCCAGATTGTCATAGTCGTAGGTCAGAGTGTAGCCGAGCGCGTCCGTGCGGGTGCGGACCCGGTGCGCCGCGTCATGGGTGAAGGAGGACAGCGCCACCCACTCCTCCGGGTCCGAGGGCGAGGTGTGCTCGACGCGAAGCAGGTAGCCTTCGTCATCCGCTGTTTCGTCGAGGTCGCTGTCATAAATGTAGCGGGCGGATTCCGAATTCGTTCCCTTGGAGACCGTGGTCTGCGTCACCTGACCAACGGCGTTGTAGGAGATTTGGGTTTGCAGGCCGGAGGCATCGGTGAGGATTTCCGGCAGATGCGTGGAAACGCCGCCAACAGTTTTGTACTGGGAGACGGTGGTCAGCGTGCGCCAGTTGGCACCATCTTTGACCTTGACGTATTGGATATCCCGGTCGTTGGGATAGTACTCGATTTTCGTCTCGCGTCCTTCGGGGTCAATGGAGCCGGTCGGCAGGCCAAGGTCATTGTAGAATATCTGGGTCATCGCCCAGGCAACCTCGCCGTTTTCGTCCTCGACTGCCCGGACAATCTTCGAGGGCTGGCCGACATTGCCCGCTGCGTGAGAAGAAGTCTGTCCTGGGTAATTGAACCAAACCCTGGCTGTCAAGGGGTCTTTAATGCTGCCTACAACTGACGTGATGGTGTTGGTGGAGGAGGTAAGCCAGTTGTAAATGCGGCATCTGGTATAATCTCCTGGCCAGTTTTTCATCTGCTGCTTATTCCAATAGAAGGTGTTTCGCCACAGCAAAAGATCTGCTTTCGGCGTGAACGAGACCGCAGTTCCCCCGACACCAATGGACGCTGGTGGCACGAGAGCTTCCGCATAATCCTCAGGGAGCGCCAGATCATTGGCCTCCACCCGTTCGCGATCACCCGCGGCATCCTGAGATTCAACGTAGCGTCCCGGTTCACCATTGAGCCCGGGCAGATCGCCTTGGCTGAAGTTCGTTTCTCCGTAGGGAGTGGTGAGGCGGTCAACGAAGTCTCCTGAAGCGTAGCGGAACTCGGAGGTGATGCCGACGGGATCAATGATTTTCTCCAACTGGCCGTCCCCGGTGTACTTGAACTTGGCGACTCGTGAAAAGGGGTCGGTTACTTGACGTATTTTGGTGGCATCGGTGGGAACGTTGTCGCCAACTTCCGGATCGTAGCTAAAGGACGTGACTAAACCCAGGGCGTTGGTGATGGAAACTAGGCGGAGCTCGCTGTCATAAGCTAAGCTGACCGCATTGCCGAGAGCGTCGACGATTTCTGTAAGCAAGTACTTCGTGGGAGTGGTGGCATTGGGCTGCTTGAAGAGCTTTCTGGATCCATCACTGAAAATCAGTTGATACCCTGGCCCTCCTTGCCCGCTATTCAAATAGAGCATCTGGGGGCGATCCTTGTATTTCTGGCTATAAGTTTGTGTAAGGCTTACATAGTAATACTGCATGTAGCTTCCCCTGGAATTTATCCACCGAACTGATGTGTTAGGCGTGCCTGTTCCATGAAGACTTACCGCTTCGTTGAATGAATGCGTCCAGCGCGGACCGAAGTTGCCGAGCGTCTGCAAATCGGCGATGACGGGGCTGCGCTGGTTGTACATGACCTGCAATTGAACGGGAGGACCATAAGGAGGGATGACACTGATAGGTGTATCAAAAAGGCACAGCCCTGGATTCATCAGGCTAAAGCCATGCGTTGCCATTGCTTGAGGACACTCCCCCGCACCGGCACCACCAGTTCCACCGCCCCCTGCTGCGGGAACAAGGGCCATGGGGCTGGGGGGCGGGCTCCAAGGAGGCCCGTTTCCAAAAGGCCCTCCTCCGCTCCCACCGGCGATGGCATCGTCTCCCTCAGGATCGCGAAAATGCACACAGTGCCTGCCGAAAATGCGCTTTGCTTCTGCGTCGGAAACACTTACATACCCTTCGGGCAAAGCCACTGCCTGGGGAATCAAAAAATAGCCGCTGGCCTGCTGCTCAAGCGCCTCGGCGGGCACCCAACTGTCGAAGCGCAGCGGAGCATCCACAATGCGGAACACGCCGTCGCCACTTTCCGTGACGGCGGCATAATGGTTGAAAGACCAGTGAATCACGGAGGGCACCACGACCGGAGCGCCGGCCCGGCGCTTCACCACGCGGAGCGTGCCGCCTGCCTCATGGCTGTGCTCCTTGAGTTCGAAGGCGGACAAACCGTCGCGAATGAAGGCTTTGCGCTCCTCCTCGTCATGGACGTCGGGAAAGATGGGTTTTTCCCCCAACGGTACGCAGATTGTGTTGGCCGCTGAGAACCCGCAGAAGATGTTTTGCTCGGCTTTTTCATTGAGAAACCAGAGGACTTCCTTGGCGCGCAGCAGGGCATCCGCCGCCAACCCGCCCAGGGAGCGCCCGTTCAAACTCTTAATGAGGGTTTCAAGCTCCTGCCGCTGCCCCAGCAGACCGCGCCTTTCCAGGAGTCGTGACAGGGCGATCTCCGCCAAGCGACGGTCATCCCGCGCCGCCTGGGATCTGGCTTGATCCCAGGCGGACTGCAAGGTCGCTAAGCTGTTCATGAAAAATCCATGCCGCCACTCGATTTCCGCCGCCTCGACCAAGAGGCTGCAGGCATAGCCACTCCCCGGATGTGCCGCGATGAACTCTTTCAAAAGGCTGGCGCGCCGGTTGTCCTCCACCTGGGCATGCTGGGCCATCAGCCGTCCCAGCGCCTCTCTTTCCGCCCCGGCGGGCTGAGTGCTACCGACATAACGCAGTGGCGTGTCAAAGACCCGGGCCTTTCGAATCGCCTCCGCGGGAATCGCTCCTGCTTTCGGCAATTCCAGAAAGGGTGGCTGAACTTTGGCGGCCAGATTGCGCTGGATCACCGCGGGCGTGAGCACGGGCGGCGGCGGCACCCAGTCCTCCTTGAAAGCGTCCGGCAGTTCCGGAACGGGCGGCGGCACTGGCATATCCTGGGACCAAGCCGTCCGGGATGCCATGCTGGCAAGATGGGACACGAGCATCAAAGCGGAAATCATCCGGCTGGGGAGAGACGAGGGGGTTGGGAACATGAAGCGAAAGATGAATTGTGGTAAGAAGGGTTGGGACTCGTTCACAGCACCTCCACGGCGCCAGCGGGTTTGAGCAATTGGATTTCCGGCGGCGTGGTGTCCATGCCATCCGCGGGCAGGCTAGTCTGTGTGGGGTCCAACGGGAAAGAGTCTTCGCCGTCAGGGACACCATCCCCATCGGAGTCAGCCAAAAATGGGCTGGTCCCAAGAAGCAATTCCTGAGCATAATTTAGCCCATCGCCATCCAAATCCATGTTGGTCGGATTCCAGCCTGCACGCCAAGAAATTCCATCCAGCAATCCGTCGCCATTGGTGTCAGGATTGAACACATCAGCACCCAAGGAAAACTCTTCTTCTAGCGTGAAGTAATCTTCATCCACATCCATCCCCCAGTAATGCGAGTTCCAGGCGTTGACGGCCTTCAGCGCGAGCGCCTCGGTCAGATCATTCACACTGTTGCCGTTGGTGTCGGGAAGGGTCGGATTGAAGTCGAAGAGCAGCTCTAGATAATTCCACAAACCGTCGCCTGAAGGGCTGTCGTCGTCTCCATAAGCGGTTTTGGACAGGTTGCCGAAATATCGCAGCTCCCATTGGTCATTGAGGAAATCGTTGTCGCTGTCCACAAACTCATCCGCACCCCAATCCGCCGGAGAGCTGCGTGCCTCACCGTGAATATCCTTGGCAGGAAGGTGGGCCACAGGGACACCATCGGGATTGACCGCCGGGCTGAAGTGTAAGAGATAGCCTTCGTAGGTCACACAGGGATTGGCATCGAGACCGCCCAATTCCCCGCCGCGAACGATGCTGTTGACCACCTCCACCGTGGCCCCGGCCTGGCGGTAAATTTCAGCGACGGATGTCCAGGGCACCACGTTCCAGATGATGGAATTGACCACCTTCATCCGGCTTAGGCCCATGGCGCCGACACCCACAACGCTACTTGTGGACCCGGATTGATTATGGACGACCGTGCAATGCAGCAACGTTAAATCGCCTTTTGCCAAGTAAACCCCCGACGCTGCGATCGTACCTGTGCTTTGATTGTAGCGGATGATGCAATTGACGAGACGAGCCTGCTCATCATCGGTGAGAAGATTAACCACCACGCCGCGCTCATTGCCGCCTGAGTTATGCTGGATCGCAAAGCCGTCCACCACCACATTTTTGGTTCCGATGTTGACAGTCACCGAAGTCGTCGTCCGTGTCAGAACCGGCGGATGAATGCCTTGCTCCCCCAAGAGGAGGATCGGTTTGCTGGCCATGCTGACCGCCTCATTGTACGTCCCTGACTTTACGTGGATGATGCGGTGCCCGGCCGTGACGCCATTCGCCGCGGTGATCGCGGCGGACACCGTGGTGTGCGTACCTCCGCCTGCCGGATTGACCACATAGTCCGGCGTTGGAAAACTGATGTCATCATTCGCGTCGGTTCCCCTGACGAACTCATACAGATTGGGGATGCGGTCGCCATCCTTATCCTCCAGCGCGTCGCGGTGATCCAGTGGATCGAGTCCCTTCGCCAGTTCATAACCATCCGGTATGCTATCGTAGTCGCTGTCGCTGTTCCACGGGTCCGTGCCCGCTGCGAACTCCGCGCTGTCGCTGGCGCCATCCCCGTCCGTGTCCGCCGCTGCCGAATTGCTGCCAAAGGTAAACTCTTGCGCCGTGGTCAGCCCGTCGCTGTCCGGGTCGCCGCTGCCATCATCGGACAAGCTGCCGAGAAAGCGCAGCTCCCACCAGTCCGGCAGTCCGTCCGTGTCACTGTCCACGTATTCGTCTGCGCCGATGTCCGGCGGGCTAGTACGCGTCTCACCATGAACATCCACGAGGATGCCTGTCAGGGAGATGCCACCGGAGGGGTCAATGGCCGGACTGCCGGGACGTAGGCAGCCGTAGTGGTCCAGGAGGGGATCGTCGTCCATACTGCCGTGCTCGCCGCCCAGCACGATGCTGTTGCTGATCGCAATCCCGCCCGATGCATGGACGAAAATTTGTTCGGAGCCCGCGGTCGTGGTGGGATTCCAAACGATGGAGTTGCGCAGTCGCAAAAGCCCTCCCGCGTTCACATAAATGCCGCGCCCGCTGCCGCCTTCGCCATTCCAAGCCGCGCTGGAATTGCGGCTGAGAGTACAATGATCCACCAAGAGTTCGCCGTTCGACAAAAGAATCCCGCCACCCTGGGCCGCCCGGTTGCCAACGAGGAGGCAATTGACCAGCCTAGCCTGGGAACGATAGCCGCTCATGTTGACCGTGATGCCGGAATTTCCCGTGGTGCCGGTGTGCGTCAAAATCAGACCGTCCACAACACTACCGCTGGAAGTCAGATTGATGCAGGCATTGGCACTACTGGTCGCGATTGTGGGTGTCAGCAACGAGCGCTCGCCCATGAGCATGATGCGTTTGGTGCCAACAGCGATCGCCGACTCGTTGTACGTGGCACTTTTGACCAAGATGATCTTGCAATCCCCGCTCGCTGATTTGGCGGCGTTGACCGCGGCAGCAATTGTCGTGTGGGTGCCGCCGCCGGCGGGATTGACGGTGTAATTCGTTGCGGGAACACTTGTGGCATTGTCTGCGTCCGTGCTCCGAATGTATTCATACAAATTGGGGATCCGATCGCCGTCCTTGTCCTCCAGCGCGTCCCGATGATCCAGCGGATCGAGTCCCTTCGCCAGTTCATAACCATCCGGGATGCCGTCGAAATCGCTGTCGCTGTTCCACGGGTCTGTGCCTGCGGCGAACTCCGCGCTGTCGCTGGCGCCGTCCCCGTCCGTGTCCGCAACCGCCGGATTGCTGCCAAAGGCGAACTCTTGCGCCGTGGTCAGCCCGTCGCTGTCCGGGTCGCCGCTGCCATCATCGGACAAGTTGCCGAGAAAGCGCAGCTCCCACCAGTCCGGCAGTCCGTCCGCGTCGCCGTCCACGTATTCGTCTGCGCCGATGTCCGGCGGGTTGGCGCGCGTCTCGCCGTGAATGTCCTTGAGAAGACTGGGCAGGACGACGCCGCCGTCAATGGCCGGACTGCCGGGACGCAGGCAGCCGTAGCGGTCCAGCAGGGGATCGTCGTCCAGACCGCCGTGCTCGCCGCCCAGCACGATGCTGTTGACCAATTCCAAGCCCGCACCCGTGGTTAGTTTGATCTGCGACGCGCCTTCTGCCAGACCGGCATTCCAGAGGATGCAATTGCGGAGACGGGCGGAGGAGTAAAGCGCGATGGCAATGCCGGCGCCCTGGGGTGGTGAGGTGGCGTCGTGATGGCCGGTGTTTCCAAAAAGCGTGCAGTGATCCACCGTCAGACGCCCTTTGACCAAATCCATGGCCGACCCCGCGTTGCTGGCGTTGAAACCCGTGACGATGCAGTTCACCAAACGAACGGGGTCCGTTTGATTCGGGGTGGTCACATAGAATGCCTTGCCGGGAGTGATGAAGGCGGGCCGTTTCAAAATCAGGCCGTCCACCACCACGCCGCCTCGGGAAATGCTAAAAGCTTGGGTGGAGGTCGCGACCACTTCCGGCGGTGACGTTCCCTCCTCGCCCAAAAGCATCATTCGTTTGTTGCTGCCCAAGGTGACGACGGTGGTCAGATTATAAACACCCTTTTTGACCAAGATAATCTTGCAGTCGCCCGAGGCGGAATTGGCCGCTGTCACTGCAGCGGCGATCGTCGTGTGCGTTCCTCCACCGGCACCGTTGACGGTGTAATCGGGGGCCGGCTTGCTGGAGACGTTGTTGGCGTCCGTGCCACGGAGGTACTCATAGAGGTTGGGAATGTGGTCGCCGTCCTTGTCATCGAGCGCGTCATCATAATCGAGCGGATCGAGATTTTTGTCTATCTCATAGCCATCCGGGATGCCGTCCAGGTCCGTGTCAGCGAGATGCGGGTTCGTGCCCGCCGCCCATTCCTGACCGTCGTTGGCACCGTCATTGTCCGCGTCCGCATCCCCAGGGCTGGTGCCGAACTCATATTCCTGGGCGTTGGTCAAACCGTCGCTGTCGGGATCATCCGTCGCTGAGGAGGACAAATTCCCCAGATAATACCACTCCCACCAGTCGGACAAACCGTCCGCATCGCTGTCAACGAACTGATCAGCGCCGATGTCGGGATTGCCGGGCCGTGGTTCGCCATGAATGTCCAGCGGAGCGTCGCTGGCGGCGGCCCCGGCACCGATGGCGGGCGAGCCAGCGCTCAGAAATCCCAACCAGTCGAGTTCAGGATCCTCCAAGTAAGCATATGAGATGGTGCCGTCTCTGACAAGATTGCTATAGCCTCGTACATTGCCAAAAACCTTCACCTCCTCGGGAGCAACACCTCCGGGATTCCAGAATATGGAATTGATGATAGTTGCTTGAGCTGGCGCGGCGGCACAAAGACCGTTGCCGTAAAAATTGGCTTTGTTTCCCACGACGGTGCAATGCGCCACTACAAGCCTGCCATCCACTTGGTAAATGCCCGCCCCGCTGCCAGTGATGCTATTTTGAACCGTGCTCACGTCGTGATTGTGAATGATGCAATTCACCACCCTGGCCTGCGAGCGGTCGGGGGCGGGCAAATCCACGTGAACCCCCTTGCCGGACTGTCCGCTGGCATGGGTGATGCGAAAGCCGCTGACAACCGACTCGCCATAAAACGTCACGGAGACGCTACCGTTCGGAGTCCGAATTTCAGGCGGATGTCCCGTGCTGGTGGCGAGGAGCAGGATCCGTTTGTTGGCGGGCAGGGAAACACTCTCGGAATAAACACCCTCCCTAACCTCAATGATCGAGTAGGGCGGAGCGCTGCTGTTGCCAGCGGCGGCGGTGACGGCGGCGCCGATCGTCTTTTTTTGCGTGGAAGTCTCGGTGGAGAAGGTTGGATCAACGATGAAATGTGCCACTGGCCGGTCATTTTCATCCGTCATGTCAGTCCCAAGCGCGTGCTCCCAAAGATTGGGAATGCCATCGCCGTCCAAATCTCCCGTGGCATCGGTCCAGTCCGCCAAGTCCAGCCCGGCGGCGGTTTCCATTGAGTCGGGAAGGCCATCGCCATCGCTGTCTCCGGGTGTGATGAGGAGGGTGAGATTGGAGGCCGCCGAGGTGCTGCCGCCGGTGTTGCGGGCTTTCACGCGGTAATAAACGTTTGAGTTCGCCGGCACCGAAGTGTCTGTCCAGGTGAGGATGTTGGCGGCGGTGGTGTGCTGCGTGCTCCAGCTTCCCGAATCCCCCGTTCGACGCTCCACGACGAAGCCAGACTCCGCCGCGCTCATGTCCTGCCAGGTGAGTTTAGCGGAACTGCCCGACTGCAGCTCGGCATTAAGGTTGGCTGGTTTGAACAACGAATAATTCACCCCTGCGGTTGGCTGAACCAAAAGGCGCAAATAGTGCGTTCCGACGACCGACATTTCTACCGTTGAGTCAAGCCATGTAAGTTCTTCATAGCTCCCCTCGTCACTACTGGAATGCTGACTATGTGCAATCGTGATCCATTCCACATTGTCAGGAGAGGATTGCAGCAAGACCGCATAGTCGGTCAGGCTTTTTCTCCTTCGAAAAGTCAGGGCTGGGTGATCGTTGACGGTGGAGAAGACTGGTTCAGCGGAAACCGCGTCATCCACGTCGGGATCCAAGTCGAAAACATACTCATACAAATTGATGAGACCGTCGCCATCGGGGTCAGCATACTCGTTGGCAACTGTATGATCGTTCACTTGTCCTGAAAAGCACACGCTCTTCCAATCGCCGTAATCCGCCCAGAGCATGGGTAGAGACATACTTATCAATCCGATCGCAGTAATTCTGCAAAGCACCGGTTTGCGGCGGCCGTTCATCAAATTCATGTCCCCAATCCATAATCATTCCATCTGGACTTCAAGCCAAATAATCCTGAAATTTAAGAATATGCCTAGACTTTTATTTCGATTATCCACCATTTGGATCAGTAAACTTGCTGAACCCCTCTCAACAGATTGATATCAACAATTCTTATTCAGCTAGCCGCCAATCGCGCAGGTTTAAGGCCGTTTGCCGACGAAAATGGGCATGAAAATGCTCGCATTCTGGGTCGAGTAGATTGTGTAAAGCCGCCCGCACAGCCAACCTCCCACGTTTTGGTGACCATGGAAGCCGTTGCAATAGACGACTTCCGAGCCCGGCTCGAAAGGAAATCTATTCCTGAGCCGCCGTCTGTCCCTGGGTTGGGGCACCACCAAGCAAATTCCATGAGAACGCACTTTTTGCGTTTCCCACTTTTTTCGCCCTCCGCCTCGCCTGTCACGCCTCAGGCCGTTTTCGCTAAGCATTGAAATACAGCTGTTTGAATGCACATCGTGAAGGCTGATAGAGCGACGCCGGAGGTGGGAAAGGAAGTGGGAAATCAGGCTGAACCGCACTCAGGCCGGCTCCATTTTCCCACCGCTCCCGGGCGGCTCCGCCATGGTCGAATGAACTCCTCATGCCGCGGAATCGCCCGGGCACTGAACAAGCTTGTCGATGCTTGCCGGGATTTCAGCATTTGCTGAAGTCCCCGGAAGACGGGGTCTTTTGACGCCACGCCCGGAGCAAGACCCATGTCCCTGCAGTCCAACCTCCGTCCTTTGAGCGCCCTCGCCCACCCCACGCGCTGGCGGATCGTGGCACTGCTGCTCGACCGCCCTCTCTGCGTCAGCGATCTGGCCGCCATCCTGGACCTGAGGCTCTCGAACCTCTCCAATCACCTGAAACTGCTGCGCGAGTGCGGTGTGCTCAGGGTCGAACGCCGCGGTTCCCTCTGCTTCTACCGGGTGGTCGACAGGCTCCATGGGGTGATTTCCTCGATGCACACCGCCTTTGGGCTTTCCGCTGCCTGCGATTCCGTGCTTGGAGCCGATGCCTGGAAGGCGCAGGCGAGCTTTCGCTCATAGGGCCAATCCCCACCGCGGGCGGCTTTGACAGCCCCCGCGGAGCATGGACGCCATCTCGCCTGACATCGCCCGCAAGCTGCTCACCCGCGACATCGCCAACCTCGCCCAACGCGTCCAGCGGGGCGGCAACTTGAGCCGCTCCGAACGCGCCATGCTCCAGGGCATGGCAGTCTCGTCTGGACCGGCGCAAGCCACGGTGGCGGAGAACTACGTCGAGCTGGCGCGCATCCTTGGGGTGACGCGGCGCTCGATCCAGAACTGGCGAAAGCGCTCCGATGCCCCCAAGCCGGCCGCCAACGGCTTTCACGAGGTCGCGGCCTGGCGCGAGTTCATGAGCCGGCACGATCTGAAGGGCGATGCCCCAGCCGCGGACGAGGAAACCACCCTGCGGGCACGCAAGCTCCTGGCCGAGGTCGAGGAGCGGGAGCTGCGGCTGGCGGTCAAGAAGCGCGAATACGTCGCCATCGAGGAAGTGCGCCAGACGTGGACCCGGCAGGTCGGCAGGGCCAAGGAGCTGCTGCGGAACAAGTTCGAGAACGAACTGCCGCCGATCCTCTCTGGCCTGGATGCCACGGGGATCCAGACGGAGTGCCGGAAGGCGATCGATGAGGTCCTGAGCATCCTCCATTCAGGCTCCTGACCAGCTTGACCCGCTCCAAGACTCCCCTACCCTGTGTCACGCCTGCTGAATGTCGGTCTGCGGGTCCCCTCGGGGCCTAGCGCCGGAACGTCGATAAGACCGTCAGCAGGCGTTTGACGTTCTCGAGGGTGATCTGATCCGGACCGAGGCGGAAGACCTGCCAGCCGAGAAGGCCGGCCTCCAGATACTTCTCCAGGTCAGCGTTGAAGCCGGCAGCCCGGTTGTGGCGGCCGTTCACCCAGATGCCGCCCTCGACCTCGATCAGCACATGGGCCTCCACCAGCGCAAAATCGGCCCGCCAACGCCTTTCAGGATGGAAGCGGAACTCCCTCTCCAAGGTCGGACCTCTGAGCAGATTCCAGAGGCTCAGGAAGCGTTCCTCCAGTCGGGAGGGCGAATGAGGAGCTCTGTAGCGCAGGCGGGGCATGGCCTGCGCGCGGAGTCAACCTCTAGCCCGCACACCTCTGAACACCTTCTCGTTGTGGTATTCCACGAACGTAACGTCAATGTGATGACCATCGACACGACGGAAGTTCTCCACTGCGATTTCTCGCACACCATAGTCGAGTGTCGCATGGCAATTCGGACAGAGACACACGATATTGGATTCCACGTCCGGTCCCTGATGAGGTGATCCCAAGGGCTTCAGATGATGCGCTTCGGCGTAGTAGCCTCCAGTTGGCAGAGCGATCTGCTCGTTGCAGAGCTGACATTTTCCTTCATGAAGGCCCTTGATCCGTTTCGCAAGCTCAGTGTCCCTAATGATTCTGAGAATGGTCACTTCAACTTTTTCCGGCGGATTGTGATCAACGGCCTCGGGAATCCAGTTCTCAGCGACCTTGGCTTCGTCGAACTCGGACTCACCGCCTTTGAAGCATTCACTGCAAGCATGAGCCGAGGGAGGGTTTTTGAATGCGCGATTATCTTCCGCCCACTGAATCAGTGAGCCAAGAGAAGGATCGCAAACCTTATGGTAAGTCGGTGTTGGAAAGCTTCGAGTGAGAAGCGTTTTGCAGCGAGCTCGATGGAAGACGAGGTTGTTGCTGGCATTACGCCCGCTACTTGGAAAGTTCAGAACAAACGCATCTGCGTGCGTTTGCAACCACCGGAAGAATGCGGCTTTTTGCTCTTTGCGGTCGAAGATTTTGGCTGGTGCAATTGGCATGCATTTGAAGGACAATCGGTTGACCCGACAGTCAAGTCCCCAGCAGATCCTTATGGTCTCTACAGCAGCGTCATCTGGTCCGGGTCCTCGACCTGGCTCTCGATCTCATCGGTGATCGTTTTGCTGATGCTGCACTTCACCTTGAGCTTGGCCGGAGCGCCGTTCTGGACCGTGATGCGCAGGCCAATGGCGAATTTGCCGTCCTCGTCGGCGGAGTCCTTGGCTTCGCGCCAGTGCGTGGCGAGCAGTTCACGGATGTGTTCGAGGGCTTGATCTTGGAGGAGGGTGTCGGTTTCCATGGGGAGGGTCAGGATTCGAGTTCTTGGATGATGCGAGTGACCATGTGCAGGTCGCGCGCGAGGGTCTGTTTCTGTTCGCGGGTGGCCCGCTTGAGCCAGCCGTTGGCCTTCATCTGCGCCCACCAGGCGTTGAGGCGGTTGAGAAAGGGAATGTGATTGAGGCGGCCGCGGTCGGCCTGATCCATGAACATCTCATCGGGCTTGAGCAGGCGACCGGCGATGATGCTTTTGCGCAGGCGACGGGTGGGCACGGCACCGGTCTCCTCGTCTGCCTCCTCAAGGGCGATCTTGAGCCAGCGCTGCTGCTCGGTTTCTTCGAGCTTGGCCACCGCCTTGTGATGCTCCCAGGAGAGTTGTTCGTTGCGCATCGAGGGCGGCACCCGCCTGGCCACGTAGGCGTAGGTGCAGAGGGTGGAGCGATCCAAACCCGTGAGCCGAAGCGCTTCCTCGTAGATTTCGGCGCTGACCTTGCCTCGGGGGCTCGTCTGCTCCTCAAAGCCCGGGAGCCGCTGTTGCCCGCGAAAGTGGTCTTCCCCATACACGAGCCAGTCGCCGATGGCGAAGGCAGCACTGGACATGGCGGCACCAAACCGGGCGGCCATGCCTTTCCATTCCTCAAAACTGAGGTTCTGACGGATGTCCAGGCCGGTGCGGGTGAGAGTGATTTTGCGGTCTACGGATTTCATGGGATGCGGCGAAGTCGTTCGTAGCGGGCTTTGCTGTAGCTCTTGCGGGCCAGCAGGGAGCGCATGGCGCGGCTGGGGTTCAGATTGAGGGCCTGCGTCAACTCAACGCAGCGCTTGCTCACGGCGGCCCGGGTCACGTCGTGGCGCTTGGCGATCTCGGTCATCGAGTCGCCCTCATAGGCAAGGCCAGTGACCAGGGCGAGGCATTCGAGCGAAAGGCGGGCATTGGCTTGACTCACCATCTCACCCACCAGGCGGCGAAGCAGTTCGTGGAGCTGTTCGGAAGGCACCGCCTCGCCTGCAGGAGCGGGCTCAGTCGGTTCTGCGGCCTCGCAGCGCGCACGGGAGGACTCCGCCGCGTCCTTGGTAGCACCGCCCGAGCCGGAGGGAAGGTAGGCCTTGTCCAAGCCGAGTTCCCGGACGTGGCGGCGTTCCTCCGGGGACAGGCAATCGATCCACTGCTTGTATTCCCGACGATAGACCTCGTCCTGCTCCCGTTGCCGGTGCGGGTAGAGGTCATCGAAGCTGTCCTCGTCGTCGATCATGTGCGCGTCTCCTTTCATTTCTCGCCCCAGTGAGCACACACGCCCGCTTCCACCTCGATGGGCACCTGCGGGAAGAGGGCAGCCATCGCTTCCACCAACGTGGACTGAACCAGCCCGAGGACGGCCTGGGCTTCTTCCTCGGGCACCTCGACGATCACTTCGTCGTGCACCGTGGAGAGGATCCGTGCCGAGACCGGCAGACGGCTGGCCAGCAGCACGAGGGCCTGCTTCATGCCATCGGCGCTACTGCCTTGGACAGGGGTGTTGACCAGAGCGGTGAAGCGCTCCCATTCCGAGGCAGTTTCCGGGATGAGGCGACGACGGCCGAGCAGGGTTCGGACCTCGCGGGCACCGGAGTCGGCCTTGTTGCGGCTCACGCCATGCCACTGGCGGAGACGGTCGTAGGTCTGGAAGAACTTCCGGCGGATGCGGTCTGCCTGGTCGAGTTCCAGGTCGACCCCGTAGCTGGAGGCCGCGTAACGGACCAGGCCGGGGGCGGTTTGGCCGTAGATGAGGCCGAAGTTGCAATTTCCCTGCACGCAGACCTTGCCGTTGCGCCGCACGATGATCGCACCCGAAGGCACCTGCACACACCACACTGTTTCGCGTCGCCCGGTTGGTTTGAGATTCCATGAGGCACGCCAAGTCGAAGGGCCGCGCAGCACATAGGAGAGGCGGTAAGTCGGTTTATGCTTTGGATTGGTCTTTTGACTGAAGCTGAGCAGGGACGGAATGCCGTTGAGGGCGGCCATCGCCTGCATCACCTCTGCCGTTTGCTTCGAAGTAGTGCAAAACAGTGCCCGGTCACGTTGGTCCCCGAGGATCACATGGCTGTCCCAGTGGGCGGCTTCTTCGAGATAAATCCGCGCTGGGAGCTGGTGCAGGCAGCTCCAGGAGAGGTCCTTGCCGCCCTGAGTCCAGGCCCTCATGGCATCGACCCAAGCTGCGTCTGCAACACTGATCTTGGTGACCGGGCCCGAGGTGCTGACCTTGGGTTGAAAGCCAAGAGCCGACAGCAACTCCAGACAACGCTCTACTTTGCGCTGCTTGCTGAAACCGAAGCGCACACAGCGGCCAGAAGAGAAGTAACCATCGGCGATGACCATCGCCAGGCTGCGGGTGAAAAGCTCCAGCCTTGTGTTTTGAGGCGGCTGTTCCTGCAGGTGTCCCGCCGCGATGAAGTGGCGACAGTTGCCAGCCGTGACTTCTGCCGCAGCGACCTTGCGGGCGTCTCCTGAGTTGGAAATGAAAGCGATCTGGTGATCGGCAGTCACCAACAGGTCAGTGTTGCGGTCCTCGTGGTGGAAGAGTTCGCGGTCCTCAAAGGATTGAAATCCAAGAGGCGTGGCAAACTCGATCATGCCCTTGCCAGCGTCCCAGTGAACCTTGCCTGTCGGCAATCCCCATCGGTTTGACCTTGGTCTTGGAGGATTCCATACAACGCCTTCAGGAAGCAGGTATTGAGCGACCTCAGCCCTCCCGTCATACTGATCGAAACGCACCCATCCCTTCGGCGTCAGCACTTCCGTGTCACCCGAGAAGCAGGCTTTGGACATTTGCCGATCTTCCTTGGTCACCTCATCCAAGGCCTTGCCCAGCACCTCGGCCGCGGTCTGCCGATGCAGGTCCACTCCGGCCTGATAGGCAGCGATCATCTTGGGCTCGTTGGCAATCACCGCCGCGGCACGCAGCTCGATCTGGGAGTAGTCGGCCACGATCAGCTTGTGACCGGGGGCCGGGATGAAGCAGGTGCGCAGATCGCCCCGACCGATGTTCTGGAGGTTGGGTTCCTTGGAGGAGAATCGCCCCGTGGCGGTGCCTGTGGGATCAAACCGCCCGTGGATACGACCATCCGCCTGGATGCTCTCCAGAAGCGAGGTCGCCTGCTGAGCGAGCTTTTCGGCACTGCGGAAGGCCAGGATGAGGGGGATGATGTCGTCGTCGGACGCGGCCTTGAGGGAGTCCTCGTTGGTGTTGGCCAGGTCGAAGCCGGCCGACTGCAGCGCTTCCAGGAGTTGTGCGGGGCTGCCCGGGTTGAGCTTGGGCAGGTTGAATTTCTGGCGCAGCTGGGCGGCAATCTCGGCAGCCTGTCCCCTGCCCTTGGCCTCAATGCTCTGCAGCCGGTCCCGATCCACGGCCATGCCAGCCGTCTCCATGTCGACGACCACTGGAATGAGGTCGAACTCAAGCCGTGCCACCCGATCCAAGGCGTCCGCTTCCAGGTCCCCCCAAAGCTTGTCGGCCAGCGCGTGCAGATGGGTGACATCGCGGGCGGCGTAGGCGAGCTGATCCTCGGCGAGGAACATCGAGCCCCAGTCCGACCGGCTGAGGTCCGGCGCAGGAGCCACCGCGAGGTGACGCTCCAGACAGCGGTCCAGATCGTTGCCGGGCTGGGTGCCGGCGGTGAGCAGACGGGAGGCTGTGAGCGTGCAGAAGACACGCGAGGCGCGCAGACCGCACTTCACGCGCAGCCAGACCAGGTCGAAGCGGGCGTTGTGGGCGATGATCTCGACCGCCTCGAGGGCGGGCTTCAGGTCGCCGAGGTCGTAGCCGATGGCGCGCAGGTCGAGCAGGACCGGTGCCTCATCCGGCACGCGGAGGCTCAGCAGGCGGATGTCACCCGCCCAGGGGTTGAGGCCATCGCCCTTGCGTGAGCCGTAGGTTTCCAGATCGAGCGCGACGGAGCGCGCCTCACGAACCGCAGCGGCAAGCGCGGGGAGTTCCGCGGCAGTGGTGACCAACCTGCCGATGGGCATCTTGGGCACTTCGGGCATGTCCGCCCTACCGCCTGTACGTACACTCTTTTTATTCTCTCCATTTTTATAAATCTCTGATGATTTATTTTCTCCTGTGTTTGGCAGAGCTACGAAATGCCCAAATTGCCCAATATGCCCATCGGTGGGGGCGGCTGGTGCGGGTTGAGGCGTGCCAAGCGCGGTGAAGAACTCGCCGAGCACGTTGCGTGGCTGGTTGCCATGCTTGGTGAACTGAAAACGGTGCTGTTGGCTCTTGGCGGCATGATCGTCAATGCGCAGTTGAATGCCATCCAGCTCGCGGTCCTTGAACTGCCGCAGGTCCTTGCCGACGCGGTGTTTGACGCCCTTCTCGGCCAGGTCTCCGAACCAGGAGAAGGCTTCGGTTTCCGCATTGCTCTCGATGATCTCGTAGATTTCCGCCTTGTTGATCCACTTGTCCGGGAAGGCGGCGTAAGCGATCACAAAAAGGGCACGCATCGCCTCGGTCTGGCGGTCGGCAGGCAGGCCGCCGTCGTCCACGTGCGGCTCGCACGGATCGCCCAGGTTGTGGAAGCCCATGACGCCCCCGACCACGGTCGCCCACTCAGGGAAGCTGTTGAAGGGGCGCTTGCCGGGCGGACAGCCGCCCTCGATCCAAAGGCCAACCAGGGAATGGATGGCGGAGAGCACCTCGCGCCTGTGCTGCCTCACCCAGTCGTGGAGTTCCGGGTTGGGGAAGTCTCGGCCGTTGGAGTTGTCCTCGGGAAATTCCAGAGTGATGCGCCGTGTGCGCGGCTCCACGTCCGGGCGGAAGGTCAGGCCGATGTTGGCAGAGAGGCTGAACTCGATCTCGTTGGGGAGAGTGAGGTCCGACTTCGCCTCGGTGCTGCCGAGGTTGCGGGCGCCAAAGGTCTTGCTGGTGATGGCTCCGATGAAGGCCGCGTCCTGGATATGGCCCTGGCAGTTGGCGAAGTGCAGCATGCGGCGGCCCGACATGAGGGCGGCGGTGATGCGCTTGCGGGTTTCCTCGGATTCACGCTCCAAAGGTGCGTCCTCGATGGTGCGGCCTTCATAGACGATCTGGGTGATGCCCGCGAGGTAGTCCTTGCCGGCGCGGGGCCGGTTGCCGGAGAAATGCCACAGCGGGAACCGTCCATCCCAGCCCATGAGCCCGCGGCAGTAGGGGGTGAGGAAGCGGGCGATGGCGTGGACGAGGCTCTGACGGTCGCGGAAGCCGAAGCCGATGTGGGCCTTTCGCATCCATTCCAAGGCCTCGTCGCGCGACATCCGGCACAGCTCGGGCGCGGCAGGATCGGTGTAGATGCGAAACCGGGGATCGTAGCCGAGCTTGGGCGCGGCAATCTCGCCGCTCGGCAGCTTCAGCGGCACAGGGAAGTCCAGAATGCGGATGATCTCCGGCAGCTTGCGGCGCAACTGGGGGGCGGCGAGCAGCCCGGCCGCACACTCGCGCGTCATGGTCTTGGCGAGGAAGATGGGCTGACCGGAGTCCCGGTCCATTTGGACAATGCCGGTCTGGACGTGGTCCTCGATGGCCGTGCGCGCCTCGATGGGTTCCACTGACTGAAAGCCAAGTGTCTGAGCAGTTTCCGAAAAACGGGTCAGGCGCACGCTGACCACCCGGTCGGACTTGTTGAACCAGACTTCCTTGGGGGCGAGCACCTCGGCCACCTCGGCGGCGAATTGGCTGTCTTCACGCTCCGTGCCTGGCAGCACCAGGCGTGGACGGCCATCGCGATCCTTCTGCCCCTCCTGCCAGACGCGCTGTGCGCGGCAGTGCTCATCGACGATGCCGGGTTGCTGGGATTCGAACCACTCCACCACCTCCTGCAGGCCGCGTTCGGCGCAGTGCGCGTGCAGGCATTTGAACCCGGGTGGCTCGGCGGCAAAGATGGCCGTGTCGGAGCCGATGTCGGTGTGGGTCTTCGAATGATCCTGCTCCCAAGGACAGCGCACGGCCCACTTGGCGGTGTCAGCGTCGAGGCACTCCCCCAGGCGACCGGCGCGGCGAAAGAGAGCGAGCAGATCCAGGGTGCTCAGATCACCATGGAAAGCGGCCCACCAAGGGGCCTCCTTCTTCGGTCGACCCCGTTTGGCAGCCTCAGGTAACTCGAAACCAAACCAGTGGCGCAACTGCTCCCAGCTCACCTCAGGGATCGGGCCAGTCACTTCCCAGGTGTAACGATGACCGCTCTTGTGGACGGAGGGGCTGAGGACGATGTTGAGGCCGTCGAAGTAGAGCTCGGCGCTGACCTGCTCATGGATCTGGCAGGTGATCGCCTTCTTGGACTTCAGAACGGCCTCGGGCAGATCACGGCAGAGGAAGGTCAGATGGGCACCGCCCCCGGTGCGCTCGCGCGGCACGGTAGCTAGGCCCGGCTGGGTGGCCAGCCAGTCCCGCACCGATGCACCGGCGTCGGGCTTGCTGTCGAGATCGACGTGGACAAAGGGCGGCCGAACCACGCAGCCGAGGTTGTTGTGGCTGGAGCCGTTGAAATGCCGACGCAGGAAGTCGGCCGTCACCTCCTCGGCCCGGTGATTGCGCCAGCCTTTGAGCAGGGGCTTTTTGCCGCGCTCCTGCTCGTCACCGCGGTCTGGCGGCATGAGCGGATGAACCGCCCAGCCGAGTTGGCCGTGGTAGAACTCGGCTGCCTGCAGGCGGTCGAGCGAGTTGATGTGCTCGGGGATCGTCATGCGGCGGTCACCTCGGGACGGAGGGATTCGTAGAACTCGAGGGCGGCGCGGCTGACAAAGAGGCCGCTGAACCAGGCTTTGAGGTGGAGTCCGGCCAGGCTGCGGACTCGCGACACGGCGACGTAGGCCTGGCCGGGTTCACGGGCGGCACGGACGTCGATGTAGGCGCTCTCCAGGGTGAGGCCCTGCGCTTTGTGGATGGTCATCGACCAGGCCAGACGCAGCGGCAGTTGGGTGAAGGTGGCACTGTGCTTGTCGCGTGGATCAAAGCGCCATTCGTAAGGCGTGACCTGGATTTGGCGGCCGGCGCTCAGGACGCTGACTGCGCCCGGGCTGCATTCCAGCACGGTTCCGGTCTGTCCGTTCACGAAACCCAGATCGGGCTGGTTCACCGTGAACATGACCTTGGCGCCCGGCTTGAGGACGAGGCGTTCGGGCGTGAGCAGATTGGCGCGCAGAAACTGCACCTGATGGTCCGGGCCTTCGGTGCGGGCCTGAATCACGGTTTCCTCGGCCTCGATGCAGGCGAGGCGGTAGTCGTTCCAGCGGTTGACCTGGGTGTTGTGGGTGAAGAGCCGCGGTGTGTCGGCACTGGGAAAGTTGACCACTCGGCCGGCCAGCAGGCGGGCGCTTTCGGGCGAGAGCTTGCCAAGGCGAAACTCCCCCAGGGCGCGCAGGAAGTCAGGCTCGTCCTGCCGATGCACCCGGGTGAGGTGAACAACGGCGAAGTCTGCCTCTAGCCACGCCTGGGTCTGGAATGCCCAGTCGTAGGACTCACTCGGATCGGTGCGGACAGGCGGAAGCTGCAGCACATCGCCCGTGGCAATGACCTGAATGCCTCCAAAGGGGCTGTTGTCGCGCCGGACCGTGCGGCACAGCAAGTCGAAGAACGCGAGAGTGGTCCCCGGCAGCATGGAAATCTCGTCGATCACCAGCCGACTGCAGCCGCGGATGCGATCCAGGCCGGCCCGCACCGAATGGCGCTTGTCGCGCATGAGTTCCCGCAGGTAATCGCGGGGGTCATCTCCCCTGCCCGGCCCGAGCATCATGCCGCTCCAGCGGTGCAAGGTGCTGCCGCCGACGTTGAGGGCAGCGATCCCGGTGGAGGCGGTGACCGCCACCTGAGGATCCGCCAGCACGTTGCGCAACAGAGTGCTCTTGCCCGTGCCAGCCTGGCCGGTGAGCAGGACATGACGCCCGGAGGCCAGCAGCCGCCGGAAGGACTGTTCGACGGTGCTCATGACAGGTGCTGGGCGATGAGCCAACCGACCGCCAGACCTGACATGAAAAGCAGCAGACCGATATGCCATGAAGGTGGGCGTCGGCGGCACGTCCGTCCTTCGAGGAGGGTGAAGAGGGTTGGCATGGGTTTGTCGGTGGAAAGCGTCATGCGGTGAGGGCCGGGGTGGCGGGTTGCGGGCGGTAGCCCTTGGTGAAGCACCACAGTTCGCGGGCGTTGTTGAAGGCCTGCCAGTAGCTCTCCTGCTCGGCTCGCGGCCACACACGGACCTGGACAGGAGTGGGCTCCACGGAGTTGATCACCACCGAGGCGATGTCCTCCAGCCTACGCGTGCATTCGCCCATGGCGTTGAGCGCCCGCAGGTAGGCCATCAGTTGCAGCGGCCAGGTTTCGTAGAAGGCCGCCTGGTAGACGCCCTTGCGGTCGGGCTTCATCTTCTGGGTCTTGAAGTCGATGACCGCCCAACTGCCGGTCTCCTTGAGCTTGGCCACCAGATCGATGCGCCCGGCAAAGCCGCACGCGGCATGCACGGCCACCGTTTCCACCAGGGCAACGCGTTCCACGTGCTCGTCGATCCAGCCGCGCACCGGCTCGAATAGACGCAGGATGTCGGGGTTCTCGGGTGGCTCGCCCGTTTGCAGGTAGACCTCGATGGCCGAGTGAACGGCACTGCCGAGGTCGGCCGCTTTGGCCACCTGCTCGCCCATGTCCTCGACCACCCGGCGCGCGAAGAGGTCGAGGGATTCATCCTCACGCCTAGGCAGCGTGAGGGCGGCGAGGATGGCCTGCTCCTGTTTCCAGGCGTCCAGGCCGGGCTTGGCCAGGACGCCGAGGATGTTGGTGACCGAGGGGAACGCACCGACCTTGCGCGCGTCCCGCAGAGTGACGGGACGCATGCCGTTGCCATCGGCGCGGACAACTTCGTGGTAGGGCTCGCCACTGGGCAGATACCAGTGCGAGGGGGATTCGCGGTGAACGAGGATCATGGGGATGCAGGGGGTCAGTAGGGCACTTCGTCGGAGTCGGCCGGCGGCTGGGTGATGCCGAGGTGAGCGGCGGCCTGTTCCAAGGCGGCCATGAGGTCGCGGTCCGCCTTCAGCGGCTTGTCCATGGCGCGGGCGATCGGCAGCCAGTTCTCGTAGAGGCCGCGCACGGCGGTCTCATCGAGGTCGGAAAGCTCGACGCCCTTGTGTTTGCCGACGTGGACCCGGGTGAACTGCCAGCCCGAGGCAGCCTCCGCGGCCGGTTGGGCCACGCGGCTGAAGGTGGCGTCCTTGTCCTGACGGTCTTTGACCCGGACGTATTTGCCCGAGGGAGCCAGCTTGCTGCCCGTCTTGTCGGGGCGGATCAGGCCGATGTTGGCGTAGGTCTCACCGCCGCGGCCTTCGTTGTGGACGATGACCAGGTGGGCGGTGCGACCGATGAGCGTTTCGGTGTCCAGCTCGGCGAGTTCCTGGGCGCTGAGATCGCGACCGAACCACTGGCGCAGGAAGCTGCGCAGGGCGGCCTTCTCACCCAGGCTGGGCGTGAATCCCCGCGACCAGACGAGGTAGGGGCGACCGTCATCGCGCAGTTCGGGGGTCTCAAAGACGAGGCGGAACTGTTCCTTGGGACCGTAGTCGGTCGGCACGGTCTTCAGCGGGGTGACATCGACACAGACGGCGGGGCCGGTGTATTCAGGGTGGGCTTCGAAGGGCTTGTTGGATTGAGCACTGAGTTTCATGGGATGGAGGGGTGGATCAGGGTTGGGTTTGGCCGGGGTATTCCCCGGAAAGGATGCGGTCCTCGACGGCACGCAGGGCGTTGAGGTCGAAGAGGCGACGGCTCGGGCCACGCGGGACGGCCTTCTGGCAGCAGGGCGACAGCCAGCCGTGCTGGATGGCGTCATCCGCCACCTGGCGCCCGAGCAGCCGATAGACGTCGGCCAGGCTCAGAATGCGGGCAGTTGGGAGGAGTTTGGGCATGAGGTTCGTGCGGTGTTCGAGGTGTCAAAAGCGGATGCTCTCGACGCTCGAATTCACGCCCCTGCCCCGGTGTCATGTCGCTGGGCAAAACATGGTGAACCGCAGCCCATATGGGCACCGTCTTGGCCCAACATGGGCGATGAGCCCGGTGTCATGATCCCATATGGGATGTGACACCGGTCGGTTCTTCACTCGCAGTTCCTGCAATCGTGGAGATTTGTGCGGGGTATGAAATCCAACCGCTTCATTTTCCTCCGCGTCATTGGCGGATTCCTTGATGGCCTGAACCTGGTCTTTGATACCGGTCTGACCTGCATCATCGGCGCTCGTGGCACCGGCAAAAGCACCATCTTGGAGCTGATCCGCTTCTGTTTGGACCAGATGCCCAAGAAGGATCTGTCGGCCGCGGCCCGCAAAAGGCTCGACAGCATGATCGCGGGCAACCTCAATGGCGGCCGTGTCGAGCTGGAGGTCGAAACCGCCGATGGTGCCCGCTACTTCATCAGCCGCGTGGAGGGTGAAGACCCGATCATCATGGACAAGGAACGCAACCCGGTTCCCGTGAAGCTGCCGGGCTTCTTCCGTGCGGAAATCTTCAGCCAGAACGAGGTGGAAGGCATTGCCGACCAGAAGCGCTTCCAGCTCGATCTCATCGACAGCTTCAAACCGCAGGAGATCGCCGAACTCGACTGGGACATCGACACCCTCAGGAGTTCCATCGTCCAGCTGGCCCAGGAGGCCGCACCGCTTCGCAATGAGGTGCTGATGCTCGATGAAAAGCTCAAGCAGTTGCCCAACCTCGAAGAGCGACTCAAGTCCTACAAGATGGAGGGCGACAGTTCCGCGGAGGAACTCGACAAGGCGCATGTGGCCAAAGCGCAGCGGGACCGCGAAAGCCGGGCCATGCGCACGGCCAACGAGGTGCTGACCCGCTACCGTGCGGATGTGCAAGGGATGATCGGCAAGCTCAAGGCGGAGCTCACCGGCAAATTCAATGACCTCAAGGTGGGTGCCAATGCGGAGTTGATGGAACAGGTGATCGAGAACCTGCGCGAGGCGATTCGACAAACCGACGAGCAGTACAAGCTCGTCCTTGCCACGGTGGACGCCTGCCAGATGAAGCAGGACGAACTCGGCCGGTCGCTGGGCGAAAAGCACCAGGTCCAGGAACTGGCGTTCCGCGCGCTGGTGGAAAAGCACTCCGCGTTCCAGAAGCAATCCGCGGAGCGGGCCGGCCTGGACCGACAGTTGAACGAACTGGCCGAGGTGAAGCGGACGCGCGAGCAGCGGGAGCAGCAGATCGCTCAGCTGGAAGAGCGCCAGAGGCAACTGCTCACGAAGTTCTCCGAACAGCGCGACCAGCGCTTCCAGATGCGCCAGGAGATTGCTGACAAACTCAACAAGGCGCTCTTGCCCGATGTCCGCGTCACCCTGGCTCAGGATGGCGACACGACTTGCTACCGCGAACTATTGGAGGCGCAGCTGAGGCCCACCGGCATGCGTCATGTAGCCGTAGCCCAACGGATATCGCAGGCCATCCCCCCGGCCCAGCTCGCCGACCTCGTCAGGGCCGGTGACCTCACCACGCTGGCCGAACAAGGCAACCTCAACGCGGAGCAGGCCGGCAAAGTGATCCAGGCGTTCAGGGATCCGGTTCGCCTGTCGGAACTGCGTGCCGTGGAACTACGCGACCAGCCCCTCATCGAACTGCGCGACGGAGCGACCTACAAGGACTCCAGCACCCTGTCCACGGGCCAGAAATGCACTACGATCCTGCCCATCCTGCTTCTTGACAGCGCGAACCCCCTGCTCATCGACCAGCCGGAGGACAACCTCGACAACCGCTTCATCTACCAGACCGTGGTCACCAAGATCGAGCAGGCGCGTGAATCGCGGCAGCTCATGTTCATCACCCACAACCCCAACATCCCGGTGCTCGGAGATGCCGGCGAGGTGGTTGTCATGGAGTCGGACGGCGAACACGCCAGAGTCCACACCCACGGGGACGTGGACCATTGCCGGGACTCGATCATCAACCTGCTGGAGGGAGGCGAAGAGGCTTTTCGTCAGCGCGGCAGCCGCTATAAGATCGCCCGGAAATGAAGCCGTCCGACCTCTGTGCCCGCCTGCAATCTAACCCGGATGCCCTGCCCTGGTCGGACAAGGTGGCGGCTGTGGCCCGCCTGACCGAAGGTCTTGGCTGGCGGGACAAGCTGTCCAAGCCCGCGGCCACAGCACTCACCCTGCTGGCCGAGGATCGGAAGTGGGAGGTTCGCAAGGCAGTGGCCGACATCCTGCACCTGGTGCCAGACTCGCACTTGGAGGGGCTGGCAGCCGGCCTGAGCCAGGACAGCCATCATTTCGTGCGTTCCGCCGCCCAGAAGGCCCTCGAACGCCGCAGCAAAGCTCAGGCGGGCGCCAAGCGCCAGGGGCGGAGCCTGCGCAAGGCGGAGAGCGAGTTCGGCCGCATCGCCAAGTCACATGGCGAGGAGATGGCCACCGCCGTGCGCGATCAGGCCATTCGGCTCTTCGAGGGGCTGGTCGGGGCGAGTGTGCACGAACTCCGAGGCATACTGTCCTCGTTGAAGGGCAACCTCGACCGGCTGATTTCCGAAGGCCATGCCGGCAATCCCCAGGCGGCCATCAATCGCTACAGCCCGGTCTTGAAAGACAGGCTTCAGTTCATGGAGCACCTGCTCAACGACATGCGCAGCTACACCCAGTTCCCGCAGGCCGCCAAGCACACCGAGGTGCTGGCCTCGCTAGTTGCGGATGCCATCGGTATGGTGAAGACCGACTTCGAAGCTCGGCAGGTATGCACCAGCGGCATCATGATGACCGTGGATGTGCCGGGGGACCTCGCCATGCCTGCGGCGCGCCAACCGCTCATCCTGGCCTTGCGCAACCTCATCAAGAACGCCCATGAGGCAATCCTTGAAGCCACCGAGAGAGACGGCAAGGGCCACATCCGCATCGAAGCCCGCCGGGACGGCGATCAGCACGAGATCTGCATCGCCGACGATGGCATGGGCCTCAACCCTGACGAGCTCGACCAGGTCCGGAAGTTCGTCCCCGGCAACTCGTCCAAAAAGAACGGCACGGGCTACGGTTTGCCCGTCGCCCAGCGCTACGTGACCTTCCATCAGGGCACCCTGCACATTGAAAGCACCGACAATGTGGGGACCACGGTAAGTGTGCGCCTGCCTGCCGAAGCCCAGGAATGAAGAAGACGGTCCTCATCATCGACGACGATGAATCGCTGCGAAATGCCCTGGCGGATCGCATCGAGTCGATGGGCTTCGAATGCGACCAGGCTGACAGCCAGAGGACGGCCGAGGATCTGCTACGCAAGCATCGCTACGACCTGATCCTGCTGGATCAGGAGCTGCCCACGCGCAAGGGCAAGCCGACCCACAAGCAGGTCGGTCGCAACCTGCTGGAGCGGATTCGGGAGGAGGGCCTCAATGAGAAGTCGCCGGTCATCATCGTCACCGCCCATGACGACACCGACCCGATGGTGGCCTGCGATTTGATTCATACCGGGGCCGACTACTTCCTGCCCAAACCGAAGATCGACCAGCTTGAGGTGAAGGTTCGGGAGACGTTGGCCCGTCGGAAGCTGAAAAGCCACCACACGTCCCCTGCCCGGACGGTCAAGGAACCGGCGCTCACACCCTTCCCTGGTGGTCTGCTGGAGTTCCAGAAGGAGGGTGTTTTCCTGGACAGCATTCGCCTCGCCTCCACCAGCAGCACGATCGGCAGGATCCTGCTCGAACTCGCCCGCCAAGGCGCCACTGGCAAGCGGCGGGGCCGATCGGGCAAAAGCCTCGCGGAGAGCCTGAACCTAGCCCGCGGCGGCTCCGCGATCACCGAGGCCATCAGCCCTTTCCGCAAACAGACCGTGGAACAATTGAGGAACGCAGGGTTCCAGGCAAACGCGGACTCCGTGATTGTGAACGGCAGAGGTGGCTACGAACTGGCCCCGAACATCGAAGTGACCGCGGAGGCCGTGGAAAACCTGCCCGCCGACGAGGCTGCAGGCCTAGCGCAAAAGGACCGAGTGGCATGGTTCGTCGCCGAAGCCAAGGCAGGACGAAAACCCTGCAAAGCCCTCTATTTGAGGAAGTTCAAGGTCTCTGAGGCAACTTGGAAACGCGACCTGAAACTGCTCACGGAGCAGCTGGAGGTTGTCGGAACGGGAGGGGCCGCATACTACCGCCCGAAATTCGGCAATAAAACGATAGATAATCTATTGAATTTGTGATGTTTACATGTAGTTCCCCGAAGGATTCGAACCATCAGCTTCATAAAAACGGAATTTTTTGTGTCCTCCCCCTATGAATGTCCCACCTCATTTGGTAATGGTTGGCGATCCGTGATCACTTGCTACCACGACACCATGATCAAAATGCCTCAAAGCAAACACGAACGTCGATTAAACACCGAGACAGTAAAAGTTTCCTTTGCTTTTTCCTAAAGCCCTTCCCTATTTAAATGGCTTCCTCTGAGCAAAATATGCACGCCAGCTCAAATTTCCGTTTTTCGGGACATCAAACTTTCCCTCTCCGTGTAGCTTGGCTCCCAAAAGCCATTCGCGAAATTTCAACTGGTAGAGATCCGCTGACCAATATCGATGAAGGCATCGTCTCACTGGGCCTTGGAAAAAACATGGTCGAGTCACTGCGGTGCTGGATTGAGGCCTTCCAAATCGCCTCGAAGGAGGACGCTGGCTGGGTTTTGAGTCAGATTGGTGACTTGATTTTCACGCCCCGAACCGGCCTAGATCCTTATCTTGAAGATCACTCCAGCAACTGGCTGCTCCACTGGCTAATTTGCACGAACACGCGCGCACCCTTTTTCGCGTGGGAATGCCTGTTCAATCGCTGGCCAACCGCAGAATTCAGTGGCAGCGCCGTGGTCGAAGCGTTCCGAAAGGAGGCCGAGCAGAATCAAAGGGCTACCTCGTTAGTCACACTCAAACAGCATTGGGAAGTTTTTCTTCACAGCTACCGCCCGCCACATGGGAAACGAGGTGAAGATCACCTCGACTGCGCCCTGTCCGCACTGGGTCTGATTCAGGAAGCTGGTGAACGACAGAATGCAGCAGGAAAATGGGAAACGCTTTACACATTCGATACTGGCCCGAAAACCGCCATCCCACAGCAGCTTTTCAGCTTCTTCGTTCACGACTGGTGGAATCGGGCGTTTCCTACCGAGCAAACCGTTGCGTTGCGAGAGTTGGTCGCGGGAAGCCACAGTCCAGGACGTATCCTGAGAATGGCAGAAAGCGAGATTCTTCAGCGCGTGTCCAACCTAGCACAGACACAGCCAACTGTTTTCCAGACCACCGAATCGGCAAACCTGCGGCAGCTTCAGCGCCTTCGCCGAAGTAGCGGCCACGGCGATCTTCGTGGTGCTTACGAAAGACCGCGATTCCTGTAGCCGCTCTACTCTCCGTTCCCCGCCACGACTGACATGCAAATTTCTTCACTGCTCCGAATCCACCCACGTTTCATGCGGTCGGTTCATCTTGAGCGCGACTTTAAGGATCCTAACTCTTCGCTAGGCTACATCCTCACTCCCGTAGCGCAGCAAGCGATTGAACGAATCACAGCAGGTTTTCAGACGAACTCCACGCAACGTGCATGGCGTATAGCCGGCGACTATGGTTCGGGAAAAACTGATTTTGCCTTGGCGCTAGCTCGAATTGCAGAAGGATCGACGAACGAACTTCCCAAAGACCTCAGGCGCTTTGTCGACCAGAAAACCTTCGGAGCGGTGTTGGCGACTGGAGATAACGAGCCACTCGGTGTGACGGTCCTTCGCGCACTGGGTTTGAAATGGGACGGTCGTCGAGGCCGACCGGGCACCGAAGAGGTTCTAAAGGAGGTTCGGGAGTGCGTCAGCATCTCAAAACGTCACCGCCATGCGGGACTGCTTCTCATCCTTGACGAGCTTGGCAAGAACTTGGAATATGCCGCACGCAACCCTGAGTCCGAAGATGTTTTCCTTCTACAGCGGCTTGCTGAAGAAGCTGCTCGTAGCGGAGACAAGGCTTTCGTAATCGTCGCCACACTACACCAAGGCGTCGCTGCATACGCCGCGGGGCTGGATTCCGCGGCACGCCGCGAATGGGACAAAGTCGCGGGACGCTTTGAGGAAATCGTTTACGCACAGCCGATCGAGCAGGTCACTGCGCTAGTTGCCGCAACACTGAACGTCAAAACGCACCGACTGCCCGATGCACTGACAAAGGAGTCGAACGCGGCCATGACAATAGCCCTCAAGACGGGAATCTACGGGCCAACGGCCCCTGTTTCGCTTGCCGATCTCGGGCCGAAAATTTTTCCGCTTCATCCAACAGCACTTCCCGTGCTCGTTCGTACGATGCGCCAGTTTGGCCAGAACGAGCGATCACTGTTTAGCTTCCTTTCGTCGGCCGAACCGATGGCGCTTCAGCAGCACGCTGCGCAGCACGCCGACAACGTCGGACACTATCGAATTCATCACCTCTTCGATTTTGTCCGGTTGAATCTACTGCCAACCGTTACGACGGGGCACTCGCACACGCATTGGGGGGTCATCGAGTCAGTCCTGGCCTCCACTCCGGGCGAAACGCCTGAGGAGCAAGCGGTGCTCAAGACCGTCGCGATGCTCAGCCTTCTGGATGCTCCCGACCTGCCAGCCACGGAGGAGATCGTTAGCGCGTCAGTCGGCGGTGGGCCGAAAGCCGTCGATGACGCGATCAAGACCCTGCGCGCTCGCGGTGTGATTTACGAACGCGGCACTGTCAAAGGTCTGTGTCTATGGCCCCACACATCTGTGAACCTCGATGAGCTGTTCGCAAAAGCAGTCGAGGCGACCTCCAGCAGAGGCGACAGCATCAAGCGCCTCTGCGACCACGTCCGTTCCGAGCATCTAGTTCCGCGCGCCTTTTACGCGCGCAACGGCACGCTGCGGTATGCCGCGGTAAAACTTATACCAGCCAGCGGACTAAATGATCTCCTCGTCAACCAGCCCCAAATCGACTGCGAAGGGGCTGATTTGAACCTGCGAGTTATCGTGCCGGCTGACCGTTCACAGCAGCGTTCAACCAGAGAGATATTGCGCGAACGGAAGGCCAGCCTCGCCAAAGGGCTTTTCGTGGCTGTCGTCGAACCGCCTGACCAGGCTGCAACTGCGCTCACCGACTTGGTAGCGTGGGAGTGGGTGATGAGGAACACCCCGCAGCTCTCAGGCGATCGGTATGCTCGCGAAGAGGTCTCTCGCCAGATCAATCAGGCCAAACGGAACCTCCGCATTCGCCTCGGCGGATTGGACAATCTTGCCATCCCCACCGGAAAGAGCATCGAGTGGTTTTACAACGGGACTAGCAGCCCCAAGGAATTGGCCACCGGGCGAGAACTCCTGACATTTCTTGGAAAGAGGTGTCAGCGAATTTACTCGGAAGCACCGAAGGTTCTGAACGAACTCATCAACCGTCGTTCTCCAAGCAGCGCTGCGGTCGCTGCTCGAACAAAATTGGCCGAGGCAATGGCAACGGCGTCCGATAAACCGCATCTGGGCATGGACAACACGAAGCGTCCGGCTGAGATGGCGCTCTATCTCTCTATTCTGAAGCAGGGCGGATTCCATGTTGAGACGGAGTCCGGTTGGATGTTTCGAGTCCCAACTCCTGGCGAGGATCTGTGCAACTTGCTCCCGTCGCTCGCTCTCATCACGGACACGCTAAAAGCGAAAGGCATTGACGCTTTGGTTCCAGTTCCCGAAATCCTGCGAGCGCTCTCGCTGCCGCCATTCGGGGTCCGCGAAGGTCTCCAGCCGTTTATCCTCGCCATTTATCTTGCAACGCACCACCAGCGAGTCGCTCTCTACGAGGACGGCACATATCTTCACGAGGTCGGTGGCGACGCCTTCCTGCGGATCACCAAGGAGCCTGAGTTCTTTTCCCTCCAATATTGCGAATTGAGCGGCGTCCGTGCTGATGTTTTTTCCAAACTGCTTCGCTTGCTTCAAATCGACGCGCGCGATGCCACCAAAAAGGATCTAATTGATCTCGTGCGTCCGTTGGCTGTCTTCATCGGCCGGGAAGTTCCCGAATACTGCCGTAGGACGAACACCCTTCCGGCTGCTGCCGTGGCTGTCCGACGTGCGCTTCTCGACGGCCGAGAACCGGTGAAACTGGTCTTCACTACATTACCAGAAGCATGTGGCCTCCCACCGATCGGAGTAGACGGGCTCAAGACGCCAGACGAACTGGCCACCCGCTTGCGCACTGCACTTCACGAAATTCGCACGGCTTATCCGAATCTTATCGAGCGCCTGCGTAATGCGATTTGTGCTGCCTTCGATGTGGAAGCGAAGACACCTGCGGCAAGACGCAACATCGTCGACCGCGCAGCCCAACTGGCCGTTGTCGTGACCGAACCGACGCTCAAAGCCTTTGCCCTGCGACTCGCTGACACCGCACTCGATGATCGGGCATGGGTGGAATCCGTGGCGAACCTACTTGCGCGCAAGTCGCCAGAGCGCTGGTTGGATAACGACGAGACGGAGTTTCACCACCAACTCGAAATCGCCGCCGGTCGGTTTAAGCGGACGGAGATGACGTTCATCGGCACGACCAGGAGGCTCAACGGCCACGCCTGTCGTATTGCCATCACCAAAAGCGATGGAAGCGAGGTCGGTGACCTCGTGGATTGGAATGGGATGGATGAAAGCCGCATTGGTCCCGTCGAAACGGAAATCAAGCAGATCCTTTCTAAGCACGGGCGCCACGGCCTCGCCGCCGCCATGCGTGCGATCTGGACTGAACTTAATACTCTTGAAAAATCCAAGAAACCTTGACCCATGACTACCCCATCTCCAGATCAAGACAATAAGTGGCCGGAAGACCCGACGAAGGTTCGTCATGTCCTAAGTCTCTCCGGAGGTAAAGATAGTGCAGCGCTCGCAGTGTATCTCCGTGATCGCGTTCCGAATATGGAATACATATTCCACGACACTGACAAAGAACTGCCCGACACTTACGAGTATCTGGAGCGCCTGGAAGGTTACCTAGGATGTAAAATCGTGCGAACTACCTTTGGCACCACCTTTGATGACTTGCTTCGGCAGTATGGAGGTATGCTCCCATCCAACCATCGTCGATGGTGCACTAGAATGATGAAGCTAAAGCCATTTGAGGATTACATCGGAGACGATTATTGCGTAAATTACGTGGGCATTCGCGCTGACGAGGAACGGGTTGGCTATATAAGCCATAAGCCAAACATCCGAGCGGAATTCCCTTTTCGTGAGGATGGAATCGATTACGACGGGGTGCAGCGAATTCTCGAGGACTCAGGTCTTGGAATGCCTCCCTATACGGAATGGGGGCGCACACGAAGTGGTTGCTTTTTTTGCTTCTATCAACAAAAGGTTGAGTGGGTTTTGCTCAAACAGAAATACCCAAAACTATACGAAGAGGCTAAGGCTTATGAGAAGCCCAACCGCGTGAACGGAAACGTCTTTTATTGGTGTCAGAACGAGTCCCTTGAGCAACTAGAGCAACCCGAGCGCATGGCCGATATTCTTGAGAAATCGAAACTCCAACAGGCACGAACCGCCCAAAGAAGGAAGAATCTTCCTCTTGTCACAACGCTCGCCGGACTAAAAACAAAGGAGACCCCATCATCCGGATGCTTGATTTGTCATCTCTAGCACGATCGAAGCCCTCCCACACACAATGAGCATACTCGGCGAAAACTGGATTAACCTTCTGCGCGGATACGGACCGATTGCCGGCAACAACGCGACCGAGGCCGAGAACATCGATTCTTATACTAAGCCACTTAAGATTGAGCGGCTATCGTTCCGCCACCCGGCCCGAGATAAACTTGACGCATGCCTTCTAAATTCTGCCGATCAGCGGCCAACGATTCTCATCACAGGAACGGCTGGCGATGGGAAAACGACGCTTTGCTACGAGATCCTGACGAAGTTGACGGGGATCAAGCCGGCATGCATGGCACCGGACGGAATCGAAACCTTCAGCCTTCTTGACGGAAGCCAGCTTGACCTGATTCGCGACCTCACCGGCTGGCGGAAGCGAAACACCGACAACACGCTCACGGACGACTGCGTCCGGAAGCTCGAATCCATCGCTTCACATGCCGCGGGCGCTGACGCCCACCGGCCGACGATTATCGCCGTCAACGACGGGCAGATGCACGAGGTTTACCGGGCGCTTCCCGCGAGCGCATCGAACAACCTCCGCCGGTTCTTCGCCGAAGCCATCCGCCTTCACTCCCACGGCTTGCTAGAATCGGATGCCTTTCCACGGTTTGGTCTCGTCGACCTGTCCAGCACCACGTCTGAGGTGCTGATGAAGGCATGCATCAATGCGATCCTCAGCCGGCCCGAATGGGAATGCCTTGAGAAAGAAGCGGCCGACCCACTTTTCGCACCCGAATCACCCTTCGCTGCCAACCATCAGATTCTCTCCTCACCTCACATCCAGGAACGGCTGTGCGACCTCGCCCGGCTGGCGGACGCCTGCCACTTTCACCTGCCGATCCGTGCTATCCTCATGGTGCTTTCAAATGCGCTTCTCGGACACGAAGGCACCAAGGACGGCCTCCTGAAACCTAACGCCGAGACCCGGAAGCTCCTGACGAATGACCACCAGAGGGCGGCAGGCGCATTCCACCGGAACCTTTTTGGCCACAACCTTAGCGCAATCCGCCGCAACAAACACAACGTCTACCGGTTCCTCGCCTCCCTCCAGATCGGGAACGAAACAACCAACGACATTGACGAACTCCTGATCTTTGGAAACCGAGACGATGAGACCAAGGACCTGCACGCAAAACTGGTCGCGCACGATCCCCACCACCAGCGCAACCCCGATTTCGGGCACGAGACTGCAAGTTACATCCGTGGTGATCTGGGCGACGGAAAAGATCTGGACGGCTTTCTCAACCATCTCGCCGACGAACGCCGCAGGGTGTTCCTCCACGCGAGCGACCTGGGCATCAAAACCGAAAACCTGTGGTCCGTCACCGCATTTCGTCACGCGGGCGATTACATCGAGGACTTCCTCAAGCCTGTCCGCACAGGCGAAGCGATCCACGGGATTCGGCTCAATTCATTGATCACCGGACTCAACCGGATTTGGACCGGTTCCTACGTCGCCAGCACTGAGCAGGAACTCTTCATGGCCTCCGGCCTCGATATGACGACCTCCCCAGTAAGCGACATCCTTCTGCAGGCGATCCCGAAGTCTTCGATCAAGATCTGCATCAGCCGCAACAAGCTCCCGTGCCTGAAGATTACCCATAACGGCAGGTCTTTCTCCATGGTTCTCACACTTATGCGCTTCGAGTTTATCCAGCGTGCTTACGAAGGAGCCATGCCCGGCAGTTTTTCGCGGGAAGCGTCGGAGGACCTGATGGCGCTCAAGCAGCGAGCGCTGCGCGACCTCGACATCAAGGAGGATGAACACGCTCTGATCCACATGACCCTTGGAGAAGGCGGGAAGGTGCAGAAGACTCACATCGAATTCCAGTGACCCCCATGATCTCGATCCGCGATTCCATCGTCAGCCACAGTCCGTCTGACAAAAAGTTCGCCGGCTGGTTCAGCGAAGCTGTCTGGGGACACCGGCTTCAACCCCAATCGGGTTGGGCGACCGTCCTCGAGTTCTTGGGCATGGCCGAAGGCATGATGAGCAACGGCTCGCTTCTCGATCTCACCGCTCCTTACCAGAACGCGTCCTACGCCGCCCCGGTTTCGAAGGAACTTCGCATCCTTCTCTTTAACAACCCCAGGATGGTTCAGATCCGCGACGATCATCAGGGTGACGAAGAAAGGATGTGGAGCGAATGGCTCCAGGACATCAACGGACGCACGGGCGACGAGGCTATCGACTTCAGTTATATCAAAAACTCTCACCCTCACTTCGATCTTTTGGTCAGCAAGATCGAGCTTCTCCAGAAGCTCGTCCTAGACGCGGGAAAATCGTCGAAGTTTACCACCCGGCTAATTTTCCCGATCGGACCGGCTGCGCTCTACGAACCGGGAGACCTGAAATTCGTTCGTGACCGGAACATCTTCACCCGAACCGGCGAGATCGCCTACCTGATGCTCACGCGGGCATCTGAGAACCTCAGGGGAGAACTGCGACAATTGCTGCAACGGTTCCTCAGTGAATCGACCTCACGCAACAAGCTCATCCGCAGCCTGCTCCCACCCGGCAAGCCGCTCCGAGGCGGAACCAAGGGGGCAACCTTCCTCCCCTACAAGGAACACCCCGCGTTCAATCGGCTAGCCGAGGACCTCATTCAGATCCTAAGGCTCGATTTGCCGCATCAGGACGCGCTGGAACACATTCGCTTCCTCTTACCATTCCACATCTACCTCTACGGTATCGAAACCGCAGCCGCCTGGGAGAGCGGCGAGAGTTCCCCGTTCTTCATTTGCGAGATTCCCGGCCCGAAGATGGACGTGGTTCGCCGCGCCTCCATTGGCAATCGAGATGACAACGAAGCCCTGGGAGTTGAAGGCATGCGGCGATATGTCTCCCGGATGCTCGAGGGCGACCCACGCGTCGTCGAGATTCTCGATCCGAACTTCCGGCCCGACACGGAGGAAAAAGACCGCGCTTCCGAACTTGCGACCGAGCTGCAGCGCCTTTTCTTCCTCAACGACTTCCAGGCAGAGGACCTCAAAAAGCTCGGAACGCGAGACGATGTTCAGAGGGCCATCCATGCCGAAGCAGCCAAAGCATACCGTTCAGGCACCCTTGTCGCTCTTGAGTCCCTCGGACGCGAGGCTGGTTTGATTGACTCCCGAGGAACCACACGGAAGCGCTACGCTCCCACCGACCATCTCATCCGTGCCCTCGTGTTCGCCAATCTTCCCGGCGATTCGCCTGTCGAGGAGGCCGATTTTCTCGATCACCTCAGGAGCCGCTACGGGTTGGTTTTCGGTCCGCAGGAAGCTGCCGCCACTATTCAAAAGCAAAACCCACAGCATTACGACGAAGCCGACTACTTGCGCAACCGGATCCGCCTCAGCCGCCGCCTTGTTGGGCTCGGCCTCGGCAGCAGCATGAGCGATTCCTGCACCTACGTCGTCAACCCACTTGGAATCCCGACTGATCAAGCCGCCCCAGCCTAACCGCCATGCCTTCGTCATCCAGACTCATCGCTAAGGTCGCGCTTCGGACCTTGATCAAGGAAATCCAATTAAACCTTGAAGACGAACCATTTCCCGGATCGTTTTACGTTCTATCTGGATTTACCCAAGATCAAGTTGGAGACTTTGTTGATATAGCATCCAAAGAACCCAGTCTAATCGGCAAGCTCCACATTGAGTTGGCCCGAAACGGCTACGCTGGTACGGTAGATGAGCGTTTTTTAGTCGACCACTCCGCGGCCCAAACCAGGGCATTAGATCGAACTGGTAGAGTAATCCTCACGACCGACTGGGATCGTGACGTTAAGGCAACCCTCGACCACAAGGAGGCGATTGCGGCCGACGCTCTCAAGTCGTACGAATCGGCTGAAGATTGGTTTGAGATCGCCTGCTATGAAGCCAATGCTTCATTCAGCCCGAACGACGCGAAGGCCTTCATAGCTCTCATCATGGGCGTTTTCGATGCGGGCTCGTTCAGCCTGACTTCTGTCGCAGACTACATCTGCTCAGTGATCGCCGAAGTGCACCATGGGTCGACCATACACAAGGCCGCCGGTCTCCACCTGCCCGAACTCGGCGTCCCGAAATGGGAGGACTGCTTCCTGTCGCTTTACCCGAACAAGCTGACGCATCGGAGCCAGTGGAACGCCAAGCTGGAGGCTCACCAGAAGAACTCGAACTACCTAACCCGCCGCGCCCCGGATGGACCGCTTCTCGATCCCGACGTGTTGGTAAAGTCTCTCGAGAAACTTCTCGAGAAGGAAGCTTCTGGCGAAGTAATAGCCGATGGCCTGGTTCAGGTCTTCTCTGATTACGTCAAAACCGGCTCGACCGACCAACAAGCAGCCCGGCGATTGCTGTTCGATTATGACTGGAAGGACGTGAAGAAGCTTTTCGAGAAGGCTCCCACGAAGTCCACCGTCCGGAAATTCGTCGAGGAAACGCGCCGAGCGCTCAAGTTCGCCGGAGCTGTGCCATCAGAGGATGAGGATGCTCTCCTCAACGAACTCGCCTCCAAGAAGAGCCGCAAAGCGGGCGAAGCATCAGAAGATGAGGTTGCCTTCTTCGAGGCCTTCGAGGACGTCATCACCCAGCACAATCCGAAGCTCGCCAGCGAATGGCAGGACTTTGTCTTCGAGAAAAAGGCGATCTGCACCGACTTCCTCGTCGGCATCTTCGACTGCGTCCGCAGGCGCATTCCTGGCCTCACCCCAGGCCACAGCTACCGGGTCGTTGTCGAAGGGGTGAAGCAATCCAACATCGTCGACTTCAAGTCCGTCGATCCGGGCATTTGCCGCTACTTCCAGCGCCACTACGGAGACCTTTCCGCGTTCAGCGGCGGACTGATTTCCTTCTCCGGAAAAGGGACTGGAAAGAAGGAAACCCTGCTTCCTAATTTCGAAGATGGTGTTCTAAAGGAGCTCGAGGACAGCAATTGGAAGTGGAAGGGGAAGCAAGCCAAAAAAATCGATTTCCGCATCACCTTTGAGGAGAAGGCACCTAGTGAGGACGATTGGAAGAAAAGCCCGATGGCGAGCATTCCGTTAACTTGGAATTTCCCGCCGGATTCCGTTCCGGCCGTCGAGGAAGCCGATCTGGCCGCAATACTCAAGCATGCCAACAAAGGGAAGTCGCCCCTTACAAGGGCGACCGGGAACTACGCGTCGATCGGTAAGGAGGGCAGCCTCCAGGAGATCGACCTGACCAGCAGCGACGCTTTCTCGCCGAGCGATGGGGATCGCGTCTGCGGACGGTTCATCCCCAGCATCACCAAAATTCGCTCCATCGACGCAGAGGCGCTGGAAATCATTGAAAGCGGCAAGCTCGATGAGCCCCTGGCTTCAGCCATCTATAACGATTTCAAAGCACTGGAAGCTGCCGTGAAGCCGGCGATCGAGGCCTACGTCGCCAACGCACTCGACCTCGGCACGATCCCGGCACTCTCGGATGCCTATCGTCAGTTCCATGATCGGATTGGGGAGGTCCCGCACGACAACACCCGGAAGCAGCTCACCCAACTGATCACGCAGTTCGGCACCGTCACGATCCGCGAGGCCAACCGCCGGCCAACCGTCACCATCGTCTGCCCTTGGCATCCGCTGCGGCTTGAAGCCCATCGCGCCCGTTTGCTTCAGATGACCGGCTTCATTCGCCAGGCTCTCAATCCAAAGCCCGACCAGTATTCCGACGGGCGTAAGGGAGGTCTCTTCGTCAAGGATGTTCAGGAACTTGGCGCCGCCCCGCTTGCGCCCGACCTGACCGTCTCCTGGGTCGGACTTCAGGCCGAACTGATGTCCCTCACATCGCATTTCGGAAACTACTCAATCCACCACGCCGAAGACGGCCTCAGTCGGCTTTCCTCCGGAGACAGCGAAAGCGTCAATGCCGCCGTTCGCTTGATCATGGCGGAGATCGAGGACTATCTTAACCTCCAGCCACACGAACGGGACAATCTCGCCGTCCTCCTCTACAATTGCGAATCCAGCGATCTTCCCGCCCGCCTGGTCGACGACCTCAACAAGCGGAACCGCGATCCGAAGAAGAAGAAATTGAACTGCGAGATCCTTCTCACCCACCGGAATGAAGCCCGCCTCCAGACGGTTTACCAAGAACTGGTGGCCGGATTCTCGAAGATCAAGGGCGACGAGCGCGACCACGACTTCCTATCGCGGGTCCGGATCAACCTGTCAGCAGCCCAATCAATCCCGGCCAGCCGCCGCACCAAACGGTCCAAGCCGACCGACATCGTGTTCTGCCGCGACGAGCTTTCGCGAGAAGCCCGCCTCCAGTGGGTCAGTTGCTCCAGCAGCGGGCACACGCTCCCGGCCGAAGTCTTGATCCAACATCGCTGGCAGCGGATGCTTCCGTTCGAAGAAGGGTCCGGAGTCGCACAGGTATACCTGACCTGTCCGGCCCAGTCACCAGCCGGCTGGAGCTACCTCGCGAACCTCGGATTCGTTTGTGACTCGCAAACGGCGAAACATGCTACGGAAGCCAACAAGCAACTCCTTCCGGTCCGTTCGCTCAACTTCGACAACAAGGAGGTCAAGACCACGATCGACGAGACCCACAAGCTCGGCGTGTGGGTTCTCAACCAGGACCAACTACTGGACCGGAGGCTGCTCGAGGACCGTAGCGTCAGGGTCATCCGCTATATTCAGAGCACGTCGGACGGCCGGAACACCGTCATCTCCTCAACCGCCCGCGACACGCTCCTCATCAACTCGATTCAGGATATCCTGAGGGAGGTCCTGCCATCAGGAGTCACCGATTTAGATCTCAAGGAACATGCCCGCCGGTTCATGGCCGCGGCCAACGCGGTTTCCGGTAAACTCGTCCTCCGGGCCGCCCGGCGCTCAAACAACACCAAGGAGCTGTTGGGTGTGGTGCTCTCAAAATTCCTCATCGAATCCCAAATCAACACCAACAAGTCGACGTGTTGGTTCCTGCTCGACGACTACGCTCATTGGCTCGGTAAGCAGGACGGCAAACGACTCGCCGATCTTCTCGTGCTCTCGCCATCCGAGCGCGACGGCCGCCCCCACCTCGAGATCGCAGTAAGCGAGGCAAAGTTCGGATCTCCCGATGACGCTGGAAAGAAGACGACTTCCGAGAAGCAGCTGCAGGACACGCTCAGCCAGATTGCACGCGCTCTAGCCAGCGCCCCTGCGCCAGCCGACCAGGACCTCTGGCTCGCCCGCCTCGCCGACATGCTGCTCTCCCGTTTGACCAGCTCGTCATCGGCCAAAACATCCGAATGGCGCAGCCTGATCCGTTCAGGAGAATGCACTTTCTCGCTTGTCGGCTACTCTCATGTCTTCTGCCACCTCCCCAGCGAGTCCGTCGTCTCGAGCCACAAGGGGGTGACGACAGGCGTCCCGGACGTCCTCGGCCACCAAGAGATATTCAACTTTGATTCTACCCGAAAGATCATCCTTCAGATGCTCGCCGGAACCCCCGAAAAGACCCTGCTCCTTCGCCAGCAGGCGGGGCATCCGGATTTCGCGGTCCTCAAAGGGATCAAGATCGCCAAGGACGAAAACTCCGACACCGATGTGGGTCCGGCAATCGATCCAAATGCACTCCCCTTAAAGCCTGTCATCAATCTACTTCCTGAGACAGTGTTACCGGAGCCTGCCGCAGCCCCCGAGCAAGCGCCTTCTACACCACCCGTGGCTGTAGCGACCGCTCCGGAGCCGGTGGTTCTGCATGATGCATCTATCAAGGGCTTCCTCAGCGCCCGGGCAGCTGTTCACGCCGCAGGAGTGAACCATGACGAAGCATGGCTCAAATCGACCGTGTCGACCCTTCAGTTCGCCCTCCACCGTTACGGCATGTCTGCCAAACTGGCAGAAGGCAAACCGCCAATACTCACCCCCAATGCGGCCCTGATCCGCCTGCAGGGCGGCCATGATCTCACCATCAACCAACTCGAGAAACGCCTTGAGGAACTCTACACGACCGATGGGCTAAAGGTCCTCAGTCTCCTACCCGGCCAGAAGGTGATCTCGGTTTCGGTCGAAAGACCGGACCGACAGGTCCTCCATTCAACCACCGTGTTTGCGAAGCTCCTCGAGAACGCTGAAAGCCAGGGAGAAAGGGTCTTCATCGGTATCCGTGAAGAAGATGGAGAGCCAATGTTCTTCGATCCATTCGCAAACCCTCATACTTTGGTAGCCGGTGCCACCGGCTCAGGCAAATCGGTCCTCGTGCAGAACATGCTCCTCCACATCGGGCTGACGAGGAGCCCGGCCGAGAGCCATATCTACCTTATCGACGGCAAGAGTGGGGTGGACTATCTGCCGCTCCGGCATCTCCCTCACATCAAGACCGGAAGCGGTGGCATTATCGATTCGAAGGACGGCTCCATCGACATCCTCGCTGGCTTGGTTGAAGAGATGGAACGCCGCTACATGCTCTTCAAGGAAGCCGAAACCCAAAACATCAGGCACTACCGGGAAAAGAGCGGAATCCACCTACCGACCCTGTGGGTCATCCACGATGAGTTCGCAGAGTGGATGGAGGACAGGGACTACGCATCAGCCGTCGAAACGAATGTAAACCGGCTGAGCATCAAGTCTCGCGCAGCGGGCATATTCATGATGTTTTGCGCGCAGCGTCCGGACAACACCGTTATGCCGATGCAGCTTCGATCCCAGCTCGGAAATCGGCTTGTGCTCAAGGTTTCTGATCCAGGCACTGCCGAAATTGCCGTTGGAGAAAAAAACTCCCGGGCCGAGCAGCTTCTCAAGCACGGGCATATGTTGGCGAAAGTTGATTCCGAGAAAGTCTATGTCCAAGTTCCCTACATCGACTCGGATCTTGAGATGCAGCCGCTCGTAGTGCTTCTGAATAAACTATATCCATCAATGCCGGAGTCTTCGCTTCTTGGGTCGCCAGAGGCCGCCGCGACAGCGCTATGATCTACCTTGACAACAACGCAACGACTCAGCCGACAGCGCTCGTTGTCGAGGCTATGCTGCCTTACCTGACCGAGTGCTATTTCAACGCATCAGCTTCGACGGCCGCCTTCACCGGAGCCGACAAACCTCGATTGAAAGCGGCCGCGGCGATGGCAAAGCTGCTGAACGCCGAAGAGCCAGACTGCTTCAGTTTTACGTCGGGAGCTACAGAATCGAATAATTGGGTGTTCTCTTCATTAGCCAGAGGACGCAAGGATGGGCGCGTTCTCATAAGCACAGTCGAGCACGCTTCGGTTGACGAGCCGGCTGCTGAACTTGCACGTATCGGATTTGAGGTCATTGAAGTCCCCGTGGACGTTCACGGCGTCGTTCGGTTGGATGCAATGCGCGATGCTCTGCGAGAGGATACTGCTTTGATTTCCATCATGGCGGCCAATAACGAAACCGGGGTATTGCAGCCTGTCGCGGAAATTGGGCGATTGATTCGTGAGGTTTGTCCGGCAGCTCTCTTCCATACCGACGCCACGCAGGCAGTCGGCAAGATCCCTGTCGATCTCCAATGCGAATGGCAGGACGTGGATTTACTTTCGTTTTCTGCTCACAAGTTTCACGGCCCGAAAGGAGTAGGCGGACTTTACATCCGACCGGGATTCGAACTTGAGCCGATGATTTTGGGTGGTGGGCAGGAGAACGGCCTTCGCTCCGGCACGACCAACACGCCAGCGCTTGCGGGTCTCGCCTCGGCAGCATCTGAAGCTCATGACTTTAACCCCCAAGCGATGTGCGCTCTCAGAGACACCTTTGAGGCTCTGCTGCAAGATGAATTACCCGAGGCGGTAATCCACTCCAGAAGCGTTCCAAGGCTGCCTAACACGAGCTACTTTTCACTGCCCGGGATGCTTGGCGAGCAACTGATTGGCGCGCTGGCGACCTCTGGAATCATCGTGGGAACAGGTGCGGCATGTTCTGCCGGTGCGATCCACTCTTCGAAGACTCTCCGTTCGATGGGAGTCGCTCACGATATGGCCGTTGGTGGTTTGCGCGTGAGTCTTTCCCGCTATTCCACAATTCAGGAACTCACCGAATTCATCGTTCAACTCACTTCTGCAACCTTGACACAGAGAAGCTGATGATGGTAATACGATACGTTGATTCTCTGGACTCCCTGAAGATCCAGGGCCGGGAAAAGGTGCAGGTGAGCGTGGATCCCCTTGAAGTGCTTCGCTTCTTCAGCGGCGGCCTTGACCGATGAACGAGATGTGCGAGCGCGCCGGCATGATGGAGCGGCAGATTTTTTCGCGCACATAGGCAGTGTTCGATTATTTCAACCTGCCGTGGGAGGCGGAGCCGCCGGAATGACCTGGTGACGCAGCGCTTCAATCCTCAAACCACCGTTTCACCGCCTGAGGGCTGAAGCGGACGAGGTGGCCGAGCTTGCGGTAGGGCAGACCCTGTTCGCGCAACTTGCTCACGTGCCGGAGGCTGCAGTGGGCGTAGCGGGCAACGTCCTCGATGGTCCAGAGCGTTTCCGGGGGCTGGTTTTCCGGCGCGGCAGTAGATTTTTTATCTTCCATGCCAAGGAGAGCGTGTCAAAACCGGGCATTGCCGTCCGCTGCTCGCACCTGCCGGAAGTTGCGGTTTGTTGCGCAACAAGCCCCCGGCATGACAACGCATGTCATCGCATGACGCCACCGGCGCACCTCAGCCCCCTGCGCCCGTGCTTGCGCCTGTGTTTTTGGGCACTGCCCGCCGCCTGCGCACCCCGAGAACCCTCAAGATTCACGATCTGTGCCAGGGTCGCCTTGTGCGCCTGCGGTCCTGTGAACTGCCCGCACCCCCGGACACCCTCGGCTCTGATTGAGGGATGGCCTGGGCTGTGGCATGACGATTTATGACACTCCAACTTCCGATGCCTGCCGAAACCTGCCCAAACGCCGAAACCCCGATCGGCACCGATCTGCACAACCCATTGAGCATCAGCAAAGATGCGCAAACTGTTGAAAATCAATCGGGCACTCAAAATCTTGTGTCCGTGAGGACGTGTCGGTTCGAGTCCGACCACCGGCACCACGCTGCTTGAGACGGCGCATGGGAAGGATGGGTTGAGACTCAGCTTCCCCGCGACAGCCTTCGGTCGCTGAGGCAGTAGCGGCGACAGTCGACGCCATCCGCAGAACACGGTCGCCTCAGCCTCTGCGGTACACCCTGGCACCTTCGACCTGCGCCAGACGGTCGGCCTGCCGCTTCAAATGCTTCTCGCGGATGAACACCACGAGGGAGCCCTCGACCTTCAACTGGTCGGCCACGCGTTGCACCAGCCTGGCATTGGCACCGTCGGTGCGCAGTTTCCACCAGGGCACCTGAAGGCGCAGGGCGATCAAGTGCAGGGGCACGTGCGGCAGGTGCCGGGTGACCTTGCACACGCACCAGGCTTCGGCGACAACGCTTTCGGTCACCAGGATCGCCCGGAGCTGGCGCAAGGCGTCCTCGCCGAGCCGCTGCGGTTCATACACATCCGTGGACAGCAGTTCATCGCGCTCGCGATAGGCCGCTGCCATCTTCTCTTCGTAGGCCGTCCAGCGCTGCTGCAGGGCCGCCAGCGATTCCTTGTTGCCGTGGCGATGGTGGTAGTTGCCGATCATCTGCAGAGCCGACTCCTCCCAGCTCGGGTCCAGCGACAGCGCCTTCTCCAGGTCTTCCAGTCCCTCCGCCTCATCCAGGTTGACACGGTGGGCCCCGCGGGCAAACAGCGCTCCCGCGTGTGCCGGATTCAGGGTCAAAATCTGCTGGACCAACGGCTGTGCCGCTGCCGCCCCCTCCAGACCGGCCAGGGCATCGGCACGCTTCCAGAGTTCCGCGATCCGGTCCTGCTCCCCTGTTGGGTCCTGCTTCGGGGCCGCTGAAGACTCGAGGACCGACCGCAGTTGGACCGCCTCCGCATGGCGCTGCTTCCAGGGCTCACGTGCATGCACGGACCACTCGCGCCCCAACTGCGCGGAAAGCGCTGTCTCCTGCGCGCCCAGAAACGCTTCGGCGGCCGTTGGTCCCGTGAGCGCCGGCAGGCACCCCCGCTCCTCCTCGGGCGGCAGTTGCCCCAGCGCCTCCAGCCGTTCGCGCAGGCAGGGATGCGTGTCGTCGGTGGTGGTGTGAACCCGAAAGGCCTGGCGCATCCACTTCTCGGCCTGCGCCGCCTCCGGGCCCCGGCGCAAATGGGCCGGCAGTTCGCTGAAAATGTTGGCCGGTGGTTCGGACTCCTCGTTGGCCCGCAGATACACCTCCTGCCAGAAGGATTCGTCCAGATGCCGGCTGTAGACGGAGATGCGTTTCAGGGCCGAGGCGATGTTGACCCCACCCGCCACCCGTGCCGCCAGGGCGTCCGCGGCATACTCGTTGGCGCGTGAAAGCACAAAGGCCCGGGCATTGAAGCGCGGCCAAAACCACCCCAGGAAGGCCGTCAGGATCTTCATGCCTCCGGTCTGCTGCCTGGCCAGATGATCAAAGAGCCGCCCCCAGGACTGACGAAGCCGGTACAGCCAGTTGCCAAAACGACCGTGCCCTCCCGCCAGATGGGCAAACTCATGGGCCAGCACGGCCTCAAACTCCGCCGGTGTCATGCTCTGCATCAGGGGCAGGCCGAGGATGAGAAAGTTCTTGTGCCAGCCGAACAGGCCAAGCCGGGGATGCTGAACGACCGAGGCATTGTACTCGCCCGTCAGCAGAACCCGGTGAAAGCGGGTCGAACCCACCCGCTGTCTGAGCCGTTCCACCAGCGCCATCAGTCCCGGCGCGCTGGTGGGGGTGAGCTCCACCCCGTCGGGAGCCTGCAGGCGAACGCAGAGCGCCCGCAGGATGGCCAAGGCCATGCCGCCGAACAGGACACCCAACACAAGGGCCAGCTTGACCGTGCCTGCATTGGGATGGGCGATCAGCAGCACGAGGATGCCTGTCAGCAAGGCCAGCGAAACCAGCAGAACGCCCGCCAGATAGCTGAATCCCACGGCGGCCAGCAGACCCGTGCCCCAGACAAAACGCTTGGGATGGTTTTTCTCGGCCGACTCCAGGCGCCGTACCAGTGCCTCAAATTTCTCCGGTGTCATTTGCCCGCCTGATAGTGGAATCTTCCGCGGTCGTCATCCAAAAAACATCGAGCAGCCGTCTAAGACTTCCAATCCGCCAGATCCCCTCCCTCAGCCTCGAAAGCGTCACCAGGCAAGGGCCGCGCCACTCAATCTAAACGATGATCCCGAATGCTCATGACCCGTTCCATTGCCCGTTCATCAGCACCCTGCTTTCCAAGCCAACACGCCCCAGCTGGACAGCCCGGCAGGAACATCCGTCGTCGCGGCGTACCTTTGCCTGCCGCCCCCAGCACAACGGCAAACCCAGCGCATGAAACGACGCCACGCCCTTGCCTCCCTCCTGGCCGGAGTCTGTACCCCAGCCGGACTCCGCGGAGCGACTGCCGACGCCCTGGACACGGCTTCCCGACTGATCCAAAAGCAGGTGGATGCGGGCATGCTGCAGGCGGCGACCCTGCATGTGCGGCGTGGCGACCGTGTTCAGCAGAAGGCGTTTGGCCGGGCAAAGACGGATTCCATGTTCCTGCTCGGGTCGATCACCAAGCCCCTGACGGCGACCGCCGTCATGCTGCTGGTGGAGCGCGGCGAGTTGAAGCTGGACGACCCGGCGGTGAAGTATCTCCCGGAATTCTCGCAGGGCGCGCGCCGCGAAATCACCCTTCGCCAGCTGCTGACCCACACCTCCGGTTTGCCCGACCAGCTGGAGAACAACGATGAACTGCGCGCCCGTCACGCGCCGCTCGCCGACTTTGTCAGGGGCGCCCTGCGCACGCCCCTGCTGTTCCAGCCTGGAACGAAGTACCACTACCAGAGCATGGGCATCCTGCTGGCGGCTGAAATCGTCGAGCGCATCACCCAGGCCCGGCTGCCGGATTTTTTGGCGGCGGAAGCCTTCCGTCCGCTCGGCATGAAGCGCTCGGTGCTTGGCCTGGGTTCCTTCCGCAAGTCGGACACGGTGCCGATGCAGACCGAGCATGCCGCCGCCGAAGCGGGTGCCGGCAAACCAGGCACCCAAGCCTGGGACTGGAACAGCGATTATTGGCGCAACCTCGCCGCGCCCTGGGGGGGCGCACACAGTTCGGCGGCGGATGTCGCCACTTTTCTACACAGCTTCCTGCAGCCAGCCGGCAAGGTGCTGCGACCGGAGACCGCCGCCCTCATGGTTCGAAACCACACCCCGGGGATGGCAGCGAGTCGCGGTCTGGGTTTCATGGTGGGCCCTGCTGGCTTCGCCACACATTGCTCCGCACAAACTTTCGGCCACAGCGGCTCCACCGGCACCCTCGCCTGGGCGGACCCGGCGTCGAATCTCAGCTTTGTCCTGCTGACGTCGCTGCCGAAAACGGTCTCCGGCGAACTGCTGCTGACGCCGGTGGCGGAAAGCATCGGCGCCTGAAATCCTGGAGCTGTTCAATAGGCGGCTGAGCCCTCATCCTCGAAACCGTCGCCAGGCGAGGGCGAAGCCGGTCCAGACGAGGATCAGGGCGGCGAGACTGGCGAGGGCGGCGACTGTTTGACCGGCAAAGCCAAAGAGTTCGCCGGTGTGCAGGAAGCGGGCGTACATCCGCAGGCGGCGACCGAGGTTTTGCGAGCTGAAATCGTCCGGGCTGAGTTTCAGGGTGCCGGCAAGCGGATCCAGCTGCAGCATCGTGCGCAGGTGCGGCTGGCCGCGGCCGCCGCGGTCAAGCATGAGCGGAAAGGGCTGGCCCGGAGCCGTTGGCAGGCGCAGGCTGAGCCGACGCCAGTCGCTGTGACGGGCCTGGGCCTCGGCGAGCAGCGGTCCAAGACCGTCGAGGCGGATCGCCGGCGCCGCGGGTCGCTCCGCCGCGCCCGGCCGCCCTGCTGCCGGTGCGCTCTGGCGCGGCGGCGGCGGTTCACTGCCGGCAAGGCGATACAGCAGGCTGTTGGCCCAGCCGTACGACATGATGAGGCCGGTGAGCAGGATGGCGAGCAGCGGCAGGGCACTCCAGAAGCCGATGGCGTTGTGCCAGTTCCAGTCGCGGGCGCGGCCGCGAAAGCGGCGGTCGATCCACAGGGCGACCCGCAGGTTGGCGAGTCGCCAGTGGCGCGGCCACCAGAGGTAGAGCCCTGAGCCGACCAGGACCCCGAAAACCAGCGTGCCGGCGCCAGTGATCGCCTTGCCGGTTTCGCGCTCCACACCGGTCTGGGTGAGGAAGCGGTGCCAGGAGGTGACGGCGTGGAAGAAATCGTGCCAGGCCTTGGCGCCCTCGCCGAGCAGCGCGCCGGTGTAGGGATCGGCGTAAAGCACCTGATCGCGGCCGGCGCTGAGGGTGACCGGCGCGGCGGGATCCGCCTGCCAGGTGAAGCCACCGGGGGTGAAGCCCGGCTGCGCGGCGCGCACCCGTTCGGTCAGGGTGGCCGGGTCGAGCCGGACGGCGACACCGGCCGCGGGCGGAGTCACCCGCAGGTGGCGGTTCGCCCAGTCCAGGAACTGGGTTTCATAGGCGATGAGCAGGCCGCTGCCGGCGAGCGAGGCGATGATCAGACCGGCGGCGAGGCCGGCGACGAGGTGCGCCCAGAAAATGAGGCGGTGGAAGGTCGGGTGCATGCGTGGGGTCACATCTCGGCCCATTGGCGGAGCAGGTTGTGATAAACGCCGGTGAGCTGAACGGAAGTCTTTTCCGCGGCGGCCTGGCCGGGCAGTTCGGCGTTGAGACGCTGGATGGCAAGATCGAGATCGAACAGCAGCGAGCGCTGACCGTCGTCGCGAATCATGCTTTGCAGCCAGAAAAAGGAGCAGAGGCGCGCACCGCGGGTCACCGGGGTGACATGATGCAGGCTGGTCGAGGGATACAGCACGAGGTGACCGGCGGGCAGCTTGACGCGGTGGACACCATAGGTGTCCTCGACGCAGAGTTCGCCGCCGTCGTACTCCTCCGGTTCGGCGAAGAAGAGGGTGGCGGAAAGATCGGTGCGGATGCGCAGCGGCGTGCCCGGCACCTGGCGGATGGCGTTGTCGACATGGGTGCCAAAGGACTGGCCGCCGGTATAGCGATTGAACAGCGGCGGGAAAAGGCGCAGGGGCAGGGCGGCGGCGAGGAAGAGCGGATTTTGGGCGAGGGCGCCGAGGATCATCTCACCCACCTGCACCGCGGCCGGATGGCCCTCGGGGATCTGCTGGTTGTCCTTGGCGCGGGCCGACTGATGACCGGCGGTGACCTTGCCGTCGACCCAGGCGGCAGATTCAAGAAGCTGTCGTGCCTGGGCGACCTGCTCGTGGGTGAGAACGTCGGGGATGCTGAGCAACATGGCGTGGGGGGATGTGGCCGGACCGGCGCAAACCGGTCCGGCGCGTGGGGTTTCAGAACCTGTAGCTGGCGGTGAGCACGGCGGAGCGACCGGCCCCCGGGACGAAGTGACCGCCGCCGACGCGGTCGATGTACGGCTTGTCGGCGAGGTTGTAGAGGTTGAGGCGCAGGGAGAAGTGCTGGTTCACCGCGTAACCGACCATGGCATCGAAGAGGCAGAACGAGGGAGCTTCGCGCGCGGCATCGTTGTTGGAGTTGAAGCGGCTGTCGGTGAACTGCAGGCCGGCTCCGACCTGGAAGCCGCGGGGCAGATCGTACACCGTCCACAGGTTGGCGCTGTGACGCGGCGTGTTCATCAACGCGCGCCCCACCTCGCGCGGGTTGTTGGAGGCGACCACCTCGCTGTCGAGCAGGGTGTAACCGCCGAAGACACGCCAGTCGTCGGTGAGGCTGCCGGCAAAGCCGAACTCGATGCCCTGCACGCGCTGCTCGCCATCGAGTACCACCGTGTCGGTGGGATCAGCCGGATCCTCGGTGCGAGCATGGGTCTTGTCGGTGCGGAAGACCGCCGCCGTCAGCTGCAGGCGATCCTGCAGCAGGTCCCACTTGGTGCCGAGCTCGAGGGTGTGGCTCTGCTCGGGATCCAGGTTGACGTTGTTGGCGGCCGTGGCGGTGTTGTTGAGCGTCAGGCCCTCGGCCGAGGGATTGAAGGAGGTGCCACAACCCAAATAGACACTGCCGTTCTCGACCGGCTTGTACACCAAGCCGGCACGCCAGCTCACCATCTCGTCGACCCGACTCAAGTTCGTCCGGGCTCCCGGAGCATAGGCCGGCGCACCGGTCGAGGCGACCGAGCTGTAATCAATGTCGAAGCGATCGTAGCGCAGTCCGCCGGTGAGCTGCCAGTGGTCGCCCAGGCTGACCGTGTCAAACAGGTAGGCCGAAAGCGACAGCGCCTCCGACTCGGTGTAGGCGCCGCTGCGGCGGATGCGGCCGGTGAAGTTCTGGTCGGGATCCGGATTGCCAATCGTGGTGGTGGGCGTGCCGCCGATGACAACGCGACCGAAGTTCTTCGAGGTTTCGTGAACAACCTCGGCACCGGCAACCAGGTCATGGCGCAGCAGGCCGGTCTCGAACTTGGCAATGAGGTTGACCTGGTCGGCGATGATGCGGTCGGTCTGGTCGCGCGACTGGAAGTTGCGGTTGATGGTGCCGTCGTAGGTGATGTTGGGCCCGGCCTGGACATCGGCAAAACGCGGTGCGGTGGTCACCGAATCGCGCTCGGTCTGGCCGGCGCGGAAGGTGTTGGTGAAGCGCAGGTTGTCGTTGAAGTCGTGCTCAAACTGCACCGTGGCGATGTCGGTGCGGATGCGCTCGTAGTCGCGCTCGCGCAGACCGTAGAAGTTGTCGAAGGAAACATCCGGGATGTCGTTGGCGCGCGCGCCGAGGCCGTTCAGGTAGGTCGTGGTGACGCCGGCAGCGGTGCTGGGTGCCGGCACCCAGGGGATGCCGTAGTCGGGCAGCCCTTCGGAATCCATGTGGAAATGGCTGAGGATCAGCCGGGTGTCGGTCTCCAAGCCAAAGGCGAGCGAGGCGGCCAGACCCTGGCGCTGCTCATTCGCCACCCCGCGCCCCGGCACGGTGGCTTCGTGGTAAAGGGCATTGACGCGCAACGCGCTGTGCTCGCCGAGCGGCTGGTTGACGTCGGCCGTGCTGCGGACGTAATCGTCCGTGCCGACACCGGTTTCGCCGCTGTACGACGGATCCAGACGCGGGGTCTTCGAGGCGAGGTTGATCGAGCCGCCGGTCGAGCCTCGGCCGGCATTCGAGGACGCCGGCCCCTTGGTGACCTCGACCTGCTCCATGTTGAAGGGGTCGCGGGTGTAGCCGCCGAAGTCGCGGATGCCGTCGACAAACAGGTCGGTGCGGGCGTTGAAGCCGCGGATGCTCATGTTGTCGCCGGTCGGCACGCCGCCCTCGCCCGCCTGCAGGGTGATGCCGGGCACGTTGCGCAAGACATCGCGCAGGCTGGTGGCGTTGCGCTCCTGGATGACCGACTGCGGCACGACGGTCACCGTCTGCGGGATGTCGCGCAGCGGCTGGGTGTACTTCGGCGTCTGCACCCGGTCGGGCTTGTAGACCTTGCCCTGCTCGCCCTCGACCAAGATCTCGGGCAGTTCGGCCACGCCTTCCGGGGGCGCAGGCGCGGGGGCGGTGGTTTGCGCGGACAAGCTGCCAGCAATCCAAAGAAGGGAGGAAGCGGCCCAGCGGTCACTGGCGGAACGCACGACGGGAGAGAGGGGAGCGGGTTTCATGAATGCTTTAGCAATCGCGACTCATTCGCAATTGAATGTTGATGCGAATAAGTCTCATCCTCATTTTTGTCAATCCGAAAAGGTGCTTTTTTGCATCCGGCTGCTGGCTGACGACGTTAGCGGCGCGACGAATCGCCGCATCGCCAGGCGCTGAGCTGGCGCGCCGCCGCCTCCAGTTGCTGCAGCAAGTCGAGCAGGTCGTCGAGCCGGCGCAGGCCGAGATCGGCCGGTCCACGCTGGCGCAGCACGGTCGCCGCCGTGTGCAACGCCTCTTCCGCGGCCTGGAAATAGGCCGGCCGCCGCCGTGCCGGCGGCCGCAGGACATCGAGCAGGAACTCACCGAGGAACTGCGGCTGGTAGGCCAGGTAAATCCGGCAGCCGAAGCGGAACAACTGCAGCGGCAGATCGCCGAAGTCCCTGCCCAGCCAGTAGTGTGCACGATCGAGCGCCACCTCCACCCAGTCGGTGGCCTCATGAATCCAGGTTTCCGCCTGATCCGCATCGCGGCAGCCGGCTTCCAAAAGTCGCGCCACAGCTTCGCAACCGGCATGGCGTGCCTGTAGGGCAACGGCGGTAGCCGTCGCATCCTGATGTTCAAACGGCTCTAAGGCGGCGAGGGCGCGCGCCACTGCGGGCAGCGCCGCCAGGGGATCCTCCTGAACCAGCCGGATGCCGGCGAGGTTGGTCCAAGCGCTGCCAAGTGCGCCGCGATCGCGCAGACTGACGAGTTGCGGGTGGTCGAGCACGATGATCGCGCGTTGCAACGATGCTGCCGCCTCGCTGAGTCGGGCGAGCGCCTGCAGCGGCAGGGCGCGGTTTATCCAAGCCAAACCGAGTCGCCAGCGAAAGGCCGGCTCCACGTCCAACGGCAGGAGTTGCAGGTGCGTCACGGCCTCGTCATAGGCAGCCAGCGAGGCCTCGTGCTGCCCCAATCGATGCAGGACGTCAGCCCGGTTCATCCAAGCGGCCGTCAACCCCCAGCGCTGCCCGGGACCGTCCTGCAGTGCCGGTCCGCGCCGCAGTTCCAGAGCGCGATCGAAACAGGCCAGCGCCTGCCGCCAGGCGGACGCCTCTTCCAGCGCCAGCAGTTCCAAACCACGCCGCACTACCGCCGAAGCCTGCTCTGCCGCCGAAGCGTTTTCTGAAGCCGCCAGGGTCGATTCCGTCATGACAACCTTAATGAAACACCGTCTCATTAACTGGGCAAGCACAGACCTGCTTCCTGCATGCGATTTGGCCTTGGGCTAGCGCCCCCTACATGGCATAAAGACCCGGAATGCCCCTGCTCGCTCCCGACGATCCCTGGCTGGTCTTCGCCAGCCTCGCCCTGCTGGCCTGGGTCGCCTTCCGACTGGAAACCACCCGCCTCGGCAGTCGACTCTCCAGCGCCATCATCGCCCTGCTGCTCGCCATGATTGCCGCCAACCTCGGCCTGCTGCCCGCACAGTCGGCCGTCTATGATCTGGTTTGGCAGTATGTGCTGCCATTCGGCATCGCCATGCTGTTGCTGCGTGCCAATCTGCACACGCTGCTGCGTGAAACCGGTCGTCTCGCCCTGCTCTTCTTCACCGGTTCGGCTGCCACGGTGGCTGGAGCGCTCACCGCCCACGCCCTGCTGCCCGACTTCCCCCACAAAACCGAACTGGCCGGTGTGCTCACCGCCAGTTACATCGGCGGTTCGGTGAACTTCCTGGCAACCGCCCGCGTGCTCGGCCTCGATCAGCAAGCCGAGTTCCTGGCCGCAGGCATGGCCGCGGACAATCTGGTCATGGCCCTGTACTTCATGGGATTGTTCGCGCTGGCCGGCCGGCCTCACTTGGTACAGGCCTTCGCCGATCGCGCCCGTGCGGCGGCCGAACCCGTGGAAACCGCGTGTCCACCGGCCTCGCCAAGCGCCAGCACCACAGACCTGGCCCAGCTCATCGGCTTGGCGGCCTTGCTCTGCGGTCTGGGGCGCGTGGCGTCGGCCTGGACCCCGTTCGCCGGTGCCGATCTGCTCTGGACCAGCGCCCTCAGTCTGGGCTTCGCCCTGGCCTTTGCCAGGCATCTGCCGGCCAACGCCCCCGACCGTGAACTTGGTGCACTGGCCCTGCAGTTTCTCTTCCTTGTCATCGGTGCAAGTGCCAGCCTGCCAGCGGTGCTGCGCGTCGGCGGCCCCCTCGTGCTCTTCATCCTAGTTCTCCTTACCGTGCACCTGGCCCTGCTGCTCGCCGCCGGCTGGCTGCTGCGCTTCCGGCTTGAGGAAGTGCTGCTCTGCTCCAACGCCAATGCCGGCGGACCAACCACCGCCGCCGCCATGGCCGGCGCCCTGCACTGGCAACGGCTGGTGGTACCCGCCGTGCTCTGCGGCATTCTCGGCTACAGCGTGGCCAATTTCATTGGCCTCGCGGTCGCCCGAGCCCTGTCCCCCTGAAGTCGCCTTGCGCATTTGCACTGGAAATGGCCGCCGAACTGGCTGAAATGACCCTCCCGATGAGTCTTCGTCTCCCGACCCGTGCCGGCGCCCTGGCCTGCCTGTTCCTGGCAGCCAGTCTCGCTGCGCAGCCGGCTTTGGAGCAGCAGCAGCGCACCGCCCGCGAACTCGAAGCCCGCCTGCCCAAACCCAGCGCTGCCGCAGGCACCGTCGCCCTGACACCGGCGCGTCAGGAACGCCTGCAAAAACTTCTGCCGGAAAGCTTGCGCAAACTGTCCCAGCGCGAACCCTTCCACCTGCTTGTGCTCGGTGACGCCCAGCCGGTCTGGAGCGAAGCAGGGGAACCACAGCCCGCCTGTGCCGAACTTTTCGCCCAACAACTCGCCTCGCTGTTTTTTTACACTGGCGGCGTTCGTCAGGCGGGACAAGCTGCCATCGGCGGACCCGCCATTGTTCTGCGCGACCTCAGTGGTGGCGGGGCGCTCGACGCCGCCGCCGTCCTTGCTTCCAGCGCCCGCCAGGCTCCGGTCGACCTTGTCCTGCTCTGCACCGGTCAATTCGAGGCAGAGAGCGGTCTGTCGCCGGCACGCCACGCACGTGCCGTCGATTCGGCCATCAGCGCCGCCCGTGAACTCGGTGCTGAAGTACTGCTCACCGCCTCCTGGCCCGGCGTCAGCGCGGCCTCGGAGCAGGTGCTTGGCCGCGGTCGCCCTCATGCCGACGCCTTGGCCGAGCTTGCGGAAGATGAAGGTCTGGCCTTCGCAGACCTCGGCCGACTCACCGGCCTGCTGAAGTTGCCGGAAGCTGAGGCGCCTCAGGACGAGGCCCGGCTTTTTGCGGAACTGGAAGAGCTCTACCGTGGCTTTTTTCACGACACCGGCAACGGCTTCCTGCCACGCCCGGCCCTGCACCGCCGCCTGGCCACCCTGCTGCTCGAGGAACTGCTCGATGGCCCACCCGCCCGTCCCTGGCAACTGGAGACCGGCAGCGCCACCCTGAACGCCGAAGGCACCCGCCTCGAACTAACCTGCACTGCCCACAACCCCGGCCTCGAAGCCCTGCTGCTCACCGCCCTGCCACTGCCCGCCGGCAACTGGCGCCCCGTGGCGGCGCAATCCCGCCAGACCATGCCACCCGGCTCCCGTGCCAGCTTGAGTTTCAGCTACACCCGCGCCACTCCCACCCGGATCGATGAAACGCACGCACGCCTGCCGCTGCTCCTGCACGGCGTCGGTCGGTTGGAAAACGCGGTCGCGCGCGCGGCTTGGCGCCCGCTCGCTGTGGTCTGGGGCTTGGAGACCTTCTTCAACCAGGAGCAGTTTGTCGCTCCCGCCTGCACCCTCACCAACACCAGCAACGCCGCCATCGCCGGCCGCTGGCAGGTTGAATATGCCGGTCAACGCCTGCAGGGCGAGTACCAACTGGCCCCGGGGGCCAGCCAAGCGCTCGACCTGCGCCTCGACATCACCAAGGCTCCGCCATCTGCCGACCTGGTGCTCACCCTGGAGGGCGACGTCCGTCTGATCCAACACCGACGCATCCTCGTCACGCCCAACATGGGACTTGGCGCCGACCGCCCCTTGCATGCCGAGCCCGCCGAATTCGATGGCAAGGCCAACCTGCAGGTACAGGCGGCCGAAAGCAGCCTCAGCCTGCTGGTTGAGCTGACCGATGCCAGCCTGCTCGATGATACGGGCAGCGGTCCGGCCTGGCGGCTCGATCTCAACCTCGATGCACGCAGTTACGGCAAGCGCCTGGAAGGCGGCACCACCGCCACCCTCAGTGCCACCGGCAGCGCCGTCGACGGCCCCGGCCGCGTCCGCGACCTGCCGCCCTGGGCCTTTGGCACCGGTTATGCCGCCGGCTTCGACAGCACCGCCATTCAGGCCGCCCTGAACACCCGCGCCGATGGACGCCGTCAGATCCGCCTGACCCTTCCACGCAGCTATTTTTATCTTCACGAATGGGCGCTCGAAAACGGCAACAGCCAACTCGGCCTCGATGTGCGCCTGCTGCTTCAGCGAGGCACCGCCGCCTTCCATCTTTCCCCCAGCCGCAAGCCCGCCGAGGATGCCGATTCGCTCGTCGTGCTTGAACTTGCCCGCAGCGCCACCCGCCGCTTCACCGTCAGCGTCGAGTGATCCCCTTTCCAACCCGCCACCCCACCTCCCGATGCCCATCGCCCGCGCCCTCCTCTCCGTCTCCGACAAAACCGGCCTGCTCGACTTCGCCAAAGGCCTGGCCGACCTCGGCGTCGAACTGCTCTCCACCGGCGGCACCGCCAAGCACCTCAAGGATGCCGGCCTGAAGGTGATCGACGTCTCCGAGTACACCGGCTTTCCCGAAATGTTCGACGGGCGCGTCAAGACCCTGCACCCGAAGGTCCACGGCGGCCTGCTGCAGCGCCGTGATCACGACGAGGACAAGCGCAACGCCAGCAAGCACCAGATTCCGGTGATCGATCTGGTCATCGTCAACCTCTACCCCTTCGAGCAGACCATCGCGAAAAAGGACGTCACCCTTGAGGAAGCCATCGAGAACATCGACATCGGCGGTCCCTCCATGCTGCGCAGCGCCGCCAAAAACCACCGCTGGGTCACCGTCGTCTGCGATCCCGGCGACTACGCCACGGTGCTCGCTGAGATGAAGGAGCACCAGGGCGACACCACCATGGCCACGCGCGAGCGCCTCGCCTGCAAGGTCTTCCAGCGCACCTCCTCCTACGACGCCGCCATCGCCAGCTACCTCAACAAGGAGCAGACCACGCAGAAAACCTTCTCGCTCAGCCTGCCATTGTATAGCGAGCTGCGCTATGGCGACAACCCGCACCAGGCCGCCGCGCTGTATGGCAACTTCGGCGACTACTTCGCCAAGCTGCACGGCAAGGAGCTCAGCTACACCAACGTGCTCGACATCCAGGCCGCCGCCGCTCTCATTCATGAGTTTCGCCGACCGACACTCGCCATCCTCAAGCACACCAACCCCTGCGGCGTCGGCTCCGCCGAGGAGGATCTGCGTGAGGCCTGGACCAAGGCCTTCGAGACCGACAAACAGGCGCCCTTCGGCGGTGTCATCGTCATCAACCGCTCGATGCCGCTCGCCCTCGCCCGCATCATCTCGGAAATCTTCACCGACGTCATCATCGCCCCCGACTTCGATGCCGACGCGCGCGCCCACCTGCAGAAAAAAAAGAACCTGCGCCTCATCCAGATGCTGCCGGGTGTCGTCGAAGCCCTCAGCGAGCCGGTCATCCGCAACGCCCCCGGCGGCGTCATGGTCATGGACAGCGATCCGCGCGCCCTCGGCCTCGATGACCTCGAGAACAAGGTCAAGACCCAGCGCCCGCCGACCCGCGAGGAGATCGAGGCCATGCGCTTCGCCTGGCGCGTCGTCAAGCACGTCAAGTCGAACGCCATCGTCTTCGCCGGCCACGACCGCACCCTCGGCATTGGCGCCGGCCAGATGAGCCGCGTCGATTCCTGCCGCATCGCCGTCTGGAAGGCCCAGGAGGCCGGTCTCTCGCTGAAGGGCAGCGTCGTCGCCTCCGACGCCATGTTCCCCTTCGCCGACGGCCTCATCGCCTGTTCCGAAGCCGGCGCCACCGCCGCCATCCAGCCCGGTGGCAGCGTCCGCGACGAAGAGGTCATTGCCGCCGCCGACGAGCGCAAGATGGCCATGATCTTCACCGGCCACCGCCACTTCCTGCATTGATCCCCGCCATGCACCTCCACCTCGGCGTCAACATCGACCACGTCGCCACGCTCCGGCAGGCGCGCTACCGCGCCATGCCGGACGCCCACAACGTCGAGCCCTCGGTGCTCGATGCCGCCCTCGAATGCGAGGCCGCCGGCGCCGACTCCATCACCATCCACCTGCGTGCCGACCGCCGGCACATCCAGGATGCCGATGTCTTCCTGCTGCGCGAGAAGATTGCCACGAAGCTCAACCTGGAGATGGGCAACACGCCCGAGATCCTGGCGATCGCCCTGCGCGTGCGTCCCGACTTCGTCTGCATGGTGCCCGAGCAGCGCGAGGAGGTCACCACCGAGGGCGGCCTCGACGTCGCCGGCCAGATCGACAGCCTGCGCGCCACCGTCGGTCAGCTTGAGGCCAACGGTACCCGCGTCAGCATGTTCATCGATCCCGAGGAGGCCCAGGTGCGCGCCTCGGCCGCCGTCGGCGCCAGCATGATCGAACTGCACACCGGCACCTTCGCCAACGCCCTCGGCGCGGCGCGCGCCGCCGAAACCGAGCGCCTGCGCGCCGCCGCGAAGCTCGGCCTCGAACTCGGCCTGCAGATCAACGCCGGTCACGGCCTCACCACCGCCAACCTGCCCGACCTCTTCACCGTGCCGCACCTGCACGAACTCAACATCGGTCACAGCCTGGTCGCCCGCGCCGTCTTCACCGGCCTGCGCATGGCCGTGCGGGAATTTCGCGACGCCATGGCCCACTACGCGCCGTGAACCCCGATCCCGGTCCGCCCCCCGCCCCGCAGGCCGCCATTCGCGGCCTCGGCATTGACCTCGTCGACGTGCCGCGCGTGCGCGCGCTGCTGGAGCGCCATGGCGACCGCTTCAAGGAGCGCACCTTCACCGCCGCCGAAATCGCCTACTGCGAAGGCTGCGCTGACCCGGCCATCCACTACGCCGCCCGCTTTGCCGCCAAGGAAGCCGCTGCCAAGGCCCTCGGCACCGGCCTGTGGGCGGAGGGCGTCGACTGGAAGGACTTCGAGGTCACTCGCGCCGCCAATGGCCGCCCCAACCTGCAGTTGCACCACGCCGCCGCCAGCCACGCCGCCAGCCTCGGCGTGCGCACCGCCCACCTCTCGCTCAGCCACACTCAAGAGCTGGCCATCGCCCAGGTCATTCTCGAGTAGCCTCAGCCCAGACGGCTGCCGACCTCCTCGCACAAACCGACAAATGTTCGCTCGGCGAGATTGAGCGGCCGTCCCTTGAGCGAACAGGTCACCCAGCGGCGGCGCAGGCGGGCCTTGGGCAGCGGTACCGGCACGAGCTGGCCGGCCTCAACCTCGGCACGCGCGATCCAGCGCGCCGAAATTGCCGCTCCCAGGCCGAGCTTGGCCAGCTCCTTGATCGCCTCGCTGCTGCCCAGTTCGATGAAGTGCTGCAGGCGCACGCCCTGGCGCAGAAAGAACTCCTGGATGAGCTGAAAACTCAGGCTGCCGCGACTGGAGACAATGAAGGTTTCCGCGGCGATTTCCTTCAGCTTGGGCGGCCGCTGCGCCCAGGCGTGCAGCGGCGACACCAGGAATTCGAGCTCGTCCTCGAAGATCGCCCGGCACTCCAGACGCGAAATGTCGGGCGGCCGCAGCGTCACCGCCAAATCCACCTCATGGTTCTGCAGCCGCTCCAGGGTTTGCGGCGTCTCGCCGGGCACGACCCGAATCTCATACTGCGGGAAGCTCTCCTTGAATTCGCGAAACACGGTCGGCAGGATGAACTGCGAAGCCGCCGGCGTGCAGCCGATGCTGAGCTTGCCGCGCGGCGTCTTGTCGAGAGCCCCCAGCGCCGCACGCGCCTGCGCCATTTCCTGCAGGATCGCCTCGGCATGCGGCAGCAGTTCGCGACCATGATGGGTCAGATGCACGCTCTTGCCCTGGCGATGAAACAGCTGGCAGGCAAGGTCGGTCTCCAGCGCCTTGATCGCATGACTCACCGCCGACTGCGTCAAATGCATTTCACGCCCGGACTGCGTGAAACTGCCACTGCGGGCGAGGGAAACAAAGGCGCGGATCTGGCGGGAATCGAGAGGCTGCTCCATGAACAGCATTCATAGACCAAGTGAAAAAGATTGCGCGTGATTTCTGCATGAACCCGACGCCATGGCACCGCGGATGCTCATTCAGCGTGCTGTCATGCCGAAGTCGAAACAGCCCTCCGCCCCCGCCCTGGCCGGTGTCGTCCAGCCGGTGCGGATCGGCTTCATTCCGCTCGCCGACTGCGCGCCCCTGCTGGTCGCCGAGGCGCTCGACCTGTTTCGCAAGCAGGGCGTGCGCGTCGAACTGAGCTGCGAGGTCGGCTGGGCCACGATCCGCGAAAAACTGCTCTATGGCCAGGTCGACGCCGCGCACGCCATCGCAGGCCTCGCCCTGGCCATGCGCCTGGGCCTCGCCACGCCGCCCTGCCCGGTGGTCGCCCCCTTTGTCTTCAACCTGCACGGCGACGCCATCACCCTGAGCCGCGACCTTTGGAACCGCGGCGTGCGCGACGCCGCCTCGCTGAAAAAACTCATCCGCAGCACGACCTCGCGCCGCCTCACTTTTGGCATGGTCTCGCGCTACGCCTCGCACCACTTCCTGCTACGCCGCTGGCTGATCGCCGGCGGCATTCAACCGGATGAGGAGGTGCGCCTGGTCGCCCTGCCCCCCACCCAGATGGCCGCCAACCTCGCCGCCGGCTTGATCGACGGCTACTGCGTCGGCGAACCCTGGAACTCCATCGCCGTGCAGCGCGGCCACGGCTGGATTGCCGCCACCAGCGAGCAACTGGCGCCCGGCCATCCGGAAAAGGTCCTGCTCACCACCGAACCCTTCCTCGACCGCCACGCCGACGAATGCCGCGCCATCCTCGCGGCCCTGCAGGAATCCTGTGCCTTCTGCGACGCCCCGGAAAACCGCCCGCGGGTCGCCGCCATCCTCGCCGACAGCGGCTGCTTTCCCGGCCAGGAACAGGCCCTGCAGCGCTCGCTCATCGGCCCCCTCGATCTCGGCACCGGCCAGAGCGCCGACGCGGCCCGCTTCCACATCTTCCATCGCAACCACGCCAACGCCCCCACCACCGAACGCGGCCGCTGGCTGGCGGATGAGTTTGTCGCCCACGGCCTCATCCCATCCGACCGCTGCGCCGAGGCCGCACAGGCCCTCACCGACTGCTGGCGCGCCGTCCTGCCCACCCCGATTCCCGCTCCCAAAACCGTCCGCAAAAAAACCACCGCCCTCCGCGCATGAAACCCCAGACCGCCCTCACCCGCCGCCGCCTCCTGCAAGGTTCCGCCACCACCGGCCTCGCCACCCTGCTCCAGGGCCTGCCCCTGGGCTGGAGCGGCAGTGCCTACGCCGACGACTCTCCGGAGAACCCGAACGTCAATCTCGGCATCATCGCCCTCACCGACTGCTCCAGCATCGTCATCGCCCACGAAAAGGGCCACTTCCAAAAGTTCGGCATCCGCTCCACCGTCACCAAGGGTGCCAGCTGGGCCGCCATCCGCGACTCGCTGAGCAACGGCGACCTGCAGGCCACCCACATGCTCATCGGCATGCCGATCGCCAGCACCATGGGCCTCGGCGGCGCCCCCAAGGTGCCGATGGTCATCCCCTGGCTGATCAACCGCAACGGCCAGGCCATCACCCTGAAAAAGGAACTCAAGGGCAAGGTCGCCGACGATCCCAAGGCCTTGAAGCCCTTTGTCGATGAAGCCAAGGCCGCCGGCCGGCCGATGAGCTTTGCCATGACCTTCCCGCCCGGCACCCACGCGATGTGGATGCGCTACTACCTCGCCGCCGGCGGCATCCATCCCGGCGACGCCTCCGGCGGTGGTGCCGATGTCTCCCTCATCACCATTCCACCGCCCCAGATGGTCGCCAACATGAAGGTCGGCCAGATGGACGGCTTCTGCGTCGGCGAACCCTGGAACGCGCGTGCCCTTGCCGAAGACATCGGTTTCACCGCCATCACCACCCAGGCGATGTGGAAAGATCACCCCGAGAAAGTCTGCGCCTTCACCGAGGAGTTCGCCGAGAAAAACCCGAAGACGGTCAAGGCCGTGCTCAAGGCTCTGCACGAGGCCAGCGTCTGGCTCGACCAGATGGAGAACCGCGAGGAACAGGCCGGCATCGTCAGCGCCGCCACCTACATCAACTGCCCGCCGGAAACCCTGCTCGGTCGCCTGCAGGGCAAGTACGACATGGGCGACGGCCGCCGCTACCGCGACCCAAACTACATGATCTTCAGCGACCGCAACTGCAACTACCCGCAGGCCAAGTACGCGCAGTGGTGGCTCACCCAACTGCGCCGCTGGGGCTTCACCGAGGGCGCGCCCGACTACGCCGGCGTCACCCGCCGGGTCATGCGTGCCGATCTCTATGAGGAGGCCATGCGCGAACTCGGTTACAAGCACGGCGGCGCCGATGACAAGCCCGAAACCCTCTTCGACGGCAGCGTCTTCGATCCCAAGGCGGACCTCGAAGCCTACGCCGCCTCCTTTGCCATCCACAGCCTGAAAGCCTGAGCCATGAATCTGCTGCAAAAAACCAAGCTCGACGGCCTGCTGCTGCCGCTGCTCGCCCTGCTCGCCTGCGGCCTTGTCTGGCAGTTCCTGGCCGGCAAGTCGGTAACCACCACCAAGGTCGATGACTGGGGCGACACCATCAAGGTGACCCAGCGCCACGGCATCTCCAAGGATCTGCCGACACCACTGGAGACCTGGCAGGCCAGCAAGCCCTACCTGCTCGAACCACTCGCCAAACGCGGCGAACTCGACCAGGGCATCCTGCGCTTCACCTGGCTGTCCCTCAAGCTCGTCGCCCAGGGTTACCTGCTCGCCCTGCTGGTCGGCACACCGGTCGGCTTTCTGCTCGGCCTGTCGCGCAAGTTCACCCTCGCCTTCGACCCGCTCATCCAGGTGCTGCGGCCGGTCTCACCGCTCGCCTGGCTGCCCCTCGGCATGATCCTGTTCAGCGGCGTCCGCATCCTCGACGAGGGCGGCCGCACCGCCTTCGGCGCCTCCGACGCCGCCGCGCTCTTCACCATCGCCATCTGCGCCATGTGGCCGACCGTGATGAACACCGCCGTCGGCGTGCGCGCCGTGCCGCAGGATTACCTCAACGTCGCCAAGGTGCTCAAGCTGCCCAAGGACAAGACGCTCTGGAAGATCCTCGTGCCCGCCACCCTGCCCTACATGTTCACCGGCTTCCGCCTCAGCCTCGGCATCGCCTGGCTGGTCATCGTCGCCGTCGAGATGCTCACCGGCCGGCCCGGCATCGGCGGCTTCCTCTGGCAGCAATACAACGCCAACAGCTTCGCCCACATCATCCTCTGCATCCTCACCATCGGTGTCATCGGCTACATCCTCGACCGCCTGATGTCCCTGATCGAAAGCCGCTTCAAGACCGCCTGACTTAATCCAACCCGCATGCCCCTCATCGAAATCCAAAATGCCCGCAAAGGCTACGGCCCCGCTGGCGCCCGCACCGAGGTGCTGGGCAACATCGATCTCGCCGTCGAGGAGGGCGAGTTCGTGGTCATCGTCGGGTATTCCGGCACAGGCAAGTCCACCCTCATCAACCTGATCTCGGGTCTGGTGCAGCCCGACGCCGGTGAGGCGCGGATCGACGGTCAGCGCATCATCGGCCCGGGTCCGGACCGCGGTTTGGTGTTTCAAAACTACTCGCTGCTGCCCTGGCTCACCGTCGAGGAAAACGTCGCCCTCGCCGTCGACGCGGTTTTCAGGGACTGGCCGGCCGCACGCCGCCGCGAGCACATCGCAAAATACATCGCCATGGTCAAGCTCGGCCCCGCGGCGCACAAATTTCCGCGCGAACTCTCCGGCGGCATGCGCCAGCGCGTCTCCCTGGCCCGCACCCTCGCGATGAACCCGCGCGTGCTGCTCCTCGACGAACCGCTCAGCGCCCTCGATGCCCTGACCCGCGCCACCCTGCAGGACGAAATCTCCGAGATCTGGCTCGCCAACAAAACCACGGTGGTCTGGATCACCAACGATCCTGACGAGGCCATCCTCGTCGCCGACCGCGTCATCCCACTGCTGCCCACCACGCCGGCCACGCTCGGCGACTCCATCCGCATCGACTTGGAACGCCCTCGCGACCGCAAGTCCATCAACCACGACCCGCGCTTCAAGGCCCTGCGGGCCCAACTGATCGGCACCCTGCTCGAGGCCAAGGATCGCAGCCGGGTGCGCTCCAGCCGCAAACTGCACCTGCCCGACCTGCTGCCCGAGGACGTCAGCGAACTCAACTGGTTCAACCGCCTCCTGCCGCACCCGCCGCGCCGCCGCGGCGAGGTGCATCGCGAGGAAGTGGAGGTTCTGCCATGAAAACACCCGACCCCAAACTTCTCGAGCTCGACCGGCTGTGGAAGACCTACGACACGCCGAAGGGCCCCGCCACCATCGTCAAGGACTTCAGCCTGCGCCTGCGCGAGGGTGAATTCGCCACCCTCATCGGCCACAGCGGCTGCGGCAAAAGCACCGTCCTCATGATGGTCGCCGGCCTCAGCGACCCCAGCCGCGGCAACATGATCCTCGCCGGCAAGGAGGCGGTCGGTCCCGGCCCCGACCGCGGCATCGTCTTTCAATCGCCCTGCCTGCTGCCGTGGATGACCGCTTTTGAAAACGTCATGCTCGGCGTCAACCAGGTCTACTACACCGCCCCCAAGCGCGAGCGCCGCGAGATCGCCGAGTACTACCTCAGCATCGTCGGTCTGGGCGAGGCCCTGCACAAGCACCCCGGCGAACTCTCCCAGGGCATGCGCCAGCGCGTCGGCATCGCCCGCGCCTTCGCCCTGCAGCCGAAGATGCTGCTGCTCGACGAGCCCTTCGGCATGCTCGACGCCCTCACCCGCTACGAACTGCAGGAGGTGCTGCTCGAACTCTGGCGGCGCAACCGCGTCACCACCCTGATGGTCACCCACGACGTCGACGAGGCCATCTTCCTCTCCGACCGCGTGGTGATGATGACCGACGGCCCCGAGGCCGAGGTCGGCGACATTCTGCACATCCCCTTCGAGCGCCCGCGCAGCCGACGCGAGATCATGGAAGACCCGCGCTACTACGAGCTGCGCGAACGCCTGATCACCTTCCTCAACGACCGCTCGCACATCCGCCCGAGCCGCGAGCCCGGCTTCCAGCCCTCGCCCGACATGGCCGCCGAAATGGCCCTGCACGCCCCCCTTCCCTCAGCCGCCGCTTAGCCAAGGAAACCCACACACCCACACCCCATGAAACGGCTCCCCCTCCTCCTGCTGGCCTCGGCGTCC